>JAUSDY010000022.1 GCA_030650395.1 Acidobacteriota bacterium | reverse complement strand
CCATCAGCAGCTCTTCGACGGCGTCGACGATCACTTCGGGCGTGATCTCGGCGAGCGCCTTCTGCAGGGCGGCGTCGTTATCGGGCCGCAGATTCGGCTGCTTCTGGCGAAGCGCCGCGATCTGCCGCGCCTCGAGGTCGGAATTGGTGATGATCTCGCCGTTCACCTTGACGAGCACCTGTTCAATGATGTCCCCTTCGACTCGCCCTTCGACAAGCGCCGTCATCAAAACAACCGCCAAGCCGGTATTGCGTAATTTCATTAATCCCCAATCTTAACTCTTAACTCTGCACTCTTAACTCTGCACTCTGCACTCTTAACTCCCGAGGTCCTCGAGCAGTTCTGTCACTTTAGCTAAGACTCCGTCCGGCGCCCTGGGGTCTTCCGGCGCCGCCCTGAGAATCTCAGCCTTAGTGAATCCGGGGGTGACCTCCCCGGCCGTCGCCCGCGCCGTCCACCAAGCTGGCGCACGCTTGGGTTTGGCGATGGCTTTCGGCTTTCGACTCTCGGCGAGCCTTTGGAGCGGAGTTTTTGGCTGTCCCGACAAATCCTTGTCTCCCGACAACTGGTTCCCTCCCGACAAAGAGTGCCCTCCCGTGGGCTTCTTAAGGTCCAGCTTCACCGTGCTGGGAGGGAAAAGCTGCAGATCCCCACGCTCCTGGACCAGCGCAATTATGTGCATGGGGTCAACCTTGGTCCGGTCCCTGAACTTGAAAACCACGGCGGAGCTGTCGCGGTCGATGGTCTCGATGCCCAGGCTGTCGGCCAGCACGCGAATCCGTCCGAAGTCGGCCAGGTTGAGCACGGCGGTGGGCGGCGGGCCGTAGCGGTCCCGCACCTCGTCGACCAGCTTCGCAATTTCCTCTTCACTTCGCGCCGCGGCCATGCGGCGATAGATCATCAGCCGCTGGTTCATGTCGGGCACGTATTCCTCGTCGAGACGGAAGTCGATCTTGAGGTTGACGGTCGCGCGCAGGTCGTCTTCGAGGTCTTCGCCCTTCAGCTCGCGGATCGTGTCTTCGAGCAGCTTCATGTACATCTCGAAGCCGATGGCGTCGATGGTGCCGCTCTGCTCGCCGCCGAGCAGGTTGCCGGCGCCGCGAATCTCGAGGTCGAGGGCCGCGACGCGGAAGCCGCTGCCTAATTCGCTAAATTCTTTGATCGCCGACAACCGCTTGCGCGCCACCGGCGAGAGCGCCTCCTCAGGCGGGATCAGCAGGAAGGCATACGCCGCGCGATCGCTGCGCCCGACGCGCCCGCGCAGCTGATAGAGCTGCGACAGCCCATAGCGATCCGCGCGATTGATCACGATGGTGTTGGCGTTGGGGATGTCGAGGCCGTTTTCGACGATGGTCGTGGCGAGCAGCACGTCGTAGTTGTGTGCCATGAAATCGAGCATCGCCTTTTCCAGCGCGTCTTCCGCCATTTGTCCGTGGCCGATGACCACCCGCGCCTCCGGCACGAGCCGCTGGATCAGGTTGCCCATCGAGTAGATCGACTCGACCCGGTTGTGCACGAAAAAGATCTGGCCGCCGCGCGCGATCTCGGCGCGGATCGCGCGCACGATCACGTTGGAGTCGAACTTGACGACGTTGGTCTGGATTGCCAGGCGATCTTTTGGCGGCGTTTCGATCACCGACATGTCGCGGATGCCGACCAGCGACATGTTGAGCGTGCGCGGAATGGGGGTCGCCGTCATCGTCAGCACGTCGACCTTCTTCCGCATCTGCTTGATGCGTTCCTTGTGCGCGACGCCGAACCGCTGTTCTTCGTCCACCACAAGCAGGCCGAGATCCCTGAACTCGACGTCTTTCGAGAGCAGCCGATGGGTGCCGACGATGACGTCGAGGCGGCCGGCGGCAAGCTCTTCGAGCGCCAGCTTGATCTCCTGCTTGCTGCGGAAGCGGCTGACCATGTCGATCTTGGCCGGGAAGGCGGCAAACCGATCGCGCAGGGTCTTGAGATGCTGCGTCGCCAGAATCGTGGTGGGCGCGAGGACCGCGACTTGTTTGCCGTCCATCACCGCCTTGAACGCGGCGCGCATGGCGACTTCTGTCTTGCCATAGCCGACGTCGCCGCACAGCAGGCGATCCATCGGCGTCGGCGATTCCATATCGCGCTTGATGTCGGCGATCGCCGTGGCCTGATCGGGCGTGAGCTCGAACTCGAAGGAGCCTTCGAATTCCTCCTGCCAGTGCGTATCGGCGCTGAAGGCGTGCCCGGGCACGGCCTTGCGCGCGGCGTAGAGCTTGAGCAGCTCTTCCGCCATGTCGCGCATCGCCTTCTTGACCTTGGTCTTGGCGCGCTCCCACGTCGTGCCGCCCAGGCGATCGAGCGGCGGCTTCGACCCGCCGCTATATTTCTGGATCAGGTCGAGGCGCTCGACGGGAACGAACAGCTTTGCATCCGCGTGATAGCGCAGCTCGAGAAACTCCTGCACGACGTCGCCGTTGCCGACCGAGATCTGCTTGAGGCCGACGAACTGGCCGATGCCGTGGTCAACGTGGACGATCAGGTCGCCGACCTTGAGGTCGCGAAGGTCGGAGAGGAAGGTCGCGGCCAGCGAGCGCGCGCGCTTGCCCTGTCCTGAGCCCAGTCGAAGGGCGACTTTGCGCCGTTCCTCTTCGAAGATATCGGTTTCGACGTAAACCTGCAGATGCGATCGGAGGGCGACGGCTTCAGCCGTCGCCGAATCAGCGGGGGCTTCCACCTTCGCGCCCGGCGCTTCGGCGGACAAGAAAGCCCCCGCTCTCCGAAGGTCCAGACGGAAGCCCTTGGACAGCCACCCTTCCGCCACCATCACCGCGCCGGCGACGACATCGCCGGCATCGCTCGCCATTACCGCGCGGACGTCGTAATCGCGCAGCAGTTCGACAGTGCGCTCGGCGCGCCCGTGCGTGCCGGCGACGAACACGACGAGGTCGCCGCGTTGCTGCGCCTCGCGAACGTCGGCGACCCAGTCGGCAATGCGTCCATGGAATGCGGGTACGGGCTGGGAAGATATCTCGACGTCGCCCCGATCGCCGGGATGCGCTGATCCCTGATCCCCGATCCCTGATCCCTCCCCGATCGCCAGTTCTTCCAGAATCGTGGCACCGGCAAGCTGCGCGTCTACCTCCTCGCGCGTCAGCATCAGCTCGGCGGGCGGCGGTTTGGTCGCCTCGGCCGCGTTTGTTGCGGCCGCCCTGAGCGAGCGATCGGCCTCCGATCGCGAGTCGAAGGGTCGCCTGGCTTCAGCTTCGGCGTGCTGCGCCTTCGTCTGCTCCCATGCCGTGTCGATTTGTTTCTCGACATCGGTCGGCTCCGCGAGCAACACACTGAAGTCGCGCGATAAGCGCAGATAGTCGAACATCGACGATCGGAGGGCGATGGCTTCCACCTTCGCGTCAAACGCTTCGGCGGACAGGTCAGCCGTCGCCGAATCAGCGGGGGCTTCCACCTTCGCGCCCGGCGCTTCGGCGGACAAGAAAGCCCCCGCTCTCCGAACGTCGCTTTCGCGCAAGGGGATGAGGCCGAAGCGGTCGAGCGTTTCTACCGAGCGCTGCGTGCCCGGATCGAAACGGCGAATCGATTCGACGGTGTCGCCGATGAACTCGATGCGGACCGGCAGGTCGTCGCCGGCCGGGAAGATGTCGAGAATGCCGCCGCGGCGGCCGAACTCGCCGTGCGCGTCGACCGGATCGGCGGGTTCGTAGCCGCCGGCGACCAGCGTGTTGGCGAGCGCGTGCGGATCGATGTCCATCCCCGGCTTGATCTCGTGCGACGCCAACATCAGCGCGGCTGGATCGGGCAAGCGCGGGAGAAGACCGGGCGCCGAGGCGACCACCACCCGCGCGGTGTTACTCGCGAGCGCGTGCAACGCGCGTGCGCGGGCCGACGCCACTTTCAGGTGAGGCGCGAAGCCGCGGTATGGGTCGACCTGGGTGGAAGGAAACGGAAGGACTTGCTGCTCGACCACTGCATCCGCAGCGCCTTCGAGCGCGCCAAGGAAAAAGCTGATGTCGTCGACGGCGGACTCAATGTCGGCGTCGGTCGCGACCACGTAGAGCACGACGCCACCGGGAATCCGCTTCGCGGCCGCCGCCACCGCCATCGCGCGTACAGGGGCAATCGCGCCGCTGATGCGCCGGGTGGGGTGCCCGCCCCGAGCGGAGTCGAGGGGTGACAACCCGCTTTCCCGGATCACCGAGTTCAGCAGCGACCGTAACGCGAGTGACGGAACGCTAGACAATCAAGAGCCTACGTACAAAAGCCTCCCATTATCCCACGAGCGGTGGCAGCCGGCCCCGCTACGCGACGAGAGGTGTGATTTGAGCAAAAAGCGTTGGGCCCAGCTCATGAAGCGCCACGTAAGCTCACCGCTTTTTCTCAAATCAACCTCTCGTCGCGTCATCGCGCCCTCCGGCTGCGAGTCCAGTGCGCGGGCGTTAACGCGGAGAGATGGCGGGGCCGGCTGCCAGCTATTCGAGCGGATTGTGAAGTCGAAGCTCGGGGAAGAGCCGGAAGTCCCTGTCATTCGAACACAGCGTCAAGCCATGTTCGATGGCGAGCGCAGCTAGATGTGCGTCGGGCACGAGCGCACTGCGGGGCAGATCACGTAACAGCCTCCCTGCGATCTTCATGTGCTCAACCGTCGGTTCGGGAACCCACACCGTGTCCCACTCGAGCCATTCTTCGACGAACAGGAGCGCCTCGCTCATAGACAGCGATCCCAACACCGTAGACGGTTTCGTGGCCACTCGGAGAAACCCGAAGAGCGAATGCCATGGCAATCCGACGCGCTCGCCGCTGTTCATGCGCTCTTCAAACCACTCGCGGACTCGCTCGTGCTCGGGCGACGATGGGCTGCCAACGTAGACGAGTAAATTAACGTCGACCAGAATCACGATTGAACCGCTCGATGTCTTCTTCGAGGAGCAATTCCTTGATTTCCTGCGGGGACAGAATGACGCCCCCACCGGTGCTCCAGATTCGTTGAACGAAGCGCTTCTTCGGCTTGGCTGCCGTTTCGGTGGTTTCAAGCCCACTTCGAAGTGCGCTATTAACCACGTCCTTGAAGGTCTGATCGCCTTTGGCTAGCGCCTTTTTTAGTAGCGCTGCCACGTCCGGGTCCAGGGTGAGGGTGGTCCTCATCCACCTAGGATAGCATAAGCGATGTCTTGATGTCTGGCTAGACGATGCGTTGATGCTATTTGCGAATCTTAGCCAGAATTGCTGAAGTTGAGTAACCTGGCGAGAGCTCGACCCTGACGACTCTTCCGCCCCTTGCTTCGACAACATCGCGGCCGACGATGGCGTTTTCGCCCCAGTCGGCGCCCTTCACCAGCACATCCGGCTGCACCGCCGAGATGATGGCGTGCGGCGTGTCTTCGTCGAAGACCACCACGGCATCGACCGCGGCCAGTGCGGCGAGCACTTCGGCGCGCTCCTGTTCGGAGTTGATGGGACGGTCGGGCGCTTTTGCTAACGCGCGGGCGGAACGATCGCTGTTGATGCCGACGATCAGGACGTCGCCGAGGGCTTTGGCATCGGCCAGATACCTGGTGTGGCCGGGGTGCAGGATGTCGAAGACGCCGTTGGTAAAAACAAGGGTTTGTCCGCGGCTTCGCGCACGTTCAACAAGAACCCGCGCTTCGCTCAGCGATAGGACCATGAGGGCTTGAGGGCTTAAGACCCCAAGTCCTCCTTTGACTTAATGTTCCCCCCGAACGACCACTTGTGATCGGGGCGATAGATCCCGACATCGCGAACGCGGGACTTGATCCTGAACGTGTACAGCAGACGATGGTAGTCGTAGGGATAGCCGTCGAGTTTGTGCGCCGCAAGATCCAGACGGTAGGTGCCCTCGACCAAATCGAGATGATCCATCGTGAAGGTCACCTCGCCAGTGCCGTTGATCTCGCTGAGCGACAGTTCCTCGAGGCCGGTGTTGGTGCCGTAAACGCACACGCCGTCGGCGTTGAAGAGGCCGAGCCCGAACACGAAGTCGGTGATCGGCTCCTTCGCGGTGACCTGCATGTGCACCTTGATGGCGTCGCCGCTCTGGAAGACATGGCCGGTCTCGCCGCCCGGCCCGCTGATCGTCACGTCGGTGATCTCGATTTCACGCGTGCCCCAGCGGCCTTCGGCAGACTTGAAGCCATCGCGCGGAGTTGACGCGTCGTCGACCGGATTCTGTGGCGCGTCTTCCTCAATCGCGGGGTTTTTCGCGGGACTAAAGTCCCGCGCTACCTGCCGCGCTACCTGCGAAGAGGTCGCCTCCGCCGTCGCTTCGGCAGAGGCCGATGCGGCGACGCGGGCGGATTCCGCTTTCGCCAGCTCGTTCTCTTCGCTGTCTTCGACGTCGATCACGTAGGCCGCGACGACCCGCTTCGGATCGCCTTCGCCTTTCGTCTTGCCGCGATCGAGCCAGTGGGCTTCATCGCAAAACTTTTCCACCAGGTCGAGCGAGTGCGTCACCAGCAGGATCGACTTGTTGCGTCGCCGGAACTCCGAAAACTTGTCGAGGCACTTGTGCGTGAAGCCCTGGTCGCCGACGGCGAGCACTTCATCCACCAGCAGCACTTCGGGATCGACGTGAATCGCCACGGCGAAGCCCAGGCGCATGTACATCCCCGATGAATACGTCTTCACCGGCGCGTCGATGAACTCCGCCATCTCGGCGAAGTCGACGATCTCATCGAAGCGGCGGGTGACCTCTTTCTTGGTGAGGCCCAGCATGATGCCGTTGATGAAGATGTTCTCGCGGCCCGAGATCTCGGGGTGGAACCCGGCGCCCAGCTCGATCAACGCCGAAATGCGGCCGTCAACCACGACGCTGCCCTCGGTGGGGCGCGTAATGCCGGCGACGCACTTGAGCAGCGTGCTCTTGCCGGAGCCGTTGCGCCCGATCACGCCGTAGGTGCACCCCTTCGGAACCGAGAACGAGACGCCGCGAAGGGCCGGGAAGGCGTCTTCCGGTTTCAGATCGCCGATCAGGCTGCCGTCGAGAAGGGCCGACTTGAGCGTGGCAAACTGCTTCCGCCGCGCATAACGGCGATAGACCTTCGAAACGTTGAGAACTTCGATTGCCGGCTTCATGGCATCACGTACGGGCCACAGAGACACAGAGGCACAGAGAATTTTTGTCTAAATTCAAAGACAAGAAACACCTGATCAGACCCAAAAAGGTCTTCTCCGTGTCTCTGTGTCTCTGTGGCTTTGTACGTCATACCTCTTCTGCGAAGCTGTCTCTCAACCGATCGAACACAAAGTAACCCGCGAGGAACACCACAACAGAGATCACGCCGAGCGCCGCGAGCCATTTCTGGTGACCCAGCGGACCCTCGAAGAACAGCACCTCCTGATACGACCGCATCAGGTGCGTCATGGGATTGAGGTTGAGCCACCATCGCATGTCGGCTGGCGCCATCTCGATCGAATAGATGATCGGCGTGGCAAAGAACCACAGCGTCAGGATGTTGCCGAGCAGGTCCTTGAGGTCGCGGAAGTGCACGGTCAGCGCCGACAGAAACATCGCCAGACCCGTGGTCAATATGAGCTGCACGAGCACGATCACCGGGAACCAGAGCAGCTCGATCGGATCGACAGGCCGTTGGTAGTAGATCACGAACGCCGCAAGGATCGGCAGGCCGAGGAAGAAGTGCACCATGTTGGCCAGCACGGTGACGATCGGCAGCACTTCTGCCGGGAACAGCACCTTCTTGATCAGGTTGCCGCCGGCGATCAGCGTGTTAGACGACTCGAGCAGCGAAGAAGAAAACCAGGTCCACGGCAGGATGCCGCAGAACATGAACAGCGCAAACGGCTCCATGTCCGGCGGGTGGCTCGACGGCAGGACCTTGGTGAAGACGAACGTGTAGATGAAGAGCAGCAGCGCCGGGTTGAAGAACGACCAGAAGAAACCGAGCACCGATCCGCGGTAGCGCGCCTTGAGGTCGCGCACCACCAGCGTCTGAATCAGCGCACGATAGCGGCCGAGTTTAGCGAGATTGGCGAACATCGGGGATCAGGAAACCCTGATCCTACACGCCCCGGCGGCTTTCCGCCTGCAACTGCTGCAAGGTGCGCAGCATGGCCAGCCGCGCGCGCTCGAAATCAATTTCGTGAGGCACCGCCTCGAGCATTTCCTCCGCGCGCTTCATGCCGGCCTCGGCGCGAGCCTGGTCGAGGTCTTCGGCGCGCTCGGCGACCTGCGCCAGCACCGACACCGCATCCGGCAACACCTCGACGAAGCCGACCGCCACCATCAGGAAATGCTTCTCGGCACCCTGTTGGTACCACATCGGTCCCGGGCGTAGCGTCGTGAAGAACGGCGTGTGGCCCGGCAGCACGCCGAAGTCGCCTTCGCTGCCGGGCAGCGAGACGTAGTCGACCTCCTGCGAGATCGACTGGTCGGGCGACACGATGTGCAGCGTCAGCTTGGTGGGCAGCGCCATTTTTGCCTTGTGCCTTTTGCCTTCTGCCTTTATTGCTTGAGCGTCTTTGCCTTCGCGAGCACTTCGTCAATCGAGCCGACCAGGTAGAAGGCCTGCTCCGGAACACCGTCGTGCTTGCCTTCGGCAACTTCCTTGAAGCCGCGAATGGTTTCGTCGATCGGGACGTACTTGCCTTCGAGGCCGGTGAACTGCGACGCCACGAAGAAGGGCTGTGACATGAAGAGTTGAATCTTGCGCGCGCGCGAGACCGCCAGCTTGTCTTCTTCCGACAGCTCGTCGATGCCGAGAATCGCGATGATGTCCTGCAGGTCCTTGTAACGCTGCAGGATCTGCTTCACCTGCTTCGCCACGTTGTAGTGCTCGTCGCCGATCACGCGCGGGTCGAGAATGCGCGACGAGGAGGCCAGCGGATCCACCGCCGGGTAGATGCCAAGCTCCGCGATCTGGCGCGACAGGTTGGTCGTGGCATCAAGGTGCGCGAACGTCGTCGCCGGCGCCGGGTCGGTGTAGTCGTCGGCGGGCACGTAGATCGCCTGCACCGACGTGATCGAGCCCTTCTTGGTCGACGTGATACGTTCCTGCAGCTGGCCCATTTCAGACACCAGCGTCGGCTGGTAGCCGACCGCCGACGGCATGCGGCCGAGCAGCGCCGACACTTCCGAGCCCGCCTGCGTGAAGCGGAAGATGTTGTCGATGAACAGGAGTACGTCCTTGTTCTCGGCGTCGCGGAAGTACTCGGCCACGGTCAGCGCCGACAGCCCGACGCGCAGGCGCGCGCCTGGCGGTTCCGTCATCTGTCCGTAAACCAGGGCGGCGCGCGACTTCGACAAGTCTTTCGTGTCGATCACGCCCGACTCCTGGAACTCGAGCCACAGGTCGTTGCCCTCGCGGGTGCGTTCGCCCACGCCGCCGAACACCGACACACCGCCGTGCTTCATGGCGATGTTGTTGATCAGCTCCATGATGATCACGGTCTTGCCGACGCCGGCGCCGCCGAACAGGCCGATCTTGCCGCCCTGCAGGTACGGCTCGAGCAGGTCGATGACCTTGATGCCGGTCTCGAACATCTTCAGTTCGGTCGACTGCTCTTCGAGCGTCGGAGCCGGGCGATGGATCGGCCACCGTTCCTTCGATTCTACGGGCATGTCCGGGAAGTCGACGGGCTCGCCGAGCACGTTGAGGATGCGGCCAAGCGTGGCGGGACCGACCGGCACCGAAATCGGCGCGCCGGTATCGATCACGCTCATGCCGCGCTGCAATCCGTCGGTGGATTTCATCGCCACCGTGCGCACGCGGCCTTCACCCAGGTGCTGCTCGACCTCGGCGACGATGTCGATCTTCTCGCCCCCGGCCTGGCCCTCGTCGACGATGCGGACGGCGTTGTAGATGGCCGGCAGGTAGCCGCCTTCGTACTCGACGTCGATCACGGGGCCGATGACCTGAATCACTTTGCCGATTTTTTGATCTGCTGCTGTAGCCATATTAAGTAGCCTGCGCTCCCGACACGACTTCGATGATTTCCCGGGTGATGGCGGCCTGACGCACCTTGTTCATGTAGAGGGTCAACCGATCGACCATTTCCTTCGCGTTGCGCGTGGCGCTGTCCATCGACTGCATGCGCGCGGCGTGCTCGGCGGCGGCGGATTCGAGCAGCGCTCGCTGGATCTGCACCGCCACGTGCATCGGCAGCAGCGTGTTCAGCAGCTGCTGCGGATCCGGCTCGAACAGGTAATCAACGGCCGCAGATGCTGACACGTCAGGAGCCTGCCTCGCCGAAGCGCCCGAGTCTATGTCCTCGGCGCGAAGGCGGGGAATCGGCAGGAGTTTCTCGATCACTACGCGCTGCGAGATCGCCGACCGGAACTCGTTGTAGACCAGGTAAACGGAGCTGATGTCGGGCCCAAGGAATTCCTTGATCGCGGTGGTGGCAATTGACTGCGCGTGCGACCACTTGACGTTCTGGAAAATGCCGACCTCTTCGTACAGCACGTCGAAGCCGCGCCGCATGAAGAAGTCGCGGCCCTTGCGCCCCACGAGGGCCATCGCGACGTCGCGGCCATCGGGCGACTTCGGCTGGTCGATCGTGAACTGGATGGCCGACTTGACGACGTTGGTATTGAAGCTGCCGCACAACCCGCGATCGGCGGTGATCACGATCAGCAGCGTGCGAGCGGCCAGCGGATCGTCGTTGAGCAGCGGGTGCGTCGCGTTCTCGGTGCGCGTCGCCAGGTGGTTGAACACCCGCAGCATTTCCTTGGCGTAGGGACGGCTGCGCAGGATGCGCTCCTGCGCGCGGCGCAGCTTGGACGACGACACCATTTTCATGGCCTTCGTAATCTGCTGCGTCGACTTGACCGCGCGAACGCGGCGCCGGATGTCTATTAGGGAGGGCATTTAGCGCGCTCCGACCGTCGCCTTCATCGACTTGAAGTGCGCCTGGAACTCCTTGATCGCGGCATTCAAGTCGGCCTTGAGCGCATCATCCAGCGTCTTCTTCTCCTTGATCGCCGTCAGGATCGTGCCGAAGCGGTTGGCCATGAACGTGACCAGCTCGTCCTGTGCCGCACCGATGTCGGCGACCGCGATCTCGTCGAGGAACCCGTTGACGCCGGCGTAGAGGATCGTGACCTGCTGTTCAACAGGCAGCGGCGCGTACTGCTTTTGTTTCAACACTTCGACGAGGCGGGCGCCGCGATTAAGCTGCTGCTGCGTGGCCTTGTCGAGGTCGCTGCTGCCAAACTGCGCGAAGGCGGCGATCGAGCGGTATTGCGCGAGGTCGAGGCGCAGCGTGCCGGCCACCTGCCGCATTGCCTTGATCTGCGCCGAGCCGCCGACGCGCGATACCGAGTTGCCGACGTTGATGGCCGGCCGGACGCCCTGGTTGAAGAGGTCCGCTTCCAGGAAGATCTGGCCGTCGGTGATGGAAATAACATTCGTCGGGATGTAGGCCGACAAGTCGCCGGCCTGCGTTTCGATGATCGGGAGCGCTGTGAGCGAGCCGCCGCCCATCTTGTCGTTGAGCTTCGCCGCTCTCTCCAGCAACCGTGAGTGCAGGTAGAAGACGTCGCCGGGGTAGGCCTCGCGGCCGGGCGGACGCCGCAACAACAGTGAAATTTCTCGATACGACTGCGCGTGCTTCGAGAGGTCGTCGTAGATCAGCAGGGCGTGCCGGCCCGAATCCCGGAAGTACTCGCCCATCGCGGTGGCCGAGTACGGGCTGATGTAGAGCATCGGCGCCGGGTCAGACGCGGTCGCCGCCACCACGATGGTGTAGCGCATGGCGTCGGCTTCTTCGAGCGTCCGCACGACCTGCGCCACCGTGGACTGCTTCTGCCCGATGGCGTTGTAGATGCAGATGACGCCGGTGTCTTTCTGATTGAGAATAGTGTCGAGGCCGACGGCGGTCTTGCCGGTCTGGCGGTCGCCGATGATCAGCTCGCGCTGGCCGCGGCCAATCGGCACCATGCCGTCGATCGACTTGAGGCCAGTCTGCAGCGGCTCGCGAACGGGCTGGCGATCGACGACGCCCGGCGCGATGCGCTCGATCGCCGAGACCTGCTTGGTGAGGATCGGCCCCTTGCCGTCGATCGGCTGGCCGAGGGCGTTGACCACGCGGCCGAGCATTTCTTCACCGACGGGCACCGAGATGATGCGGCCCGTCCGCTTCACCGGGTCGCCTTCCTTGATCTTGGTGTACTCGCCGAGCAGCACCGTGCCGACGCTGGCTTCTTCCAGGTTGAGCGCGATGCCGAACACCCCGTGCGGGAATTCGAGCATCTCGCCCGCCATGGCGCGCTGGCAGCCATGCACGCGCGCGATGCCGTCACCAAGCGACACCACGGTGCCCACTTCGGCCACATCCACGGCGACGGCAAAGCTGCCGATCTGCTCGCGGATGATCTTGGAAATGTCGTCGGCCTTGATGCTCATAAATGTTTGTTATTCGTAATTGGTTATTGGTTATTTCTCAACCAGCTGCTGGCGCATCCGCTCCAGCTGCATCTTCACGCTGCCGTCGTACACCGTGCTGCCGATCCGTGCCACGACACCCCCGAGCAACTCGGGGTCGACACTGACCGACAGATCGACCCTCTTGCCCGTGACCTTCGACAAACTGTCTTCGAGCGCCTTGGTCTTTTCCGGCGACAGCGGCGCGGCGCTTGTCACCTCGGCGCGAACGATGTTCTGGTGGTTCAGCAGGCGCTCGCGATACGAGGCGGCCAGGTCCGGAACGAGGTTGAGCTTGCGGCTGTCGGCCAGCAGCACCAGCAGTTTCTTCACCGGCGCCGAGAGGCCCATCTTGTCGGCCACCGCTTCCATGAGCGACGTTCGCGCGGCCTCAGTCACGCCGGGGCGGCCGGCTGCCTTGGCCAGATCGGGACTGTCGTGCATCATCGCCACGACGGCCTCGAGGTCGCGGTCAACCTGCGCCAGGTCGTTCTTCTCCGCCAGCGCGACGTCGAAGAGCGCTTTTGCGTAGCGGTTGGCCGAAGTGCGTAATGACATTTTGCCTTCTGCCTTTAGCCTTCTGCCTTGGTTCCGCTCTTGACCTGCTGCAGATATCGATCGACCAACCGATCCTGATCGGCGGGCGTGACTTCTTTCTTGATGCGCTCGGTGGCGAGCTGCACCGACAGGTCCGCCGCGTGCTCGAGGATGTCCTTCTTCGCGAGCCTCACTTGCAGATCGATCTCGCGCCGGGTCTGTTCGAGCAGGCGATCGCGGTCAGCGGTGGCGGCCGCGGCAATGCGCTCCCCTTCGGCCACGATTTCGGCGGCGCCGCGCTGGCGTAACGCGTCGAGCTCGCCCGGCAGCGCCTGCAGCTTCTGCTCGATGGCCGCGAGTTGTGCAGTGGCGGCGGCCTTCAGCTCCGCCGCTTCGACGAGGTCCTTGCGGATGGTCGAACTGCGGCTTGCCAGATAGTCTTTGAACGGCTGGTTGAAGAAGTAATAGAGAACGCCGACGAAGATCGCGAAGTTGGCGAGGGGCCAACCCATCGCCAGGATCATGTCGGTGATGCTGTGCGGCGCGGCATGCTCGGC
>JAUSDY010000175.1 GCA_030650395.1 Acidobacteriota bacterium | reverse complement strand
CAGAAGGCGGTGGCCGAGGCCGTCCGGAAGGCCGGTCTGGTGAAACGGGCCAGCCCGCACACGTTTCGGCACTATGCCGGGTCCCGGACTATGCCGAGCGACGTAAGGTGCGAGTCGGGCTGAGGCCCAAAAATGCGGCTGGACCCGAAGAGGCGACTCGCGATCGCTCGGCATAGTTTTCTGGTCTTACAGACTATTGAGGAAGCCAAGCAACTTGTCGCCCGGCCGATAGCGACTGAATCGACCGTTCAGCGGTGTCGTCTTCGCGAGCGCCCGCTCTTTCATGGCGAGCGTGGCCTCCAGATAGACCTGCGTGGTTTCGACGGATTCGTGCCCGAGCCAGAGTGCGATCACGGACCGGTCCACACCCGCTTGGAGGAGATCCATGGCCGCGGTGTGTCGCAGGCCGTGGGTCGTCATCCGCTTGTGTTGGAGCGACGGGCAGACCTTGGCGGCTGCGGTGCGATGCTTGGCCACCAGATCTTCCACCGCGTCGGCACTCAGCCGCGTCCCGCGGGCCGTCGGGAACAACAGCTGCTCGCCACCACGCGGCGGTTCACGCCACCACGCCTTCAAGACGGCGATGGTGGGTTTGGCGAGCGGCGTACACCGCTCCTTGCGGCCCTTGCCGATGACCCGGACGTGCGCACCCGTGCCGACGGTCACATCGTTCCGAGTGAGTGCCGTCAGTTCGGACAAACGGAGTCCCGTTTGGACGGCCACCAAGAGCAACGCGTGATCGCGGCGGCCGAACCAGGTGCGTGGATCGGGCGCGGCGAGCAGCGCGTCGACTTCGGGCCGGGTGAGAAACGCGATCTGGCGCCGCGTGAACCGCTTGCTGGGAATGGCGAGCACGCGCTGAATCTGCGCGGCATGGACGGGGGTCTCGAATGCCGCGTACCGAAAGAACGAGTGCAGGGCGGTCAGCCGCAGATTCCGGCTCCGCACGCTCACGCCTCGCGTGGTCTCGAGGTGATCCAGAAACGCCCCAATCAACGGGGCGTCCACGGCCTCGAAACTGAGTCGCGCGGGTGGCGTGTGT
>JAUSDY010000163.1 GCA_030650395.1 Acidobacteriota bacterium | reverse complement strand
GCGAGGCCTTGAACACCAGCGCCTCAAAGCCGGGCGTAATCGGGGTGCCGAGCTCGAGGCTCAGCGCCTCGGCGCGCGCGATCACTTCCTGCGGATCGGAGATGTCGGCCGGCGTGATCTTGTTCATCACCTCGGCGGCGGTGTAACCCAGCATCCGCTCGGCGCCGACGTTGAAGATCTGGATCACGCCCTTGGCGTCGGTCGCGATGCTCGAGAAGTTGGCGCTGTTGAAAATCGCGCTCTGCAGCGCGCCGGCCTTGAGCAGCGCCTCTTTGCGTCGGACCTCGGCGCCGACATCCAGGGTGACGACGTCGTCGTCGGGAAACGGGGGGGGGGGGAGTTTCTTGGACATATCCTACTCTCCGTCAACTTGCCAACGTGCCAGGCCGATAGGGTTCGCCGTCCCGCAGGTGCTGCGTAATGGTCGCGATCGCTGTCGTGAGGTCGACTGGCTCAGCGGGCTTCGTGACATGCGCCTGGAATCCTGCCGCGAGGATTCGAGCCCGATCTTCGGCGCGCGCGTAGCCCGTCAGCGCGACCGCGGGGAGAAAACCTCCGTGTTCAGCTTCATACTGCCGAATCTGTCGGATCAGCTGGTAGCCGTCCTCACCCGGTAGGCCGATTTCGCTAACCAGGGCGTCGGGCCGCTCCACGTCGAGCATCTGAAGCGCTTCTCGGGCCGACGCCGCCGCTGTCACGCTGGCGCCCGCCTGGGTCAGCACCAACGACGTCAGCGTGCGCCCGTCGGCGCTGTCATCGACGACCAGGATGCGCAGCTCATCGAGCCGCGGCAAGTGCGACATGAGCGAGGCCGTCGAAGCCCCGGTCCGTCGCTTTCTGAGCGCGGCCGCTTGATCGACTTGAGCGGCGCCGGCTGAAATCGGCAAGCGGACGGTGAACGTCGCGCCGCACCCCACCCCTTCACTGGCCGCGTGCACGGTTCCCCCGTGCAGCTCAATGAGCTGGCGAACGATGGACAGCCCAAGCCCGAGTCCGGTGTGACGTCCGGTCGTCGCGCCATCGCCCTGGCGGAAGCGCGCGAACACGTGTGGCAGAAAGTCGGGACTGATGCCTTGGCCCGTATCGACGACCCGGACCTCGATGTGGTCGTTCCAGGGTGCGACGAAGACCTCAACACGCCCGCCCTCGGGCGTGAACTTGATTGCATTCGCGACCAGGTTCCAGATCACCTGCTCGAGGCGGCCAGCGTCTCCGCTGACGCGTTCGATGGCTGGGAGATCGGGTGAGAATGCCAACTGCACGTTCTTGGTCACCGCCAACGGCCGGACGGTATCCAGGGCCGCCTGCGCCACGGCGACCAGATCGATGGGCTGCGCCGCCATGTGAAGGGTTCCCGTCGCGATGCGGGACATATCCAACAGATCGTCAATGATGTGCGCCAGAGCCCAGGCGTTGCGCTCGATGGCCGCGATCCCTGGTGCCGCGAGGTCGGGCGGCGATTGCTTCG
>JAUSDY010000155.1 GCA_030650395.1 Acidobacteriota bacterium | reverse complement strand
CCACCGAAAAACTGACGTCATCCACCGCTTTGACGACGGTCTTCGCGCGCAGGAATCCGCCGCCGCGCTCGAAGTGCTTCACCAGGTTCCTGACTTCGACCAGCGCCATTACTCGGCCGCCTTATGGACAACCGGCGCCGGATACAAATAGCAGCGCACCGTGTGGTCCTGGCTGATTGCGGTCACGGGCGGGAAGACGGTGTCGCAGATCGGCAGGCGTGCCGGACAGCGCGGTGCGAACGAACAGCCCGGCGGCAAGGCCGCGAGGTTCGGCACCGTGCCGTCGATCGCCTTCAGCCGCGAGCCGGCGCTGCCGCCTGGAATCGAGGCCAGCAGGCCGCGCGTGTAGGGATGCTTCGGGTTATGAAAGATCTCCCGCACCGGGCCCTGTTCGACGATGCGCCCCGCGTACATCACCGCGACCCGATCTGCGGTTTCGGCGATCACGCCGAGATCGTGCGTGATGAGCAGCAGCGAGAGGTCGAACTGGCGCTTCATGTCGCGCAGCAGCTCGAGAACCTGGGCCTGCACGGTGACATCGAGGGCGGTGGTCGGCTCGTCGGCGATCACCAGCGGTGGCTTGCACGCGAGCGCCACCGCCATCATCACGCGCTGGCGCATGCCCCCTGAAAGCTGGTGTGGGTAGTCGTCGACGCGTTTGTCGGGGTCGGTGATCTTGACGGCGCGCAGCAGCTCGATGGCCCGCGCCTTCGCTTCGGATCTCGAGGCGAGGCCATGCACCACCAGCGCTTCCGCGATATGCGCGCCCACCCGCATCACCGGATTGAGCGCCGCCATCGGCTCCTGGAAAACGAACCCGATGCCCGCCCCGCGCACCTGCCGCATGTCGCGCTCTGGCAGCGTGACCAAGTCGCGGCCCTGAAACATCACCCGGCCGTTGACAACTCTTCCCGGTGGCTGCACCAGTCGAATCAGCGAGAACGCGGTGACCGACTTGCCGCTGCCGGACTCGCCGACCAGTCCCAGCGTTTCGCCCTTGTGAATTTCGAACGAGACGTCGTTGACGGCGACGACGGCCTTCGGCCGCGTCTCGAACACGGTCGTCAGGTGTTGCACCGAGAGAAGCGGCACTGAGAGCAAGGGGTCTGACCCCGCGCGCGGATCCATAGTCAAGGGGTCTGACCCCTAGTCCAAGCTCACTTCCCGGTACTCACCGAACACGCCGCGAAGTGTATCTGCAATTTCGCCGACGGTGGCGTGCGATTCCACCGCCGCGACGATCGGCGGCACCAGGTTTTCGCGTGTCGTCGCCACCCGCGCAATCTCGGCGAGCGCGGCCTGCCAGCGGCCCGCGTCCCGCGTCGCGCGCACATTCTGCACGCGCGCTTGCTGCTGCCGCTCCAGCTCTGGATCCACCTGAAACACTTCGATGGTCGACGCCTCGTCGGTCTGGTAACGGTTCACGCCCACCACGATCGCCTCGCCGGCATCGACGGCGACCTGCGCCTTGTAGGCCGACTCTTGCACTTGCCGCTGGATAAAGCCGGCTTCGATCGCCGCCAGCGTGCCGCCGACCGCTTCGATGCGGGTCAGCAGCTCTCTGGCGCCCTCTTCAATCTCAGTGGTCAGGCGCTCCAGGTGATACGAGCCGGCGATCGGATCGATCGTGTTGGTCACGCCCGACTCGTGGCCGATGATCTGCTGCGTGCGAAGCGCAATGCGCGCCGCGTCTTCAGTCGGCAGCGCCAGCGCCTCGTCGCGCCCATTGGTGTGGAGCGACTGGGTGCCGCCGAGCACGGCCGACAACGCCTGGATGGCGACGCGCACGATGTTGTTGTCGGGCTGCTGGCCGGTGAGTGTGCTGCCAGCGGTCTGCGTGTGAAAGCGCAGCTGTTGCGCGCGCGGATGGGTGGCGCCGAACCGCTCCTTCATCAGCCGCGCCCACAACCGTCGCGCCGCACGGAACTTCGCGATCTCCTCGAGAAAATCGTTGTGCGCGTTAAAGAAGAACGACAGCCGCTGGCCGAACGTGTTGACGTCAAGGCCCGCATCGATCGCCGCCTGCACGTAGGCCATCGCGTTGGCAAATGTGAACGCCACTTCCTGGACGGCGGTCGATCCGGCCTCGCGAATGTGGTAGCCGCTGATCGAAATCGTGTTCCACTGCGGCACCTCGCGCTCGCAGAACGCGAAGATGTCGGTGACGATGCGCAGCGAGGCCTGGGGTGGATAAATGTAGGTGCCGCGCGCGATGTATTCCTTGAGGATGTCGTTCTGGACGGTGCCCGACAGCTGCTTCGGCGCGACGCCCTGCCGCTTGCCGACCGCGACGTACAACGCGAGCAGGATGATCGCCGTCGCGTTGATCGTCATCGATGTCGACACCGTGTCGAGCGGAATGCCGTCGAACAGCGCCGCCATGTCTTCGATCGAATCGATCGCAACGCCGACGCGCCCGACTTCACCCGCCGCGAGGTGGTGATCGGAGTCGTAGCCGATCTGCGTGGGCAGGTCGAACGCCACGCTGAGACCACTCACGCCCTGCGACAACAGATAGCGGTAGCGCGCGTTCGATTCGGCGGCGGTACCGAAGCCCGCATACTGCCGCATCGTCCACAGCCGCCCGCGATACATCGTCGGTTGAATCCCGCGCGTAAAGGGGAATTCACCAGGGAAGCCCAACTCAAGGTCGGGGTCGAAGCCCTTCAAGTCATCGGGATTCGCGAAGTTGCGCATTCAGTTTGGAATTGTACGCCCGCCTGTGGTCATCCGCCCAAGTTGCAGAAAAAACACCACTTATAGCGTTCTGGCCTTGACAGGACCACAACGCCTTCGTAGAATGGCCCGGAATTTCCCAACTGATTCGTCCCGCCTGATGCTGACTTTGCGCCCGATTGCCTGCCCGCCGCCCGGTGGGTCTGCATGGGCAACTGCCGACGGTCCCAGCCGATTGGCGCACCACGGACAGGCCCAAGGCTTGTCTTACAGGAGGGAGCCGTCCTATGGATGATGTCGTAAACCGGTTCGCGCGAGAACTGGCCGACTCCATTGCCGCAGCCGTTGCCGAGAGCGCAGAAGTCGAAGCGTGCCGCGAGCGGGCCCGGGCCGCCGGCTATGAAATGAAGGTCAATCTCGAGGCGGTCGTGGGGTTCGTCAATCGCGGGCAACCGCAGGTCGAAGGCGCGGCGCTCCCCGCCACCATACCTGCGACGTCCAAAGCGCTCGTCCCCCGCAAGCCGTTCGACATGACCGTGAACGATCGGCGGTTTCTCCGCTCGCTCCGCATCGCGGCGGAAGAGGCGAAGGTAGAAGAAACTAACTAGGGATCGGAGATCGGGGATCAGCGAGTCACGCTGGCCCCTGATCCCTGGGCCCTGATCCCTGCTTCGCCACGGCGTCAGCGGCGCGCCGGGCCGCTTCCGGATCACCTAGGTAACGGCTTCCGAGCGGCCTCAAGTCCGCATCCAGCTCATACAACAGCGGAATGCCCGTCGGGATGTTCAGCTCGACGATATCGCTGTCTGAAATTCCATCGAGGTACTTCACCAGGGCACGGAGCGAATTGCCGTGCGCGACGATGATCACACGCCGGCCGGCCGCGATCGCCGGCGCGATCGCGTCATGCCAATACGGCAGAAACCGGGCGACCGTGTCTTTCAGTGATTCGGTCAGCGGCAGCTCCGCCGGCGTCAGATCTCGGTAGCGGGGATCGCGTCCGGCATGACGCGGATCGTCCGGCGTGAGCGGTGGCGGCGGAATGTCGTACGAGCGCCGCCAGATCTTGACCTGCGCCTCGCCGTGCTTGGCCGTGGTTTCGGCCTTGTTCAATCCCTGCAGCGCCCCGTAGTGACGCTCGTTCAGGCGCCAGCTGCGTTGCACCGGCAGCCAGAGCTGGTCGAGCTCGTCGAGCGCGATGTTGCACGTGCGGATAGCGCGCTTCAGCACCGACGTGACGGTGAGATCAAAACTGAAGCCTTCGTGCTTCAGCAACTGACCCGCCGCCCGCGCTTCTTCACGGCCCTTGTCGCTCAGGTCGACATCGGTCCACCCCGTGAAGCGGTTCTCTTTGTTCCAGGTCGATTCGCCGTGGCGGAGCAGAACGAGTTTGTGCATCAGCGGAGCTGCTTGATCGCGGACCGCCCGGCATACGTGGCCGCACGGCCGAGCTCTTCTTCGATCCTGAGAAGCTGATTGTATTTCGCCACGCGGTCGCTGCGTGACGCCGAGCCGGTCTTGATCTGTCCGGCAGACGTGCCGACGGCGAGGTCGGCGATCGTCGCGTCTTCGGTTTCACCTGAGCGGTGCGACGCAATGCAGCGATAGCCGGCGGAAGTCGCAATCGCCATGGCGTCGAGCGTTTCCGTGACGGTGCCAATCTGATTGACCTTCACCAGCAGCGCGTTGCCGACGCCTTCGGCGATTCCTTTCTTCAAGATTTCCTGATTGGTGACAAACACGTCGTCTCCCACCAGTTGAATGCGATCGCCGAGCGCCTTGGTCAGCAGCTTCCACCCGTGCCAGTCCTGTTCGGCGCAGCCGTCTTCAATCGAGATGATCGGGTACTGCCGGCACCAATCAACGTAGAGATCGACCATCCCCTGCGAGTCGCGGTTGGGCTCGCCTGACTTCTTGAACTCGTAATGATCGCCTGACCAGAACTCATTTGCCGCGACGTCAAGCGCGAGAAACACGTTGTCGCCGGCCTTCGCGCCCGCCTTGCCGACCGCCTCGAGCACCAGCTCGAGCGCTTCGCGGTTCGACTTGACGCTGGGCGCGAACCCGCCTTCATCGCCCACGCCCGTTGCCAGCCCCTTCTTTTTCAGGATCGATCGCAGCGCGTGAAAGATCTCCGCGCCCGCCCGCAGCCCCTCGCTGAACGACGAAAACCCCAGGGGCATCACCATGAATTCCTGGAAGTCGACGTTCGAATCCGCATGCGCGCCGCCGTTGAGGATGTTCATCATCGG
>JAUSDY010000150.1 GCA_030650395.1 Acidobacteriota bacterium | reverse complement strand
ATCGCGCGCGTGGTCTCCGACGGCGCCGGGCCGCCCCACGTGGTGCGCACACTCACGAAGTGGGCGGGGCTCAGGATCCTCTGCAGGTCGGGTTCACTGTAAACGATCGGTCTGCCGAGGATCGCCTGTGACGCGCTTTCGAGCGCTGCCGACAACGACACGGCGGGATCCTCTGTTTGCGCCTTGAGCAACAACGCGGCGATGCCATGCGCGGATCGAAACGCCAGCCCGTGATCGCGGACCAGCGTGTCGGCCAGCTCGGTCAGCGTGGTGCCGCCGTGCGCGGCCCGCGACGCCAGCTGGGCCACGTTGAAGTCCGCCAGTCGCATCGCCGCGGCGACGAGCGTCACCATGCGGATGGCATCGCCAAACATCGACGCCACCAGCGGCTGCAGGTCGTCTTCAGTGTCGACGATGTCGCCGAAGGGGGTGTTGTGGACGGCGGTGGTAATCGCCTGCGCTTGTCCGACGGCCTTGCTGCCGATGGCGCGGGCGTGCTCGAGCGCGACCGGATTGCGCTTCTGCGGCATGATGCTGCTGCCCTGCACGAAGCCGTCGCTCAGCCGCAAGTAGCCGAACTCCATCGTGCACCACAGCAGAAAGTCCTGGATCACGCGGCCGAGGCCGACGATCAGCACGCTGGTGGCCGCCGAGCTCTCGAGCAGGTAATCCACGGTGGCGATGCTGCCGTAGGTGTTGCCGGTGGGGCCGCTGAATCCCAACAGCTCGCTCGTGCAGTTGCGATCGATCGGAAACCCTGTCCCCGTGATCGCGCAGGCGCCGAGCGGATTGCGATTGGTCGATTCGTAGGCGGCGGCGAGCCGCGTGGTATCGCGCTCGAGCTGTTCGACCACCGCCAGCAGATAGTGCGCGATCGTCGACGGCTGGGCCGGCTGGGTGTGGGTGTGCGCCCCGTAGACGGTCTCCTTGTGGCGGTCGGCGAGATCCAGCAGCACGTCACGAAGGTCCAACGCCGCGCCCGCCAGCGCCAGGATGAACTCGCGCTGCCAGATCCGGTACATCGTCATGTCGATGTCGTTGCGGCTGCGGGCGGTGTGCAAGCGGCCGGCGACCTCTTCGCCACAGGCGTTCTTGATCAAGCGCTCGATGTAAAAAAACAGATCCTCGTAGGTGCCGTCATAGAGCACGTCGCGGACGGTTTCGAGCGAGATGCCGTCGAGGCCGGCGCGAAGCGCGCGCGCGTCGGCGGCCGAAATGATCCCCGTGTCGGCCAGCATGACCAGGTGCGCGTAGTTAATCGCCATCAGCGGCGAGAGCAGCAGCTCCTTGGCGTCTTCGAAATTCTCGTTGAGGACGTTGCTGACGTATTCGGGGGCGAACTTCATCCACTAGCAGTATATTGCGG
>JAUSDY010000137.1 GCA_030650395.1 Acidobacteriota bacterium | reverse complement strand
GCAGCCCGCCTTGTTGCATTTCACGTAGCGCTCGGACACCGAGCCGCGACGCATCGGGCGCGGCCGCGCGATCTGATCGGCCACCGCGCTGACGTCTGCGGGAATCGTCGGGTGGGGCATGGGTCACTCCTTGCGGCTATTATATCCGCAAGGTCAATACGCCGCAACAGTCGGAGCCGCGCGCGCCCCACTCCCCTGACGTGCGCCCGTCGCTGTCCCCCGGTTTGACGCCGGCGCACGGGGTCTGCTAGCCTTTCGACGTTCACATGCGCTCGACAGCCGTTTTCACCGCCACCCGCACTCGGTCTTTTGGCCGAACCGGCAGCGGTGTGCGCGCGTGGTGGTATTGGTGCCCAATGGGAGAGGCTGCCCGGTCCGTGTAACCACCACGAAGCAATCTGACGCTCGACCGAAGCGCCTCTTTAACCCGAACGGGAAGAGGCGCTTTTTGTTTTGGTGCTTATGAAACCAGCCAAGCTCTGCGTGACCGTGACCGGCGACACCATGGCCGAGCTGCGTACGCGGAGGGATCAGGTCCACGACGCCGATCTGATTGAGCTTCGGCTCGACTCGGCCAGCGATCCGAGCGCCGCCGCGGCCCTCGCCGGCCGGCGCAAGCCCGTCATCGTCACCTGCCGCCCCAAGTCCGACGGCGGATGGTTCGCCGGCTCCGAAGAAGAGCGCCGCGCGATCCTGAGCGACGCGCTCTCGCTGGGCGCCGAATATGTCGACCTCGAGTGGCAGGGCAGCTGCGCCGATCTGATGCAGAAAACCGGCGGGCGCCGCATTGTGATGTCGCATCACGATTTCGACGGCGTGCCGGCGGATCTCTCGGAGCTGTCGCAAGCCATGCTGGCGTCAGGCGCTGAAGTTGTGAAGATCGCCGTCACGGCTGAACGACTGGCCGATTGCCTCGCGCTTCGTTCGATCGGGCAGCAAACGCGCGTGCCGGTGGTGTTGATCGCCATGGGCGATGCGGGCCTGCCAAGCCGCGTGCTGGCCAGCTGGATCGGGTCGTGTTGGACCTATGCCGGAGACAGCGTGGCGCCCAGGCAGATCAGCGCTCAGCGGATGAGCGACGAGTTCGGCTTTCGCCGGATCGGATCCCGTACGGCGATCTACGGCGTGCTCGGCCGCCCCGTCGGCCACTCAGTCTCGCCCGCGATGCACAACGCGGCGTTTCGCGCCGCCCACCTCGATGCCGTGTATCTGCCCCTGGCCGCGGCTGATTTCGACGACTTCCTGATGTTTGCCGACGCGGTCAATCTTGCGGGGGTCAGCGTGACGGCGCCGTTCAAGGTGCCGGCGTTCGAGCGCGCCGACGAGTGCGACCCCGTCAGCCGGCGCATCCAGTCGGTCAACACCCTGCGGCGCAGCGGCACGAAGTGGCTCGGCTGCAACACCGACGTCACCGGTTTCCTCACACCGCTCCAGTCTGCGATGCGGTTGCCAGGCAAGCGCGCCACCGTGCTTGGCGCGGGCGGCGCGGCTCGCTCGGTCGCCGTGGCGCTCCAGTCGGCCGGCGTTCGCGTGACCATTGCGGCCCGCCGCGAAGACCAGGCGCGAACCGTGGCGGCGTTGAGCGGCGCGACCGTCGGCACGTGGCCGCCGTCGCCGGGCAGCTGGGATGTGCTGGTGAACGCGACGCCGGTCGGCACCGCGCCCGCCGTTGACGCGTCGCCGCTGCCCGAGGGCCACCGCCTCGACGGCATGCTCGTGTACGACCTGGTTTACAACCCGCCGGCCACGCGCCTGCTGATCGACGCGGAGCGCGCCGGCTGCCAGACCATCGGCGGCCTCGACATGCTCGTGGCGCAGGCGCAGGCGCAGTTCGAATGGTGGACCGATCAACGGCCCGCGGATCGCGTGATGCGCGACGCGGCCAGGGCACGGCTCGACGCGATCAAGGAGACCCGATGAAGCAGACGACGTTTGAAGAGTTCGTGGACCTGGCCAAGCGCGCGACATTCGTGCCCGTGTGCAAGGAGCTGGTGGCGGACCTGCTGACGCCGGTGTCGGCCTTCTTGAAGATTGCCGAGCACTCCGATTACGCCTTCCTGCTCGAAAGCGTCGAGGGCGGCGAGCACGTCGGCCGCTACTCGTTCCTCGGCAAGGACCCGTTCCTGATCCTGAAGAGCCGGAACGGCCAGACGGTGATAGAAAAGCAGGGCGTCACGAGCGACGTCGCGACGCCGTTCATCGACACGCTGCGCGAGCTGATGAACAGCTTTCAATCACCCTTCGTGCCCGGCCTGCCGCGATTCACCGGCGGCGCCGTCGGCTACCTCGGCTACGACACGGCCGCCTGGTTCGAGCCGACGGTGGCGCGCGCCGATGCCGGTACCGCCGATCGCGATGACGCCGGATTCATGGTGTTCGACACGGTGCTGGCATTCGATCACGTCCAGCATCGCATCCTGTTGATCGCCAACGCGCGGATCTCCGGCGATGAAGACTTGCGGTCGCTCTATCAGTTCGCCTGCGCCAAGATCGAATTTCTCGAGGGCGAGCTCGAGCGCGCGCTGTCGATCAAGCGTCCGGCCGGTGGTGAAGCCGTGAAGCTGGTCTCGAACATGTCGCAAGACGCCTACGAGGGCATCGTCAAACAGGCGAAGGAATACATCGCCGCCGGCGACATCTACCAGGTCGTGCTGTCGCAGCGGTTCGAGGCCGAAGTCGGCGTCGATGCCTTCACCGTCTATCGCGCGCTTCGCCACGTCAACCCGTCGCCCTACATGTTCTTCATCCGCATGGGCGATCGATCGATCGTCGGCTCGTCGCCCGAAATGCTGGTGCGGGTCGAAGGCCGCCACGCGGTGACACATCCGATCGCCGGGACGCGGCCGCGCGGCCGCACCGATGAAGAAGATATGCGCCTGGCCGAGGAGCTCAAGCGAAACGAGAAAGAGAAGGCCGAACACATCATGCTGGTGGATTTGGGACGCAACGACATCGGCCGCGTCTGCGATTACGGCAGCGTGCGCGTCTCGAAGCTGATGAGCCTCGAGCGCTACTCGCACGTCATGCATCTGGTCTCGGTGGTGGAAGGTCAACTGGCGGAAGGTCGCGATCGACTTGATGCGCTGGTCTCGTGCTTCCCGGCCGGCACCGTGTCAGGGGCGCCGAAGGTGCGCGCCATGCAAATCATCAACGAACTCGAATCGACACGCCGTGGTCTGTATGCCGGCGCGGTTGGCTACCTCGATTTTGCGGGCAACCTCGATTTCTGCATCGCGATCCGCTCGATTCTGATGGAAGGCGGCAAGGCCTACATCCAGGCCGGCGGCGGCATCGTCGCCGATTCGAACCCGACCGCCGAGTATCAGGAATCGAAAGACAAGGCGGGCGCGATGATGCGCGCGCTCGAACTGGCGCAGACGGGGCTGTAGGCGACATGGTCCTGGTCATCGACAACTACGATTCGTTCACCTACAACCTGGTGCAGTACCTGGGCGAGCTCGGGGCGCGGATCGTGGTACGCCGGAATGATGAAATGAGCGTGGACGCCCTGCGTGCGCTCGAACCGTCGCGCGTCCTGATTTCGCCGGGTCCCGGCCGTCCCGAACAAGCCGGTGTCACGCTCGACGTGATCACGACGTTCGGCCGGCAGATGCCGGTGCTCGGCGTCTGCCTCGGGCACCAGGCGATCGGCCTCGCGTTCGGCGGCCAGGTGGTGCGCGCGCCGGTGCCGATTCATGGCAAGACGTCAACGGTCGAACACAACAGCGCCGGCGTCTTCGCCGGCATCTCAACGGCGTTTCAAGCGGGCCGCTATCACTCGCTGGTCGTAGCAGAAGCGGCACTGCCCGCCGATCTCGAGGTGACCGCGCGGAGTAAAGAAGACGGACTGGTGATGGGGCTGCGCCATCGCACGCTGCCGATTCACGGCGTGCAGTTCCACCCTGAGTCGGTGCTCACCAACGAAGGCCGCCGGATCCTTCGCAACTTTCTCGAGATGTAATGGAGTATCGGATCGATGCGCCACGGGGCCGTTCCGTAGGAACGGCCCGAATATGTTGGTCGAGCGACGGTGCTCGGCTCCCTAGAAATGGTTGATACGCTCCATTGAACATGTTTCCAGCCCTGATCGAGAAGCTCCGGCGCCAGGAAGATCTCTCGACCGACGAGGCCGCGGCCGCCATGGCGGCGATCATGAACGGCGACGCCGCGCCCGCGCAGATCGCCGGGTTGTTGATCGGCCTGGCGATGAAAGGCGAGCGGCCCGCCGAGTTGGTTGGGCTGGCGAGGACGATGAGGGCGAATGCGGTGGCGGTGCCGGCTCAGCAAGGGATGGTGTTCGACACGTGTGGGACCGGGGGCGACAAGTCGGGCACGTTCAATATCTCAACCGCCGCGGCGATTGTGCTGGCGGCCTGCGGCGTCCGCGTTGCCAAGCACGGCAACCGATCGGTCTCGAGCCAATGCGGTAGCGCCGACGTGCTCGAGGCGCTCGGCGTGAATGTGCAGGCGGCGCCCGATCTCGCTGCCAGGTGTCTCGACGAAGTGGGCATGGCGTTTTTCTTCGCGCCAACTTTCCACCCCGCGATGCGGCACGCGGCGCAAGCCCGCAAGGATCTGGGCGTGCGCACCGCGTTCAACCTACTGGGACCGCTGACCAACCCCGCCAGCCCGACGCGGCAGATCGTCGGCGTGCCGCGGCCGGATCTGACGGAGCTGCTGGCTCGAGCGCTGGCGCTGCTCGGGTCGGAGCGCGCGTGGGTGGTGCACGGCGCCGACGGCCTCGACGAGCTCTCGACCACCGGCTACACGAAGGTCTCGGAATGCCGCGCCAATACGGTGCAGACCTTCTACGTGCATCCTGCCGACTTCGGCCTGGCCAAGGCGACGCCCGAATCGCTCAAAGGTGGAGATGCCGCGACCAACGCGACGATCGTTCGAAGCGTCCTCGACGGCGCCACCGGGAACCCGCGCGACGTGGTCGTGCTGAATGCCGGCGCGGCGTTGTTCGTCGCCGGCGCCGCCGACACCGTTCGCACCGGCATCGGCATGGCCGCCGCGGCGATCGACAGCGGTGCCGCCCGCGGCGTGCTCGATCGCCTTGTGTCGGTCTCCAATCGCTCCGCCGGAGCACAGGCATGACCGCCGGCTCGCCGGACCTGCTCGAGGCCATCGTCGGCGCGACCCGCGCGCGCGTCGCCTCTTCTCAGGCGCGCGAAGCACGCCCGGCCCTCGAGCGGCGAGCGATGGAGCGGTCGCCCGATGGCGCTGGATTCGTCGCCGCGCTGTCGCGAATGGATCGCGTCAACGTGATCGCCGAGTGCAAGCGGCGATCGCCGTCGCGCGGGATTCTGCGCGCGGCCTACGAACCCGCGCACATCGCGTCCGGGTACGAACGTGCGGGCGCGGCGGCCATTTCGGTCCTGACCGAGCCGGGATTCTTCGACGGCTCCCTCGCGCACCTCGAGTCGGTGCGCGCCGCCGTCCGCATTCCGCTGCTCCGTAAAGACTTCATCGTCGATGACTACCAGCTGCTCGAAGCCCGCGCGGCCGGCGCCGACGCGATTCTGCTGATCGTTGCGGCCCTCAACGACGCGGACTTGAGGCGACTTGCGGCCGCGGCCGATCAACTCGGACTTGCCGCACTCGTCGAGGTACACAGCGCGCAGGAATGCGAGCGCGCGCTCGCGTGCACCGGTGGGGACAAACCTTCCACCTTCGCGCCATGCGCTACGGCGGACAAGTCAGGTTTGTCTGTCGTGATCGGCGTCAACAACCGCAATCTCAGGACGCTGCAGGTCGATCTCGAGGCTTCGCACGTGATCGCGCGTTCGCTGCCCAGGGATGTGGTCGCGATCAGCGAGAGCGGCCTGAAGACGCCCGACGATCTGCGGGCGATGACGTCGCTCGGCTACAAAGCGTTTCTGATCGGCGAGCGCTTCATGGTGGCGCCGGATCCCGGCGCCGCACTCGCGCATCTACTCGAGTCGCTGAAACAGGGGAGCCCGGCCAGCCCTGAGCGAGGGGCGAGACCGGGTCCCGGTCTCGTCCCGAGTCGAAGGGAGCCCGTATGACGGCGATCAAGATCTGCGGCATCACGCGCCTCGAAGACGCGGAAGCCGCGGTGGCGCTCGGCGCCAACGCGTTGGGATTCGTGTGGTGGCCGAACAGCCCGCGGCATGCCTCACTCGAAGTGGTGCAGCGGATCGGGGCGTTTCTTCCACCGTTCGTGATCAAGGTCGGCGTCTTCGTGAACCCGTCCGCCGGCGACGTCAGCCAGGCCGCGGCGAGCGGAATCCAGCTGGCGCAAATTCACGGCGACGTTCCCACCTGGCCGGCCGGGCGGCCGCCAGTGCCGGTGATTCGGGCGGTCCATCTGGGATCGGATGGCGCCGACTCGATCGAACCGCCGGTGCCCGACGCGACGATCCATCTCGATGCCCACGATCCGAAGCGTCATGGCGGAACCGGCAAGACGGTTGATTGGACACGCGCCGCGCTGGTGGCGCGGCTGCGGCGCGTCGTGCTGGCCGGCGGTCTTACGCCGGCGAACGTGGCCGAGGCGATCGGCACGGTCCGGCCGTACGCGGTCGATGTGGCGTCGGGCGTCGAAGCGAGCCCCGGCGTGAAAGACCACGAGTTGATGCGGCGGTTCATCGCGGCCGCGAAGGAGACGGTGTGAGCGAGGCAGCCAACTGGTTCGGGCGGCGCGACCCTGATGCGCGCGGCTACTACGGCAGTTTCGGAGGCCGCTTCGTGCCCGAGACGCTGGTCGCGCCGATCGAAGCGCTCGAGCGCGAGTATCTCGCGGCCCGCAGCGATCCAGTGTTCGGCGCCGAGCTGCTGCGTTTGCTGCTTCACTACGCCGGCCGGCCGACACCGCTCTGGCACGCGGAGCGGTTGAGCGACGCGTGCGGCGCGCGCATTTTCCTGAAGCGCGAAGACCTGACCCACACCGGCGCGCACAAGATCAACAACGCGCTCGGCCAGGCGCTGCTGGCGCAGCGCATGGGTAAGACGCGCATCGTGGCGGAAACGGGAGCAGGGCAGCACGGTGTCGCGAGCGCGACCGCATGCGCCTTGCTCGGCCTCGAATGCGTCGTCTACATGGGCACCGAAGACATGCGGCGCCAGGCCCTGAACGTGTTCCGCATGCGGCTGCTGGGCGCAACGGTCGAGGCCGTCGACTCGGGAAGCCGCACGCTGAAGGACGCGATCAACGAAGCGATGCGCGACTGGGTCGCGCGCCCCGCCGACACCCATTACCTGCTCGGCTCGGCGCTCGGACCGCACCCGTATCCGCTGATGGTCCGCGAGTTCCAGTCGGTGATCGGCAAGGAAGCCCGCCGTCAGATCCTCGAGCAGACGGGCCGGCTGCCCGATGCCGTGATCGCGTGCGTCGGCGGCGGCAGTAACGCAATTGGCATCTTCGACGCGTTCATCGAAGACAAGGCGGTGCGGCTGATCGGCGTGGAAGCAGGCGGCGAGTCGATTACCGCAGGCCGGCATGCGGCGCGTTTCGCGGGCGGGGCCGCCGGCGTGCTGCAAGGCACGCGCACCTGGGTCTTGCAGGACGAGCACGGCAACATCGAGGCCACGCATTCGGTCTCAGCCGGGCTCGATTACGCGGCGGTGGGACCCGAGCACGCGTGGCTGCGCGAGCTCGGGCGCGCCGAGTACTTCCACGCCAGCGACGCCGAGGCGCTCGACGCGTTCCAGGAGCTGGCGCGGCTCGAAGGCATTTTGCCAGCGTTGGAATCGGCCCACGCGATCGCATACGTGCGGCGCGCGGCGAAGGCCTTTGGCCGCGACGCCGTGCTGCTCGTCAACCTGTCGGGCCGCGGCGACAAGGACGTGCAGAGCGTCGAGCAGATTCTCGAGGAGCGCCGCCGTGTCGCGGATTAAGCAGCGCTTCGCCGACTTGCGCGCCAACAAGCGCACCGGGCTCGTGACCTACGTCACCGCGGGCGACCCGGATGTAGCGCGATCGGCGGAGATTCTTCGCCGGCTCGATCGCGCCGGCGCCGACGTGCTCGAAGTGGGCGTGCCGTTCTCGGATCCGCTGGCGGACGGGCCGGTGATTCAGAGGGCGACCGAGCGGGCGCTGGCCGCAGGCACGACCCTCGAAAAGGTGCTGGCGATGATCGCCGGGGTGCGGGCGGATATTTCCGCCCCGGTCGTCATCTTTAGCTACGCCAATCCGATACTCCGGATGGGCCTGGATAGATTTGTGACCGAAGCGAAAGCCGCCGGCGTCGACGGGGTCCTCACCCTGGATATGCCCCCCGAGGAAGGTGAGGCGTTCCGTGGCGCATTCGCCGGGGCTGGGATTGATACAATTTTTCTGTTGAGCCCGACCACGTCGGTCGAGCGGATCCGGCGCGCCTCGACACTGGGCAGCGGGTTCCTCTACGGCATTTCGCGACTAGGCGTGACGGGCGTCCGCGAGTCCCTCGACGATTCGGCGAAGGATCTCGCGGGGCGGGTGCGGGCGGAAACGGCGATGCCCCTGGCGCTTGGATTCGGACTATCGCGCCCCGAGCACGTGCGGGCCGTCGGGCAGTGGGCCGACGCCGCGGTGGTGGGGAGCGCGCTGGTCAAGGTGATCGCCGAGCACGGCCAGTCGGCGGGATTGCTCGACGAAGTCGAGCGGTATGTGCAATGGCTGCGCAGTTGAGCCTCGAGGCGTTGCGCGACGAGATCGACAAGATCGACGAGGTCATTGTCCGTCTGCTCGACAGCCGCGCGCGCTGTGCGTATTCGATCGGGCGGTTGAAGCACGAACTCGGGCGGCCGGTGTACGAGCCGGCGCGTGAAGCCGCAGTGATCGCGCACGTGCGCCAGGTCAACGAGGCGCTGGATGGACCGCTCGATGGCGATGCGGTGGCCCGGCTGTACGAGCGCATCATGGACGAAGCGCGCCGCATCCAGCGGCTCGAAGCCGAGCGTGACGAGCGCGAGAAGGCAGCGAAAGGTAGCGCGGACCTTTAGGTCCGCGATGGACGGGACCTTTAGGTCCGCGAGGGAAAAACATCATGGTTGTCGTAATGAAAGAGCGGGTGAGTGACAGCGAAGTCGAAGCTGTGATCGCCCACCTCGTTGAAATGGGAATGGATGTGCACCGTTCGACCGGCGCGTCGCGCATCGTGCTCGGCGTGGTCGGGGGCGGCACCGTCGACCCGCGGCTGATCGAGCTGATGGCCGGTGTCCACGAAGTGCTGCGCATCACGCAGCCCTACAAGCTGGCGAGCCGCACCTTCAAGCCGGATGACACCATCATCACGATCGGCGACGTCCGCATCGGCGGCGACGAGGTGATCGTGATCGCCGGCCCGTGCTCGGCCGAAAGCGAGGCCCAGGTTCACGCAACGGCGGCCGCCGTCAAGCGGGCGGGCGCCAAGATCCTGCGCGGCGGCGCCTTCAAGCCGCGCTCATCACCATACAGTTTTCAGGGCTTGGGCGAAGAGGGCCTGCAGCTGCTGCGCGGCGGCGCGAACGCCCACGACCTCAAGCTCGTCACCGAGGTGATGGACGCGAGCCAGATCGAAGTGATCGGCAAATACACCGACATTTACCAGGTCGGCGCGCGCAACATGCAGAACTTCACGTTGCTCCGCGAGCTCGGCCACACCCGCAAGCCGATCCTGTTGAAGCGCGGCATCGCCGCGACGATGGAGGAGTGGCTGCTGTCGGCGGAGTACATCCTCTCGGGCGGCAACACCGACGTGATCCTCTGCGAGCGCGGCATCCGCACCTTCGAAACCTTCACGCGCAACACGCTCGACCTCTCCGCGATTCCGATCGTCAAGGAGCTGTCGCACCTGCCGATCTTCGTCGACCCCAGCCACGGCATGGGCCGGCGCGACAAGGTGGCGCCAATGGCGCGCGCGGCGGTGGCGGCCGGCGCCGACGGCCTGATCATCGAGGTGCACAACGATCCCGATCACGCCTTGAGCGACGGCGCGCAGTCGATGTTCCCGTCGCAGTTCGATCGTCTGATGGCGGAGCTCCGCATCATCGCGCCGGCGATCGGCCGCAGCATCTGCCTCGAACCCGTCGCGCGGCGGGGCTGGGCCAGGTAAAGCCAGGGTGCCTAAGGTGCGTACGGTGCGAAGAGTGCCAAAGAGCTAGATGCCCGATCCCATTCCGCGGCTCGCGGTCGTAGGGCCGGGGTTGATTGGCACCTCAGTAACCCTCGCTGCACAGCGGCGATGGCCGGGACTCGATGTCCGCACGGTCGACCAGGGCGAAGCGCTGGACGGCGTGGGCGACGCGCTGGTGGTTGTGCTCGCGGCACCGGTGGATGCCATCATCGAGATGCTTCCAAAGCTCGCGCGCGTCATCAGCCCACAAACGCTCGTCCTCGACACCGGCAGCACGAAGCACTCGATCATGAGGGCGGCGGCGGCCGCCCGGATGCCGCAGTTTGTGGGCGGACACCCGATGGCCGGCGGCACCTCATCCGGCCCCGAGATGGCGCGCGCCGATCTCTTTGACGCACAGCCGTGGTTCCTGACCAATCCCGACGCGCCAGACGTAATGCGGCGCGCCGTCAAGTTCGTCGAGGCGCTCGGCGCGCGCGCGGTTCCGCTTTCGGATCACGGACAGGAACACGATCGCTTGATGGCTGCCGTCAGCCACTTGCCTCAGTTGACAGCGAGCGCGTTGATGATCGCGGTCGCCCGCGCCATCGGCGACGACAACCTGAAGTGGGCGGGCAACGGGCTGCGCGACACGACACGGCTGGCCGCGAGCGGCGCCGACATGTGGGAAAGCGTGCTGGCCACCAATAGCAAAGAACTGAAGCCGCTCCTGCAAAGCCTGGCCGCGGACCTTGCGGCCCTCGCCGATCGCCTCGAAGACCGCGAGGCGGTGCGCCGCTTCTTCGAACAGGCCGCGCGCGCGAAAGCCCTTCTGTAGACTTCGCGCGCACGAACTGTCGATTTGCGCGCGCGAAATCACCGTGCAAAGAGCGCACTCTTCAGACCGCGGCAGCGACGATTCGTGCTGTACTACCTCAATGGGAATTGATCGCGGCAATATTGGCGAGGGGTCCGCCGGTCCAACGCGCCTGGCACGCCCATCACGTGATGTCGGTTCTTTGGTTGTCATCAGCAGGCAGCGGATCGGGATCGATCAACCAGACGTGATTCGGCTGCCTTGCCATCACACCCGTGCCGCGCGCGTCCGTCGGCCCGACGATCGGCCGTTCGGCCGAATGCGCCGCACCGTCTCGGGCGAGACGCGCCAGCCGGCGCGCAGCAGCGTACGCGCGATCAGCGCGTTGCCGCCGACGCCGCAGCGGTCCATCAGCTGCACGAGGGCGCGCACCGCGTCGGAAAAACGACGGATGGGCGGCGTCGGCCGCGCGACGGGGGCGCGACCGTCCTCCGCTCTAACGGCGTCGCGCTCCCATCGGGCGATCGTCGCCGCCGTCACCAACGCGCGGCGCGCGGTGTCGTCGAGACTCCAGCCCTGCAGGTGCCGGCATTCGAGCCACTGCCAGCGCTCGGAGGGCGTGTAGTGAGGACGATGTCGCGGCGGCACCCGGGCCAATCGCGCGGCGAGCCAGGCAATTTCCTGCTCGGCGCGTGCCAGGGCGAGGCACAGCTCGAGGATCGAGGCGGCCGCGCCGTTACACCGCGCCGCCTCGCGCGCCAGCCGAAAGCCCGCCGCCTGCCCGAATAATCGAATCGAGATCAGCACGGCTCGGAGCGGGGACTCGACCAGACGACGCATGCGCGCATCGTGGCACATGCGAACCTGTTCGTCGTTCAAGAACGGCGGGAAGACATCGACCGCCCTTTTTGTTGTTGAGGGCGAGCGGCTCGGCGGCCCTGCGATCCGGCACTGATGATCAGGCATAACGAGCTCGGACGCCGGCTTACGAGCCGCTCGGGGCGTCCGGCTCTGTTGTCAGCCCGAGGAGCGCCCGAAGTTTTCCGGCGACGATCGCCTGTTGCGGCGATTCCAAGCGACCCAGATGTCGCGACAAACTCGACCCATGAATGGTCGCGAGTTTGTGGAGGCGGACCGCCGACGGCACTTTGAGATGCGTGGCCTGAAAGGCGGGCGCAGACGGATCGGCGATGAGATCGGACGCCAACGGTTGCGCGGGTAGCACCGACGAAATATAGGCCACCAGCACTTCGGGAACCGGTCCGAGTCGTCCGGTCAGCAGCAGCACCGGGCGCAACTTCATCCCCGGCACATCGCCAAACGGAAAGCGCGCTAGGTAGATCTCACCGGCCCGCATTCACGGGCTGGCCGTCATCGAGCGTGTAGATGTCCTCGCGGGCATCGTGCAATTCCGCCGACCAGTCTGCGGCAATCCCCTGTGCCCACACGCCGCCGGCGGCATCCTCGCCGGGCAGCAGGACGATCAGGCGCACCTGGCCGGCCGGCACTTCTTTGGGGACATCGGCGTGCAGGCGATGATCAGCATCCACGTCCCCGATCAGTTCGATCGCGTTCAGAGCCAGATTATCCATAGCCAACGATCGCATCATAACAAACTCCGGGGCCACGGATCGGCCGAAGAGACGACGGGCTAGTCCGGCCAGTTAGGACGGATGTGCCACGCTCGCGGTGTCCGCCGGCGCGCTGACCGAAGACGTGCCGCTGACGTTCCAGTCCGCGGTGCTGTCGTCGTTCCTGCCGACGACGGCTGACGCCACCGCCCTGCTCGAGTTCTCGATCGACTTCGCGGGCCGCGCGCTCAAGGACGGCGCCGATCTCTCCGTGTTGGCGTCGCAGTTCCCATCGCTCGGCCTGGACGAGACGCTCGTTGTTGCACACGTCGAATCACTCGACGGACGATCGCGCCTGGTGCCGGTGGCGATCGGCGAGCTGGCGGGCGATCGCTACATGGCGCGCGCCGTCCACGGCCTGTCCGGGATCAGGCTTGGCGGCCGGTACGTCTGGTATCGCGTGACCGGCGGTATCGGCTTTGTCCGCGGCCTGACCGACGCCGCGGGCACGCCCGTCAGCACGGTGGTCGAGGTCAGCGGCGTGCCGTTCGCCACCCCCGGCGTCGACGGCCGTTATGCCACGGTCGGCCGCGCCGGCAGCGTCACGGTGCGCGCCCGCGCGGCGGGCACCTCGCTCGCCGGCGATGAGGACGCGACGACGGTGGCCGGGGCCGAAGTCACGGTGAATATCTCCCTCGTGGGCGAGGTCACGGCCGCCACCGTGACACCAGCGACCGGCGCCATCGCGGTGTCGCCCGGCGCGCAGGTCGAGGTTTCCTCGTCGGTGCCGATCAAGCCAGGCAGCCTCACGACCGTGTACTACCTCAATGGGAATTGATCGGGCGATCTTCGACGTCTAACTGAGGCGTTCGAAAGGCCTCGCCGCGTGTGTCCGCATACCGCAGTGCTCCGTTGATAGGAACAGTTGATCGTCGCGTCATCGGCGGGCACACGTCGAGCGCGTCGCCGCGCTGCGAACGCCGCGGGCCGTAGATCAGGCAGCGCGGCGGACGAGGACCGGCAAGGTCTGGTTCGGATCTAAGAACACGATCGCAAAGGGGGAGACTGGTGGGCCGTCACCGCGACGGCCTCGTGGTGGCGAACGCGCCGGTACCGCCGACCGTTGGGCGCGAGAGACCTCCCGGGGTGTCGCGGTACCGAGCGCCGTGTGTGGGCGTGCGGCGCTGTACCACGCCATCGTCAGTCGCAGCCGCGCCGCGAGCGACACCGCCGAGAGCGGTGGCCGCTGACGCACGCGCGCCGCATCCTTGAGCGTACGCCAGAAGCGCTCGATCAGCGCGATGGAGCCGACGCGCCCAACCGCCCCGAAACGATGTCGGATGTGGTGCCGGCGAAGCCGTCGTCGAAACGTCGTCGCCGTAAATTGCACGCCGCGATCGCTGATGAGATGACGGGGGCGGCCGCAGCGATCGATTGCCGACTGAAGGAGGCGTGCGATTTGGCGCGCCGTCGGCGCCTAACAAACACCCGCCAGCCGAGTGGTAGGCGCGCGAAGGCATCGAAGATCACGCCGACGTGAAATGTTGTCGCGCGGAACAGACCCGGGATACTGGTGAGATCGATCAGCCAGACCTGATTCGGCCGCGACGCGATCACGCCGGAGCCACGCGGCGCGGCCGGTGGGGCGATCGGCCGTTCACGGCGAATGCGGCGCACCGTCTCCGGCGAGACGCGCCAACCCGCGCGCACCAGCGTGCGCGCGATCAGAGCATTCCCGACCGCTCGGAGCGGCGAATCGACGGCACGCATGCGCGCATGCTGTCACACGCAGCACCCACGGATCGTCGTACCGCCGATTTGGCCATCGTGCCGCCGTCATGGCCGCCGCGGCGAATGGCCGCCAGTACCCGCGGAGGACGTTGCCGAAGAAGAATGAAGGTGGATTTAACGGACCGTCAACTCGCGAGCATGGGTGATCTCGCGGTTGGTGACGGGCCGGACACAGGAGGCCTCCACAGTGGCCACGGCGGCCGTCCCCCCGTCCAGCGTGGTGAATTCGACTTCGAAGGCCTGGCGGTCTGAGTAGACGTGCACCACCGTGCCCACATCGCCACTCTCGAGACCCTCCGAAGGCACTGGCGCCGTCAAGACCACCCGATCGTGTTCGTTGATCATCGCGAAAGCTCACTCCCTGCCAGGATAGGCGGTCACCAGGCGCGGCGCGTCCGTTTCATCATCGATAACCCAGACCGTTCGGACCATCCGTTGGCGACTGGTTTCAGTGTGCGACGACAGGCGTCCATCCACAACATATTTCTGACCGTGGACAGATTTGAGCTCCGCCACCACCTGCCCGGACCGCGCCACGCCGAGCAGGGCCTCGGCGAGCCACATCGGATTCGTGATCGAGAAGCCGAGTGACTCGAAAAACTGGGCCTTGCCGCCATTGTCCGGCTCGGCGGCCGCTACGTCTGGGATCGCGTGACCGGCGGCATCGGCTTCGTCCGCGGCCTGACCGACGCCGCGGGCACGCCCGTCAATACCGTCGTCGAGGTCAGCGGCCTGCCGTTCGCCACCCTCGGCGTCGACGGCCGCTATGCCACGATCGGCCGTGCCGGCAACGTGACGGTCCGCGCCCGCGCGGCAAACACGTCGCTCGCCGGAGAAGCCAACGCGACCGTGGTGACGGGCGCAGACGCCACGGTGGATATCGCGCTGGCCGGCGAGGTCACGGAGGCCACTGTTGTCCCGGCCGACGGCGCCATCACGGTGTCGCCCGGTGCGCAGGTGGAAGTCTCCTCGTCCGTGCCGATCAAGCCGGGCAGCCTCACGACCGCGGCGATCACGTTCACACAGATCACCGCGCCCTCGGCGCCCGTGCCGTTTCGCCTCGTGCTCTCCGGCTCCGGCCGCACCCTCGCCATCGTGCCGCTCGCGCGGCTCGCGGAAGGCACGGAGTTCAGCGTCGCGGTCTCCGGTCTGGCGGACGCCGTCGGCGGCGCCATCACCGTGCCGCAGACGACGTTCACGACGCAGTCGAATACCGCGCCGCAATACGATCTCGACCTGCTGGTGTTTTCGTTCCCGAATGCGGAAGGGCAGGTCACGCTCAGTGGTCCGCCGGGGACGCTCGCGCCCGGATCCACCGTGCTCGTCGTCAACGAGACCACCGGCGAAGTGTCCACGCTGCCGGTGTTCAATGACGGCTCCGTCGGCGGTGATCTGGTCGCGGAGAATTCCGATCGGCTGATCGTGACGATCACCGACCTGATCGGGCGTCAGACCTCGTTCAAGCGCAGCGAATACGTGGCGCCGGATGGCACCACCGCGGTCGGCAACGGCGGCGGCGAGATCCTGGGGCCCGGCGGCGTCGAAGTCCGCATTCCCGAAGACGCGGTGATGAACGGCGTCGCGGCCATTCTCAAGATCGTGGCACTGCAGCTGGCCAGCGTTCGGTGGGCGTGTAATGTGGGCGATGGCGCGGCGGCAGGCGGGCGAGACGCGCCGTCAGCCACGCGATCTCCTGTTCGGCGCGCTTGAGCGCGAGCCGTAAATCGAGGATCGTCGCGGCGGCGTCGTCACGCCGTGCCGCGTCGCGCGCCAGCCGTAGACCCAGCGCCTGTCCGAGTAACCGAATCGATCCGCTCAAGGGCCAGGATCCCCTGGGGGTCGACCTGATCGCCGACGGCAGCGTGACGTTCGCCTCACAGGTTGACCAGGTAGTTCTCCGACTTAGCGCCATCGCGCGGCGGGGTAGTGGGACATTACAGTCTGCCGCAATGCCGGAGGCCCGTCGAAATCGGTTCGGCCGAGACGTGGGACACTACGGGCTCCAGTGACGTCGGATCTTCGTCTTCCCAGCGCCGCGAAGTCCGGAATCGCTAAGCAGCGATTCTGGTGACGGTGTTTCTCTCCTACCCTTCCGCCCTCCAGGAAGACTTGGGCACATCACGCGTCAGCCCCAGCTCTTGTGGTCGGCACCGCAATCGCGCTGGTCCCCGCCCTGATTGCGCAGGTCGTTCACGTGGTTCACCGTCGTCGCCGCTAAGCCTGAATCCGCGTTCGCGATCCGTTTGCCGCGTCGTCTTCCTGCCTATAATCAACCGATGAACAAAGTCGTGGCGACCGCGGACGAAGCGGTAGCGATGATCCCCGACGGCGCCAGCATCATGTGCGGCGGCTTCGGGACCTGCGGCATCCCCGAACACCTGATCGCAGCGCTGCACCGGCGCGGCACCAAGAACCTCACCGTCATCAGCAACAACGCCGGCATCGACGACTACGGCGTCGGCATCCTGCTGCGATCCCGCCAGATCAGCAAGATGATCGCGACCTACGTCGGTGAGAACAAGGAATTCGAGCGGCAGTACTTGCAAAAGGAAATCGAGGTGGAGCTCGTGCCGCAGGGCACCTTCTCCGAGCGGATGCGCGCCGCGGGCGCCGGCATCGGCGGCTTCTTCACGCCCACCGGCGCCGGCACGCTGATCGCGGAAGGCAAGGAGAGCCGCGTCATCAACGGCCGCACCTATATTCTCGAAGCGCCGCTGCACGCCGACTTTGCGTTCGTCAAGGCCTGGAAGGGCGACCACGCCGGTAATCTCGTCTACCGGAAGACGTCCCGCAACTTCAATCCGATGATGGCCACGGCCGCCACGCACACCATCGCCGAGGTCGAGCTCCTTGTCGAGACGGGGCAGCTCGATGGCGACAGCGTTCATACGCCGGGCATCTTCGTGAAGGGCATCCTGCAAGGCCCGCCGTACGTGAAGCGCATCGAGAAACGGACCACTCGAAATGGATAAGCGCGACCGCATCGTCCGACGCATCGCACAGGACCTGCGCGACGGCGATTACGTCAACCTCGGCATCGGCATGCCCACGCTCGTGGCCAACTGCGTGCCGCCGGGCATCGAGATCACGCTGCACTCCGAAAACGGCATGCTCGGCGTCGGGCCGTTTCCGGCCGCGGGCGAGGAAGATCCCGACCTGATCAACGCCGGCAAGGAGACGGTCACGGAGCTACCCGGCGCGTCGTATTTCAGCAGCGCCGACTCGTTTGCCATGGTGCGCGGCGGCCACATCGACTTGACCGTGCTGGGCGCGCTCGAAGTCGACGAGGCAGGCAACCTCGCCAACTGGATGATCCCCGGAAAGATGGTCAAGGGCATGGGCGGCGCGATGGACCTCGTCGCCGGCGCCAAGCGGGTCGTGATTGCGATGGAGCACACGACCAAGGACGGCGACCATAAGATCCTCAGGAAATGCACGCTGCCGCTCACCGGCGTGAAGGTCGTTCATCGAATCGTGACCGAGATGGCGGTGATCGACGTCACGCCCAAGGGTCTGCTGCTGCGGGAGATTGCCGAGGACACCACGCTCGAGGCCGTGCAGGCAGCGACCGGCGCCACGCTGGAAGTGGCTCGCGACCTCGGCCGCTTCTGATCGTAGGCACCCCTTTTTGGGGTGCCGGGGCCTGCCCTGAGCGACGCTCGCGTTTTCGCGAGCGGAGTCGAAGGGAACATACGACGGTCTGCACTCGTCCGTAAATGGAGGGTGGGATACTGATGCGCAGAGCGCTGCTGACACTCGTCCTGGTTAGTCTCGTCGCTCCCGTTGCCGTGTTCGCTCAGACCACGGAGGTCACCACTTACAAATTGACCGGCGCCCGCATCGCGATCGGGCAGGACGTGCGGGTCGAGCGCGATGAAGAGGTCACCGGCGCCGCGGTCGTCATTCTCGGCTCGCTGACCGTTGAAGGACGCGTCCGCGACGGCATCGTCGTGGTCGGCGGCGACCTTCACCTCGGCCCGGCGTCGGACGTGCGCGGCGAGATCGTGCTGGTCGGCGGCAAGCTGACGCGCGATGCCAGCGCGCGGCAGGTCGGGAGCATCAACTACGTCTCGTTTGGCGAATGGTCGCGCCTGGCCACGGCGTGGTTTCCGCGGATCAACGTCGGCGGCTTCGGCGACTTTGGCCAGTGGCTGCGTCTGGCCGGAACGCTGGCGCGTCTCTCCGTGCTCGGCGTGCTGATGGCGCTGATGCTGATCGTCGCTCGCGCGCCGGTCGCGCGGGTCGGTCGCGCCGCCGGCGCGGAGCCCGTGCGCGCGACGCTCGTCGGCCTCGCGGCCGGCATCTTCTTCATCCCAGTTCTGATTGCCGCATCGATCGCGCTCGCCATCACGATCATCGGCATTCCGTTCGTGGCGCTGCTCGTGCCGATCGCGCTCGCGATCGCCGCGTTCACGCTGGTGCTCGGCTTCACGGCGATGGCGTGCCGGCTCGGCGAGTGGCTGGAAGATCGATTGGGATGGCAGCCCGGCAACGCGTTCGTCTCGACCGCGCTGGGATTCTTCGTGATCATCGGACCCACGCTCGCCGCGAAGCTGATCGGGGTCGCGCCGCCGGGCTTTCGCCTCGGCGCCTTCGCGCTGTTAATGGTGGGCCTGGCGATCGAGACTCTCGTCTGGACGATGGGTGTGGGCGCGGCGCTGATGACCGGCCTGGGCCGGTGGCACACGGTGCCGCCGCCAATTGTCGTGCAGCCCAACCCGCCGAGCCAGTCGACCCCGAGCGTCGCCTACTAACCGGGCCCGAGTCCGGCGCGCACTTGCACGACGGCGTTGGCCATGGCGGCGACCTTGGTGCCCTTCTTCAGCCGCAGCGAAATCTTGAACCCGCCGGCGTTCTTGAACTGGTGCTCGACGGTATAGCGGCGCCTGATCTGGCTCTTGCCCGCTTCGTAGGGATTGCAGTCGGCTTCGGCGGTTGACGTCGTGCCGTCACCCCACTCCCACTCGACCGTCGGGCAGTAGAATTCCTCGGAATCGTCCGCCCCGCCCTTGAGCTCCGCCACCACCACGATGCGCGCCGGTGCAAACGAGACGGACGGCGTCGCCTTGAGTGATAAGCTAGGCTTTTTGTTGCCGCCTTGCGCGCGGGCGAGCGCGGTCGTGGATTGGACGAGGAGAAGCGCACTGCACGCCAGCATGACGGCCTGGCAAAAGCCTGTTTTAGAAAGCATGGCTGAAATCTCCGGACGCAGGGCGCAAAGGAATTCTAACCCAACATGCACGCTGCTTACGAAGTGCCCAGGATTTCGGTCGCCGGCCACCCGCCCGCGGCGGCAGATGTCGATGTCTTGATCGTTCCCGTCGCCCAGGACCATATCGCAGACGCCGTGGGCGCCTATGACGCCGCCGTTGGCGGCGACCTCAACTCCGCGCTCGAGCGCGGCGAGTTCCGCGCCAAAGCCGGCGACATGTTTTCAGCCGCGATCCGCGACCAGGCCTGGCGCGCGGCGCGCATGCTCTTTGTCGGCGGCGGCCCTCGCGCCGAAATGGGCGCGGAGCGGTTCCGGCGGATGGCCGTCAGCGCGGCCCAGGCGGCACGCGATCAACGGCGCCGCCGCATTGCGTGGGTCGATGCCGAGCCGGGCACGGTCGCCGCGGCGAACCGCATCGAGACCATCGCCGAGGGGCTGACGCTCGCCAACTTCGACAACGGCGTCCACAAGAGCAAGAACGATCAACAGTTTTTCTTCACCGATGCGACGGTGCTCGCCAGCGGCGCGGGGGCCGGCGCGGCTGCCGACTCCGGGCGGTTCATCGGCGAGTCCGTAAACGCGGCGCGCGTGCTGATCAACGAGCCTGGCAACTACCTCACGCCGCGCGTGCTGGCCGACAAGGCCGCGGCGCTTGCCGCCGTGCCGGGGATCACGGCCGAGATCCTCGACGAACGGCGCATCGAAGAGCTCGGCATGGGCCTGTTGCTGGGCGTGGCGCGCGGCAGCAGCGAGCCGCCGCGGCTGCTCGTGCTGCGCTACGAGCCCGCCGGCGCCCCGAAGGGTCAGACCCTGGGGCTGGTTGGCAAGGGCATCACCTTCGACACCGGCGGCCTGTCGCTCAAGCCTGCCGACGGCATGGAGCGCATGAAAGACGACATGGCCGGCGGCGCCACCGTCGTGGCCGCGCTGCGCTGCATTGCGGCGCAGAAGCTGCCGATCAGGGCGATCGCCGTCGTGCCGATGACCGAGAACATGCCCGGCGGCCGCGCCATCAAGCCCGGCGACATCTTGCGCGGCGCCGCGGGCCTGACCGTCGAGGTCAACAATACCGACGCCGAAGGGCGGCTGATTCTCGGTGACGGCCTGTGGTACGCGCGGCAGCTCGGCGCGACCCACCTCATCGACGTCGCGACGTTGACCGGAGCGGTGGTGGTGGCGCTCGGCAAGATCACGACCGGGCTGTACGGCTCGCCGCAACCGTGGGTCGATCACGTGAGTGTGGCTGCGGCGACGGCCGGCGAGAAGCTGTGGCCGCTGCCGCTGTTCGAGGAGTACCGCGAGCAGCTGAAGAGCGAAATCGCCGACCTGCTGAACAGTCCCGGCCGTCCGGCCGGATCGATCACCGCGGCCATGTTCCTCAAGGAGTTCGCGGGCGACGGCCCGTGGGCGCACCTCGACATCGCCGGCACGGCGTGGGCCGAAGAAAGCAAGCCCTGGCAGCCCAAGGGGGCTACTGGCGCCATGATCCGGACACTAATCGAAGTCGCGCGCGCCGGATTCCCGTAGTAGGGCACCCCTTTATGGGGTGCCCACCTGTTAAGATCAGCTAGTGCAACAACCCGACGCCATCACACCGACGATCATCCACATCGTCACGGATCCGCCTGCGAAGGAGCTGAGCATGATCGACGTGGCCGTCGCCGCCTTCGGGCTGATCGGCGTGATCATGACGGCCGCGGTCGTGGCGGGCTTGCTCGCGGGCGCGTTGTTCATTTGGTACCGGTCGCGCCGTCCGATCACGATGATCGAAGCCCAGGGCGGGCAGCACAATCTGTTTCGGGCTTAGCCGGGCCCCGCGCGCGGCATCCGCGCGTGGGTGGTTAGCGGTCCTGCATCGCGATCGCCGCGGTGCCTTTGAGCGAGCGGCGGTAGCGCAGCACCGCCGTCTGCAACGACTCCGCGATCTTCTGCTTATAGACCGGCGTCTTCAGCAGCTGCAATTCCTGCTTGTTCGTGACGAACGAGATCTCGGCCAGCACGCTGGGCATCGCCGCGCCGATCAGCACCACGAACGGCGCCTTCTTGACGCCGCGGCTGCGGACTTCCTTGTTGCTCTTTCGCAAGTTGGTGACCAGCGCTTCCTGCACCATGTTGGCGAGGTCGCGCGATTCGTCCAGCTTGTTATTGAGCGCAATCGCCTTGATGATGTCCGGCAACTGGTGCATCTCACGCGCCGACGCCGAGTTCTCGCGCGCCGCCACCGCCTCGGCTTCGGGCGATGACGCGAAGCTGAGAAAATACGTCTCGATGCCCTTCGCGCCGTCGTTGCGGCTCGAATTGGCGTGAATCGACAGGAACAGATCGGCGCTCTGCCGGTTGGCAATCCCGGTGCGTTCCTCGAGCGGAATATAGACGTCGGTCCGGCGCGTGAGCACGACTTCGACACCCGGCTCTTTCAACAGCAGCTTCTCGAGGCGGAGCGCGATGTCGAGCACCAGCGCCGCTTCGCTCACGCCCTTCCCGAGCACGCCCGGGTCGTGGCCGCCGTGGCCGGGATCGATCACGATGCGCGAGACGCCGAGGCCAAGCTGCCGCGCCATCGAAAAGCCGCCGAGCCCGTTGGCCGCTGGTGCCGCCGGCGATGGTGGCGGGGCGGGTGCCGGGGCGGCCGCGCGCGGAGCCGGCGCAATCATCACCGCTGCCGGTCCGTGCGCCTTCGGGGCATCGTCAACATCACTCTGCACCGCAGGCGCCACCGGCGATACAGGGGCCGACAGCGGCACCGGCCCCGAGACCGCAGCGGCCAGGTTGGCCGTGGCAGCCGTTCGCGCCACGGTCCGCTCTGCGTCGATCACCAGGCGGAACGGACTGTAGAGCGTGAAGACGCTGTAGCGCGACACGTCTTCGAGATCGAGCACGACGCGAACCTTGTTGTCGGGATGGCGGCCCACGCGAATCTTGTTCACGACGTCGCTGGGATAGGTCAGCACCTTGTCCATCAGCGCCGGCGTGAGCTGCACGCTCTTGAGGTCGAAGAAGACGCGGGCAGGTCCGTCGAGCCGCTCCTCGCGATAGCTGACCTCGCGATCGAGCTCGAGCGTCACGCGCACGGTGTCGGGCAGGACCGTCCGCTCAATGGCCGTCAGCGTGGCCTGCCCTGAGCGAGGTGGCGACGACACGTCGTCGCCACCGAGTCGAAGGGCCGGCGGAGGAGCGCTCACCGCTCCACGTGCCGGCGCCTGCGGCTGTGCGAGCGCTGCCAGTTGCACGTTCGCGCGCTTTACCAGCGAGCTGCTCGGGTATTCCTGTACCAGCCAACGATAGAAACGCGCCGCTCGATCGAGATCTTCCGGGCGATTGAACTTCCGGTAGGCCGCATCGGCCAGCGACGCCGCTTGCCACAACGCATTGTCGGCGTAGCCGCTCGCCGGGTAGCGGCGCACGATCGCCTCGAACGACGTCATCACCTTGCCCGCCTGCGCCAGCAGATCGCCCGCCGGCGTTGCCGCCATGGCCTTCTCGATCGCGGTACGCACGTCGGCATCGCGCTCGATCGCGACCTGATACCGCTCGCGCGCGTTCTGCGCGGACGCCGCATTCGACACCGATAGCCACACGGCAACAGCCATCAGCAGCCGCGACGGGCTAGCGAAGCTGGGCATCCACCTCCTCGAAGTACTCGCGTCCGACGAGGACCTCGCGCGGTTTGCCGCCGGCGGCCGCCGAGACGAGCCCTTCGGCCTCCATCATGTCGACCAGCCGCGCCGCGCGGCTGAACCCGATGCGCATCTTGCGCTGCAGGTACGAGATCGACGCCTGGCCGGTCTGCACGACGATGCGGGAGGCCTCGTCGTAGAGGTCGTCCTTCTCGAACACCATGTCGTCGCCGGCCTTCTTCTCTTCGTCGGTGATGCTGTCGTCGTAGGCCGGCTTGCCTTGTTTTCGAAGGAAGCTGGCCAGCCGCGCCGATTCCTGCTCGGAGATGTACGGACCATGCAGACGCGTGTGGCGCGATGACGCCGGGGGCAGGAACAACATGTCGCCCATGCCCAGCAGCTGTTCGGCGCCATTGCTGTCGAGAATGGTGCGCGAGTCGATCTTCGACGACACGCGGAACGAGATGCGCGCCGGCAGGTTGGCCTTGATGAGCCCGGTGATCACATCGACCGACGGCCGCTGCGTGGCGAGGATCAAGTGGATGCCGACCGCCCGCGCCATCTGGGCGAGCCGGCAGATCGATTCTTCGACCTCGTTGCCGGCCACCATCATCAGGTCCGCGAGCTCGTCGACCACCACCACGATGAACGGCAGCGGCCGCGTCGGCTGGCCTTCTTTCGGCACCTCGCCCGACTCGAGCATCGCGCGCACGTTGCGGTTGAACTGCTCGATGTTCCGCACGCCGTACGCCGCCAGGGTCTTGTAGCGGTCTTCCATTTCGCGCACCGCCCAGCGCAGGGCGTTGGCGGCCTTCTTCGGCTCGACGACGACCGGGGTCATCAAGTGCGGAATGTCCTCGTACATCCCGAGCTCGAGCCGCTTGGGATCGACCATGATCATCCGCACGTCGTCCGGCGTCGCCCGGTACAGGATGCTCGTCAGGATCGCGTTGAGCCCCACCGACTTGCCCGAGCCGGTCGAGCCGGCGATCAGCAAGTGGGGCATGGTCGCCAGGTCCGCCATGAACGGCTCGCCGTGGATGGTCTTGCCGAGCGCAAACGTCAACTTCGACGCCGAGCGCGTGTAGCTGTCGGATTCGAGCAGCTCTCGCAGCGAAATCGCTTCGCGATTGGGATTCGGAATCTGGATGCCGACGGTGGCCTTGCCGGGAATGCGATCGATCAACACCGACTCCGCCTGCATGGCGAGGCACAGGTCGTCGGACAGCCCCGTGACCTTCGAATACTTCACGCCCGCGTCCGGCTTGAACTCGAACGTCGTCACCACCGGGCCGGGATGGATCTGCACCACCGAGCCCTCGACGCTGAACTCGCGGCACTTCTCTTCGAGCAGCCGGGCCGAATCCATCAGTTCGCGCTCGTCGATCTTGCGCTCGGCCTTCGGCGCATCCAGCAGCGAGACCGGCGGCAGCGAGTACGCGCCGAGCCGGCGCTCAACGCGCTCCGGCTCCGGCAAGGGCAGCGGGGAAGACACGGGCGTCCTCGCGGCTTTCTTTTGCACCACGGGCGGCGTGCGCGACAGCGGCAGATCGTCGTCTTCGGCCGCGAGCTCGCGTTGCGCCTGTGCCTCGCCGGGCCGTTCGATCTTGACGGTCTTCTTGTCGCTTTTCGCTTCCGCCACGGTGTCCTTCTTGCCGTACTTCACCAGCACGTCGCGGCGCTGCCGGGCCTTACGCCGTTCCTCGCGCCACAGCTGAAACGCTTCCAACCCGCGGCCGCCTATGCCCTGCAGCGCAGCGAACAGCGCGGCAAACAAGCGCCCGAACGAAAACTGTGTGGCGAGGATCACCGCGGCGACCATCAGCGCCAGGATCACAATCACCGATCCGGTGCGGCTCAGGTACTCGGCCATGAACCCGCCGATCCATTCGCCGAGGTAGCCGCCGGCACGAAACGCGCGCGGTCCGAAGTCGACGCGGCCGAGCGTCAGCCCAAGGAATGCGCTGCTGCACGCGAACAGCATCAGTGCGCCGGTGACCTTCGTGTAGATGGCATCGATCGCCCGGCACCAGAAATAGTGCCAACCGGCCACCGCGATCATCGCGGGGATGAGATACGAGGCGTAGCCCAGCACCTGGAACGACAACTCACCGAGAAATGCGCCCACCCGCCCGGCAAAATTCGCCGGCGCCTCGTGCGTCCCGGTGCTGAAGAACCACACCGGATCGTTCGGGTCGTAGGTGGCGAGAGCGATCAGCCAGATCAGCGCGCCCGCAAACAGGGCGACGCCCACGACCTCGCTGACGCGACGCGATAGGACAGAACCGGATGCAGCCACGTGAGTTCGTCTCCTTCAGACTTCGATCACCACCGGCACCACCATCGGGCGGCGTCCGGTACGTTTCTTCAGATACTTTCGCAACTCGGTACGAATGCGTTCCTTCATCAACCCGGGATCGGCGCGCTCTTCCACGCTGCACTCCTCGATCGTGTTGGCCAGCACCTTGGCGCCTTCCGCGAGCACGTCCGCGGTGCTCTCGTCGTTGACGAACCCGCGCGCCATCAGCTCCGGCACGCCCTCGATGATTCCGGTCTGCGTATTGATGGCCACGACCGGCACGACCAGTCCGTCGATGGAGATGTGCCGCCGATCGCGGATGACTTCGTCGCCGACCTCGCCGACCCGGGTGCCGTCGATCAGGGTGCGCCCGATCGGCGCCTTGTCGACGATGCGGCCGCCGGCGTGATCGAAGCGGATGACATCGCCGTCTTCCGCGGTGATGACCTCCACCGCCGACGGCAATCCTTTGGTCACGAACTTCGCGACCCGCGCGTGGCGGGCCAGCTGCCGGTACTCGCCGTGAATCGGCACGAAGTACTGCGGCCGCACCAGCGAGAGCACGAGCTTCAGCTCTTCCTCGGAGCCGTGCCCCGAGACGTGCACGTGCTTGTCCGACTCGGTCACGACCTCGACGTTGCGGCGCGCGACGTGGTTCATGACGCGGCCAATCGCTTTCTCGTTGCCCGGGATCGCGCGCGCCGACAGCACGACGCGATCGCCTTCGTGCAGCCGCACGTGCCGGTGATCGTCGATCGCAATCCGCGACAGGGCGGCGTTCGCCTCGCCCTGCGAGCCCGTGACGAGACAGACCACGTCCTGCGCGGGAAAGCTCGAGACGTCGCTGTCCTTGATCGCGGTGCCGGTCGGCATGTGCAGGTGCCCGAGCCGCTGTGCGATCTGCGAGTTCTCGGTCATGCCGCGGCCGACAAACGCCACCTTGCGCTCGAACTGCGCCGCCAGGTCGACCAGGATCTGGAGCCGGTAGAGGCTCGACGAAAACGTCGCGACGACGATCTTGCCCTCGGTGCTGGTGAAGATCTCTTCGAAGGCGTCTTCGACGTCCATCTCGGAGCCGGTGTAGCCGCGCCGGTCGATGTTGGTGCTGTCACAAAACAACGCGAGCACGCCGTCGCTGCCGAGCTGGGCGAAGCGATGCAGGTCGAAGGCCTCGCCGTCGAGCGGCGTCTGATCGACCTTGAAGTCGCCGGTGTGCAGCAACACGCCCTGCGGCGTGCGGACGGCAATGCCGACGCAGTCGGGCATGCTGTGCGTGACGCGGATGAACTCGAGCGTGAACGGCCCGATCGTGATCACGTCACGCGGCTTGATGGCGATGGTGTGGGGCTCGAGGCCGTGCTCTTCGAGTTTCTTGCCAAGCAGCGCGAGCGCCAGCGGCGTGCCGTAGATCGGGCCATCGATAAAGGGAAGCGCGTACGGAACCCCGCCGATGTGGTCTTCGTGCCCGTGTGTCAGGACGAGCGCTTTCACCTGGCCGCGGCGGCTCTCCAGATAGGCGAGGTCCGGCACGATCAGGTCGACGCCCGGCAGATCCTGATCCGGGAACATCGAGCCGGCGTCGATGACGATGGTGGTATCCCCGCACGAGATCGCCATCATGTTGAGGCCGAACTCGCCGAGGCCGCCAAGCGGCACGACATCGACTGGAAGCACGCCGGCAGACGCCGGGTGCTCGGACACACTCATACGAAGTCCCAGCCGGGCGGACGGTTCGCCCAGGAAACGATTTCAGGCCTTCAATCGACTCGGGCGAGTCGCCAGAGATGGCCGTGTTCAGGCTGCCGAGAGCGCCTGTAAAACGGGGCGGGTTTTCGTCGGAAACTATAGCACAGCTTCAACTTCCGGGCGCGTGGAACGCGCGCGCAAGCTCAGCCACTTCCGCCATCGTCAGGGTCTCGGGACGGCGTTGCGAATCGATCGCCGCCGCCTTGAGCGCCGCGGCGGCATCGGCCGACCGTTCCGCCGCGAACGGCTTCAGGGCGTTCAGCAGGGTCTTGCGCCGCTGGGTGAACATGCTGCGGACCATGCGGACAAACACGGCGTGGTCGGGGATCACCACCGTCGGCGGCCGAAACGACAGGCGCACCACCGCCGATTGCACCCTCGGCTGCGGCCGGAACGCGCCGGGCGGCAGGGTCAGGACCCGCTTCACGTCGGCGCGGACCGCGGTCAGGATGGCCAGCACCCCGTAATCGCCGGTGCCAACCTTCGCCGTCAGTCGATCTGCGACCTCCCGCTGCAACATCAGCGTCGCGTCGCTCAGGCCGCCGGTGGCTGCGGCCAGGTCGAGCAGTCGAAACAGGATCGGCGAGGAAATATTGTACGGCAGGTTGCCGACGACCCGCACGCGGTTGGCGGGGCCAGGAGGGGAGCCCAACCACTCTTCGAGCACCCGCGGCAGGTCGAGAGACAAAAAGTCGCCGCACACCACCGTGACGTTGTCGGGCTTGTTGGCCTCGAGGTCAGCGGCGAGATCGCGATCGATCTCGATCGCCAGCACGCGTCCGGCCCGGGCCGCCAGTGGAACCGTGATGGCCGCGCGGCCGGGGCCGATCTCGAGCACGGTATCGTCTGTCGTCGCCCCGACGGCCGCGACCACCTTTGTGACCCATGCAGGCTCGAGAAAATGCTGCGCGAACCGCTTGCGGGCTTTCACTCCTTCGGGTCCCCGCGATCCGGATCCGCCGGCTCGCCCGCCGCCGCTTCCGCTTCATCGGATGGATCCGGCTCACCCCGCCAGTAGCGCTCTTCGACGTCCATGATCTCGGCTTCGCTCATGCCGAAGTAGTGGCCAAGCTCGTGGATCAGCGTTTCGCCGATCGCGACGATGATTTCTTCCTCGTCGCCGTCATATTCATCTTCGATGGTGTCCTGGAACAGCGTGATCTTATCCGGCAGCTGGTTGCCGTAGCCCCAGCCGCGCTCGTTCAGGGGCGTGCCTTGATACAGCCCGAGCAGGTTGCCGGGCTCATCGATCTCCATCTCGTCGAGCAGCTCTTCGGATGGTTCGTCCTCGATCACGATGGCGAGGTTACGCACTTCGCGGGCAAAGCGCAGCGGGATCGTGTCGATCGCTTCTTCGACGAGCTCGCGAAATTCGTCGCGCGTCATCGCCGCGCCCGCTTGGCTTTGGACGCGCCTTTCTTGATCAGCTTGGTCGCTCCGCCCGTCCGGAAATAATCGCAGTCATTGCGCACGTTGCAGCGCGGGCATAGCGGGGCAGGACGGCAAATGCGGCGCCCATGCAGGATCAACGTATCCGAGGCGCGCGTCCATCGCGCGGGCGGCAACATGCTGCAGAGCTCGGCCTCGACCTTCACGGGATCCTCGGATCGCACCAGGCCGATGCGATTGCTGACGCGCAACACGTGGCGATCGACCGGCAGCCCCGGCACCCCGAGCGCATGACCGAGCACCACATTGGCGGTCTTTCTGCCGACGCCGGGTAGCGCCGTGAGCGCGTCCATCGACGCGGGGACAGTGCCCTTGTGCTCGCTCAGCAGGAGCGACGACATGCCGATCAATGATTTCGACTTCTGACGAAAAAAGCCGGTCGCGTGAATGAGGATTTCGAGCTCGCCGGTGTCCGCGCCCGCGATCGCTTTGGCGTCGGGGAACCTCGCAAACAGCGCAGGCGTGACGAGATTCACGCGCGCATCCGTCGACTGCGCCGACAGCATCGTCGCCACCAGCAGCTCGAACGGGTTTCTGTAGACCAGCTCCGTGTCGGCGCCAGGGTGATGCCGATCGAGCGCATCGAAGATGCGTTTAACGACTGCGGGCGACTTCACCTGAGACTCTGTGGCGACAAACCCTTAGGTCTATGTGGCGACAAACCTTTAGGTTTGTCGGTTAGTGAATCGGTCCCTTGTCTTGAGGCGGCGCCTGCGGCTGCGGCGAATGCGACTCGGAGAAGATGCGCATGTTTTCCTGCAGCGCGGCGATCAGCGTGGGAACAAACTGCACGGGCAACACGAGCCGCGCCTTGACCGGCGCTCGAACAATGTGCTCGGCCTCGGCGTCGCGAATCTCTTTTTCCGAAAGCGGCTGCACTTCGCAGAAGGTCAGCGTGAAATCGAAGGGCGTGTGATTGACCGCGCAGAAGTTGGCATAGGTGCGCGGTTCGGATCCACCGTCTTCGGGGACGATGGTGAAGTTGATTTGTTTTCGGTCGGTCATACTCCCCTAGTATTTGCGCATAACCCCCACAACCACACCCTGAATCTGCAGGCCGTCGAGGTCGACGTAGATTGGCTGCATGGCCGGATTGGCCGGCTGCAGCCGAATGCGGTTGGCTTCCTTGTAGAACTTCTTCAGCGTCACGTCCTGACCGCCCACGAGTGCGATCACCATTTCGCCGTTGTCGGCGGTCTTACGATCCTCGACCACGACCCAGTCGCCGTCGCGAATCTGCTCGTCGATCATCGACTCGCCGCGGACGCGCAGAACGTAGGTGTCGCGCTTGCCGGCGACCATCGAGTCGGGAACACTGATGGTTTCGCTGCCCGTCACGGCTTCGATCGGCATGCCTGCCGCGACGTACCCGAGCATCGGCAGCTCGATGGCGCGGCCGCCCGATCGGCTGGGCAGCAGCTCGACCGATCGGCTCCGGTTCCAGGCCCGGCGGATGAACCCCTTTTCCTGCAGGTTGGTGAGGTGCTTGTGCACCGTCGCCAGCGACGACAGGCTGAACCGCTCGCCGATCTCTTCGAGGCTCGGCGCGTAGCCGTGCTGCTGAATGAACTCGTTCAGGTAGTCGAGGATCTCGCGCTGGCGTTTGGTAAGTGGTTGCATAGGTCGGTTCCCCGTTTGTTCGCCCTGAACAGGGAGCGTAAACAAACAAAAGGCGAAAGTCAAATAGTTTGGCGCATACTCATTCAACCTTCCGCACCCCTGCCGGTCTAACCCTACAGCAGAGGAATGCGGGCCATGACGCATGGATCGGCAATTCGCAAGCCCTTCGACTCGCCCGCGTTCGGGCGCGCGCTCGCTCAGGGCGGCTGGAGGGTCACGGTGGTAAACCCCACAGCGCCCGACGCGGCCGCCCTGTTGGGACTGGACGACGCGGCGCTCGTGGCCGCCTGTGTGTCGGGCCGCCGCGAAGCCTTCGACGTGATCGTCGAACGGCACCGCCGCACGGTCTACCAGGTCTGCTACCGCTTCGTATGCAACCACGAAGACGCCAGCGACCTGTCGCAGGAAGCGTTCGTGCGGGCCTGGCGCGGGCTGAAGAATTTCAAGGGCCAGTCGCAGTTATCGACGTGGCTTTATCGCATTGCCGTGAACGTCTGCCTCAACAAGGTGAGCCTGAAGACGCCGGCGACCGAGCCGATCGAATCGATCGAGCGGTTCGAAGATACCCGGACCGAAAGCGCTCGCAGCATGTTGCTGCGCGAGGAGCGCGCGGCGACGGTGCGCAAAGCCATTGCCGGGTTGCCGAAGAAACAGCGCGCTACGTTGATCCTGCGCGCCTATCACGAGATGTCGCATCAGCAGATCGCGGACGTCCTCGGCAGCTCGGTCGGCGCGGTCAAGGCCAATTTCTTCCACGCGCTGGCAAATTTGAAGAAGATCCTGGGTAGCGAGCCATGACTCATCTGACTGCGGACGAACTGATCGACGCGATGGAGGGCATGCTCGACGCCGCCCGCCAGGCGCACCTTGACACGTGCGAGCAGTGCCGCGGCGAGCTGGCCGAGCTGTCGAGCGTGTTGCGTGAAGCGCGCGCGGTTGACATGCCGGAGCCGTCGCCGATCTTCTGGCAGCATTTCTCCCAGCGGGTGCGGACCGCGATCGAGGCTGAAGCCCTGCCGTCGAGCAGTTGGGCGGGTTGGCTGCGCTGGCCGGTGCTCGTGCCGCTCGGCGCCGCAGCGCTGCTCGTGATCGCGATGATGCTGCGGGCGCCGACGCAGGGGGAGCCGGTGACATCGCTGGTCTTGGAATACGGCGGCGACGCCAGCAGCGCGACGGCTGACGACATCGCGCTCGCCGACGATCGCTGGGTGCTGGTGGCCGACATTGTCGGTGAGATGGATTGGGACACCGCAAGCGCCGCGGGCCTCGTCGTGGAACCGGGCGCAGCAGAACGCGCCGTGCTCGAGCTGAGCGCCGACGAGCAGCGCGAACTGACGCGCCTGCTCCGGGCTGAGCTGCAACGCGCGAAGTCATAATAAAGGCACAGAATGAAAACGATCTCGATACGTTCACTCTTCCTCGGCATCGCTCTGGTAGTCGCGCTGTCGGCGCCTGCGGAAGGGCAGGATTTGCAGCCACAACAGCCACCTCCGCAGGGCGGCATGCCGCTGCCGGGGCTCGGTAACGGCGACATGTCGCCTGCGGAAATCCAGAAGCTGTTCGACGCCTATCTCGTGATGGAGACGCAGCAGGCGCTGGCGCTGACCGACCAGCAGTATCCGCAATTCCTGGCGCGGCTGCGCACGCTGCAGGACACGCGGCGCCGCAACCAGCAGGAGCGGATCCAGCTGATGGGACAGCTGCAGCGCCTCACCAATCCACGCGCCGCCAATCGCGGCGACGAGGGCGCCATTAAAGAGCGGCTGACCGCGCTGCTGGCGCTCGAATCGCGCAACGCCGCCGAAATGCGCAAGGCATACGCCGCGCTGGACGAGGTGCTTGACGTGCGGCAGCAGGCCCGCTTCCGGGTGTTCGAGGAACAGATCGAGCGCCGCAAGATCGAGCTGCTGATGCGGGCGCGCCAGCAGAACCGTCCGAACAATCCGCAACCGTTACGCCGGCCTCCGCCGCCGTCCCATTAGATTCAGAACCGAATAGCCAAAACAGGAGACCGATTTCTCCTGATCTCCTGGCCTCCTGTGGAAGCGTAGAATAGGGTATGCGCTCGAACATGTCGCTCGTCGCTTGTTGTGTGATCGCCGGCGCCATGCTCTCGGCCGCTGAAACGTTGACGCGAAAGCTCGGCGACGCGTTCGAAAAGAAAATCGTCCTCGTCCAGAGGCAGTCCGAGACCCCGTCCAAGACCGCGCGGTCGACGTCGTTTTCCGAAGCCGAGCTGAATTCCTATTTGAAGTTCAAGGCCACCGGCCTGCTGCCGACCGGTCTCACCGAACCGTCGATGACGCTCTTCGACAACGACCGCGTCATCGGACGCGCCGTCGTCGATCTCGACATCGTCCGGCAGAAACAGGGCAGCGGCAGCTGGTTTGACCCCACGAGCTATCTCACGGGCAAGCTGCCGGTGATGGCGACCGGCACCATCGTGACGGGCGACGGCAAAGGCCGGTTCGAGTTCGAGCGCGTCGAGGTCAGCGGCGTGCCGGTGCCGAAGGCGCTGCTCGCGCAAATGGTCAACTACTTCACCAAGACGGCCGACAACCCCAGGGGCTCGAGCATCGACGACACCTTCGAGCTGCCTGTGAAGGTTCGGCGCATCGATGTCGACGCCGCGCGCTTCACCCTGATCCAGTAAGCCGATGGCGGACGACGTTCTGCAGATGCCCTTGCAGTATCTGAAGGGCGTTGGCCCGCGCAAGGCCGCCGACCTGAAGAAGGCGGGGCTGAACACTGTCGAGGATCTGCTGTTCCGGTTTCCCCGCCGTTACGAAGATCGCAGCCGACTCCAAAACATCATCTCGCTCAAGCCCGGACAAACGGCGGCGATCAGCGGAGTCGTGTTGAACGCCGGCCTCGCGCACACGCGCCGTCCGGGTTTCCGTCTGTTCTCCGCATTGATCCAGGACGACAGCGGCCAGGTGCAGGCCGTCTGGCCAAATCAGGCCTTCCTGAAAGACGTCATTCGATCGCAGCAGCGGATCGTGCTGTTCGGCAAGGTTGAGATCTGGGGTTCGCGTGGGCTGCAGATCACCGATCCCGAGTTCGAAATAATCGCAGACGAACCCAAGCCCTCAAGCCCCCAACCGGGCCCCCAGCGCGGCAACCGCGCTGGGGTGGAAGTCCTCAAGCCCGCAAGCGACACAATTCACACCGGACGCATCGTACCGGTGTACGAACGCACCGGCAGCGTCACGCCCAACATGCAGCGGCGGTTTGTGTGGCAGGCGCTCGAACAGCTGGCGCAAGAGCCGTTCGACCCCGTCCCGGCCGACATCCTTGCCGAACAGCAATGGCCGTCGCGACGGGACGCGCTCTGCAAGGCGCACTTTCCAGACAGTGACACCTCGGTCGATGCGCTCAACGCCTTTACGACGCCGGCGCAACGCCGCCTCATCTTCGAAGATTTCTTTGTCTTCCAGACCGGGCTGGCCCTGCGGCGCCACGAAAACGCACAGGTGAAGAAGACGCTCGTGAGCAAGGTGGACGACCGCATTCGCCAATGTGCGCGCGCGGTGCTGCCGTTCAAGCTGACGGCGGGGCAGCGCGACGCGCTGGCGGAAGTCGTTGCCGACCTGCAGAAGCCGTGGCCGATGCAGCGCCTGCTTCAGGGTGACGTCGGCGCGGGCAAGACCATCGTGGCGCTGTTGGCGGCGGTCGTGGCGATGGAGAACGGGTTCCAGGTTGCCGTGATGGCGCCGACGGAGATCCTCGCCGAGCAGCATTTTCGGACCATCGTCAAGGTGCTCGACGGCAAGCCGTATCGCACGGCGCTCCTGAGCGGACGCGTGACCGCGGCCACTCGCCGGGATCTGCTGCCGGCGATTGAACGAGGCGACATCAACCTCGTGGTCGGCACGCACGCGCTCGTGCAGGAGACCGTCAAGTTCAAGTCGCTGGCGCTCGCCGTGATCGACGAGCAGCACCGGTTTGGCGTGGTGCAGCGCGGCACGCTGGCGGCCAAGGGCCTTAACCCCGACGTGCTGGTGATGACGGCCACGCCGATTCCGCGAACACTCGCACTCACCGAGTGCGGCGACATGGAGGTGTCGGTGATCCGCGGGTTGCCGCCGGGCCGCAAGCCGATCAAGACCATCGTCAAGGCCGACTCCCGGCGCGATGAGGCTTACGCGGTGATGCGCGATGAGGTCGCGAAAGGCCGACAGGTCTACGTGATCTACCCGCTCGTCGAAGAGTCGGAAAAGATCGACTTGAGGGCCGCAACCGCGATGGCGGCGGAATTGACGCTGGTCTTTCCAGAGTACCGCGTCGCGCTGCTGCACGGCCGGATGAAAGGCGATGAGAAAGAGAACGTGATGCGGGCCTTCCTCGCCGGCGCGCTGCAGATTCTGGTGTCGACAACTGTGGTCGAAGTCGGCGTCGATGTGGCGAACGCCACGGTGATGGTGATTGAGCACGCGGAGCGATTCGGGTTGTCGCAGCTGCACCAGCTGCGGGGCCGCATCGGCCGCGGCGAGCATGCCTCGACCTGCATCCTGCTGTACCAGGCGCCGTGGTCGGACGATGCGCGGGCGCGTTTGAAGGCGATGTCAGACACGAGCGACGGTTTCGTGATCGCCGAGCGCGACCTGCAGCTGCGCGGGCCGGGCGATTTCTTCGGCACGCGCCAGTCGGGGTTGCCGACGCTGCGGGCCGGCGACCTGACCCGCGACGTGGATCTGCTGGAGCGCGCCTTCGAAGAAGCCCGCAAGCGCGTCGACGCGGGCACGCTCACAGCCGTGCAGCAAGACTACGTCCGCAGCGTGTGGCAACGGCAGTTTGGCTTGATTACCGTTGGCTAAGCGTTCTGCCTTCTGCCTTGTGCCTTCTGCCTTGTGATATGCGCATCATTGCCGGCACCAATAAGGGGCGCACGTTGAAGGCGCCGAAGTGGGACGGCCTGCGGCCGACTTCGGATAAGCTGCGGGAGACCTTGTTCAACATCATCGCGCCGTATCTCGACGGCGCCCGCGTGCTGGACGTCTTTGCCGGCACGGGCGCGATTGCGCTCGAAGCGTTGAGCCGTGGCGCGGCCGCGGCGACCTGCATCGAACACGATCGCCGCGCGGCATTGTTGATTGAAGACAATCGCGAGCGGTGTGGCGAGACCGAACGCTGTGTTATCATCCGCGACGCTGTCGAGCGCGCGTTGTTAACACCAGTAGCCGGCGGACCGTTCGACATCGTGGTGCTCGATCCTCCGTACGAGTACGCGGCGATCGAGAACGCGGTGCGAGACGCCGCAACGCAGCGCGCCACGGGCGGGCTCCTCGTGCTGGAGCACGCATCACGGGTGGTGCCGCCGGCGCCCGCGGGCCTGGTGGCCACGCGCACGGTCAAGTCGGGCGACAGCGCCCTGACGTTTTACTCATGAGCCAGAGCCATCCTCACCGCGTCGCGATTTATCCCGGGTCGTTTGACCCGCTGACCAACGGCCACGTCGACATCATCGAGCGCGGCGCGCGAATCTTCGATTCGATCATCGTCGCCATCCTCGCCAACGTCGAGAAGAAGCCGCTCTTCAGCGAGAAGGAGCGCGTCTCGATCATTCGCGAGGTCTTCAAGGGCAAAGACAACGTGCAGGTCGAGACCTTTGAAGGCCTGCTCGTCGACTACGCGCAGCGCAAGAAGGCGTCGGTGCTGGTGCGCGGCCTGCGCGCGGTGTCGGACTTCGAGTATGAATTCCAGATGGCGCTCATGAACCGCCACCTCGCCCCCGGCCTGGAGACAGTGTTCATGATGCCGGCCGAGCAATACACCTACATCAGCTCGCGGCTGATCAAGGAAGTGTTCATGCTCGGCGGCGAGGTCGAAGGCCTCGTCCCGCCCATCGTGGAAGACAAGCTGCGGGCCAAGCAGGCGGGGAAGAAGAGAAGGAAGTAAAGGCAAAAGGCAAAAGGCAGAAGGATCACCGAAATGCGATTCGCGCAACGAATGAGCCGGGTCACGGCGTCGCCCACGCTGAAGGTGACGGCCGAAGCGGATCGGCTGCGGCGCCAGGGTGTCGACGTCGTCGACCTCGGGGCCGGCGAGCCCGATTTTCCGACGCCCGAACACGTCAAGGACGCGGCCCACAAGGCGCTCGACGACAACTTCACCAAGTACACGCCCTCGGCCGGCGTGCTCGAGCTGCGAGACGCGGTCGCCCAGCGCTATCGGCTTGATTACGGCGTCGAGATCAAACCCGAAGAGGTGATCATCACCGCCGGCGGCAAGCAGGCGCTCTACAACACCGCGATGACGCTGTTCGAGCAGGGCGACGAGGTGATCACGCACGGGCCGTTCTGGCCGTCGATCTGCGATCAGATCAAGCTGGCCGACGCCAAGCCGGTGGTGGTGCAGACCCATCGCGAAGAGGGCTTCGTGATCCGGGCCAGCGCCATCATCGATGCCATCACGCCCCGCACCAAGGCGATCATCGTCAACTCGCCGTGCAACCCGACCGGCGCGCTGATTTCGGAGGAAGAAATGGCGGCGATTGCGGACGCCGCCGCCGCGCGCGGCCTCTGGGTGATCGCGGACCTCACCTACGAACGTCTGATCTACGACCCGGTGGCGCACAACCTCGTCAAGGTGCTGTTCGATCGCCTGCGCGACCGCACCGTGATCTGCAGCGCCGCGTCGAAGGCCTATGCCATGACGGGCTGGCGGTGCGGCTGGGCGATCGGCCCGAAGGACCTGATCACCCAGTGCAACGTGGTGCAGGGACACTCGACGTCGAACATCAATTCGATCACCCAGAAGGCGGCCATCGCCGCGCTCACCGGCCCGCAAGACGGCGTGACGGCGATGCTGAACGAATATCGCAAGCGGCGTGACGCCGTGCACGGATGGCTGACGGCCGATCCGCGCTTTCAGTGCGTGAAGCCCGGCGGCGCGTTTTATTTGTTCCCGTATGTGGCGGATCTGCTGTCGCCCACCGGAATCAGAAGTACCGGTGAGCTGGCCGAAGCGATGTTGAAGGAAGTCGCGGTCGCAGTGACACCCGGCGAAGGCTTTGACGCGCCCGGGTTCTTCCGCCTGTCGTACGCGACATCGATTGAACGGCTCAAGGAAGGCGTCGCGCGCATGCAGTCGTTTGTCGCCACGATGGAGAAGACCGGCAAGATTGCCGCCGTGACGACCAACCGCTAGCGGGCGGCTCAGTCCTGCGCCCGGCGCAGCGCCTCCTGCGTCTCCTTCAGGCAGCGCCCGGCTTCGAGAATTTCCACCTCGCCACGGATCGCCTTGATCCATTCCTCGGCCTCCGCCAGGCACTCGGTGGAGCTGTGTTCGAGCGCGCGGGTCTCACCGGCATCCTGCGGCTTCGTCAGCAGGATGAGATGACGCTCGCGCTGCTTGACCATCATCGCGGTCAGCAGGATCGCCACGTTCTTCTCGGCCTCGGTCGACGCGCTCGATCGCAATTCGGTGAGCGACTTCCGGCTGTCTTCGACGTCCGCGTCATACTGCGCCTCGTCGCGCTTGGGTGACGAACCGCCGAGCCTGGCGTCAACCAGGCGCATGGCTTCGTCGGCTTGCCTGGCAAACACCGCGGACCCTTGCGCGACCAGCGGCGGAGACGCCACCTCGGCCGGCGGCGCGGGCCGTTCCTTCAGCTGTTTTTCGAGCGCCGCGATCTCCCTGGCGGTGGTCGAGGCCGGTGGCGGCGCCGGCGGGGAACACGCGGCGGCTCCCAGCGCCAGCAGCCAGATACCAGAGGCGAATCGGATCATCTCGAACATTATCGATCCATCAATGTAGGATCGGCGCGGGATTTCCGGAGTCTGGGTGAGGAGGCAGTGATGCGTCGGTCTGTATTCATGCTGGTCAGCGTGCTGGTGCTTCAGGGCTTGTCAGAGTCCGCAGCGCACTTGTCCTCCGAAGCCTTGGCGAAGGAGGACCAGCCGGCCTCCGCCGAACGGCCGAACATCGTGTTGGTGATCACCGACGATGTCGGCTATGGCGACATCGGTAGTTACGGGTCGCCCGACATCAAGACACCCCATATCGATCGCCTGGCGAAAGAAGGCGTGCGCCTGACGGACTTCTATGCCGCGCCGCAATGCACGCCCACTCGGGCCGCGTTGATCTCGGGGCGGTATCAGCAACGGGTGAGGATGGAGCGTGCGATGGGCAGTGTCGGGGCGTGGCTCGAAACCGGCCTGCCCGCCACGGGACGAACGCTGCCGCAGCTGCTCAAGAACAACGGTTACCGAACCGGGCTCGTCGGAAAGTGGCACCTCGGCTACAAGCCGGAGTTCGGGCCGAACGCCCACGGCTTCGACTACTTCTTCGGTTTCCTGAGCGGCTACATCGATTTCTACACGCACATCCGGGGCGACGGCCAGCACGACCTGTTCGAGAACACCGCGCCGGTCCATGAAGACGGTTACATGACCGACCTCATCACCGCGCATGCCTTGCGCTTCATCGAGCAGCGAGCCGCCGAGCCGTTCTTCCTGGAAGTCGCCTATAACGCTACGCATTGGCCGTACCAACCTCCGGATCGCTACTCGAAGGCCGCGAACAACGGGGCCTTCCAGGGGCCCGAGGATGCCGTGCCGGCGACGCGCAAAGACTATGCGGCGATGTTGGAGCGCGCTGATGCGGGCGTCGGGCAAATCGTGCAGAAGCTGGAGGCGCTAGGCCTCACGAAAAACACGCTCGTGATTTTCACGAACGATAACGGCGGGGAATGGCTGTCGCGCAATGCGCCGCTGTTTCATCGCAAAGACACACTGTGGGAGGGCGGCATCCGCGTGCCCACGATCTTTCGGTGGCCCGGACGCATCCCCGCCGGCAAGACCAGCGCGCAAGCCGGCATCACGATGGATCTCACCGCGTCGATCCTCGCCGCGACCAACACGCCCGTGCCGGTCGAAGCCCGGCCGGACGGCATCAACCTCCTGCCGATTCTGGAAGGCCGTGCCCCGGTTAGGGAGCGCACGCTGTTCTGGCGGATCAATGTGGAGCTCCGGCACCAGCGGGCCGTCAGAAGCGGCGATTGGAAGCTCCTCCTCGACGGCGACGATCTCCTGCTGTTCAATCTAAAGGCAGACATCGGCGAGCGAAACGACCTGGCCGCCGTCCGGCCGGACCTGGTGGCGAAGCTCCGGCCGCTGATTGCGGCATGGGAAAAGGATGTCGATGCGGAAGCGAAGGCGACAAAATGAGCGTGCTGTGCGGCAGGTGTACCGATCTGAACACTGAAGGGCACGATTCGTGAACTAATATCGCGCCGAGGAGGCTACACCATGAAGAAGACTAGAGGCGGCCGGATGGCGGCGGCGAAGAAGCGCGCGGCAAAGAAGGCCGGGGGCAAAGGTAAACTCGCCAACCGAAAAGCCGGCAAGAACATCATGAAGACCTAGCGAGCAAGGAAGGGGGGTGTTACCGATTGGCGGCTAGCACCACCCTCGTCAAGTCGCGTGACGGGTCAGGCCACAGCAGCGATCGCACCCTGATACCAGCCTCATTGAAGTACGGCAGCTCGGCGATGCGATGCAGCTTCAACGCGCGCTCGCGCTCGAGACGATCGACCACATCCGACGGTGCGACGACGAAGGCGCGCGTCGGCTGGGAAAGGAAAGCCTGCGCCTGATCGTCGGTGATGATGTCGGTCGTGCGGATGCCGGAATAGAACACCAGGTTGCGGACGAAGACGCCGTAGGTGCCGACGCTTTCACTGCCAGTACGATGTTGCTGGACGAGCCGCGCCATCTGCTGCACCGTGTCTTCGCCGCCGCTCGACAGCCCGCCATACTGGATCGCCAGCAAGGTGACGGCGGACGCCAGCGTGATCATCAGCGGCGCCGCGCGCCAGCCCTTTGAGAGCGCGAGAACAATCACGAGCACGCCCCCCGCGGCGATGACGATGGCCGCGCCGAGCGTAAAGGCCGGCTTCACGTTGATCAACAGCGGCTGCGCCCGATAGAGCAGCGCCGCCAGGACCACGAAAAACAGTCCGCTCAGGAGCGACCCGACCACCACCGGCGTGGCCCGGCGTGGCCGCGATCGGGCGCCGTCGAACCCGCGCCATTCCTGCGTGCGCTCGACGATGGATGAGGCGAGCAGCAGCGCGAGCGGCGGCAGCATCGGCAGCACGTATCGCGGCTGCTTGCCGACCGAGAAGGCGTAGAACGCCAGCGGCAACACCGCCCACAGCAACAGGCGCAGATCGATCGTGCCGACGTCTCGGCGGCGGCGCAGGAACTGCGTCAGCGGCCCCAGCCAGACCAGCGCCAGGGGCGTCCACGGCAGCAGCCCGCCCGCCACGACCGGCAAGTAGAACCACCAGGGCCGCGGATCGTTGAAGCGATCGGTGGCAAACCGCTCGAAGTTGTCGCCGACAAAGAATCCGTAGAGGTAGTCGTTGCCGTGGCGCAGCCACATCAACGCGTACCACGGCACCGCGACGGCCACGAACACGAAGAACCCGAGCACGATGTCGCTGGGAGTGAGCGCAATCGATCGCCGCTCGATCAGCAGCACGGGAACGATGACCAGCGCCGGAATGATCAAGCCGACCGGCCCTTTCATCAGAAAGCCGAGGCCGAGGGCGAGCGACGCGAGCAGCATCCAGTTGCGCGGCGACCGCTCCTGTTCGAGGGTGGCGACGAGCGCGGCCCAGATCGCGAGCGTGATGCAGAAGGTCAGCGGCAGATCGGGCAGCGCCATGCGCCCGATCGAAAAGTATCCGAAGCTGGTGGCGACAATCGCCCCCGCCAGCAGCCCCGTTGACTCGTCGTACCAGCGTCGGCCCGCCGCCGCCGTGACGAGCACCAGACCGAAGCCCGCCATCGCCGCCCACCACCGCGCCGCCATTTCGGTGACGCCGAGAATGACGTAGGTGATGGCGGTCAGCCAGTAATAGAGCACCGGCTTCTGGAAGCGCGGCTGGTAGTTGTAATGCGGTGTCACCCAGTCGCCCGACGCCACCATCTCGCGCGCCGATTCGGCATAGAAGGCTTCATCCGAATCGGTGATGGCCCCGCGGCCGAGACCGGCAAAAAACGTCAGGGCGGCGAGCAGGACCAGCGGCAGCGTGATGCGATGCACTGGTGGTATACTACCGGCAGTTCCCCAGTTTCGTTCCCGCGGGCCCCTCGCCCGACCCTCACCAGAACCTGACAACCCGAGTCTGACCACTTTTTGGAATAGCCTGCATGCCCAGTCACAAGCGTCACGGACCCCACCGCGGTGGCGGTCATCAGCCCCCGCCGCAGCCCGACGTCGCCGCCGAATCGGCCGAACACGCTCTCAACGAGAGCAAGAAGCCGGGCCTCAACATCACCGAGCTGAAGGAGATGACGATCCAGCATCTCACGCAGGTCGCCAAGGACCTGGAGGTGCCCGGCGCGACCGGCATGCGCAAGCAGGAGCTGATCTTCCAGATCCTGAAGGCGCAGACCGAGCAGAGCGGCTTTATCTTCTCGGAAGGCGTGCTGGAGGTGCTGCCCGACGGCTTCGGCTTCCTGCGCGCCCCCGACTACAACTACCTGCCCGGCCCCGACGAAATCTACGTCTCGCCCTCGCAGATCCGCAAGTTCGATTTGCAGACCGGCGACACCGTGTCAGGCCAGATCCGCCCGCCTAAAGAAGGCGAGCGCTACTTCGCGCTGATCAAAGTCGAAGCGGTCAACTTCGAAGCGCCCGATCAGGCGCGCGACAAGCTGTTCTTCGAAAACCTCACGCCGCTCTACCCGCTCGAACGCATCAAGCTCGAGACCGAGGCCGAGAACCTGTCGGCCCGCGTGATGGACCTGATGACGCCGATCGGCAAGGGCCAGCGTGGCCTGATCGTGGCGCCGCCGCGCACCGGCAAGACCATGCTGCTGCAGGCCATCGCGCAGTCGGTGGCAAAGAACCATCCCGAGATCTACCTGATCGTGCTGCTGATTGACGAGCGCCCGGAAGAAGTCACCGACATGCAGCGATCGGTCGACGGCGAAGTGATCTCGTCGACCTTCGACGAGCCCGCACAGCGCCACGTCCAGGTCGCCGAGATGGTGATCGAAAAAGCCAAGCGCCTGGTCGAGCACAAGAAAGACGTGCTGATCCTGCTCGACTCGGTGACGCGCCTCGCGCGCGCCTACAACACCGTCATCCCAGCCTCGGGCAAAGTACTGTCGGGCGGCCTCGACAGCAACGCCCTGCAGAAGCCCAAGCGCTTCTTCGGCGCGGCCCGCAACATCGAAGAAGGCGGCTCCCTCACCATCGTCGCCACCGCGCTGGTCGACACCGGCTCGCGCATGGACGATGTGATTTTCGAAGAGTTCAAGGGCACCGGCAACATGGAAATCCACCTGGATCGGAAGCTGTCGGACAAGCGCACGTTCCCGGCGATCGACATCCTGAAGAGCGGCACCCGCAAGGAAGAGCTGTTGCTGCCGAAGGAAGACCTCAGCCGCATCTACGTGTTGCGTCGCGTGCTGAATCCGCTATCGCCGGTCGAAGCGATGGAGTTGTTGCTCGACAAGATGGCAAAGACGAAGAACAATGCCGAGTTCCTTTCTGCCATGCAGAAGGGCTAAACAAAGTTCAGAGTTTAGAGTTTAGAGTTAAGAAAGCGAGCGCAATATTCTTAACTCCTAACTCCTAACTCCTAACTCTTAACTCTTGACTCTGCACTTCCAGCGAAGGAAACAATGGTCACAATCAAGGTTCGAGAGAACGGCTCGCTGTTGGTCGAAGGCGAAGACGTCAAGCTGGTGGACTGGACGGGCGCCGAGTACGTGGTGCCGAAGAAGCCGTTTGCGTTGTGCCGCTGCGGGCAGTCGCAGCAGAAGCCGTTTTGCGACGGCTCGCACAAGACCTGCGGATTCACCGCCGGCGAAGGGGCGCCCGGGCCGAGGGCCAATCCGCCCGAAGGAGTGCAGAGTTAAGAGTGCAGAGTTCAGAACAACACTCTAAACTCTGCACTCTAACTCGAAACTCGTTAGGCCCATTCCGTAGCCTGGGTGCCACTGGCGTCGTCCACGACGCGGAACAGCACGCTGATGCCGGCGATGGCGATGTCGTCGCCGTCCTTGAGGCGGACACGGCCCTTGATCTTGTTGCCGCCAACGGCCGTGCCGTTGCGGCTGCCGCAGTCTTCGATCAACGCCGCATCGCCATCGACGGTGATGCGCGCGTGATGGCGCGACACGCGGGTTGAATCGAGCCGCACCACGCAGTCGCGCGATCGGCCGATCAGGTTCTCACCCCGCTTCAACGCCATCTCGCGGCCGTCGTGGATGACGCAGAACGGCGTCTCATCCTGGCCTTCGGCCCCGTCGGCGACCTGAAAGGCGTAGCCGAAGCCGTGCACCGTGCGCACGAAGCGTGGCGACCGCGCCGACTCGCCCAACGCGGCGCGCAGCTCGAAGACGAGCGTGGTCAGGCTGACATCCGATACGAATGTATCGGGCCAGAGCTCCTTGTGAATCTCTTTTTTCGCGATCGCATCCGGCCGCCGCGACGCCAGCAGCTGCAGCAGCTCGCACGCCTTGGCCGTGAGGTGGACCGGCTTGCCGCGATGGGTGAGCAGGCGCGCTTTGGCGTCGAACACAAAATCTCCGAACGCGTGCGCCATTTGACAGTTGTAAGTTGAAAGTTGAAAGTTTCAGTTGTAAGTTCAGTTTTCAGTTTTGAGTTTGAGTTGTAAGTGTTAGTTCAAAGTGTCACCGTCGCCGCCCCAAAGCTCAACTGAAAACGAACTGACGACTGAAACTTTGAACTTTCAACTTTCAACTTTCAACTTGGCCAGCTTCAGAGAGTAGGAACCATCCACGGCACCACGTAGGCCTGCAGCATGGCGAGCACACCCATCAGGGCGGTGAGCACCAGGCTGTGGACGATCACTTTCGAAAAGATCTCGCCTTCGCGCCCGACCGCGCCCACGCCGGCGGCGCCGACCGAAAGGTTCTGCGGGCTGATCATCTTGCCCATCACGCCGGCCGAACTGTTGGTGGCGCCCATCAGGATCGGATCCAGACCCGAGACCTTGGCGGTGGTCGCCTGCAGGGGGCCGAACAGCGTGTTCGACGAAGTGTCGCTGCCGGTCAGGAAGACGCCGAGCATGCCGAGCCACGCCGAGAAGAACGGGAACATCCACCCGGTTTGCGCGAGCGCTAGCGCCATCGACGAGGTCATGCCGGAATAGTTCATCACCGTGGCGATCGAGAGAATGAAGGCGATGGTGATGATCGGCAACCGCAACTGCGCGGCCGTCTTTCGAAACGCGACGCCAAGAATGCCGGGGCGGGCCCCGGCGGCGACCATCGGGATCAGCGCGATGAACGTCGCAAACAGGACCAGCGTGCCGGCCGTGGCCAGGAAATCGAGCCGATAGGTCAGCGCGTAGGGCGAGGTCGTCGCCACGACCGGCGCCTGACGCTGGACGCGGGCCGTGGGCTTGCCGTCGACCAGGTTGTAGGCGCCGGGCCAATTGAATTCCCACACCGGAAAGCGGAATCGCTGCGGGTCGACCGACGCCGGCTGTCCGACCCATGGCTCAGGACACAGCCGATTGCCGATCTGGCCGCAGCGCAGGAACGCGGTGACGTTGGCGGGGGGCTGCAACTGCGACATGCCGGCGAAGTTGCCGATCTGGCCAATCAACACGGTCACGATCAGGATGCCGTAGGTGGCATACGCCCGGCTCACGCGCGACGCCGGATCCACGATCGTCTCGAGCACTGACGGCCGGCCATCGACGTAGGCGTCCTTGGGACTCCAGAACTTGAGCAGCAGCGCCACCGACGCCAGCGAGAACAGGGCGGCGAGCGTATCGGTGAGCTCCGGGCCCACATAGTTGGACACGAGGAACTGGCCGATCGCGAACGACACGCCGGCGGTCGCCACGGCGGGGAACACCGCCATCATGCGGCCCCAGCCCGCGTACAGCACCACGAGATACGCCGGGATAATCAGGGAGAAGAACGGCAGTTGGCGGCCGACCATGGCCGACAACGCACGCGTGGTGGTCTGCGTGTCATGGCCAAGCATCGGCGCGAGCAGGCCGCCGAGGGTGGTCACCGGAATGCCCAGCGACCCGAACGCGACCGGCGCGGTGTTGGCAATCAGCGCGAGCACCGCGGCCATGATCGGCTCGAAGCCCAGCCCCGCCAGCATCGCCGCCGTGATCGCGACCGGTGCGCCGAAGCCGGCAATGCCTTCGATCAGCGCACCGAAGCAAAAGGCGACGAGCAGGATCTGGATGCGCCGATCGGTAGTGAGCCGCGCGAGCGATCGCCGGATCACATCGAAGTCGCCGCTTTCGACCGAGAGGTTGTAGAACATCACGGAGCTGAAGACGATCCAGCAGATCGGCCACAAACCGAAGGCCATGCCGTGAGTGGCGGCCGCAAAGGTCAGACCGAGTGGCATGCCCCAGACCATCCACGCCAGCAGAAAGGCGCTCGCCGCACCGACGATGGCGGACTTCCACGGCGCGATGCGCAGACCGGCCAGGCAAATGGCCAGCAGGATCGGAGGTATAGAGGCAATGAGGGCCGACAGCAACACGCTGCCGGCCACTGGGCTGTAGGTCTGAAGGAAGAGTTCGGCCAAAGGGGGTCCTCGGCCGACACTATAACCTGTAGAGCACCCCTTTATCGGATCTGTAGGGCACCCCTTAATGGGTGCCCACCCTTTAGTACTCCCGCAGCGCGATCGTTGGATCGAGCCTGGCGGCCCGGCGCGCGGGCAGATACGCGGCCACGAGCGCCGCCGCCGCGAGTCCGATCACCAACGCAGCCAGTTGCAGCAGGTTGGTCGAGACGATCCCGAACAGGACCGATTGCATCAACCGACCGAGCGCGAACGAGAGCGCGGCCCCGAGGATGAGGCCAGCCACCGTGATCTTCAAGGCCTGGGCCGTGGTGAGGCGGACCACTTGCCACCAGCTTGCGCCGAGCGCCATCCGCACGCCGATCTCCTGCGTCCGCTGGCTGGTGAGATACGCCATCAGGCTGTAGATGCCCATCACCGCGAGCGTGAAGGCGATGAGGGCCACGATGCCGAGCGAGCTCGCGATGAACGATAGCCCTGCCAGATTGTTTTCCATCAGGCGCTCCATCGAGAGCAGTTGCGCGATCGGCAGATCGGGGTCGGCGGCGGCCACCGCGCGCCGCACGTCGCCGGCAAGCGCCATCGGGTCGCCAACCGTGCGGAAGGTGAACACCGCGCGGAAGGGCACTTCCTGCGACAGCGGCCGGTACACGGTGCGATCGACCGGCCTGAGGAACCAGCTATGGACCACATCGCCGACCACGCCCACAACCGTGATCCACTCGCCGGTGGCGGCAATCTTGAAGCGCCGGCCGATCGGGTCCTCGCCGGGCCACTGTTGCTGCGCGAGCGAATGACTGACCATGGCGACCGGCGTCGAGTCCGCTCGATCGCCGTCGTTGAACAAGCGGCCGCGCACCAGAGGGATCCGCATCGCGGCGAAGTAGTCGGCGGAGTTACGCCGGTAAGCCGCGCGCCGCACCTCACCTTCGCGAACGTCCTCGCCTTCGGGCCGGAACTCGCGGTCCGTGTTGGCATTGCCATACGGTATGTGGCTTGTGAACGCCGACTCGGTGACCGCGGGGATCGCGCGCATGCTCTCGAGCACGCGCGTGATGAAACGGCGGCGCCCCTCCGCGTCCTGATAGCTGCGCTCGGGCAGGTCGACCTGGGCGATGAGCACATTGTGTTTGTCGAAACCGGTCGCGCCATTCGCGGCCGTGTCCGCCGCTGACAGCATCAATCCGGACCCGAACAGCACCGCGAGCGTCAACGACACCTGGGCGACCGCGAGCACGAATCGCGTCCGATTTCGGCGGCGGCCCGGGGTCAGTGATCGCCCCGACTGTCGCAGTTGATCGCCGACCTCGGTGCCGGTGGCCTGCAGGGCCGGCACGATCGAGAAGAGCAGCATCGCCACGGTCGCGAGCAGCGCCGTGATCGCCAGCAGACGAAAATCGATCTGGATGTATTGCCAGCCCGGCACGAACCGTATGACCGACTCGGGAATGGACCGCCGCGACAGGCCGAGCCCGACCCACGCGAGCGGGACCGAGGCAGCGACCGCGAGCGCCGCGAGCGTCAGCCCTTCCAGAATGGTTTGCCAGAACAGCCGTGCGCGGCTCGCGCCAAGCGCCAGCCGCACGGCAAACTCCTGCGCGCGTTCGCCGCCTCGCGCGAGCAGCAGGTTGGCGATGTTGGCGCAAGCGATCAGCAGCAACAAGCCTGTGGCGGCCTGCCAGGTCCCGATCATCGGCCCCGCGCCCGGGTCGTTCATGCCCAAGGCAAAGGTCGTGACCGTGACGTCACGCGTGGCGTTTGTCTCGGGGTAAGCGGTCCGCTGCCGCTCGCCGATCGTCGACATTTCTGCGCGTGCGTTGTCAATCGAACCGCCGTCGGCCAGGCGGCCGATCACGGTGAGGCTGGTGTCACGCCGGTCATCCCATGCCGCGGCGTCGTAGCTGATGGGGGCCCACGCCTGCGCGCCAAGCGGAATATTGAATCCCTCGGGCGCCACACCCACGACTTCGTACGGCTCGCCGTCGAGCCGGACGGTCCGGCCAACGATCGCGGGGTCCGCCGCAAAACGACGCGTCCACAGCTCGTGGCCGAGGACCACGCGCTGGTGGCGGCCCGGCTCTGATTCCTCCGCGAGAAACGTCCGCCCCAGGCGCGGCGACACGCCCAGGAGGTCGAAGAACTCCGCCGTCACTTTGAACCCGGGCACCTGCTCCGGATTGTCGATGCCGGAAAGGTTCGGCTGCCACCACTCAAAGGCCGCCAGCTGCTCGACCGATTTCGCATCGCGCTGCCAGTCTCGGAAGTCGGCGCGCGTCACCGTTTCGCGGTCGTAAAACGGAGCGCCCGGGACGCTCGAGGCCACCGCTATCAAGCGGTTCACCCCGTCGAAGCGATACGGCCGGAGGACGATCGCATCCATCAAACTGAACGTCGTCGCGTTCGCGGCGAGCGCGAGTGCCAGTGTGAGCACAATCACACCCGACAGCGCCGGACGCTGCGCGACCGCGCGCCAGGCATACAACGCGTCGCGCGACAGGCCGGCGGTCCACGACCCGCCGGGCTCTTGCGCGGCGATGGCGAGCCAGCGGCGGGGCGGCGTGCCGCGGCGCAGCAGGCGATGCGTGCCGTAACGGCACGCGATGCGCAGGCTTTGCTGCGTGTGCCAGCGTCTGGCGCGCGCAGCGCCCACCCGCGCCGATAGCTTGGTGTGTTCCTCCCGCAGATCGCCGATCACGGCGTCGCGCCCTTCCGGATCGCGCACGACGATGGCGAGTACGCGCTCGGCGAATGGCGATGGGGAAGTCATGATCGCTCCAGGATGGTTTCGAGTCCCCTGGCCATGCTGGCCAGGGCGCCGTGCGTGGCCTTGATCGCCTTCAGTCCCGCCGCGCTGACCGTGAAATAGCGGCGGGCCTTGCCGCCGCGCTCTTCGGTGGATTCGCCCATGCGCGAGCGCAGGCAGCCCTTGGCCTCGAGCCGGTCGAGCGCGGTGTACAACGCGCCTCTCGCGACCGGACGCCCGGTGCGCTCTTCAATCAGCTCGCGGATCGGCACGGCGTAGGCCTCCTGGTCGAAGTGGAGGGTGGCCAGCAGGACCGCGTATTCGAATTCGCCGAGGTAAATGGGTGCCATGACTGCAATGCAGGCTATATCAATGCCTGCAATGTAGTCAATAGACGGAGACGCGAGTTCAGGAGTTCCAAGAACAGGGTTCTCATCGGACCCTCGCGCGCGAGGGATGGCCAGACTTCGTTTTCGCGTTCCACGACGATGAGGAAATTGGCCCCGCGATGTTGGCGAGAATTGCGAAGCGGACCGGCTTGCAACCTAGCGATCTCTAGTCTCTCCAGCTAGGTGTTATCAACGGCCTGCGGCTCACCCGCGGCGGCCGCTGCGCCGCTGATTCTACCCGGATTGCTGCCTCTGCGGCCGCCGTCGGGTGCAGCCGCTTATGCCGCGGCCTCTACGGGGTGACGCAATCGAAGAACCACGATAGCCACGCGTCTACCGTACTTCGCCATCCGGGGCGCTCGGCTGACTCTGGGGGCAGGTGAAGCACGAAAGCCTGACGAGTGTTCTCAGTGCCCAACACGCACGTCAGCTTGTGGGTCAGAACGACCTCTCGCTTTCTGGCTCCCGAATCGTCTGGGTGCGCATAGCGATCAACCGTGATGAACTCGAGCGCTTCGACGAAGACAGCGACCTGCGCGCTGGATAGCCGACTGCCGTGAGCTGCGAACCAGCGTTCGGCATGCGTGCGCTTAAGGGCTGCGATCGTTTCAGGGCTCATCTGCCCGAGCCGCTCCCGCCGTGCGTCGGAGTTGAGGGCGATGAACTCGTCGTAGGACTGGTTGGCGGATACCTGCGGTTCGGCGGCGCGTGGGCTCGCACTGGCCACCTGGAAGGCAACGATGAGCGCAACGGTGAAGGCTGCTCGCACGATTCCCTGCCTCTCTCGCAGATTTCTGCGAATCACGAGTGGCGGCATAACGCCCGGCGCGTGAGCCGCGGTGGTTCATTGCGCAAATTGTGCCACAAAGGCCTCGACGCCGGCGGCTCCACGCGCTTGTTAGGCGGCGCTTCGAGTGCTAGGCTGACGTCATGACGATTAAGGCCCGCGTCCACGCCGGGCGTTTGATAATCGACGAACCCACAAACCTCCCAGAAGGCACCGAGGTGCAGTTGCTCCCGCTTGACCCTGGCGACTGGCTGGACGACGCCGACCGAGCCGCCCTGCACAAAGCTCTCGCGCAATCGGAGGCCGACGTGAAGGCCGGTCGGTTGCTTGATGCGACAGAAGTCCTGAAAGGACTTCGGTCGCGGTGACGGAACGGCGTGTTCGCTTAACGGCGACCGCCGGACAACACGTCGAACACGAGCGCACTTGGTGGCTCAAGAATCGCGACCATCAGGAACTATTTGCCACCGAGCTTGAATCCGCTGTGAAGATTCTTGCAATCCTGCCGGGCGCAGGCACTCCGTACGTTCGCACGAAACTCCCTGGACTCAGGCGACTCTACTTGCGCAAGATCGCCTGCCATGTTTACTACACGTTCAATGACGATGAAGTGATCGTTCGCGCCCTATGGGGTGCCCGTCGCGAGCGTGGCCCGACGATCGAAGAAAGAGCGGTAGACAGCCGGTCGCCCAGGGGTGTTCCCGTCAGCGCGGTCATTCGAAGCAAAAGTACGCGCTCAACTCGTGCGGCATTCTCCGGCTGATAGTGTGCTCGTCCTTCCGTGATATCAAACTGCCGAAACGGGCCAAGAATGTTGTCCGCAACGGTCGCCGCGATTCGATCAAACAGGTGCAGCCGCTTCTCGACTTCGGCTCGCGCCGACTCACCTTCGAAGCACGCCCAGATGTAATTGTCCTGCTCTCATCCTTTGAGATCTGACCAGTGGCGACTACCGCGAATGGCGTAGTCGATTGCTTCTTGCTCGAGGACCTCGCCGTGCTCACGGTCGAGAGACTCCGAATCACCCAGTGCCGCTATCGTTGACTCCGTTGGAGGGTTGAAGCGGTTCGAGTCCAGTGAATTTGACGACCATGCCGTGGCCGCGATAGAGCGGAATCGCACCTCTGGAAGCAGGCGCTTCTTGTTGCTCAGCGCTGGCTACTATTACCGACGCGAAGAAGCCTCGTTGGCTCATTTTGGCGCATGAAGACATGATCGCGACCAGGTTCGTGGGCCTCGGTGCCTCGGCCTGAGGAAAGCGACCGCTTCGAACCACGACATATGCGGGGCCATGCTTGTCGCGGAACCACACGGAAGGATCGATATGGAGAGACGGTTGCTTCGAAAAGACAGCACCTGACGACTTCTCGATCTGCGAGGCGACGTTCTGGATCGCGAAGTCATGGACTTCCCAATCGGACATCTCAATCAGCTCATCCGATACGAGTGAAGGCGGGTCGATCGCTCGGTCGGCTCGAGCATCGCGGAGCCCCCATCCGCCGTGAACCGGCTGAAATCCACTCCCGACGGGCGCCATAAGAAGGACGACAGGCAACGCGGCGGCCTCCGCAGCGACCTGTAGAAACAGATCCTTCGAGCTTGGACCGTCAATGCCGCCACGCACTTCTATGAAGACGAAGAACAAATGATTGGCCAGTCGAAAAGATAGGTGTTCGGCAAGGGGAGGATTCAGATCAGCGCGTAGCCAATTGATGCTGCCCTCACCCCGGTGTTGAAGGTGTTGACCAGCGGCGCGCCAAACGGCACGAAATCGCTCGTCGGCCGACTCTTGGTTAACCTCGAACATGAACGACATCCAAGCGGGTGATTCCAATGCTGCCATATCAACGTGCGCGATGAGCCGCGGCGCGCCCGATCACATCAGCGCCGTCGGCTCCATCGCGATGTTAGCCTGCGTCGGTTGCATCGTACTAGACGGGAACCACGGCCAGCGAAGAACCGATCACGGTTTCATTACCTCCGGCGTCCACGTGGCCAATGGGAGAGTCGCCATGGCCCTCGCCTCTCCCTTGAGTTCTGGTCTGATCTGCCGAGTGTGGTCCATCGCGAGTTCAAATGCACCCTTCCGACTTACCATGACAACCAGTCGCGGCAGGAACATGCTGAACAGCCGAGCCGACCCTCGATAGTTCTTTCGCGTCCACACCAACCAGACCTCTTCAGCCTCTCCAATGCCTGCGGGGTCCAGTTCCTCTAAAGACCGAACTTCGACGCGCGTGCCAGGCACGGCCGTTCTCTGCTTGAAGGCCGCCCAGAGCATCGCGAAGTCAGTCTTGTGGCTGATGAACCCGGTGATATCGTCCGCGGAACGCTCACATCTTAGATGCACTGAAGCGTAGGGTGTGCCTGCGCTCATGGCCACAACCGAGCCATCCTGGACCGTCGCCATCGGTGTGAAGGTCGTGACGAGGCATAGCTGGCCGTCGATGGACGACCACTGGTTGTCATTCAACAACGTCCTCTCCATGGCCGCAACTGAGCTCCTGTCAGGCAACCGGCCACGGATCCGCGAGGTCCGCCCCCTTGTTGCGGCTGATAACCCCATTGAGCGAGACCCGCCCCATCACGATGTCTTCAATATCTTCCTGGAACATCGCGACATCCCAAGGCTGAACGAGATGGACCATCCGTCCTTGATGGTTGACCTGCGATCTGGCGATCACGCAGCCCTTGTCATGAAGGCGTCCGACGATCTCCTCTATATTCATCTCGCCCTCCTCACCAGTTCACACGCCCAGGCAGCTGGCTAACGCTCAGCATCAGCGGCGGCGCGCAGCGCCGTCCGCTGCTGTTGTTAGCTGGCTTCTCATGCCAAGTTCTCCGTGTACCGGCAACGGGGGAAGTTCGTGCAGCCCAAGAAACGACCGAAGCGGCCGTTGCGCTCGGCCACGTGCCCGTCGCATCCGGCCTGCGGGCAAGGCCGTCCGGTTTGCCCTGAACTGGCCGCTTTGCGCCGGCCGCCTCGGGTACCGGTACCACCCCGCCCCGTGTTCTCCCCCTGCTGCCCCCGGCTTCGCCGGCGCGGGTCCACCTTGCCGTCGCAGTTCGGGTCCTCGCACGCGAAATAGATGCCGTAACGCCCGTTGTTCCAGACCGTGGTGCCGCTGCACGTGGGGCACGGCGGATTCTCGGGCGTCTCCAGCGACGGCGCCTCGTCTCTCCGGCCCACCGGCGTGCTGACGAAACGCGCAAGCTGGCTGCACGCAGCCGGGCTCTCGATGCGCAACATGCTCTCGTGGGTGTCGCGGTGCGAGAGGACATTGAGCGAGCCGTGCCACAGGACTCGACCGTCGAGGATCGCGATCTTCTCGTGCATCCGCGCGCGCAGGTCGACAGCAACGCCGAGATCGCGCAGGGCGCGCACGAGCTCGCCGACCTCGTCCGTTCCGCCACCGCCGAACTCCTCCGGCGGGCGCGTGAGGATGCGCACGCGCGCGCCACGAGCCAGCGCAGCGCGGAGCGGATCGACCCATCGGCCGGTGCCCGGTCCGGTCGCAAACGGCGAGAAGATCACGATCGACTCGTGCGCCCGCCCGAGATCCTTCAGGAACGCCGGATAGAAGGTGCCCTCCGTGAAGGCGCCGGCGGCGCTGTCGGGGAGATCGAAGGTCGCCGGTAGCACGCGGTGCAGGCCGTCCACCCAGTCGCGCTCGGCCAGCGGAAGGAGCGTGTTCAGGTCGAGCGCCTCGCCGTGCTTTTCGAAGTGGTCCACGAGCCGGCGCACGAAGCCGTCGCCCGGCGCTTTCGCCCGCAAGTACTCGAAGTTCCCGAGCAGCACGACGTGGTGACGCGCGCGGCTCACGGCAACGTTGAGCAGACGCGCTCCATCCTCCTCGATGCGCGTCGCCTGCAGGAAGCGGCCGAGGCGTGCGCCGATGGAATCGGTTAGGTCGAGGAGCATCACCCGCTTCTCGTTGCCCTGGAAACGGTGGACCGTCGCGGCGATCCCCGCAGCGCGGGGGCCGATGCGGTTGTCGAGCAGGGCCTGGATCAAGCGCGCCTGCGAGGCGTACGGCGCCACGGCGCCCACGGCGTCGTTGGGCTCACCGGCCGGCGGGAGGAAGCCTGTCTCGGCCAAGTGGAGCACGATGTTCCGCACCAGAAGCGCGTGGAAGAGGTTGTACCGCGAGTAGGTGCCGACGCGCAGCGCCGTCCACGGATGGAAGGGGGCCGTGTCGACGAAGAGGAGCGGGGCAGTGGAGAGTGGGAAGCCCCCGACGCCGCGACTCACGCACCCGTCGGAGCGCAGGGGACGATCCGCGTAGAACAGCTCGTTGATGACGGCGCAGATCGGCTCGCGCATCCGGTACTGCGTGCGGAGCGCCACGAGATGCGGCGTGGGCTCGCGTCGCTCGAGGCGCGAGGGAATGCCTGCCTTCTCGAACACGTCCTGCTTGAGCCAGTCCGCGGCAAGGGACTCGTCGGACATGACGATCGGCGGGAGTTGGCGGAAGTCTCCAGTAACGGTGACCGATTGCGTGGCGAGCCCGGCGGCGTAGTAGATGAGCGGCGGCATGAGCGATCCGCGCCAGAGTCGTCGTCTTCCCCGTGCCCGGGGGGCCCCAGACATAAGTCGTGTCGCTACCCAGTGAGCGGCGAACGGCAAGCACCTGATCGGCATTGGCGCTGCCATCCTGCAGGACGGTAGCGTGCGGCTCGGCTTCGGTGGTGCGCGGTGAGGCCAGCCCCAGAACCCGCTCGGCTGCCGGGCGGTTGAACTGCGCCTCGCCGCTACGCACCTTTTCCAGGCGTTCCCTGAGCCGCTCGATCAGGAAGGCGTCGTTCGCGACCAGCCGCGCGGCCGCGATCTTCGGGCCGAGGTCCTTCTCCAGCGCCACGAGAAGGACGCCGTCACGGAACGACACCAGCACACCTGCGACGTCCTCCTGCCCGGCGGTGACGCGGACCGGCGTGTCGTCGCGCAGATTGAGGTCTTCCGTTCCGGCACCACGAAACGGTGCCGAGCGTCTTCAAATCGCGCGAAGGCAGCACGTCTCGGGAAGGCCGCTCAGTCGAGGCACCGAGACGCTCCCTCGGGGTAGCAGGGACGGCACGTGGCGA
>JAUSDY010000124.1 GCA_030650395.1 Acidobacteriota bacterium | reverse complement strand
CACCGCGTCCCAGCTGTCGTCGCTCTGGCCGTCGTTGAAGTAGTAGCGATCGGTCTTCACGCCTACCGGGTTGACGCCAAACTCGTACGCCGATCGCTTATCGAAATACGAGTCGACGACGATGCGGATCCAGTCTGAAGGTGAGCGCTGGTCGCGGCGCGTCAGGATGCCGACCAGTTTCGACGCGTCGGTATCGAACGCGCGCACGCCGATGTAAATCGCGGCCGCATCGTAGGCGACGCGCGCTTCGGTCTTGAACGAGTTCCATAGGCACCTTCACATAGACGGGTGCCCGGTGAGAAAGGTTGGGCGATTCGTCCCAACGCCCACGGCACCCCATAAAGGGGTGCCCTACTGCCCGGCCCAGGCCGAAAGCCCCGGTACAATCACCCGGTGCGCGTAACCGACCACAAGACGGTCGGCCTGCAATATGGCCTGACCGCGCTCTTCTTCCTGCTGGTCGGCTTTCTCCTGATGATCCTGATGCGGTGGCAGCTCGCCTGGCCGGGCCAGCCGCTGCCGGGATGGATGGCGCCGTGGCTGGGTGAGGCGAACGCGCCCGGGGGCGTGATGCTGCCCGAATTCTACAACCAGCTGGTGGCGATGCACGGCACGGTGATGGTGTTTCTCGCCGTCGTGCCGCTGGCCGCCGGCGCATTCGGGAATTATTTCGTGCCGCTGCAAATCGGCGCGGACGAGATGGCGTTCCCGCGGCTGAACGCGCTCAGCTACTGGCTCTATCTCGCCGGCGGGCTGGTCATGGTCGCCAGCTTTTTCATCGAAGGCGGCGCGCCCAATTCCGGGTGGACGTCCTACGTGCCGCTCTCGGTGATCGCAACCGCCGGGCAGAACTTCTGGCTCGTCGGCATCTTTCTCGTCGGCTTGTCGTCGACGCTTGGTGCCATCAACGTGCTCGTCACCATCGTGCAGTGCCGCGCGCCCGGTGTGACGTTTGGCAAGCTGCCCTTCTTCATCTGGTCGCAACTTGTCACCGCTCTCTTGCTGCTACTGGCGTTCCCGGCGCTGCAGGCCGCGGCGATCTTCCAGTTGATGGACCGGCTTGCCGGCACCAGCTTCTTCATGCCGAGCGGCCTCGTGGTGGGCGGCGTGCCGCTGCAGGGTATCGCCGGCGGCGGCAATCCGCTGCTGTGGCAGCACCTGTTCTGGTTTCTCGCGCATCCCGAGGTCTACGTCCTGATCCTCCCGGCGATGGGCATCGTCGCCGAGGTGATCACCGTGAACGCGCGGCGGCCGCTCTGGGGCTACGGCCTGATGGTGGCGGCGGTGCTGTTCATGGGCGGCATGTCGATGGTGGTGTGGGCGCACCACATGTTTCTCAGCGGCATGGGCACGTCACTCAGCACGTTCTTCCAGGTGACGACGATGATCATTTCGATTCCGTCGGTGATCCTGATCTCGTCGCTGGTGCTGACGTTGTGGGGCGGATCGATCCGCTTCACCACGCCGATGCTGTTCGCGCTGGCGTTCCTGCCGATGTTCGGCATCGGCGGCCTCACCGGCCTGCCGCTGGGCCTCGCCGCCAGTGACGTCGCGCTGCACGACACCTATTACGTGGTGGCGCACTTCCACTATCTCGTCGCGCCCGGCACGGTGTTCGCGCTGTTCGCGGGCATCTATCACTGGTACCCGCGCATCACCGGACGGATGATGAACGAGCGGCTCGGCCAGATCCACTTCTGGGGATCGTTCGTGATGATGAACCTGATCTTCATGCCGATGTTCGCGATCGGCCTGATGGGCGTGAACCGCCGGCTCTACGACGCCGGTGCGTCATACGCGCTGGCGCAGCCGACGCTGCAGTGGCAGACGCACATGACATATGCGGCCATCGCTCTCGGGTTGTTCCAGCTTCCGTTCGTCTGGAACCTGTTCGCGAGCGCAAAGGGATGGTTGGCGAGCGCAAAGGGATGGTTGGGGTCAGGTCAAGAAAATCACACTTTGGGCGTGTCGGGGGCAGGTCATGCGACCCGCTTCAACCCATGGGACGCAAAGACTCTGGAGTGGCGGGACCAAGACCTGTCCCCGATCCTCCCAAACAGTGATTTTCTTGACCTGACCCCAATCATCCCAATCATCCGCCCGGATACCGGGACGACGGCGGCGAGGTTGGGGATGTGGCTCTTCCTCGCATCGGAGGCGATGTTCTTCGCGTCTCTGTTCTCGGGCTACGTGATGCTCCGGGCCGGAGCAACCGATTGGCCGGCCGCGTTCAGCGGCTTCCCCTGGCTCGAAACGGCGCTGCTCGTCGGTGCCAGCGCCGCCTTCGGGCCGTCGCGCGTGCAGCTGATGGCCGCCAACGCGCTCGGGCTGGCGTTTGTCGCCGTCAAGATCCTGAATGACTCGGTGATGATCGACGCCGGCCAGACGCCGGCCGCCAATCTGATGCTGGCCAGTTGGTTCACGCTGACCGGCGTGCACGCGTTCCACGTGCTCGCGGGCGCGGTGTTCAGCGGCTGGCTGGCGGGCCTGGCCTTCGGCATGGCTTCGGATCAGCGCGATCGCTGGACGGCGCGCATCCAC
>JAUSDY010000107.1 GCA_030650395.1 Acidobacteriota bacterium | reverse complement strand
GCGCCTGACAGGGCCGCCATCAGGCGCTCACGCACGAGACCCTTGCTGACCGTTTGGCTGAGCACCTCGAGCTCGAGGCTGATCGCCGGATTGATTTCGGCGACGGTCCGCGCGATCGCCGGCATCAACCTGTCGATCGTGCCGCGGGGTTTCACCAGAAGGCGTGCGGAGTCGCGAAATCGGTGCGACTGCGTCATCGCCACGTGCACCAGGGGTTCGAAGTCGTCCTTGATGTTCTGGTACTTGGTGTTGCGCGCCACGCCAACGATCGCCACCTTCTCGACCGGCTGCCCCGGACCGGTTTCGATCCAGAGCACGCGGCCGAGCGGATCGCGATCGGGAAAGAGCTTCCGCACGAACGCCTCATTGACGACGGCTACCGGTGGCGACTGCAACACATCCGATGGACCGAACGTCCGGCCTTTCAGGATGGGTACGCCGAGGGTCTGAAAATAGTTGTCGCTCACCGTGGTGAAGTTGGCCAGGGCCTTCTCGGGAACGCCGTCGACAAACACGTACTCATTCCAGAACCCGCCGCTGAGCGGTGAGCTCTCGACCAGCACCGCGCCAGCCACGCCGGGGATCGCAGCAATTCGCTGTTGCAGCTCTTGGCGAACAGCCAATCCCTGCGCATCGTCGTCGGTCATCAAGCTGCGATGAGACAGATCGACCACGACGAGGTTCTGGTCGAAGCCGGCATCGATCATCAGGATGTTGTAGAGCGTGCGCGTGAACAGGAGCGCGCCGATCAGCAGCACCAGCGAGAACGCCACTTGCGTGACCACCAGCGCGCGGCGCAGCCCGAAGCGCTCGCGGCCGCTCGTCGAGCCGCGGCCGCCCGACTTCAACGCCGCCGCCGGGGCCAGCGCGGTCGCCTTGAGGGCCGGGGCCAATCCAAAGAGCAGACACGCGAGCAACGACACGCCCGCCGTGAATCCCAGCACCGTGAAATTCCACGACAAGTCGAGGAACAACGAGCCCATCCCGGCGGCCAGTTGAGCCACCAGGACGTTGCTGAGACCGCGCGCGACAAGGACGCCCAGCACCATGCCGACCGCGGCGAGCATGACGCTCTCAACCAGCAGCTGGCGGACGATTCGCGCCCGTGACGCGCCGATGGCCAGCCGCACGGCGATCTCGCGCTCGCGGACGGTCGCGCGAGCCAGCAACAGGTTGGCAAGGTTCGCGCATGCGATCAACAACACGAGCCCGGTCGCGGCCAGCAGCACGGTCAGCGGTTCGCCGAACTCCTCGCGCACGTCGGAGACGCCGGCGGCCGTGGGCGTCACGTTGAGTTTGCTGTTGCGATGCTTCTCCACGGCTTCAGGCGTGTAGTCCGGTGGGGCGGTGTCCACCATGATCTGCGGCGACACGGCAATCATGTAGTCGTTGGCTTGCCGAGCCGTCGATCCCGGCGCCAGCCTCGCCATGACCGCAAGCCACCAGTCACGTTTCGAGTCGGCGCGGTCGCGGCCGTTCCTCAGTAACGGGTCGGCGCAGAGCGGCACCGCCACATCAAAGCGCCGGCCGACATCCAGCCCGAAGAATGCCGGCTCGGTCACCCCGATGATCTGAAATGGCGTGCCTTCGAGCTGCACGGTTTGCTGCAGGACCGACGCCGCGCCGCCAAACGCGCGGTGCCAATACGCATCGCTGATGACCGCCACGGGCGACCCACAGCCACGCCGATCGTCCTCAGGCTGAATCAATCGTCCCATCGCGGGCTTGACGCGCAGCACCGGAAACAGATCCCCGCTCGCCCACAGCGCCTCGACGTAATGGGCCTCGCCGCCGGACGCCGTGTTCACTTGCCCGCTGCTCCACGCGAACACGCCGTCGAACGGTTGGTGATGGAGGCGGATGGCCTCGAACTGGGCGGAGGTCACCGCCGGCCACCGGCTGGTGAAACTTCCGGCGCGCGACGTGCCTTTCGGAAAGTGCACGTTCACCAGTTGCTGCGGGTCCTCGACCGGCAGCGTCTGGAGACGAACGGAGTCCATCAGCTGGAAGATGGCGGTAGTGGCGCCGATGCCAAGTGCGAGCGACACGATCGCCGCTGTGGCGAAGCCCTTGTCGCGCGACAGCAATCGCACCGCGTAACGCAGGTCCTGCCAGATCGCATCAACCGGCCGTAACGTGTTCATCCAGTAAATCTCCTCGCGCACCAGCGCGGTATTGCCGAATTTCCTGACGGCGGCGTCGTGCGCCGCCTGCGGCGACAGCCCCCGCGCGATGTTGTCGTCGGTCTCGATCGCAATGTAGGACGCGATTTCGCGCGCGGCGTCGTCATCGCGTCGCGAGCGGCGGAAGAAACGGGTCCAGGGCATGACTCAGTCGGCGGCCGGTTTCATGACGCGCCCGATCGCTTGCACCAGTTGTTCCCAGCGGCTCGTCTCGGCGGCCAGCGTCTTGCGGCCGCTTGGCGTCAGCCGGTAGTACTTGGCCTTGCGATTGTTTTCGGAGGTGCCCCAGAACGACGCCACGTAGCCGCGATTCTCGAGCCGATGGAGCGCGGGGTACAGCGATCCGTGCTCGACCTGCAGGACGCGATCGGATCCGCGCTCGATGGCGTGCGCAATGGTGTGCCCGTGCGCCGGGCCGAGCACGAGCGAGCGCAGAATCAGCATGTCGAGGGCGCCCTGCAACATGTCGCCGCCGCCCGCTTCACTTCGACGAGGCATGCCGAGTAGCCTACTCCACTAGAATATCTATGGGAAGAGGATTTCTCGTTTCTGCAAGGCTGCTAAGCTTTGAGAATGAATCGTCGCATCGCCACCGCGTCCCTCGTCCTGGCGAGCCTGCTACTCCCGGCGGCGGCAATGGCTCAGCTGCGCACGCAGGTCGTGGCCACCGGGCTGAGCAATCCCGTGGCCTTCGTCGTAGATCCGGTTGACCCCTCGACGTTCTATGTGGTCGAACAGCGCGGCACCATCCGCACCGTCCGTAATAACGCCGTCGCCACGACCTTTGCCCTCGACATTCGGTCGCAGATTTCCGCCGGCGGCGAGCGCGGCCTGCTTGGCATGGCGTTTTCGCCCGACGCCGCAGAGTCGCGCCGCGTCTTCGTGAACTTCACCAATCCCGAGGGTCATACCGTGGTCGCGCGTTACACGCGCGATGCGCAGGGCCGTTTCGAGGCGGCTTCTCGGTTCGACCTGATGTGGCCGGATGGCCGGCGGTTGATCGAGCAGCCGTTCTCGAATCACAACGGCGGCCACCTCGCGTTTGGACCTGACGGCTATCTCTACATCGGCTTGGGCGACGGCGGCAGCGGCGGCGACCCTCTCAACCACGCGCAGAATCCCAATCAGCTGCTCGGCAAGATGCTGCGGATCGACGTCGGCGTTCCCGAGAGTGACTCTCGCGGCTACCGCGTGCCCGAAGACAACCCGTTCGTCGATCGCCAGCCGATTGCGGCGCTCACCGAAATCTGGGCGTTCGGCCTGCGCAACCCGTGGCGCTACAGCTTCGACGACTGGACGCGCGGCGGCACCGGCGCGCTCGTGATCGCCGATGTCGGCCAGACGGCCCGCGAAGAGGTGAACTGGGAGCCGCGTGGCGCGGGCGGGCGAAACTACGGATGGCGGTTACGTGAAGGGCGCGCGGCGTACGATGCGCGGCAACCCGCCGCGTATTTACCGCTCACCGAACCGATTCACGACTACCCGAGAAGTGACGGCATGTCGGTGACCGGCGGCCTCGTCTATCGCGGCGCGGCCCTGCCGCAGATGTTCAACGGGCGATATTTCTTCGCCGACTACGTCGCCGGGCGCGTCTTCACGATCGGCGTGTCGCTCGACGACAATCAGGAAGCGACGGCCGTGGACCTGCTGGAGCTCACGACTATCCTTGGCGGCACCACGGAGCTGGGGCTGATCAGTTCATTTGGTGCGGATGCCGACGGGGAGATGTACATAGTCAGTTATTCCCGAGGCCGTGTTTTGAAGGTCGTTCCTTAAAATAACGAATAACCAATAACCAATTACAAATAACCAAACTGCCAACCCTTTCGTTATTCGTAATTGGTTATTGGTTATTCGCAAGTTAGGTATGCTGAACTGATATGCCCGCCCCGACCGTCGTCACCCGCCGCACCCGCAAGCGCCGCGCCGCCGAGGCGGCGGCGTCACAGGCGCCGCGGCCCAACGACTGGTCGAGCCTCGACCCCAACGACCTCAGCGCGCCGGCCCTCTTCATCAACCGGGAGTTGAGCTGGCTGTCGTTTAACGAACGCGTCCTGGCCCAGGCCCAGGACGCCTCGCATCCGCTGCTCGAGCGGGTCAAGTTCCTCGCCATTTCGGGCACCAACCTCGACGAGTTCTTCATGGTGCGGGTCGCCACCATCCTGAAGAAATTCCGCGCCGGCATCGAAGAAGTGTCGATCGACGGCCTCACCACCGATCAGGAGCTCGCCACCATCCGCTCACGGGCGCTGGCGCAGATCGACGAGCAGACCACGTGCTGGTCGCAGTTGCTGCGGCCGCTGCTGGCCGCGGAGGGCATTCACTTTCTCGAGCCCGCCGACCATACGCCCGCCATCGACAGCTGGCTGGCGCAGTATTTCAAGGATCACATCTTTCCCGTGCTGACGCCGCTGGCGTTCGACCCGGGCCATCCGTTCCCGTACATCTCGAATCTCAGCATGAACCTGGCGGTGCGGGTCCGCCACGCGGGGCGCACCAAGTTCGCGCGCGTCAAGGTGCCGGGCATGCTGTCGCGCTTCATCGAGCTGCCGGCCAACCTGTCGCCCCACCCGGGCGTGTCGAACGTCTTCCTCGAAGACGTGATCCGCCGCAACATCCAGCAGTTGTTTCCCGGGACACAGGTCGAAGGCACCCACCTGTTCCGAATCATCCGCGACACCGACATGGTGATCCAGGAAGACGAAGCCGACGACCTGCTCGAGACGGTCGACCGCGGCTTGAAGCAGCTGCGCTACGGCGCCCTGTCGCTGCTGCAAGTCGAGGCCGACATGCCCAAGCGCGTCTTGAGCATCCTGATCGAGAACTTCGAGGTCGACGAAGACGTGGTGGCGCGCACCACCGATCGCTTCGGCTACGGCGACTGGCACGCGCTCACCAAGCTGCACCGGCCGGCGCTCAAGTACCCGGCGTTCACGCAGCGCACGCTGTGGGCGCCCGACGAAACCGGCAAGGTCTTCGAGCAGATTGCCGACCAGGACTTCCTGGTGCATCACCCCTTCGACTCGTTTACCTCCGTCGAAACGTTCCTGCGCGCGGCGGTCGAAGATCCGCACGTCATCGCGATCAAGATCACGCTCTACCGCATTGGTCCTGACTCGCCGCTGGTCGACCTGCTGATCCAGGCCGCCGATCAGGGCAAGCAGGTCGCGGTGCTGGTGGAGCTGAAGGCGCGCTTCGACGAGCGCAACAACATCGCGTGGGCGACGCGGCTGGAAGCGGCCGGCATCCACGTCGTCTACGGACTGATGAACCTCAAGGTCCACTGCAAGCTCTGCCTCGTGGTGCGCAAGGAAACCGACGGCATTCACCGCTACGCGCATGTCGCCACCGGCAACTACAACCGCGTGACGTCGCAGATCTACACCGACCTCGGGCTGTTCACCGGCGAAGAAAGCATTCTCGACGACATCAGCGAGGTCTTCAATTCGCTGACCGGCTACTCGAGCAAGCGCTCGTACAACGCGCTGCTGGTCGCGCCGATCGGCCTGCGCCAGGGCATCCGCGCCCTGGTCGAGCGCGAGATCGAGCACGCCAAGGCCGGGCGGCCGGCGCGGCTGATCTTCAAGAACAACGCGGTCGCCGATCAGGCGATGATCAGGATCCTCTACCGCGCCGCGCAGGCCGGCGTCCAGGTCGACATGATCGTGCGCGGCGTGTGCTGCCTGCGGCCCGGCATTCCCGGCATCAGCGATCGCATCAAGGTCCGCTCCATCGTCGGCCAGTTCCTCGAGCATTCGCGCATCTACTACTTCGAGAACGGCGGCAGCCCCGAGGTCTACATCGGCAGCGCCGACCTGATGGAGCGCAATCTCGATCGCCGCGTCGAGGTGCTGTGCCCGATTCTCGACGCGTCGATCCGGCAGATGATCCGCGACGCGGTGCTCGAAGTGCTGTTGAGCGACACCGATCGCGCGTGGCAGCTGCAGACCGACGGCTCGTACCTGCGGGCCGTGCCGCCCGAAGGGGTGCCGCCGCTCAACTCGCAACGGTTCCTGCACGAGTGGTACGCGGCGCAGCACGAAAGCTAGGCTGATGCGAGTCGAGCAGATCACCTGGGCGGCCGAGGGCGGCTGGCAACGCGACTCCGCGCTGACCGACGCCCAACTCGTGCTGGTGTTCGGCGAACGCGCCGCCATCGCCGGCCCCGGCCTGCTTGCTGGTTTGTCGGCGCGATGGCCGTCCGCCCATCTCGTCGGCTGCTCGACCGCCGGGCAGATCCACGGCACCGATGTGTTCGACGACGGCGCGATTGCCACGGCGGTGCGATTCGATCACACCAGGGTTGAGGTCGCCACGGCCCCGACGGCGGCGGCCGAGAGCGCCGCGGCGGGCGCGGCCCTGGCCGTGTCGCTCGCGGCGCCCGATCTCGTTCACGTCATCGTGATTTCGGAAGGCCTCGACATCAATGGCGAAGCGCTGGTGCGCGGCCTGGGACAACACCTGCCTGCCAGCGTGTCGGTCACCGGCGGCCTGTCGGCCGACGGCGAGCACTTCCGCGAAACCGTGGTGCTCTGCGACGGCGCACCGCGCAAGAACATCGTGGCGGCGATCGGTTTGTACGGCGAGCACCTGAGGGTCGGCTACGGCTCGCTCGGCGGTTGGGATTCGTTCGGACCCGAGCGGCAAATCACGCGGTCGAAAGGCAACGTGTTGTACGAGCTCGACGGGCAATCGGCGCTCGCACTTTATAAGCGTTATCTCGGCGCCCACGCCGCGGGCCTGCCGGCGTCGGGGCTGCTCTTTCCGCTGTCGCTGCGCACCCGCGATGTCAGTGCGCCGGTGGTGCGCACGATCCTGTCGGTGAACGAGGACGACCAGAGCCTGACGTTTGCGGGCGACGTGCCGGCCGGCGGGTTTGTCCGCCTCATGAAGGCCAACGTCGACCGGCTGATCGACGGCGCGGTGGGCGCGGGCCGGATCAGCGCCGAAGCGCTGGGCGGGCCGGTCGACCTCGCGCTGTTGATTAGTTGTGTCGGGCGCCGGATGGTGTTGCGCCAGCGCGTCGAAGAAGAGGTCGAGGGCGTGCGTGATATCGTCGGCGCCGGCGCGGCCATCACCGGCTTCTATTCGTACGGAGAGATCTCGCCGTTCACGCCCCAGGCCCGTTGCGAGCTGCACAATCAGACGATGACGGTCACGACTTTTTCGGAAACGATGACGTGAGCGACTTTCACAGTCTGCTGCGCCGCCAGCTGAAACGACATTTTCCGGACGGCGCCGTGCCGCCCGACCTCGAGTCGATGCTCGCGGCGGTCGACCAGGCCTACCGGCAATTCGACGACGACCGCGCCATGCTGGAGCGGTCGCTCGACCTCAGCTCGCAGGAGCTGCTGCAGGCCAACACGCAGCTGCGCGCGCTGGTCAGCGCCCTCCCCGATCAGATCGTGCGGATCAATGCGGCCGGCACGATTCTCGACGTCAAAGGCGCCGCGCTGGCGGAGCCGACCCGCCGCTGGGTCGCGGGCCAGCAGCTCACCGAGATCGTCGATGCGGCGGCGCGCGAGCCGGTCAGCCTGGCGTTGGCGCGCGTCACCGGGGAGCGGGTGCCGCTCAGCATTGAGCTCGAGCTCGGCACCGACACCCCGGCCCCACGTTTTTACGAAGCCCGCCTGCTGCCAATGGACGACGCGCAGGTGCTGCTGATCCTGCGCGACGTGACGGAGCGGTACTACGCCGAGAAGCAGCTGCGCGCGAGCCAGATCGCGCTGCACGAAGCGCACCGCGACCTCGAGCGGCGCGTCGAGGAGCGCACCGCCGCGCTCGGCCGCGTGAACGACGAGCTGCGGCGCGAAATGGCCGACCGCCAGGCGGCGGAAGCGGCGCGGGGCGAGCTCGAAGAGCAATTGCGTCACGCGCAGAAGATGGAGGCGATCGGGCGACTCTCGGGCGGCATCGCGCACGACTTCAACAACCTGCTGACGGCGATCCGCGGCTACTCGGAACTGTTGCTGAAGGCGCTCGCGGGATCGCCGCTGCGGGCGGACGTCGAGGAGATCTTCAATGCCGCCGAGCGGGCGGCGACGCTGACGGGGCAACTGCTCGCCTTCAGCCGCCGGCAGATTCTCTCGCCGGAGATCGTCGGGCTCAACCAGCGCGTGACCGACATGACCCGGATGCTCGACCGGCTGATCGGCGAGCACATCGCGATCGATCTGCAGCTGGCGACCGACTTGTGGCCGGTCCGCGCCGACGCCGCGCAGCTGGAACAGGTGGTGGTGAACCTGGCGCTCAACGCCCGCGACGCGATGCCCGACGGCGGGCGCCTGGCAATCGAGACCGCGAACCAGGACATCCCGGCGCCGCGCGCCAGGCAGCTGGAGATTGCGCCCGGCGCCTTCGTGGAACTGCGCGTGCGCGATACCGGCGTGGGGATCGCTCCCGAGGTGCAGGGCCGCATCTTCGAGCCGTTCTTCACGACCAAGCCCAAAGGTGCGGGCACGGGACTGGGCCTCTCGATGGTGTACGGCTTGGTGCGGCAAAGCGGCGGCGCGGTGTCGGTGACGAGCGCGCCCGGCCGCGGCAGCACGTTCTCGCTGCTGCTGCCGCGCGCCGACGACACCACCGCGGACCGCACGCCGACTCCGAAGACGTTGTTGCAGCACGCCCGGGGCAGCGGCACGATCCTGATCGCCGAAGACGAGCGCGCGCTGCGGCGGTTATCGGCGACCGTGCTGGGGCAAGCGGGCTATCGCACGCTCGAAGCGTCCGACGGCCAGCAGGCGCTCGACCTGTTCACCGTGCACGCGCACAGCATCACGATGGTCGTGACCGACGTGGTGATGCCGCGCATGGGCGGGATCGAGCTGGCCAGGCGCCTGCGGCACCTGAAGCCGGCGTTGCCGGTGTTGTTTGTGACCGGCTACGTCGAGCAAAGCGAGGCCCTGCATGAGTCGGCCGCGGGCATGCCGGTACTACTCAAGCCCTTCTCGCCCGACGCGCTGCTCCAGGCCGTCGCGTCCGCGCTTCACTCAGACAAATAGAGTGCGTACAGTGCGTACGGGTTCCAAGGGTGCGTACAGTGCCCTCAGTGCCATGAGTGCCGGAGGATGTGTACCTTGCGCTGAGCGCGCCGGTGCTTTCGGAGTTCTTGACATCTCTCGCGAAGTCGAATTGAATCCGCTGTCAGGATCCGCGCAACGAATAGTAGACTGGTTCAAGCGGCATTCAAAATAGTTGCAGAACGGCCGGCACCCCAGGATGCGAAGAACGCTAACCTTTGGGCAGCGTTGGCACCGTTAGCACCAAAGCACCGTACGCACCTCCAGGCACTGTACGCACCGTACGCACTCTAGTTTTATTGCCAGCGGAACAACTTCAACGCGAGGGCGAAGGAGATGGTTCCCCAAGCGGTCATGACCCCGAGCTCCGGGACAAGTTCCGCGAGGCTTCGTCCCTCGTTCACCACGCCTCGCAACCCGTCGATCAACGCCGTGAGCGGCAGCGCGTGAATGAACGGCTGCATCGCGTCGGGAAAATTTGTCGAGGCGAAGAAGATGCCCGAGAGCACCCACATCGGCAGCATCACCAGGTTCATCAGGCCCGACACCGCTTCAATCGTGCGCGCGCGGCTGGCCAGCAGCAGGCCGAGGCCGCCAAACGCCAGCGCGCCGAACAGCGCGAGCGCGCCGAGCGCCCACAGCGATCCGTAGATCCGCACATCGAAGACGAGCCACGCGAAGCCCATGATCACGGATGTTTCGAGCGCCAGGTACAACAGCCGGCTGAGAATGTTCGCCAGCAGGTAATGCGCCTTGGACATCGGCGTCGCCACCAGCCGCTTCAGCAGTTTCTTGGTGCGCGCGTGGACAATCGCAAAGCCGACGCCCCACAGGCCCGTGCCCATGATGTTCATGCCGAGCAGCCCGGGCACGAGCCAGTCGATGTAGCGCGAGCCCACCGCCGACACCGGTTTGTTCACCGGCACGAAGGCGTCGGCGCGGCCCGCTGCGCGCTGCAGCGCCGCATCAACCGCGAGGCGCGCGACCTGGCTTTCCGCGCGCGCTTCGTCGAACGTGTAGCTGGGCGGATCTCCCGGAATGACGACCACCGGTGCGCGGCCGTCGCGAATCGCGCGCTCGATTTCGCCGGGAGGGATGCGGCGCACGGTGAACTCGCCGCGCTGCTCGAGCGCGGCCACGATCGCATCGGCGCCGGCCTGGTCGGCCACACCGGCGATCACCGGCTCGTTGCCGCGCGATCGAAACGCGATCCCCAGCGCGCACGACATGATCACCGGGAACGCGAACACCCAGAACACCGCCTCGGGCTCGCGCAGAAATTCGCGGAACCGCGCGAGCGTGAGCTCCACGAGCGGATGGCTCGCACCGCCGCGCCCCGCCCGCCGAAGCTTGGGCGCGTCTTGAAGCGAAGGCGGGTTAGTCATCGCGCAGCTGCCTCCCCGTCAGGGTGACGAACACGTCTTCGAGCGTCGCGCTATGTGTGCCGAGCAGGCTGAGCGTGGCGTCGTGCCGTCGCAGCAGATCCAGCAGCGCGGGAATGGTCAGGTGCACTTCGGAGGTCGACAGCGACGTGTGCGTCTCACCATTCGACTCGGCCGAGTGTGGCCCGGGGCCACCCTTGGCCTCGCTCATGGCCGGTCGCACATCCCGTACGCCCGGCAACGCCGCGAGTTCTGCCTCCGAAGGAACGGAACCTTCCGTCACAGCAAATTCGACGACGTGTTCGGCGCCGAGCGATTGCACCAGCTCGCGCGGCGTGCCGAGCGCGATCAGCGTGCCGCGATCCATGATGCCGACGCGATCGCACAGCGCGTGCGCTTCATCCATGTAGTGCGTGGTGATCAGAATCGTGCCGCCGGCTTCGCGAAAGCGCTCGAGCACCGCCCACAGCTGGCGGCGCGACTGCGGGTCGAGGCCGGTCGTCGGCTCGTCCAGGAACAGCAAGTCGGGCCGCCCCGCGAGCGCGCAGGCGACTGAGAGCCGCTGCTTCTGCCCGCCCGACAGCTTCGACACCCACGAGTCGCGCTTGGTGCCGAGCTCGACCGTCGCGAGCAGCGCGTCGACCTCCGGACCGTCAGGATAGAACGACCGGAACATCCGCAGCGTTTCGTGCACGGTGAGCTTGTCGGCCAGCTGCGTTTCCTGCAGCTGGATGCCGAGACGGGGGCGCAGGGCCGCGGCGTCGCGATCCCAGCGGCGTCCGAGCACGGTCACTTCGCCGGCATCGGCGGTGAGCAGACCCTCCAGGATCTCGATCGTCGTCGTCTTGCCGGCGCCGTTGGGCCCAAGCAAGCCGAAACATTCACCGCGCACCACTTGCAGGTCGAGCCCGTTGACGGCGATCACCTCACCGTATCGCTTGACCAGACCCGCACAATGCAAAGCCACCGATCCGGGCGCCACGCGCCAATTGTAGCCGTGGTACACTCGCCGTTCTGTGTCGTCGAGCATTGTGTTGATCGGACCCGTGGACGCCCTGCCCGGCTTGCAGGAACGCCTCCAAACCGGGGCCGACGTGCAAACCTTCACCGAGTCGGAAGCGATCGAAGCGCTCGATCACATCATCAAGACCAAGCCGGCCGTCATCGCGCTCGACAACGATTTTTCGTCGACCACGCGCGGCACCGCGCTCATCAACCGCATCAAGGACGACCCGGGCCTCGCCGGGTGCGAAGTCCGCATCATCGCGCACGACAGCGAGATCAGCCGCGTCGCCGTCCCGCGCGGCCAGGCCGGCGGCGCCGCCGTCGCGGTCGACGAGCCCAAGCCGGCGCCCGCCCTCGATAAGGCGGGCACCCGCCGCGCGCCGCGCGTCCGCGTGAAGGAGGGTGTCGAAGTGGCCGTCGACGGCAATCCGGCGGCGCTCGTCGATCTGTCGACCGTCGGCGCCCAGGTGGTCTCGCCCACCGTGCTCAAGCCGAACCAGCGTGTCCGCGTGATCATGGGCGACAAGACGTCGATCCGCTGCAACGGCTCGATTGCGTGGGCGGCCTTCGAGATGCCGAAGGGCCAGCCGACGCGTTATCGCGCCGGCATCGACTTCGGCCTGACCGCTGACGCCGATGGGGTCGACGGTTTTGCGAAGAAAAATAAGCAGGACTAACGCAATAACCAAGTACCAATAACGAAAGGCCCTTTGGTTATTGGTACTTGGTTATTGGTTATTCGCAATTGGTTATTGGTTATTTCGCCGGTAACCAGCCGGCGACCACGCTGCCCTCGCGGATGATGGTCTCGGCGCGATCGGAGCCCGTGGAAATCAGTCCGACCGGAACACCGCTCACCTCTTCCAGCCTCGCGATATAGCGCTGCGCCTCGGCGGGCAGCTGCTGGTAGTCGCGCGCGCCCTTGGTCGGCGTCGTCCAGCCCGGCCACGATTCGTAGACGGGCGTGTACGGTCCCTGCATGTTGATGTCTGACGGAAACTCGGTGATGGTGCGGCCGCCGACCTGGTAGCCGGTACAGATGTCGATCGTCTCGAGCCCGTCGAGCACGTCGAGCTTGGTCAGCGCGATGCTGTCGATGCCGTTCACGCGCACCGCGTAGCGCACCGCCACCGCGTCGTACCAGCCGCAGCGCCGCGGCCGGCCGGTCGACGCGCCGTATTCCTGGCCCGTCTCGCGCAGTCGGTTGCCCATCTCGTCGAACAGCTCCGTCGGAAACGGCCCTTCGCCAACGCGGGTCAGGTACGCCTTCGCCACGCCCAGCACGCCGCCGATCGCCTTCGGCGGAATACCGAGGCCCGTGCACGCGCCGCCGATCGTGGCGTTCGAAGAAGTCACGTAGGGATAGGTGCCGTGATCGATGTCGAGCATGGCGCCCTGCGCGCCTTCGATCAGGATGCGCTGGCCCTTCTTGCGCGCCTCGTCGAGCACGAGCGAGACGTCGCCGGTCCAACGCTGCATGCGCTTGCCGAAGGCGAGCAACTGGTCGTAGACCGGCTTCCAGTCGAGCGTCGAGTCCTTGATGATGCGATTGCGGGCGCTGACGTTCTCGCGCACTTCGTCGGCCAGGGCCTTGGTATCGACGAGGTCGCACACCCGGATGCCGCGGCGGCCGATCTTGTCTTCGTAGGCCGGCCCGATGCCGCGCGAGGTCGTGCCGATCTTGCGCTCGCCGCGCCGCGCCTCGCTCAAGACGTCGAGCTCGCGATGGTACGGCAGGATCAGGTGGGCCTTCTCGCTGATCAGCAGCCGATCGCCGACCTCGATGCCCAGCGTGGCGAGCTCTTCGATCTCCTTGAAGAGCGCTTGCGGATCGACGACGACGCCGTTGCCAATCACGCACCGCACGCCCTCGTGCAGGATGCCGGAGGGAATAAGATGGAGCACGAACTTCTTGCCGTTGACGTAGACGGTGTGTCCGGCGTTATGCCCGCCCTGGTAACGCGCGACGAGCGAGAAGTGCGGGGTCATCAGGTCGACGATCTTTCCCTTGCCTTCGTCGCCGAACTGCGCGCCCAGAACCACGATGTTCATGCCTCTACTGTATCCTAGCGACCGATGATTCTTCTCGACGGCTCACGGTTGACCCTGTCGGATCTCGTGGCCATCGCCGACGATCGCGCGCCGGTCGGTCTCGCGCCGGACGCGCGCGCACGCGTCGCGGCGTCGCGCGCCATCGTCGAGGCCAAGGCGGGCGGCGACGCGCCGGTCTACGGCGTCAATACCGGTTTCGGAAATTTCGCGGAGACGCGAATCGAGAAGGCCGACCTCGCCGCGCTGCAAGTCAACTTGCTCCGCAGCCACGCGGCCGGCGTCGGCGAGCCGCTGCCGGTGCGCGCCGTCCGCGCGTCGATGGCGCTGCGCGCCAACGTGCTCGCCAAAGGCTACTCGGGCATTGCCGTCGAGACGCTCGAGGCGCTGATCGCGCTACTCAATCGCGGCGTGCATCCGCGCATGCCAAGCCGCGGCTCGGTCGGCGCGAGCGGCGACCTTGCGCCACTGGCGCACCTGGCGCTGGTCCTGATCGGCGAGGGTGAAACACTGGATCAGGCACCCCCAAAGAAGGGGGTGCCTCCACAACATACAGCTGTGGAGGCAACCGCTGCTGTGCGGTTGCCTGGTGCGGAGGCGCTTCAAAAGGCGGGGCTCACACCAATCACTCTGCAAGCCAAGGAAGGACTCGCGCTGATCAACGGCACGCAGGTGTCGACCGCGGTGCTCGCGCTGGCGCTGGCCGGGGCGGAACGGCTGGCGCGGACAGCGGATGTGGCCGCGGCGTTGTCGATCGACGCCTTGATGGGATCGACCGATCCGTTCGATCCCCGCATCCACGCGGCGCGGCCGTTCGCCGGCCAGGCGATCGCGGCGGCCAACCTGGCGCGGTTGATCGACGGCAGCGGCATCAACGCGTCGCACCTCAACTGTGGCCGCGTCCAGGACGCGTATTCGATGCGCTGCACGCCCCAGGTGCACGGCGCCGCGCGCGAGGCGCTGACGTGGGTGCGTCACGTGGTCGAGACGGAGATGAACGCCGCCACCGACAATCCCATGGTGTTTGCCGCCGAAGGCGAGATCGTGTCGGGCGGCAACTTCCACGGCGCGCCGCTGGCGCTGGCCGGCGATTTCCTGGTGCTGGCGGTGGCCCAGTTGGCGACGATCAGCGAGCGGCGATCGGAGCGGCTCGTCAATCCGGCGCTCAGCGGACTGCCGGCGTTCCTGACGAAGCACGGCGGGCTGCAATCCGGCCTGATGATCGCGCAAGTCACCGCCGCCGCCGTCACGTCCGAAATCAAGACACTGGCGCATCCTGCATCTGTCGACACGATTCCGACCTCGGCGAACAAGGAAGATCACGTCAGCATGAGCATGGGCGCGACGTTGAAGGCGGAACGCGCCTTGCAGATGGTGACGGACGTGATCGCCATCGAAGTGTTATGCGCGTGCCAGGCGCTCGACCTGCTGTTGCCGCTCGAAAGTTCGCGCGCGTTGATGAAGGCGCATCGCGCCGTCCGCAAACTCGTGCCAACGCTCGTCGATGACCGTCCGCCGGCGCCGGATATCGACGCGATCACGGAATTGATCAGCAACGGAACGCTTGAGTACGCGACGGGCATCGTTGTCAACTGATTTTCATTTTTACTTTCTGTTGACAAGCGGAGCACCACTGCTTAGTTTCTTATCTTCGCGATCCGCCCCCTCGGTTCGCTGCACAGCAGATGACGACGATGGCTCGTTCACACCGCGCGCCCCGCGGCACGTCGATGACGTGTCAAGGGTGGCCACAGGAAGCCGCGCTGCGGATGCTGATGAACAATCTCGACCCCGATGTCGCCGAACGTCCCGACGATCTGATCGTGTACGGCGGCACCGGCAAGGCGGCGCGATCCTGGGACGCCTTTGATGCGATCGTCCGATCGCTGCGATCGCTTGCAAACGACGAAACTCTGATCGTCCAATCCGGAAAACCGGTCGGCGTCTTCCGCACCCACACCGGCGCGCCGCGCGTGCTGATCGCCAACGCCAACCTGGTGCCGAAATGGGCCACCTGGGAGACGTTCCGCGACCTCGAAGACCGCGGCCTGACGATGTACGGCCAGATGACGGCGGGCAGCTGGATCTACATCGGCTCGCAGGGCATCCTGCAGGGCACCTACGAGACGCTCGCGGCCCTCTCCCGGCGTCATTTCCAGGGCACCCTCTCGGGCCGCATCGTTGCCACCGCCGGTCTCGGGGGCATGGGCGGGGCCCAGCCGCTGGCGATCACCATGAACGGCGGGGTTGCGCTGGTAATAGAGGTGGATCCCGCCCGAATCGAGAAGCGGCTGGCGACCGGATACCTCGACGAGAGCACGACAGACGTGGCCGAGGCGGTGGCGCGGGCGCAGCGTTACGCCGCGGACGGCGTGGCGCGATCGATCGGGCTGCTCGGCAACGCCGCCGAGGTGTGGCCGGCGCTGGTGTCGCGCGGCTTCCTGCCGGATGTCGTGACCGATCAGACGTCGGCGCACGATCCGCTCGTTGGCTATATTCCTGATGGCCTGTCGCTCGCCGATGCGGCGCGGTTACGCGCCGGCGATCCGGCGGAGTACGAGCGCCGCTCTATCGCCGCGATGGGACGGCACGTGACGGCGATGCGCGCGTGGCAACAACGCGGCGCGATCGTGTTCGACTACGGCAACAACATCCGCGCGCAAGCGGTGAAGGCCGGCGTCGCGGATGCGTTCGAGATTCCGGGCTTCGTCCCCGAATACATCCGCCCGTTGTTCTGCGAAGGCAAGGGTCCATTCCGATGGGTGGCGCTGTCGGGCGAGGCGGAAGACATTCGCGTCACCGATCGCGCGGCGCTCGAGATGTTCCCGGAAGACGAAGGCCTGTGCCGCTGGATCCACATGGCGCAGGACCGCGTGCCGTTCCAGGGCTTGCCGGCGCGCATCTGCTGGCTCGGCTACGGCGATCGCGCGCGGTTTGGCTTGAAGCTCAATCAACTGGTGCGCGACGGCGCGGTCAAGGCGCCGATCGTGATCGGCCGCGATCACCTCGACACCGGATCGGTGGCCTCGCCCAATCGCGAGACCGAAGGGATGCGCGACGGCAGCGATGCGATCGCCGACTGGCCGATCCTGAACGCGCTGCTCAACGCCTCGGCCGGCGCGACGTGGGTGTCGCTGCATCACGGCGGCGGCGTCGGCATCGGCTATTCGATTCACGCGGGGATGGTGATCGTGGCGGACGGGACGCGCGAGGCCGACGAGCGGCTGCAGCGCGTGTTGACCTGCGATCCGGGCATGGGCGTGGTGCGGCACGCCGATGCGGGATATCCCGAAGCGATCAGCACCGCGCGACATCACGGAGTACGCATTCCCATGCAGGAGACGAGCCGATGATGGCTCCCCACACCGGGCTCGAACGCCGCGTCCTGGCCGCGCTCGACGCCACGCCCGCCCGCATTCCCGTCGTGATCGGGGGCTGCGGCACGGGCCGCACGACGCTGCTGCACGCGCTGGCCGATCGCATGGGCCGCGACCAGTGTCAGTACGTGGATGTCGAGCGCGCGGCCAGCACGCCCGAGCGTTTTCACCAGGCGTTTGCCGCCGCGTCGCCGTTCATGGTCAACGGCCAGGCCGCCGCCACGCCGCACGACACGCCGGTGTCAGCGCGGGCCGCATTCGATCGCACGCTCGGCGTGATCGGCCGCGCGCGCGCCGCGGGCGATCGCCCCGCGACCTTCCTGCTCGACGAGGTGCTCGAGCTGCGGACGTTCGAAAGCTTCCCCGGCTTGCGCCACGTGTTGCGCGAGACGCTGCATGCGATGGCCGAAAGCGGCAACCGTTTCGTGCTGACCAGCCGCTACGTCGCGCGCGCGCACCGGTTGCTGCGCGACGGCCACGCGCGCTTCGAAGTGATCCACCTGCCGGCGCTCGGCGCGGCGGAAGTCACCGCGATGCTGCCGCCGATGGGCGACACGCCGGTTGAAGATCGCGAGTATCTGGGGCGCGCCATCCAGGCGCTCGCCGACGGACGCGCGGCCTACGTCCGCGCGCTGGGCGATGCGACCTCGGCGATGAGCGGGCGCGGCGGCGATCCGATCAGCGCGCTGACGGCGCTACTCACCGGCGAAGGCGCGCTGGACAGCTGGTGCTGCCATCGCTACGAGCTGCGGCTGCACAAGGCGCGCGGCTACGGCGCGCTCAAAGCCATCCTCGAGATTCTCGGCGACGAAGAACCGCTCACGCTGACGGAAGTCGCGCATCGCCTGCACCGCACGCCGGGCTCGACCAAGGACTACCTGTCGTGGCTCGAAGATGTCGATCTGATCGTGTCGCGGCAGAAGCGTTACAGCTTTGCCGATCCGCTGACGCGGCTGTGGGTGCGGCTGCACTGCCGCCCCGTGCCGCCGTCGGTCGACGAGGTCGCGCGCGAAGTGCAGGCCTACGCGATGTCGCGGCTGCCGCAGGCGCAGGCGCAGGCCGACCCGGCGCTCGCGCTGGCCGGCGCGGGCGCGGGCGATCGCAAGGACTGGGGCATTATTGAGATCGACTAGTTAAGAGTTCTGAGTTTAGAGTTCAGAGTCATGTGCCGGAACATCAAGACCCTCTTTAATTTTGATCCACCCGCGACCGACGAAGAAATTCGCGCGTCGGCATTGCAGTTCGTTCGAAAGCTCAGCGGGTTTACCGCGCCCTCGAAAGCCAACGAGGCCGCGTTCAATCGGGCGATTGATCAGGTCAGCGGCGTGGCGCGCGAGTTGATCGACTCGCTCACGACCAACGCCGATCCGAAGGATCGCGAAATCGAAGCGGCCAAAGCCAAAGCCAGGGCAGCGGAACGCTACGCCTGATCGCGGCTCGCCTACGCGTCGAGCGCCGCAAGCGCCAGCCGCGCACCCTCCTGCTCCGCCTCCTTCTTCGTCCGCCCCATGCCCTGGGCGAGCACGTCGCTACCCACGACGACTTCGACGTGAAACAGCTTGCGATGGTCGGGGCCCGCTTCGCCCGCGACGCGGTACGACGGCAGCGGACGGCCCAGGCCCTGCAGCCGCTCCTGCAAGCGCGACTTGTGATCGCGGCCGAAATAATCCGGCTGCTTCGCGTCCTCGATGCCAACCGCGAGCTCCCTCATCAGAAACGCGCGCGCCGGCTCGATGCCGCCGTCGAGGTAGATGGCGGCGATCAACGCCTCGCAGGTGTCGGCCAGCAGCGCGTGCTTGCGGCGGCCGCCGGTCTTCTCTTCGCCGCGGCCGAGGATCATGTGATCACCGAGGCCGAGATGATCGGCCATCTCGGCGAGACACGCCGTCGACACGAGGTTGGCCTTGATCTTCGACTTCTGCCCTTCCGAGTAGGCCGGAAACGCGCGGAACAACGCTTCGCTCACGATCAGGCCCAGCACCGCATCGCCGAGGAACTCGAGCGATTCGTTGTCGCTGACCCCGCCGCTCGGATCTTCATGCGCCTTGGATCGGTGCGTCAGCGCATGTTCGAGCAGGCCGCGATCGCGGAAGTGGTAACCGACGCGAGCCTCGAAAGCGTCGAACTCCTGCGGCAGCGGAACGACCATGCCGCCGCCGACCTGCTCGCGATGGCTGTCGATGATGCGGACGGCGTCAGCGGCGTCTCCCTCGCGCACCGAGATCTGGGTTTCGCCGAGCGGCGTGGCGGAAAACGGAAAGAGGCCCGGCGTCGGCCCGGCGGTGCGCAGCGTCTCGACGCCGTGGCTGTCGAGCAGCGCCTCGACGACATTGGCTTCGATATCGGACTTGGTGCGGAAGATCACGGCGAGGCCCGGCGTCGTCATGCGGCCTCTTCTATCTTCATGAAGATCATCGTCATGTCGTCGTGCTGATCGGCCGCGCCTGCAAACGCCCGCAATTCCGCGAGCACGTACGAGCGCAGCTGATCGAACGGCAGGTGCGCGTACTGCTCGATGACCTGCGCCAGCCGCGCCTCACCAAAGCAATCGAAGGCTTCGTTCATCGTTTCCGAGATGCCGTCGGTAAACCACACCACCAGGTCGCCCGGCGCGAGCGTGATCGTCTGTTCCTTCAACAACGAGTCGAACATCGTGCCGTCGTCGATGTTGAGCCCGACGACGAGGCCGTCGGGCGTGAGCAGGCGGGCCTTTCGCATGCCGGGGGGACGATCGGCGGGCACGTGGATCAACGGGCAATGGCCGGCGCGGGCGAAGGTCATCTCGCCGCGCTCGACGTCGACCACGCCGTAGGTCATGGTGATGAAGCTGCGATCGTCGAGGTTGGCCGACACCACCTTGTTGACGGCGGAGAGAAATTCCTTCGGCTCGTGGTGCAGGCGCGCCAGCGACTGCACGATCACCTTCAGCTGCGCCATGTAGAGGCCGGCGGCCAGGCCTTTGCCCGAAACATCGGCGATCAGCAGGCCGACCATCGAGTCGGTGATTGGCAGGACATCGTAGTAGTCGCCGGCGACCTCGCGCGCCGGTTCGCAAAACGCGTTCAGGGCGAGGCCGGTGACGTGAAACGGACCGGTCGGCAGCAGCTTCTGCTGGATCGCGCGCGCCGCGAACATCTCCTGCTCCATGCGGCCCTTCTCAGCCATCTCGCCGAGCAGCGTCGTCACTTCGCCGGTCATGAGGTTGAACGACTCCGCCAGCTCGCCCAGCTGGTCGCGCGCCCGCACCGGAATCTGGTGGCCGAAGTCGCCGGCGCGCGCGTGTTGCGTGCCGGTGAAGAGGTCGTGCACGGCGCCGGTGATCTGCCGCGCCAGCGCGAAACCGATCACCAGCGCGACGAACTGGATGATCAGGAACAGCGTGCCGACCATCGCCAGCACCAACAAGAGTACCTGGCCGAAGTTCAGGCCGCCGAGCCCGCTCTGCGACACCACCGAGATGCGGTTGTAGATCTCCCACATGTTGATCACGATGGCGGCCGACGCCGTCGCCGGCTCGCCCGTGTTCCAGTCGTGGTAGGCGAGAAACACCACCCAGCGCTGCGCGGCGAGCGACAGGGTCGGACCGCTGGGATCGCTGTCGGCGGGGCGCTCTTCGACGGGCCGCCCGAGCGCGAGCGGCTGGCCCCCCTCCTGGAGCGCGGCGACGTCGCCCATGCGGATGCCGGTCTCGTCCTGGATGCGGCGCTCGATCGCGACCGACAGCGGCATGTCGAGCACGACCGCCCACGTCGGCGTGGGCGATTCCGGGTACGCGACGGCGCGCATCACCAGGCGTGTCCTCGCTTCATCAGGCGCGATGGTGTCTGACGCCGGCAAGTCGTAGGCGACGATGCCGCTGAAGCCGTCGCAGCCGATCCACTGGGGCAGCTGGTCGGGCGGATCGAGATGCGCCCAGGGGCCGGCATGCGCCGGCAGCGCTGCCGGCAATGTTTTTGGCACGCGCGCGGCGCGCTCCGGCTCGACCTCGCAGGTCAGCCCGTCGACGGGCACGACCGCGATCGACACGAACGGATACCGCGTCTCCATCGTCGACTGCCGGCGCTCCATCGTCTCGAGCAGCGCTTCGGTCGTGACGCTGCGCTGCGCTTCGACCACGGCGGTCTGCGCCAGGAAGCGCGCCTGGTCGCTCAGCGATCGCACGCGCGACTGCACGAGATACGAGCTGACGTTGAACAGCAGAATCAATCCGGCCAGCAGGAAGAACGTGATCACGAGCAGCGCCGGCACGACGCCGACGAAGACGTACGACAGGATCAGCTTGCGGCGGACGCGCCACAGCAGCCGGCGCTTGGCCCAGACGCCGAGCCGGCTGATGCCGTAGGCGGCGGCAAAGAGCAGCGCCAGGCTGCCGACCATGTCGACCGCCTCGAGCGGCGGCGGCAACACCGAGAATAAGGTGATCGGCCACGTGATGGCCTTGATGGCCAGGCCGAGCACCAAGGCGCGGCCCGGCACGGTGCGGAGCAGCCACGCGCGCCACGTGCGCCACCGCGACGGCGTATCGCCGGGCAGCAACGCAATGGGACGGTCGGGTTCGGCCATGAATTGCGCGCGAAAATCATAACAGAGTATGGTTAGGCACCTTCCGCATGAAACTCAACGACACCGCACGCTTCAGCACGATCTGCATTCACGCCGGGCAGGAACCCGACCCGGCGACCGGCGCGATCATCACACCGATCTACCAGACCTCGACCTACGTGCAGGACGGCCTCGGCCAGCCGCACGCCGGGTTCGAGTACGGCCGCACGCAGAACCCGACGCGGCTGGCGCTCGAGCGCAACATCGCCGCGATCGAGGCCGGCACGGCCGCGTTTGCGTTCGCCTCGGGCATGGCGGCGATCGACGCCATCCTGACGCGGCTGCAATCAGGTGATCACGTCGTGGTCAGCGACAACACCTATGGCGGCACGTTCCGGCTGTTCGAGCGCGTGCGCCGCAAGTTCGGACTCGAGTTCTCATACGTCGATACCTCGAAGCCCGAGCTGATCGGGCCGGCGCTGAAGGCCAACACGAAATACCTGTTCATCGAGACCCCGACCAATCCGATGCTGCACCTCACCGACATCCGGTGCGCCAGCAACATCGCCCACGAGAACAACGTGCGCGTGGTCGTCGACAACACCTTCGCGAGCCCGTACATCCAGCGGCCGCTCACGCTCGGCGCCGACATCGTCGTGCACAGCACCACCAAGTTCCTCAACGGCCACAGCGACAGCGTCGGCGGCGTCGTGATCCTCAAGCATGACGATGACGTGGAGTGGATGAAGTTCGTGCAGAACGCGGCGGGCGCGATCCTGGGGCCGATGGACTCGTGGTTGATCCTGCGCGGCACCAAGACCATGACGATCCGCATGGAGCGGACCAACGAGAACGCGCAGGTCATCGCCGAGTACCTCGAGGCGCATCCGAAGGTGCAGCGCACGATCTATCCGGGACTGACATCGCACCCGCATTACCAGCTCGCGCGGCAGCAGATGAAGGGCTTTGGCGGACTGATCTCGTTCGACGTCGGCTCGCTCGACGCGGCCAGGCGCGTGCTCAACAACCTGAAGCTAATGGCGCTGGCCGAAAGCCTCGGCGGCGTGGAGACGCTGATCTCGCACCCGGCGATCATGACGCATGCGTCCGTGCCGGCCGATCGGCGCGCGGCGCTTGGCATTACCGACGGCTTGATTCGAATCTCGGTGGGAATCGAAGACGTCGAGGACCTGCAGGCCGATCTCGAGCAGGCATTGGGCACGCTCGAGGGCTTGAGGGCTTGAGGGCTTGGGGCCTTGGGGCCTTGGGGCTGACATTGACAGACACCCAATTCGTACTCGTGCTCACGACATTTCCTGCATCAGGGAATGCCGAACAGGTCGCGACGCAACTGGTCGAAGAGAGCCTGGCGGCGTGTGTGAACATCTCCGCGCCAATGCGATCGATTTATCGATGGCAGGGCACGCTCGAACGCTCTGACGAGTTGCAGTTGTTGATCAAGACAACGTTAGTTCGCCTTCCCTTGCTGGAGGCTCGGCTCAAGAGCCTGCATCCGTACGACCTTCCTGAATTCCTGGTCATTCCAGTCATCGCCGGAAGCCGCGACTATCTTTTCTGGGTCGCGGAGACAACGGCGTAGCCCCAAGCCCTCAAGTCCCCAAGCCCTCAAGCGTCATCCCTGGCCCGTAAACCCGTATAACTGTAATTCCGCTTGTATGTGTATACGTGTTGGTGTAAAACTGTGCACGCGTATTACCGCGTTGATGTCTTGCCGTTGTGCCGTATGAGTGGATAGACTGCTCCCCGTAGTGGCGGCAAAGCGGACTGACAGCGACACGGTGAAAACGACCGTCGAGCTCCCGGGGGAGCTCTGGCGGGCCGCGAAGATCAGGGCCATGGACGAGCGGGCCGATCTTCGAACGGTGCTGATTCGCGCGCTGGAGAATTACCTGCGCGACAGCGAACCGGAACGGCCCGCGCGCACCAGTTCGCGGAGCCGATGACCGATCACGACAACGACACCAACGCCGCACCGCGGCCCGCCGCCGCCCCACCGAAGGCGACCCTCGCCAGCCGGGGACGCCGGCTGTTCCGCCACGCGCTGGTCTTCATCACCGTCGTCATCATCGTCGACGCCATCGCGGGTGAAAAAGGACTGCTCGCGCTGCTGCAGGCCCGCCGCCAGTATTCGACGCTCGAGCGATCGCTCGAGCGCGCCCGCGCCGACAACGCCGAGCTGCGCGACCTGGCGCGCCGGTTGCGCGAGGATCCCCAGGCGATCGAAGAACAGGCGCGCCGCGAGCTCGGCTTGATCAAGCCGGGCGAGATGCTCTTCATCATCAAGGACGTCGAGAAGAAACCTTAGCGGGCTTGAGGGCTTCCACCCCAGCGCGGTTGCCGCGCTGGGGGCCCGGCTTGGGGGCTTGAGGGCTTGGGCGTCGCGGCCTGACGGTGTACGCTGGTCTTTCTCACATCACCGTTGAGGAGGACTCATGGCACGTCAGGCAGAAGCGGAATGGAAAGGCGATCTCAAGGGCGGCAGCGGCCGCGTCAAGCTCGGTAGCGGCGCATACGAGGGGGCGTACTCGTTCGCCACGCGCTTCGAGAACGGCAAGGGCGCCAATCCCGAAGAGTTGATCGGCGCGGCGCACGCCGGCTGTTTTTCCATGGCGCTGGCCAACTCGCTGGCGACCGCCGGCTTCACGCCGACGAGCATCCACAGCAACGCCGACGTGCACCTCGGCAAAGACGACAAGGGCGTCCTGATCAACCTGATCGAGCTCACGGTCGATGCCGTCGTGCCGAACGTGGACGAGGCGACGTTCCAGCAGCACGTCGAGAAGACCAAAGTGGGCTGCATCATCTCGCGCGCGCTGGCGTCAGTGCCCACCAACGTCAAAGCCGCACTCAAGAAGTAGAGGCGGGTCTTAAGACCCGCCTCCACGGACGACAGTGCGGACCGTTCGACTCATTCACTGGAACGAAGACGAAGGCCTCGAGCGCCGGCGGCAGCTCGAGGCCCTCGGTGACGACGTCGCCTTCGATTTCGGCGACGGCCCGTTCGTGCTCCGCACCCTCAAGGCCGGCTCGCCCGACGCCATCGTCGTCGATCTGTCGCGGTTGCCGTCGCACGGGCGCGAAGTCGGCCGCTCGATCCGCGGCTCGAAGACGACGCGGCATCTGCCGATTGTGTACGTCGACGGCGCGCCTGAAAAAGTCGCGGCGACCAAAGCGCTCTTGCCCGACGCGACTTACACCACGTGGGGACGGCTGAAGACGGCACTCCCCCGGGCGATCGCCAGGCCCGTCACGAACCCAGTGGTGCCCGCGGGATGCATGTGGCCGGCGAGACATTTCGCCTGGGCGGCGCGGTTCGCATGCCGGGCTTGACCGCGAGCGCGCGGAGAGGCACGATGTGGCGCAACGACAGCGAGAGGACTACTGATGCAGACCGCAAAGGCCGGCCGAAATGACAGTTGCCCCTGCGGCAGCGGCAAGAAATACAAGAAGTGCTGCGAGTTGAAGGCGCAGAAGGCGCGCGGCAGCACGACGATGCTGATCGTGGTCGCGGCCCTGGTGATCGCGGGCCTCGCCGTCGGCATTTCGTCGTTCACGAGCGAACGAGACGCCTCTCGACCCGGCGGCGTATGGTCGCCCGAACACGGACACTACCATTGAGCTTTCGCGATCTCGGATCGCGGATTTCAGATCTCAGAGTGCAGCTCTGCTGGGCGAAACAATGACGAGCTCAATCCGGCATTCAGGAGCCTGACGGCCGGCGATTTCGAGATGGTGCGACTGGGATGGCGGTAGCGCCAAGCGAAACGATTCGCGTCGAGCTGAGCGGTAAAGGCGGTATGCTGAAGGCGTCAACGCTTTCCTGAGCCCTGCAGCCACTTCCGGCCTTCAGCCCTCACCAAAGCCTGTGCGGAGGGCCCGTGAAGAACTTCGAATTCCTGAGCAATCCGGCCACCATGAAACGCTCAGGGCAGCCGGAACCCATACCTACCGCATGTCCGTCATGCAGATCTTCAGCGATTGCGACCGCCGCAAAGCGCCCGAACCCCGAGAGCTACTGGCGCTGCTCGAGTTGCGGAGAAGTGTGGAACAACGCGCGGCGTCAGACGCCGCGCTATGTTGTTCGCTGACCGTTAGACGACCTTGACGTTCTCGCCGCGGGGACCCTTGGGGCCCTGGCCTTTTTCGAACGTGACGTTCTGGCCTTCGCGCAGCTCGTCGAACCGGGTCTCGGCGCAGGCCGAGTTGTGGAAGAAGTACTCGTTACCGTCGCTGGCCAGGATGAAACCGAAGCCCTTGTCGCTGACGAGACGCTTGATAGTGCCGCTCATTGGTGCCATTGCTAACTCCGAAAATATCCATGTAATCGATTGGGAGAACGGAGGGTCTAGGAGAGACCAGCGTTGCCCTAAGGCCGTCGGCGCTGGATAGACGCAGGCAGGCTCACGAAACGAACGAGCCTCAGTATACCCCGGTTCACCTCCTTTCCTCACCACTTCCGCAATACGCGCTAAAAGCCTCAGGATTCTGTCTATTTCTGAACGTGTTCAAATTTTACTTGACCTGATTTCCGGGTCTCTGTAGTCTTTGAACATGTTCAAAGACGCCGCCGCGAGGGCCATTCCTCAGCGCCAGGCCAGCGAGGAGACCCGCCGGCAGATCCTGGATACCGCCCTGGCGCTGTTTCGCGAGCGCGGACTGGACGCCACCACCATGCGCGACATCGCCGCCGGCGCGGGCCTAGCCCTCGGCGCCGCCTACTACTACTTCAAGGGCAAAGAAGCCATCGTCGGGGCCTACTACGCCTACGTGCAGGAAGAGCATCGGGTGCGGGCGCGGGCCGCGTTCGAACAGGCCGGCACCCTGCGCGACCGGTTGCGCGCCGCCCTCCACACCAAGATCGACATCATGAAAAACGATCAAAAGCTGCTGCGCGCGCTGTTTCGCTTCGGTGGCGATCCGGATCACCCGTTGTCGTGGTTCGGTCCGGCCTCGCGGGAACAGCGCCGGCTGAGCGTCGAGGTCTTCGAGGAGGCGATCGCCGGAGAAAAGCTGCCCGACGATGTGTTAGAGGTGGCGCCGCTGCTGCTGTGGACCCTGCACATGGGCATCCTGCTCTATTTCCTGTATGACAACTCGCCGGCCTATCGCCGCACGCGAAAGCTGATCGACGCCGCCGTCGATTTCGTCATCGATGCCAAGCGCGTCGCGACGCTGCCGCTCATGCGCCCGGTGCGCAGGCGAGTGCTGAACATTCTTCGAGACGCGAAGCTGCTCGGGGAATCTGAATCCGCACGCGCGTGAGAGACCCGCAATGCGCCCGACGGCAGGTGCGCTAAGACTCGCCCACTAACCTCGGAAACACATGCCGGCCGGCCGCATCGAGCGGCAGGGGCTTCATCCAGCGCACGGCCGCCATCGGCAGCTCCGCATAAAGATGCGGAAACAGATCGCCGCCGCGCGACGGCTCCCACCGGAGCTGCGCAGCGAGGTCGACGGTCGAAACCGCCACAATCAATAAATCAGGAACGCCGGCAAAATGCTTCGCGGCGGTATCGCGCACTTGCGACGCCGTCGAGAAGTGGATGAAACCGTCTGTGATATCAACCGGCGAGCCGCCGAAGGTGCCGCGCGTAACCGCCTCTAACCACGAGCGCTCCGGCAGGATCTTGTAGATGGTGTCGGCCATGTGATCGGTCGCTGGCGTTACGGTCGCGGACGAGTGGCCGGATCCAGTTTGGGCGGGCGGCTTCCTCGCGGCCGCATGCCCGGCGTCAGCACTTCGTAATCGAGCTCCTCCCCGGATGCCACGCAGCGGAGCAGCAACCCTCCCCGGCTCATGTCACCGCGCCCGATGAACGAGGTCGGATAACACAGGCGCTCGCCGAGCATCGGCCGAAGCACATCGACATATTTTCCGGAGGCGACGCTGCCGAGCAACACCACCCGCGCCTGGCCGGGCAGCCGGAGCGCGAGCGTCGCGACATCGCGCTCGAGCGGCGCCCGATAGCGCGCGTCGTCTTCGCTGACGTCAACCGAAGCGAATTCACGGATCAGACCGGGCGTCACGAGCTCGGCCGGCGACATCAAGCCGCGTGTCGGCGTGATGATCATCACCGGCTCGATGCCAAGGCCGGAGGCGGTGCCGAACCGCCGCGCATACGCGAGCTTGCCCCTGAAATACAGGCCGCTGAAAAAGGAGAAGGCGCTGCCAAGATCGAGCTGGCCGTCGATGAGTTTCCGCGCCAGCGGCAGCTCCGAACCTGGCCTCAGCGCAATAGCGGCGCGACGTCCGCCGCAGTACGCGGGAGAAAGAAGGAAGACCGTCATGGCCTTCGGTCATTGTCGATCGAAATCGACAACGACCGAAAGCGACGGCCGGCTCGCGCGGCTAGACGCGCCTGCGGTTACGCAGCTGTGCGTAACCGATCAAGAGAAGGCCGAGGAATATCACGATGACGAACGTCTGCGGCAACGTCGGCACGCCGGCGAGAATGGCCATCGTGTACGGCAGCTCGACAAAGCAGCCGTTCGCATCCGTGGCTCGGATCGTGAAGGAGTCAGGGAAGAGGCTGACGGTCGGAGTTCCTGATATAAGCCCGCCCGTCGAGAGGGTCAATCCGGGTGGTATCGACGACCCGGCGGTTCTCGTGAATGTAATCGTGCCGACCCCGCCGGCCGCGGTAAGTTGCTGGCTGTACGCGACGCCCACCACGCCGTCGGGCAGGGTCGTCGGCGCGAGCGTGATCACCGGACACCCCGCCGGCGGCGGCGTACCGCCGCTGGTGATAACCACCGTGTACGTTTGCGTCGAGGCACACCCGTTTGCGTCGGTCGCCGTCACGGTGAACGTCTGGGTTTCAGCCGTGGTGGGCGTCCCCGACAGCACCCCCGCCGCCGACAGGGTCAGCCCCGCCGGCAACGTTCCCGGTGGCACTGTGAAGGTGTACGGCGCGATTCCGCCGCTCGCTGTGATCGTCTGGCTGTAAGCGACCCCCACTGTGCCGTTGGACAGCACCGCCGGGGACAGCGTAATCGCCGGACACGCGTTTCGCGTATTGATGATCGTGCAGCTGCCGTTCAGCGCCACACCCACGCAATTCGCCTGGTTCGCCGTGAAACCGGCGGGCACCGTCTCCGTGGCCGTACAGGTCGCCCCCGCCAGACTCGCGCCGCCCAACCTGAACACCGCCGGTGCCGCCTCGGAAAAGTTCGGCGGCGCCGTGGTCACCGTACCCGAGGTACAGGCCAGGGAAATCGGCACCGTCGCGACATTGTTCGGGATGAAGTCCTTGATGACCGTGATCGAAGCCGGCGCGGCGCACCCCGCGAAGGTCATAGGGATTGGGTCAGTCAACGTCACGTCGGTCGTCGCCATGGCTCGACCGATCCAGTTTGTTCTGGTCATCGTGACGGCGGCACCCGAGAGGACGGTTCCGACGAAGGATGGCACGTCCGTTAGCGCCGTGGCCGCGGAGGTCTTCCAATACACGTTGCACGCCAGCGCGGAGCCGCCCATGACCACCGACCCGCCGGTGATTGTCAGGGCGCCCGGCCCGCCGGTCCCGACCCTGAAAATCCAAACATCGCTCGCGTTCCCGCTGAGCGTCAGAGTGACGCCGACGCCTATCGTGGTCCCTGCAGCGGAGCAGTAGACACCGGGCGCAAGGATGGTGGAGACGATCGGAATGCCGCCCGTGCACACGGGGTTCTGGACATCGATCGCGCCCAACGCGGAGTTGAAGGCAGCGACAACCCCACCGCCGACCGGGGAAACGATCGGCCCCGTAATCGTGCATGGGCCGACGTTAGTGATCCCCCCGGCAAAGGTGGTGCCCACTTGTCCGGTGATGCCGATCCCAGGTCCCGTATCGGTACAGGTCACCGTCCCTATGATCGGGACGGCGTTGGCACCCAGGACCGCGAAGGGCGCCGCCGCACCCAGATCTGGCGCGACCTGCGCCCATAGGGCAGACGGTGCGCCGAGAAAAATGACTGCGGCCGAGGTGGCTACGAGATATCGATAACTTCGCATGATCTGTTGACCTCTTGTGTGCTGGTTCGAGCGTCAGGACCCAAGTGTAGCGGTAATCGACGATCGGGGCTGTCCATTTTTAGACAGTGCCGAAAGGCTTCCTGGGATACGCTGCAAGCTAGGAATGACTCACGAACAACCGATGCTCTACTCGGTCGACCTCAACGGGTGCGCGGCGATCGCCGCGCTCGCGCCGGAGAGGGTCACCGCGGCATTCGTCGAAGCGTTACAGAGCGCCGGGGCGACCGTGGTGCAAACGCTGTCGCACAACTTTCCCGGTGCGGGGCTGACGTGCGTGCTCATCCTCTCGGAATCGCACGCGGTGCTGCACACCTGGCCCGAAACGGCGACGGTGAACATCGATATTTTCTCGTGCTCGACCAGGCTCAAGAGCCTGGCCGCGATCGAAGCACTGAGCCGATCGTTCGGCGCCACCAGCATGTCCGTGCAGGAGATCCCTCGTGCTGACGGGCACCTCCCTTCGTCCGAACCACGCGCGTAACTTCGTGCTGCGGGCCGTGGTGTGGAGCCTCGGCATCTTTGGCCTGCTTCGCCTGAGCTGGACCGAAACGCACATCGTGCTGCCGGCAACTGTGCTGCAGAGCGGCCTCGCTGTGCAGTTGTTCGGCGCGGCGACGCTGCCGGTAGCGGTGACGCTGGCGTGCAGTGGCGCCGACGCTATGGCGTTATGTCTCGGGGCAGTCTTCGCCTACCCGGTGACGTGGCGATCGCGCATGGCGGCTGCTGCTGGCGGCATCGCGCTGATCCTCGGCATCAATACAGTACGAATTGGCACGCTCGGCCTGGCGGCTGCGTCGCCGCGCTGGTTCGACACGCTTCACGTCTACATGTGGCCGGCGATCCTGACGCTGGCGATCGCGGGTTACGTGTTTGCATGGATGCGTGTCGCCGACCGGCAGCCTGGCATGGCTGTCGTGGACACTCCGCAACCGTCGCGGCGGTTCATCGCGCTGACCCTGGGGTTCCTCGTCGTATTTGTGGTCAGCTCGCCGCTCTACCTGGATAGTTCCGGCGTGCTCGCCGTGGCCGGCTTGATCGCGCGCGCGGCGGCGCTACTACTCGGCGTCGCCGGCGTCAGCGCGCACGCCACGGCGAACGCGTTGTGGACGCCGACCGGCGGCTTCCTCGTGACGCAGGAGTGTATTTCCACTCCGCTCATCCCGGTCTACCTCGCGGCGGTGTGCGCCTACTCGACGCGGCCGCGACAGCTGGCCTTCGGGGTGCTCGCCGCGCTGCCGCTGTTTGTCGCCCTCGGCCTCCTGCGGCTGCTGTTGGTGGCGCTTCCGGGTGCTATGGGTTCCCCGCTGTTCTTCGTGCACGCGTTTTACCAACTGCTCTTCGGCGCCGTCGTGGTGGTCGTCGCGGCGGTGTGGCGCCACGGGCGCACGATCGCACCCGGGTACGCCCTCGCCGGCATCGTCGCGGGCATCTCGTTCGTATACCTGCTCGGGCCGCTCTACACACAGCTGGTGATCGGCCGCGGAGCACCGTTGAACGATCCGCAGGGCGCGATCGCATTTCTTCCGGCGTTCCAGGCGGGACTCTACCTGGCGTTGTCGATTGCGGCCTTCGCCTCGACCGACTGGAAACCGTTGGTCGCCGGGTTCGTGGTGCTGGCACTTACGCAAGCCACGGGTGTGTTCCTGCTTCACGCGATCGCCGAGTCAGGCATCTCGGCGCATGTCCGCGAGATTCGCGGCTGGGCGATTGCCGGGCCGGTGTTGATTGCCGCAGTGGTGGCCAATGTTGCGCGCGCGCGCCGCTGAAGTCGCCGCCGTCGTCGCGCTGGCCACTCTCGTGACCATCGTCATCGCCGCACCGGTGCTTCGTGCACCATCCGAGCGTGTCTTTGGGATGGAGATCGTCGGCCGCCATTACGATCCGTTCGTGGTGATGGCGCAGATGGCCGCGCCGTTGAGATCGAGCATCTACTCGCAGCCCGTCACGGACATCCCGGGAGCATTGCTGGCACGCCTGTCTGGTCCTGTGGCCGCATACAACTGGCTTGTTCTTCTGAGCTTCCCTCTGTCGGCGGCGGCGGCGTACCTACTGGCGCGGTACCTGGCGCTATCGCCGATCGCCGCCGGGCTTGCTGCCATGGCGTTCGCGTTTTCGCCATTTCACTTCGCGCACGCGGCCTATCATCCGCACGTCGCGCAAACGCAATGGATCCCGTTGTATCTGCTGGCGCTGTTTCATTGCCTGGATCGCACGACCCCGGCGGCGATCGCCATGCTCGTCGCGGCGACAATCGCGGTCACACTCTCGAACTTCTATGGCGGGTTGATCGCGGCGGTGATCACGCCGATCGCCGTGGCCGCCTACTGGCTCGGCTCCAGCACCAGCGGCGCACGCTCGCTGCGCCGTCTGGTGATCACCGTGTCGAGCCTTGCGGTGCTGGCCGCCGGGGGGGTGGCGTATGCCTCGTATGCGGCGGCCGCGGTCGTCGACAACCGCACGGCCTTTGCGTTTGCGCGGACCGACCTGTTCCGTTACAGCTCGAGGTGGTGGAGTTACCTGGTACCGCCGGTCGAGCACCCCCTGCTTGGCAGCACGGCGCTGCGCATCTGGGAGGCGGCGGGCGTTCGCGAGGGGCTGCTCGAACAGCAAGTCAGCGTCGGGGTGGCTCTGCTCGTGCTGGGCGCGATCGGCGCGCTCGGGTGGTTCAGCCGCGATCGGCCACGGCCTTCGGCCACGCGGGTGCCGATCCTGGTGATCGTCGCGGTCGCGGCGCTGGTCTGCTCGCTCTCACCCGAAGGCACCATCGGTGGCGTCACGTTCGTCAGGCCGTCGGCGTGGTTGTACGACGTGCTGCCGATGTTCCGATCGTACGCGCGCTTCGGCGTCGTCGTGCAATTGATGATCGCGCTGCTGGCGGGCATCGGCTTCGATCGCTTACGCCGGGCCGGCACGCGCCGCGCACAATTCGCGGCCGTGGCGCTGGTCGTGCTGGCAGCCGCCGAGTACGCGGTACGCCCATCCGCGATGTCGCGCGATGTCCTGCCAACGACCGCGCATCGATGGGTGGCGCAGCAAGGTGTCGACTGGCGGGTACTCGACTGCACGCCGCTCACGTCCGAGTCGGAGTCGGTGCAATGGTTGACAGGCGGCCGGGTCACGGCGCTGGGTGGCGCGATCGACGATTGCGGCGACGGGCACTTGCCCGAGAAGCTTGCGGCCAACGGCTACACGCACTTACTCGAGCGGACGGCTTCCGGTAATGTGGAGCCGGTGCGCGAAGGCTTGCAGATCGCCGCGCGTTTCGACGATGGCCGGCTGTTCACGGTGGTCGCGAAGACTCCGGCGATCTACACGGCCACAGTGACGGGATTTCATCGCCGCGAGCACGACGCGGAGTGGGCGTGGCGATGGATGGGTGGCGATGGCACCTGGACGATCGTGAACACCGGCAGCGTCCCGATTGTCGCCACGCTGCATGTCGAACTGTCGGCGTTCCATTGGGCCCGCGGCCTGGAGATGCGGCTCGATGGCGCGCCGGTCCGGGCGCTCCGCGTCGACACGCCGCGGCGGTGGTATGAGATCGGTCCGCTTGATATTCCAGCGGGCCGTCACGAGCTCGTATTCCGCCCGACCGAAGCCTCGACCGTGGCCCGCGACGTGATCGACAACGGGGATCCGCGGCGGTTGTCGTTTGCGATCGGCGCCTGGCGCTGGAGCGTGAGCGGGGCACCGCCCTGAGGCCTGCGGCGTATCGCGAATTCTGGGCCCGCGTGGGCAAGGACTTTCCCGACCTGGGCGGAGCCGCGTCGACGGAGTACTACGCGGACAGCGAACGGCGGCTCTTCGCCGAGCACTTCCCTCCGCTCCAAGGATTGAAGATCCTGAAGACCGACCTCTGGGACGAAGCCAAGAACACGCGCATCCTGGCCTGGGCGAGCCGGCAAGGCGCCCACGCCTACGGCATCGACATCTCAAAGCCGACTGTGATGCAGGCAGGCGCGGCGTTCGAGCGCGGCCCGGGCGCGTTGCATGGCGCCGTCGCCGATGTCCGCGACCTGCCGTTTCGCGACGGCAGCTTCGATGCGATCTACTCGATGGGCACCATCGAGCACTTCGACGAAACCGAGCGCGCCGTCGCTGAAATGGCGCGCGTGCTCAAACCCGGCGGCCGCGCCATCATCGGCGTGCCGAACCGCTACGACCCGTTTCTCCGGCCGCTGCTGGCGATGGTGCTGCAGGCGATCGGACGGTACGGATATGGCTACGAGAAGTCCTACTCGCGGCGGGGGCTGCGAGCGATGCTGGAAGACGCCGGGCTCGAGGTTGTAGAGGAAACAGCGATCCTCTTCATTCCCGGTTGGTTGAGGATGCTCGACCTGGCATGCCATTCGTGGTGCCGGCCGTTGGCCGCGGTCACCGGCGCGTTGGTCCGGCCCTTCACGCTGCTCGATCGTCACGTCCCGGCCGTGCGCCGGCACGGCTACCTGCTCGCAACGGTCGTCACCAAGCCGGCGGCCTAGCCGCGCTTGCCGGCGACCACCAACGCAACGCCCGCCACCACTGCAACGATCCCGGCAATCGGCGGGATCGGCACGGTCTTCTGGGTATCAGCCGTTGCCTTGATCGGCCCGATATCGATCACCGTTTCGCGCGACGTGTAGGTGAAGCCTTGATAGGCGAGCGCAGCGAGGCCCAGGACGATCAGCACGATGCCAGCGATGGCAGCAGGTTTCATGCTGGGAGCATGGCACGGGTCCGGCCGCGCCAGTGTGCAGAACAGAACAGAGCTTTGTTATCCTGAGCGATACAAGTGATGCACGTGGAAAGAGAGCCGAACATCGCCGCACCGCCGGAAGTCCGCTACCCTCGCGCCGTGGATCAGATCACGCCGCAGCCTGAGGCGCCCGCCAGGCCGCAATGGATCGCCGCGCTCATGAATTCGCTCGGCCTGGTCGCCGTCATCTGGAGCATTCCAGTGGCGATCGTGATTGTGGCCCTTCCCATCGCTCTGGTCGTTGCCCTTGTCACGTGGTTCGCGCGACCCTGACATTCCTCACGGGGGTTCCTCGCGCGGGTTCCTCACGAGGGTTCCTCACGAACGTTCGAGAACCCCTGTCAAGAACCTACGTGAGGAACCCTCGTGAGGAACCTACGTGAGGAACGTTTGTGGAGACTTCACGGCACGCGCGTCCATGATCCACATTCGACGCTCGAACTGAATCCGGCATCGGTGCTGGCGATCGTCACTAGTTGCGCGCCGCTGCTGCTGACGAACGCATTCGCGATGATCGCGTCGGCGCCGCCCGTGAAGTTGCTGAGGCGCTGCCAGTAACACCCTGGCGTGCTGTTGTCGGCCCGATAGGTGCCGGCGGTGATCTGCACCCCGACGGCCCACATGCCCGGCGCGATCCCGGGCGCCAGGCCGCGCCGCGGCGTCGTAAACCAGGTATTGCAGTTCGCGTCGGTCAGGAAGCCCGCGTCGGTAGCGAGTAGATCGACGATCCACTGACCCGCATCGAAGTTGATCAGGCCGTCGACGATCACGTCGGCGGACGTCCCGCCGAATCCGCGCAGCCGCTGGAAATGACAGCCGTTGGCGGGATCGCTGTAGTACCGCCCCGCCGGGATGTCGGTCGTCAATCGGTACGTGCCCGGCCCGAAAGTCGTTCGCGGTCCAACCGGATCGAGCCGGATATTCAGGGTGGTGTTGCCGTCGATGCCGACTGGCACGGCCGCGCTCGTATATCCAGCCAGCGCGGCGGTCACGGTATAGCCGCCATTCACCACGCCGGTGATGGAATACCGGCCATCGGCGCCGGTCGTCGCCGCCTTGCCTGCGTTCGCGCCGTCGAGAATCGTGACGCGCACCCCGGCCAGCACGGTACTGGTGGTGGGCGCCGACTCGGTGACGAGGCCCGACAGCGTGAAGGTGGGCGTGACGACGCCCGTCCCCGACACGGCAATGGTATTGGTCCCGCTCGCTCCAGTCGCGTTCACGGTGATCGTGCCGGTGAAGGCCGCGGCCGATGTCGGCGTGAAGGTCACGACCACCACCTGCGAGCCCGCCGCCGCAATCGTCCCGCTTGCGAAGTTTCCGCTGAACCCGGTCGGGTACCCGATGCTGGTCACGACGAGCGGCGCGGTGCCCGTGTTGGTGATGGTGAGGTTGGACGTCGCGGTGCTCCCGACGGCGATATTGCCAAACGCGAGGCTACCCGCGAGGCCGATCGTGGCGGTCGAGGTCGGCGCGGTCGGACTCTTGTCTTTGTTGCACGCCGCGACGAACACCAGCACAACAATAGCGAGCGATAGATAGATTGAACGCATGTCCTGACGTTTGCAAGGTTGATACCACCACGCAGGCAGGCGCGATCACAGATATGCGCGCAATTAACGAGGGGGACGGCAGGCTGTTAGGAAGTGGCTACCCAAAACTTCCTGCCAGGCTGCCTGTTTTTACTGCGGTCTCGAGCGGACGATGATCGCGTCACTGACCGGGCGCTCGCCGGTTGGGTCCGACGGGTGATTGATGATGCCGCCCTTCACCACCATCGTCGTCGACCCGCCACCATCGAGATTGATCGCCTCGACGGCGCCGAGCTCAACCAGCACGCGCGCGAGCTCGTCGAGCGACATGCCGAGGCTCAGCTCGGGTTGGCGCCCGTCGACCACCAATAACAACACGCGGCCATCAGCCAGCGATGCAATCGCCGAGCGCGGATGCCGATCGGTGACGAACGCCGGGGCGACCTTCTCGCGCTCGCCGGTAATGTCGATGCGGCCGGCGGTCACGAGCTTGGGACCGCCGCCGAGGATGTCTTCGGCGTCGCGCCACGGATTGCGCGGCAGATCATCGACGGGCTCGAGGCCGACCGCAGCGGTGACCCGCGTGCCGGCCGTCAGTGCGCTGCGAAGCCAGGCCGCGGCCGTGCCGGTCGCCGACAATACAAACCCGTCACGCGGAATCGGCGTGCTGCCGGCGCCGTCGCGGATCTCGACGACACGGCCGTCACGCACGAGCGCCTCGCTGCCCGTCGCATCCGTCAGCGTCGTGTCGTTGAACTCGGGCGTGAAGAGCACCAGCTCGTTGGCGCCGCGAGCCCGGTTGAGACCATCCAATCGCCGCGTCGTGTCGCCGGCCTTCACCGAACCCTGCCAGGCGACGTGGCCCATGATCAGGCGCGTGCCCTGCCGCGTGCGCACCAGGCCGACGGCGGCGCGGCCGCGATCGGGCTCGCTCAGGATCTTGCCGTCGATCTGCAGGGTGCCGGTGGAGTCGCCGGCGAAGGTGCCGGTCATGCGGAAGTAGCCGCCGTTGATGGCGGCGATCGCGTTCTGCCGGGCGGCGAGCTCGCTGACGCGCTCGAGCCCGACGGCGTTGTCGCGTGCGTGGAAGACATCCAACACCGCCAACGACGGATCGATGCGCAGCACGTGAATGCTCCACGGTGTAGCGCGCACGATATGCGCGTGCTCGACGCCCGGCGCCACCGATTGCCATGCAACCGGTGGTGCCGGTTGTGTCAGGACCAGTAGCGCCGGGCCCAGAAGCGCAAGGAACTTGATCACGCACAACCCATGGTTGTGCGCAGTCTATCCGCTTTCGCCTGGAACGAGCTGTGCTGCGCGGTTCCCAAGCGCCGAGAACGGGCTACAATCCACTCGCCTCGATGCCCGGCGACACCAACCCGTTCTTAGGAGCTGTGTGATGTACGACACTGCCACCCGCCCCGCTCGCATCGCCATCGTCCTCTGTTCGATCGCCGCCGCACTCGCGTTCAATGCGCCTCTGCAGGCGCAGAAGACGGAGCCGAGCCGCGCACCGAACTATGACCTGGCGTCGCAATGGACGCCCGACAAGGTCCGCAAGCTGGTGTTCGACACCTCGGTGACACCGCGATGGCTCGAGAACAGCGATCGCTTCTGGTACGCCTATCAGACGCGCGAGGGCCGGCGGTTCATGTTCGTGGATCCGATCAAGAAGACCAAGGCGCCGCTGTTCGATCACGCCAGGATGGCGTCGGCGCTGACCTCGATCACGCGCATTCCGTACGACGCGCAGCACCTGCCCTTCTCGACGGTCAGGTTCGTCAGAAACGACGCGGCGTTTGAATTCGATGTGCAGGTGCCTTCTGACGCGGTGATCGCCACGCCGCCGAAACGCACCACCACCGAGCAGGGCATCCAGGCACGGCCGCAGGACATCGAGGAACCGCAAGAGCGCGCCGCCGGCGCCGCGCCGCGTCTTGCGCCGAAGACGCGGACGTTGCACTTCGAGTACGACCTGGGTGCGGCGAAGGTCACGCTGCTCGAGGACTACAAGGAAGAGCCCCGTCCGCCCCGCTGGGCGGCGATGTCGCCCGATGGCAAGACGGTGGCCTTCGCACGCCGCAACAACTTGTTCATGATGGATGCCGACAACTACGCGAAAGCGTTGAAGAAGGCGGACGACCCGGCGATCGTCGAAGTGCAGCTCACAACCGACGGCGAAGAGAATTACAGCTACGGCCGATCGGCCCGCGAAATCCAGAACCAGCGCGAGCAGGAACAGCAACAGCAGCAGGATCAGCAGCGCGACGAGGGCGAGACCGTCAACCAGGAGGCGGAGCGCGACAGCACCGACATGAACGCGCGCATGCCGGCCATCACCATCACGTGGTCGCGTGACTCGAACAAGCTGGCCCTGGTGCGACGCGACTCGCGCAAGGTCGCCGACCTGTTTGTGATCAACTCCCTGGCGCAACCGCGGCCGACGCTCGAGACCTACCGCTACGCGATGCCCGGCGAGGCCAACACCCCGCAGTCCGAGATCCACGTGTTCGACCGCACCAACAAGCAGCGCGTCACCATCAAGGCCGACCGCTTTACCGATCAGACCGTGAACGTGGCGACGATGCCGCAACCGGTGAACATCCAGCGCGATCCACGCCGGCCGATTGCCGCGCAGTGGCTCAGCGACTCACCCGCCAGGCTGTATCTCACCCGGCTGAGCCGCGATCAACATCGGCTGGATGTCGCGGTCGCCGACACGGCGACTGGCGAGGTCAAGACGCTGATCGAGGAGCGCCTGAACACCTACGTCGAATCGAGGCCGCTGCGTCTCGTCACCAACGGAACCGAGTTGATCTTCTGGTCCGAGCGCGACGGCTGGGGACATTTCTATTTGTACGACGCCGCAACGGGCGCGCTGAAGAACCGGATCACCGAGGGTGAGTTTGTCGCCACCGGCGTCGAGGGCGTCGATGACAAGGGGCGTGTGCTGTTCCTCTCGGCGGGCGGCCGCGAGAAGGGCGAGGACCCGTATTACACCCATCTGTATCGCGTCGGCTTCGACGGCACGGGCCTGAAGCTTCTCAATCCCCGCGACGCCTCACATGCGGTGTCGGTCACCGATTCAGCGAAGTTCTTCGTCGATAATTCCTCGCGCGTGAACGGCGGGCCGGAATCGACGCTGTGCGACGCGCTCGGCAATCCAGTGCTGAAGCTCGAATCCCCCGATCTGGCGCCGCTCATGGACAACGGCTTCAAGTTCCCCGAGCCGTTTACGGTCAAGGCGGACGACGGCATCACGGATCTGTACGGGGTGATGTACAAGCCGTTTGATTTCGACCCGGCGCGCAAGTATCCGATCATCGCGTTCGTCTATCCGGGTCCGCAGACCGAGAGCGTCACCAAGACGTTCAACCCGCGCAGCAACAACATCTCGCTGGCGCAGTTTGGCTTCATCGTGATCGAGGTCGGCAATCGCGGCGGGCACCCGCAGCGCTCGAAGTGGTACCACAACTACGGCTACGGCAACCTGCGCGACTACGGACTGGCCGACAAGAAGACCGCCATCGAGCAGCTGGCGCGGCGCCATTCGTTCGTCGACATCAACCGGGTCGGCATCTGGGGCCACTCGGGCGGCGGCTTCATGTCAGCGGCGGCCATGCTCGTGTATCCAGACTTCTTCAAGGTGGCCTGGTCCGAGAGCGGCAACCACGAGAACAACGTCTACAACAACACCTGGAGCGAAAAGAACCACGGCATCAAGGAGGTCGAGAAAGACGGCAAGGTCACCTTCGAGTTCGACATCGAGAAGAACTCGGAGCTGGCCAGGAACCTGAAGGGCCGCTTGATGTTGATCACCGGCGACATCGACAACAACGTGCACCCCGCCAACACCTACCGGCTCGCCGACGCCTTGATCAAGGCGAACAAGCGGTTCGACATGTTCGTGCTGCCGGGCCTGCGCCACTCGTTCCAGCCGGCGGCGGGCTACGTCAACTGGCTGCGCGGCGACTATTTCGCGCGCCACCTGCTCGGCAGCTCATCCGAGAATGTCGATATCGTCGAGCTCAATCGGGAAAAAGAGCAGACGGGTGAGAAGAAGAAGGGACCTTTCTAGTGTCCGCAGCCCGCCTCGCCTCTTGTCTATTGGCTCTGGCCTTGTGCGTCGTGGAGCCGGCCACGGTAGTCACGGCCGGTCCCCCTGACTGGGCCCGCTTCCGCGGGCCGAACGGCTCAGGCCTGTCGACGGCCACCAAAGTGCCGACCGACTTCGGACCCGATCGGCACCTGCTGTGGAAGCGGCCGTTGCCGCAGGGGCACTCCTCGCCGATCCTGCAAGGCGATCGCATCTATCTGACGGCGCTTCGTGACGACACGCTGGTGGCCATCGCGATCGATCGCAGCACCGGCAAGGTCGTGTGGGAGCGCGGCGCGCCGAAAGTGAAGACGGTCGGCGAATGTTGACGGCAACGGCGTGCTGTCGAAGGCGGAGTTTCCGAAGTTTACGGCGGCGTTCTGGTTTGCCGTGGCCGACCTCGACGTCAACGGCTCGCTCACGAAGGACGAGTGGTCGTACTACCGCGCGGCACTGGACTCCGAGAACGGCATGCTCGCGATTCGCCTCGGCGGATCGGGTGACATGACCGATAAAGCGATCCGCAGGCACTCTACGCGTTTGGCAGTTAGGGGTCTGACCCCTTCGTAGCGACTACGGCGCTTTCACTTTCACGTCGGCCTTGCTCGACTCGCCGGCCGCCAGCTCAATGCGAACGCCGTCCGGCTTTGCCGCGGCAAGAAACTCCGGGCTCTCCCACTCACCATCCATCATCGTTTGTCGCGCGACAACCAGATAGTTGCCGGCGGGCAGCCCGGCAATCGTGTAGGTGCCGTCGCTCGCCGGTCGCGCGCTGCGCACCAAACGCGATCCGAAGATCCAATGATCTTCATCTTCGGAGAAGACGACGACGGTCGCGTCGGATGCAGGCGCGCCGCGATCGGCCGTCACAACCGTTCCGCCAATCTTCCCGACCTTTTCCGTGATCACGATCTGCAGGCCAGACACTTCTTTTCCGCCGGTCGGCACGTCGAACGGCACGTCGGTAATATCGCGATCGCCGATTCGAACCGCATCGAGCATCCAGCCTGGCGGTAGTCCCTGGACGCGAAACATGAACGGGCCACCGACATTCGACAGCGAGAACGTCCAATCGTTGTTGACGGCCGGAAGACGGACGGTTGGCTTCACTCGATCGGAATCGGAGACGAGATTGAGCCGAACGCCGGACGCGGTAAACGGCGGCTCGGTGCCTTCGTCGGTCACGATCATTCCCGTGACGGGACTACCGCTCGTCGGCACGAGCAGGATATTGTCGACGTTTCCCGACACCACAACGGTCGCGAAGGCGGTCTCGTTCCGCGCACCGGCGCGGATCACATACCCGCCGGGCGGCACATCGTGCAATTCGAACCCGCCGTCAGCCGCTGTTCTCGTCGAAACAGGAGTACCGGATACGAAGGTCAGCCCGGTGCCAGGAATCGTCAGCGACAGAGCCACGCCCTCGCCCGCCATCGGCTCGCCGGTTGGACGTATCACCCGTCCAGTCACGCGTGCGGTGCGACTGGCCGCCAACGAGACATCGAGATCGAGCCGCTGCTGCGCCACCTCCAGGGCAATGGTGAGCGGCGGGCCCGCGTTGGCGCTTGCGTAATAGGTTGTGGCAAAGCCAAACGTCTCGTTCTTCTCGTTTCGCCACGTCTCCGGCGATGATGCCGAGATGTGATACGCGCCGGGTGGCAGCCCGACAATCCGATAGTCGCCAAGATCGTCGGTCCTCGCGCCGCCGGCCGGAAACGGCAGACGCCTGCCCTCTCGGTACCGCATCTCCCACACGTTGACCTGGATGCCTGGGTAGGGGTGACCCGCGTCATCGGTGATTCTTCCGGCCAGCACGCTGCCACGCGGCAGTGCGATGTCGATCCGTGAAACGATCTCACCATCGCGAACGGTCACAGCGGTGCCGCGCTCGCGGGGCCGTCGTTGTCCGTACTGCAGCTCGAGGTAGCCCGCACGCGACGCAGAGACGAAATACGATCCGGGCGGCACATCACGCAGCTCGAAATTTCCCAGTGAGTTCGAGCTCGAGGTGAGCAGCGGACGCCCGGGCGCCGACGCAGCAATCAACGCGACTCGTGCGCGCGCGAGCGGACGGCCGGTTT
>JAUSDY010000106.1 GCA_030650395.1 Acidobacteriota bacterium | reverse complement strand
GTGCTCATGCGGCCGGCGGCGTTGATGCGCGGGGCCACCATGAAACCGATGTGATAGCTGTCGATGGTCTTGCCGGTCAGGCCCGCCGCTTCGAACAACGCCCGCAGTCCAACCTTGTGCGGACCCTTGGTCAGCATCTGCAAACCCAGCTTGGCGATCACGCGGTTCTCGCCAATCAGCGGCACCACGTCGGCCAGCGTGCCGATCGCCGCGATCTTCACGAACGCCGGCAGCCAAGCGGTCTTGCCCGACTTCTGGCAGAGCGCCTGCACCAGCTTGAGCGCGACACCGACACCTGCCAGGTTCTTGTCCGGGTAGGTGCAGTCGCGGCGCTTCGGGTTTACGACCGCGCAGCAATCCGGCAGCTCGTTGTCGGGCTCGTGATGGTCGGTGATGATCAGGTCGACGCCGAGCTCCCGGGCGCGGCGCGCCGCCTCCGCGCCCCGGATGCCGCAGTCGACCGACACGATCAGCTTGACGCCTTCGGCATGCAGCCGATCGATGGTGTGGGCTTGCAGGCCGTAGCCGTCGGTCAGCCGCTCCGGGATGAAGTGGCCGACATCGGCGCCCAGCATTTCGAGCGCGCGGCGCAGGATCACGGTGGAGGTGATGCCGTCGACGTCGTAGTCGCCGTGGATCGCAATGCGCTCGCGCGCGGTAATGGCGGCAAGCAGCCGCTGGACGGCCTGTTCGAGTCCGGCCAGTCTGAACGGATCGAACAGCTGATCGAGTGAAGGCTTGAGAAAACGTGACGCCTCGTCGGGATCGGTCAGCCCGCGAATCGCCAGCAAGCGTGCGGTGACCGGCGACACGCCCAGAGCGTCCGCCAGCGCCGATGCCTGCGCCTCGTCGTGAGGCCGCGTATTCCAGATGGGTGGGATGCTCATGGAATAACAAATAACGAAGTACGAATAACCAAAGGGGTGGCTTGGTTATTGGTTATTGGTAATTCGTTATTCCCCAATGATTCCAACGTCGCCCATCTTCCTGAACTTGTCGTAGCGCTGATCGAGCCTGGTCTGAACGTCGAGCGCCGACACTTCGGCGAGCGCGCGCTCGAGCGCGACGTCGAGCAACGCAGCGGCCTGATCGGGATTGGTGTGCGCCCCACCGACCGGCTCGAGGACGATCTCGTCGATGATGCCGAGCGCAAGCAGGTCTGGTGCGGTAATCTTCAGCGCCGCGGCGGCCTCGACCTTCTTGCCGGCGTCGCGCCACAGGATGGCGGCGCAGCCTTCGGGCGGAATCACGCTGTAGATGGCGAACTCGTGCATCAGGATGCGATCGCCGACCGCAATGCCCAACGCGCCGCCGCTGCCGCCTTCGCCGTGCACCAGCACGATCACCGGCACCTCGAGCATCGACATCTCGCGAAGATTGAGCGCGATCGCTTCGGCGACGCCGCGCTCTTCCGACTCGATGCCGGGGTAGGCCGCCGGCGTGTCGACGAAGCAGATGATTGGCCGGCTGAACTTCTGCGCCAGCTGCATCGTCCGCAGCGCCTTGCGGTAACCGTCGGGCCGCGCATATCCGAAGTTGCGATAGATCTTCTGCTTGGTGTCGCTGCCCTTCTGGTGGCCGACGACGAGAATCGGGTTGCCTTTGTAGAGCGCCGTGCCGGTCACGATGGCGTGGTCGTCGGCGAAGCGGCGGTCGCCGTGCAGCTCGACGAAATCGGTGAAGAGGCGCTCGACGTAATCGAGGGTCGCCGGCCGCGACGGATGGCGCGCGACCTGCACACGCTGCCATGGCGTCAGCGTCTTGTAGAGCTCGCCGCGGATCTGGTCGACGCGGACTTCGAGGCGCGCGATCTCACGGTCGCGCTCGTCGCTGGGCACCAGCGTCGAGAGCGCCTCGATTTCTTTCAACAGGACGGCGATCGGTTCTTCGAATTCCAACAGGTCCGCCATCAAGTCCCCAAGCCCTCAACCGCGCCCCCAGCGCGGCAGCCGCGCTGGGGTGGAAGCCCCCAAGCCCTCAGTCTTGTCATGAATGCACGGTGACCGAGCCAGGGCCGCAAATCCGCTCGACGTCGGCGACAAACTGCTCCGAGGTCCGCACCCGGATCGCCGAGGTCACCTCGGCCCGCATGATGACATGGCGCGAGCCGCCGTTCATCTCGACCTCGACCGCCACGGGGCGATCGCCGCGGTGCTTGCCGAGCAGCTCCCACAGCGCCTCAATCGTCTCACGCGGACAGTTGCCCTTCAACCGGATCCTGACCCCGCGCGACAGCCGCTCCTTGAGACCGGAGAGCGGCAGCATGTCGGCGCACTGGAAGCGCGAGCTCTCTTCGTCGCGCTCGAACTTGCCGCGCACGAGCAGCAGCGCGCCGTTGACGATCAGCGCACGGTGCCGGCCGAACATCTCGGGAAACACCACGACCTCGACGGCGCCCTGGTGATCCTCGAGCGTGAAGACGCACATCGGATCGCCCTTCTTGGTCTTGAGGCCGCGGAATCCCGACACGATTCCGCCGACATAGGTATCCTCGATGACCAATCGGCCCGGCGCACCGTCGATGCTGGCGGGAATCTCGCTCATCGTCAGATCGCCAACCGTCCTGGCGCCGAAGGCGCGCAAGTCGCCGGCGTGGCGATCGATCGGGTGGCCGCTCAGATAAAGACCGAGCGCCTCCTTTTCGTGAGCCAGCAGCTCCATCTCGGTCCACGGGGCAGAGTCCGGCAGCCGGATGATCGAGAGGCCGCCCTCTTCCTCAGCGCCGAAGAGGCCGCCCTGGCCCTGGTCGCGATCGCGTTGCGTGCGGTTGCCGTGCTCGATGGCGCTGTCGATGGCGCCGAAGAGTTTTGCGCGTCCGGCGGGCAATGTGACGCCGGCCGGCACGAGCGTGTCGCACGCGCCCGAGCGTACCAGCGCCTCGAGCACCTTCTTGTTGACCAGGCGGAGATCCAGCGTTTCGCACAGTTGGTGCAGCGACGTCACGCGCCCGGTCTTCGCGCGCACCTCGATAATGCTGTTAATCGCGCCTTCGCCGAGGCCCTTGATCGCGGTGAGACCAAAGCGCACGCCCTCGGGCACCACCGTGAAGTGCAGCTGGCTCTCGTTGATGTCGGGCGGCAGCACCGCGATGCCGCGCTCGCGCGATTCGCTGATGTAGACCGCCAGCTTCTCGGTGTTGGCGGCTTCGATCGTCAGCAGCGCGGCGGCGAAATGCCGCGGGTAGTTCGCCTTCAGGTACGCGGTCTGGTAAGCGAGAAACGCATAGGCAGTCGAGTGCGACTTGTTGAAGCCGTAACCCGCGAAGAACTCCATCAGCTCGAAGATCTTGCTGGCCTTCTTCTCACTGATGCCGTTGGCGAGCGCGCCGGCCATGAAGGCTTCGCGCTGCTTGGCCATGACCTTGGGGTCTTTCTTGCCCATGGCCTTACGCAGCACGTCGGACTGACCCAGGGTGAAGCCGGCCAGCACCGACGCCATCCGCATGACCTGTTCCTGGTACGCGATGACGCCGTAGGTGTCGGCCAGGATCGGCTCGAGGGCCGCGAGCTCGTACTTCACCGGGCTGCGGCCGGCCTTGCGATTGATGTAGTCATCGACCATGCCGCCCTTGAGCGGGCCGGGCCGATAGAGCGCGTTCAGCGCGATCAGATCTTCGAGACGCTGCGGCTTGGCGCGACGGAGAATCTCGCGCATGCCCGAGCTTTCGAATTGGAAGATGCCGTAGGTCTGGCCTTCGATGAACAGCTGATAGGTCTTCGCGTCATCGAGCGGGATGGTGTCGATGTCGAGCGTGACGCCTTCAGTGCGCTTGATCTCGCCGAGCGCGTCCTGGATGAGCGTCAGCGTGCTCAGGCCCAGGAAGTCCATCTTGAGCAGGCCGACGCGCTCGACCTCTTTCATCGCCCACTGGGTCGTGATTTCGTCGCGGTTGCTCTTGAAGAGCGGGGCGTAATCGGTGATCGGCCCGGGGGCAATCACGACACCGGCAGCGTGAACGCCGGCGTTCCTCGACACGCCTTCGAGGCGCTTGCCCATCTCGAGCACGTCGTGCACGCGCGAGTCGTTCTTCGCCATGTCCCGCAGCACGCTGTTCTCAGCGAGCGCTTTGTCGATGGTCATGTCGAGCGCCGGCGGAATCTGTTTGGCGATGCGATCGACATCCGCGTACGGCAGGTCCATCACCCGGCCGACGTCGCGAATCACCGCCTTCGCCTTCATGGTGCCGAACGTGATGATCTGCGACACGTTCTCGCGGCCGTACTTCAACGTGACGTACTCGATCACTTCGCTGCGGCGGCGCTCGCAGAAGTCGACGTCGATATCGGGCAGCGAGACGCGCTCGGGGTTCAGGAAGCGCTCGAAAATCAGGTCGTAGTGCAGCGGGTCGACGTCGGTGATTCTCAGCGCCCACGCCACCAGGCTGCCGGCCGCGGAGCCGCGGCCGGGACCGACCGGAATGCCCTGCTCGCGGGCGTGGCGGATGAAATCCCAGACGATCAGGAAGTACCCGGGGTACTCCATCTTCTTGATCATCGCGATCTCATAGGCCAGCCGCTCGTCGTACTCGGCGATGGTGTGGCGCAGCTGATCGCTCGCCGCGAGCTGCTTCAGCCGATCGAGGCGGACCGCGTAACCCTGGCGCACCACGTGCTCGAAGTAGTCGTCGAGCGCGTAGCCGTCGGGCACCGCGAACTTCGGCAGGTGGTTCTGGCCCTGCGGAATCGTGACGTTGCAGCGCTCGGCGATGAGCAGCGTGTTCTGCATCGCCTCCGGGTAGTCGCCGAACACCTCCGCCATCTGGGCGGCGGTCTTCAGGAAAAATTGGTCGCCGTGGTACTTGAGGCGGTTCTCGTCGTTGACCGACTTGCCGGTGCCGATGCAGAGCAGGATGTCGTGCGGCTTGTGATCGCCGTGACGCAGGTAGTGCACGTCATTGGTCGTCACGAGCGGCATGTTCAAGTCGCGCGCGATCGGCAGCAGGCCGGTGTTGACGATGCGCTGCTCGTCGATGCCCTGGAACTGCATTTCGAGAAAGAAGTTGCCGGCGCCGAGAATGTCTCGATACGTCGCCGCCGCGGCCATCGCCTTCTTCGCCTGCTCCGCGCGGATCTCGGAGGCCACCTCGCCCTTGAGGCAGCTGCTGAGGCCGATCAGGCCTTCGGCATGCTTCGCGAGGATCTCTTTGTCGATGCGCGGCTTGTAATAGAACCCTTCGGTGTAGCCCGACGACACCAGCTTGATCAGGTTCTTGAAGCCGGTCTCGTTCTCGGCCAGCAGCACCAGGTGGTTGGCGGTTTCTCCGGGCGTGCCGCTCTTGTCGCGGCGATCGCCGGGCGCGACGTAGACCTCGCAGCCCAGGATGGGATTGATGCCGCGCTTGCGGGCGGCGTCGTGGAAGACCACCGCCGAAAACATGTTGCCGTGCTCGGTGACGGCCAGCGCCGGCATCTCGAGCCGCTCGGCTTCGTCCAGCAGCTCCTCGATGCGGCACGCGCCGTCGAGCAGCGAAAACTCAGTGTGCAGATGGAGATGAACGAAGTCCGCCATCCGCTATTCCCACTCGATGGTCGAAGGCGGCTTCGAGCTGATGTCGTAGACGACGCGGTTGATGCCGCGCACCTCGTTGACGATGCGCGTCGAAATGGCGGCGAGCAGCTCGTGCGGCAGCCGCGCCCAGTCGGCGGTCATGCCGTCGAGGCTTTCCACGGCGCGCACGGCGACCGTGAATTCATAGGTACGGGCGTCGCCCATCACGCCCACGCTTTGCACAGGCAGCAGCACCGCGAAGCTTTGCCAGATTCGCTCGTACCAACCGGCCTTGCGCACTTCGTCGGCGACGATGGCGTCGGCTTTCTGCAGCAGCGCAATGCGATCGCGCGTGATCTCGCCGAGGATTCGCACCGCCAGGCCCGGTCCGGGGAACGGCTGCCGCACCAGAAATTCCTTGTCGATGCCGAGGTCCTGCCCGACGCGGCGCACTTCGTCTTTGAACAGCTCGCGCAGCGGCTCGACCAGCTTGAACTTCATCCCCTCGGGCAGGCCGCCGACGTTGTGATGGCTCTTGATCGTGGCGGACGGGCCGCGCACCGAGACCGACTCGATCACGTCCGGGTAGAGCGTGCCCTGGGCGAGGAAGTCGAAGTCGCCGAGCTCGCGCGCCTTGTCGTTGAAGATGTCGATAAAGGCGGCGCCGATGATCTTCCGCTTCTTTTCCGGGTCGGTGACGCCGGCCAGCCTGGTGAGGAACAGGTCGCTCGCATCGACCGGGTGGACCGGCAGCTTCAGCTTCTTGTAGCGCTCGACGACCTGCGCCGACTCGTTGTGGCGCAGCAACCCGTTGTCGACGAAGATGCACTGCAGCCGATCGCCGATGGCGCGATGGATCAGCGTGGCGGCGACCGTCGAGTCCACCCCGCCTGACAGGCCGCACACCACGCGCTTGTCGCCGACCAGCGCCTTGATGCGCGTGGTCGCTTCGTCGATGAACGAGGCGATGGTCCAGTCGCCGGTGCAGCCGCAGATGTCGAACGCGAAGTTGCGGAGCAGCTCCTTGCCGCGATCGGTATGCGCGACTTCCGGGTGAAACAGCAGCGCGTAATACCCCTGCTCGGGCGCTTCCATCACCGCGACCGGCGCGTTGTTGCTCGTCGCCGCCACCGCAAAGCCGGGCGGCGCCGACGCCACGAAGTCGCCGTGGCTGGCCCACACGCGCATCTCGTCGGGCATGCCCTTCAGCATCCGCGACGGCACGTCCGGCTCGCGCCGCACGACGGCGTGGCCGAATTCGCGATGGCCCGAGCGCGCCAGGCGCCCGCCGAGCATGTCGGTCATCAGCTGCATGCCGTAACAGATGCCCAGCGTTGGCACGCCGAGATCGAGCACCAGGCGATCGCAATGCGGTGCGCCTTCTTCATCCACGCTGCTCGGCCCGCCCGACAGGATGATCCCGACCGGATGCTTCGCCTTGATTTGGTCGATCGAGGTATTGAACGGAAGGATCTCGCAGTAGACCGACAGCTCGCGCAGCCGCCGCGCGATCAGTTGGGTGAACTGCGAGCCGAAATCCAGGACGAGAATGGTTTGATGGGCCACGTCGTGATGTAGGTAAGAACACTATTATAACTTTGGTGGCCGCCTTGCTCGCGATCGTTCTCGCATTTCAACAAGCGGTCGTCGCGCCGCTCACCGCGCCGCTCACCGCGCTCGACGCGCGCTGGGTGCTGCCCTTCGACACGCCGCCGGTGGCGCCGCCCGGCTTCGATGCATCAACCGCATACGTTCCGCTCAAGGGCGGGCAACTGGTGGCCGTCGATCTGGATCGCGGCGTCGTGCGCTGGCGGCTCGACGTCGCCACGGCGTTGACGCCCGCGACCGGCGGCGGCCTGGTCTTCACCACCTCCGACACGACGATCGAAGCGCGCGACGCGCAAACTGGCGCCCGGATCTGGAGCGCGGCGCTGCCGGGCGGCGCGGCCGCGCCGCTTTACTGGGACACGGGCTGGTTGCTGGCGTCGACCTCGTCCGGCGATCTGGCGGCGTTTCGCGCGGCTGACGGCACGCTGGTGTGGCGCCAACCGCTTGGCGCTCCCCTCTCGACGGCGCCCGCCCCCGCGCTCGATCGCCTGTACTTGCCGCTGGCCGACGGCCGGCTGGTCGCCGTGGCGCTGGCGACCGGCGAGACGATCTGGAGCCAGCGTGTGTCGGGCCGGATTACCTCGCTCGTCGGGCTCGACGATCAGCTGGTGTTCGGCACGACGGAGAAGTACGTGGTCAGCGTCGATCTGCTGCGTGGCCGCGAGCGCTGGAAATGGCGGGTCGGGGGCGACGTGGCCGGCCTCCCGGCAGCCGATGACAAACGGATCTACTTTGCGTCTCGCGACAACGTGCTCCGCGCCGTCGATCGCAACAGTGGCAACCTGCGTTGGAAAGCGATGCTGTCCTCGCGCCCGGCGAGCGGACCGCTCAGCTTGCCCAACGCGGTGATGGTGCCGCTCGGGTCGAGCGAGATTGGGGCATTCGAGCCGACGACCGGCAAGCCGCTGACGCCGATCAAGGCGGCCGGCGAGCTCGGCTCGCAGCCGTTCATCAGGACCACGGCGCGGCTGACGTCGCCGCGGCTGATCGCGGTGAGCCGTGATGGCCAGCTGCAGGCGTTTGGGCTCCGCTTCGAACCGCCGTTCGTACAGCTCGACGTACTGCCCGGCGCGCCGGCGGTGCCTTAAGACACCCTGAAATAACCAAGAACCAATTAAGAATAACGAAGGCAGTTTTGGTTATTCGTACTTGGTTATTGGTTATTCGCGATTGCGCGCGCCAGCCGGTCGACCCCTTCGCGAATCTGTTCTGGCGTGATGCCCGAGAACGACAAGCGCGCGAACTGATGCCCGCCGCCGTCGACGAAGAACGCGCTGCCGATCACGAAGCTGACTTTGTGCTTCAGCGCACGCTCGAACAGCGTGAGGTCGTCGACCCCGGCCGGTAGCTCAATCCACAAGAAAAAGCCGCCACGAGGCGTGGTCCATGTCACCCGATCGCCCAGAACGGACTGGAGCGACTGCTCCATCACCGTGCGCTTATGTTGATAATGCGATCGCAGCGTCGGCGCGATGCGTTGGATGACACCGCGGTCGAGTGCGCCGTGCACGACGCGCTGATCGAAGACGCCACTGCATAAGTCCGCGGCTTGCTTGGCGAGCTCGACCTTCTGCGCGATCGCCGCCGGCGCCACCATCCATGCCACGCGGAAGCCAGGCACCAGCACCTTCGAGAAACTGCCCAGGTACACCACCCGGCCGTCCGCATCATCGGCCTTGATGGGGCGGGTGTCTTCGACGCGCGTGCTGTCTTCGAAGTAGATCGACCCATACGGGTCGTCTTCGAGAATCACCAGGTCGTGGCGTCGTGCCGCCGCCAACAGGTCCCGCCGCCGCGCCGCGCTCATCAGCAGTCCCGCGGGGTTCTGAAAATTGGGGGTGACGTAGACGAACTTGACGCGCCGCCCTTCCCGCTTGAGGCGCGTCACCGACGCGTCGAGCGCAACCAGGTCGATGCCCTCGGCATCCTGAGGCACGCCGACGAGGTCGGCCTGCAGGTTGTGGAATGCGGCGATTGCGCCGCTGTAGGTCGGCAGCTCGACGATCACGACATCGCCCGGATCGATCAGCACGCGGCCGGCCAGGTCGAGGCCCTGCTGCGAACCGGTCGTGATCACGACGTCTTCGAACCCGGCGCTGATGCCGCGATCCTTGAGGCCGTGTGCGAGCAGATGTTCGATCAACGGTCGATACCCGCGAGTGGCGCCGTATTGCAGCGTGTTGCCGTCGTGCCTGGCGAGCAGGTCGCTGGCGATCGCCTGCAGGTCTGCCCACGGGAACATCTCCGGCGCGGGATAGCCAGCTGCGAACGAGATCAGGCCGGGCACCGCAGCGCCGAGAATGCCGGTGCGGCGAATCGCCGATTCCTGAAATCGCAGTGCTGCGTTTGAGAGGGCGGTGCGAGCAGAGCTCATTGATGATTGCCGATCGATGGATTGAGTGACTGTTTCGTGACTGCGCGATTGTTGATTGCGTAAATCGATTCACCGAATTATCGATCGGCAATCGCCAAACAGTCGGTCGATTGACAATCAGTCAATTGACAATTCAGGCGCGGGTGACCTGATGGAGCCCGTCGGTTCGCGGCGCCCGCACGCCGGCATGCGGCAGCGTGCGGTGCAAGCGCAGATACGTCGCCACGCCCGTCAGGCCGATGAATTGAAATACGACGCCGCGAACGAGCCACGCGAAGATCTGGAGCGGGATGGCCGCCAGCCCCACCCACGGCACGAAGGCGATCAGGCCGAGCGCGGCCGTGGCCAAAATCGATGCGCCGGTCGCCATCACCATCAGCGCGAGAATCGCGGCGAGCACCTGGCCGACATCGCGGGTCCGCCTCCGCAACAGCCGTGCGACGTGGGGAATGGCTTCGTGTACGGCGCAGTCTTCGGTCGCGACCACGATCTGCAATAACAGATAGATGAAGTTCACCAGCGTGATGACGATGATGAGGGTGAGCGAGGCGAGGCCGACGAGCAGCGGCCAGTCGAGCGATTGCGATAACGGCGTGCCGAAGACCAGCGCCGCGTAGCCGCCGGCGCAGAGCGCGTAGACAACCGACAACCCGACGCCCAGGCGCAAGTAACGGCCGAACAGCGACTGAATGCCGTTGGCGAAGCGTTCGATCGACGCCTGATTGGCTTGTTCGAGCGCCGACATCCTGAGGGGCGGCTGCTCGATGGCGCCCGCTGCGCGATCGCCCGCCAGCAACACCGTGACGCTCCCCGCCTTGATCGCGAACATCAAGACCGATCCGCCGACCAGGATCAATCCGAGCGCGCCGAGAAAGGCCGCAAGCGCCACCGGCTGTGCGAGCAACACGCCGACCATGGTTGACACGATTTGCCCCGGTTCACGGCGCAGCAGATCGATCGGGTCGCCGCCGACGACGAGCACGACGAGCACGACGCCGCCGACGATCGGCACGGCGAGCAGCGTCTTGAACAGCGTATCGGCGACAAACTGCACGAGGACGATTTGCCAGTTGGCGGCGGTGACGAGGGCGCCGCGCTTTAATGCGAACTTCAGCGAGCCGGGGACGCTCATGAATTCTGTATGGGCAGAGCTGACATTCTACAATGGCGGAGCGGATGGCCGTTCCCTCTTTTGTCGCTCGAACCGCGCGGCGCCTCGTGGCGGGCGGCCTGCTGGCCGCCGCGGCGATCTGGCTGGGCGGCGAGGCGCTGGAACGAGTGCGGCTCGGCGCCGACCTCGCGGCGTCGCGCGCCCGGCTGCATGCCGAGGTGGCCGAACAGTTCCGCGAGCTCGGCGAGCGACTCGACCTGACCGTCCGCTCGATCGCACTCGACGCCGCGATCGTCCGACTGGCCGAGCGAGGCGATGCGGGCGCCACGCGCACGCTGTTCGATCAAGCCGCCGCGGGCGCGGCCGCCAGCGGCAACCGCGTGGCCGTCACGATCGTCGCCGCCAACAACCAGCCGGTCGCGTGGGTCGGGCGGTCCGAAGAGGTCCCGGATGAACGGCTGACCGGTCCTGCATCGCTGTTCCTGTTGCAGAGCACGCAGGGCCTGCAGCTGATCCGCGTGCAACCCGTCGTTGACGGCTCGGAGGCGGGCCGCCACATCGGCGCGATCGTGGCCGAGGCCTCGCTCGCCCGCGACGGACAGTCGGCCACCGCCGATGCGGCGTTTTCGCTCGAGACCAGCATTGCGCCTGCGCCGCTGCGCCTGCAGTTTGAAGGGGCGGCCGACGCCGGACCAGACGCGTTCATTGTGCGGTCACCGAGTGGCGAGCCACTCGCTGCCGTCGAAGTGCCCGATGCCGTGCTTCACGCTGCCCGCGGGCGAATTCGCGAGCAGCGAATCGCCGCGGAGCTCGCACTGCTCGCGGTACTGGTGCTGCTCGCCACAGGTCCGCTGCTCGACTGGCGGCGCGTGACCCGGAGCCTGCCCTCGGCGGCCGGGCTGACGCTGGCCATCGCGCTTCTGCTCGTGGCCGCGCGCGCGGTGTTGTGGATCGCGGTCCGCCGCGTCGATCTCGCGTCACCGCCGTTGACGCCCGCGGCTCCGTTCTCGGCGTGGTCGGCGCTCTTCCTGGCCTCGCCCATCGACTTCATGCTGACCAGCATGCTGGCCGCGGCACTGCTCGCGCTCGGCGTGGCCAGTTTCGGCTTGTGGCGGTCCGCGCATCGCCGGGGCATCGGCGTCCTGCTGGTGGACGGCGCGTCCTCCGGCACCTTGTTCCTCGCGGTCCAGTTTGCGGCGGGATCGATCGTGATCGCGCTGCTCGTCTGGTACGAAGCCTTCCTGCGCGGGCAGGTCTCGCAGGCGCCGATCGACATCCTCCGGTTTGCGATCGATCGCAGCGACTGGCTGCGGCTGCATGTGGTGATCGGCCTGCTCGCGCTGAATGCGGTGGTGATCGGCCTGGCGGTGCTGGTGCTGCTAATGGCGCGATCGCCGTGGGCGTTTCCGCGATCGGGCCGGACCTGGCGCCGGCGCGGCGTGATCGCGTGGCTGGCGCCGGCGCTGTTTCTGTGGTCGCCCAACATCGCCCGCGATGTCGCGCCGCTGCTGCCGACGCTGGCCGCGGCGGCGTTTGTCGTCGGCGCCGCGCTCGTCATTCACCATTACCGTGCGACGCTGCGGCACAGCTCTCAGGCCGCGCGCCTGCTCGCGGCGTTCCTCGCGATGGTGCTGCCATCGGTCGTGCTCTATCCCTCGCTGGTCGATGCCGCGTCGCGCGCCAAACGGCAACTGGTCGAATCGCGCTATGCGCCGGAGGTCATGAACCAGCGACAGGACGTGCGGCTCAAGCTGCAGCAGGCGCTCGTCGAAATCGATCGCATCCAGGGGCTCGACGAGCTGGTGCGTGCGAGCGATCCGCCGCTCACGGGCCCGCCCCCCACCGATGCGGCGTTCCTGGTGTGGTCGCAAACCAGCCTGGCGAGCCAGCGGATGACCTCGAGCGTCGAGCTCCACAATGCATCGGGCGCGATGGTCAGCCGTTTCGCGATGAAGTTGCCGGAGGAATCGCCGCCGCAGCCGTGGAGCGAATCGGCGTGCGCCTGGGAAATCCTCGAGGAAGTGTCGCCGCTCTATTCGGAAGAGCGCCGGCTGCTGCATGCCGGCCGCGCGATCTGCATGGACGGTCCGAACGGCCGGCGCAGCGCGGGATCGATCGTGGTCCACGCGATGCTCGATTACGGCAACCTGTTGTTCATCTCGGCGCAGAATCCCTACGTGGCGCTGATCCGGTCGGGCCAGGCCCGTCCCGAACCGCGCCTGCGCGCCGACGTCGACCTCTACGTCTACGGATGGAGCCGGCGCGTGCTCTACAACTCCGGGCCGGACGCGCCGGCGCTGACCGAGCCGGTGTTTCGCGGCGCGTTCGCCTCGCGCGCGCCGTTCTGGTCGACGATCGATCGCGAGTCGGGCCGCCTCGACGTTTACGTGATGAACGATCGCGCGGCCCTCTACGTCCTCGGCATGGCCCGGCAAACGCCGTTCGGGCACCTCGTCGCGATTGCCGAGCTCGTGACGCTGGTGTTCATCGCGTTTGTCGTGACGATCGCCGGCGGCATGTTGTTCAACCTGGCGGTGGCGCAAGCGCCGGCGTCCGGGCGTGCCCTGCTCGATGAGGTGCGCGCCAGTTTCTATCGCAAATTATTTCTCGCGTTTGTGGCGGCCGCAATCATCCCGGTGCTCGCCCTCGCGCTGGTCTCGCGCGCCTACATCGCATCGTTGATGTTCGACGACATCGAAAGTGAAGCCACCCGCATCGCCAGCGTCGCCAGCCGCGTCGTCGAAGACTTCGGCAGCGAACGAGGCCAGGCGGCGCTTCCGCTGGTCGACGACAACCTCGTCGTCTGGTTGAGCCGCGTGATTGCACAGGATGTGAACATCTTCGACGGCCCCAACCTGCTGGCGTCGAGCGAGCGCAACCTGTTCGCCTCGGGTCTGCTGCCGAGTCGGACCCCGGGCGACGCCTTCCGCGCGATCCTGCTCGACGGCCGCCCCGCCTACGTCGGGCGCGAGACGGTCGGCGGCCTGGAGTACTTGATCGCCGCCGCGCCGGTTCACCTGCAGGGCCGCGAAGCGGTGCTGACAGTGCCGCTCGCGTCGCGACAACAGGAAACACAGGAGCTGATCGAAGAGCTCGATCGCCGTGTGCTGCTGGCGGCACTGCTCTTCATCATGCTGGGCGCCAGCATCGGCTATTACATGGCGGAGCGGATCGCCGATCCGGTCAACCGGTTGATGCGCGCCACTCGCCGCATCGCGCGCGGCGACCTGGATGCACGCGTGCTCGCGACCTCGTCGGACGAGCTGCGCCGGCTGGTCGACGCGTTCAACCAGATGGCGGCGGACCTGCAGCGCCAGCGCAAAGAGCTGGAGCGCACTAACCGCCTCGCCGCGTGGGCCGACATGGCACGGCAGGTGGCGCACGACATCAAGAATCCGCTGACGCCCATTCAACTCAACGCCGAACACCTCCGGCGCGTGCACGTCGATCAGGGGCGGCCGATGGGCGGGGTGATCGACGAATGCGTCTCGAACATCCTCGGCCAGGTGCGGCTGCTGCGCCAGATCTCGTCCGAGTTTTCGAGCTTCGCGTCATCGCCCGAACCCAAGCCCGTCGAAACCAACCTGACCGAACTGGTGACCGAGGTAGTGGAGCCGTACCGCTCGGGGCTTGCCGGGCGCGTCGCCGTGGTGACAGATGTCCCCTTGGCACTGCCGCGCCTTCGCATCGATCGGATGCTGATTGGCCGCGCGCTGACCAACGTGATCGAGAACGCGCTGCACGCCATGCCCGGCGGCGGCACGTTGACGGTGGAAGCGTCGCAGGATTCCGACCGCACGGTGCAGCTGCGCGTCACGGACACGGGCGTCGGCATGGACGGCGATGCGCTAGCGAAGATCTTCGAGCCGTATTTCTCGACCAAGGCAATTGGCACGGGCCTTGGCTTGACCATCGCCAAGCGGAATGTGGAAGCGAACCACGGGACGATCGCCGTCACGTCAGAAAAGGGCAAGGGAACGCGCGTCACAATGACGCTTCCGATCAACTAAGGTGCGTACGGTGCGTACAGTTCCAAGGGTGCGTACAGTGCTTGGGTGCCTAAGGTGCCTCGGGTGCTTGGTTCAACGGTAGTGACTCCTTCGAAGCTGAATGTGCTGTTCGTGTGCAGCATGAACCAATGGCGTAGCCCAACGGCCGAACGCCTGTGGAGCAAGTCTGACAGGCTGAACGTCAGATCCGCTGGGACGAGCGCTTCCGCGCGACGCCGTGTCTCGGAACGAGATCTCGAGTGGGCTGATGTCGTGCTCGTGATGGAACATCGACATCGTGACATCTTGCGGGAGCGATTTGGCGACGCGGCCCGAGACGTGAAGATTGAGGTGTTGGATATTGGTGACGACTTTCAGTTCATGGATGCCGACCTCGTGACGCTGCTGCAGCAGCGCGTCCGGGACGTTTTCGGCGACGCGGCCGACCCATGACGCGGTTTCGAGGAGGTGTCGTCCTTTTTCTCCGCAGCCTTCTGTGGACGATCTTGTTGCCCGGCCTCTTTGCTGGTTACCTGCCGTGGCGATTCTTTGGCGTCGGCCAAATACGGATTGACTGGTCTCACCCGACCCACATTCTCGGCGTGATGGTTGTTGGGCTTGGAGCGGCGCTTCTCGCCACATGCATCTTCGAGTTTGCCCGGAGTGGCCGCGGCACGCTATCTCCGGTCGACCCGCCCCGTCATCTGGTCGTCCGCGGCCTCTATCGCTACGTGCGCAATCCGATGTATCTGAGCGTCATGACGATCGTGCTGGGCGAGATCATCCTGACGAGGTCGATCGCACTCGCGTCGTATTGGGCCATCTTCTTTGTGTGCGTGAATATCTTCGTGATGGGCTACGAAGAGCCGACGTTGCGCGACCAGTTTGGCGAGTCGTACGACGCCTACACTCGCCGCGTGTCACGCTGGCTCCCGAACATCCATCGCGCGGCGGTCGAGCCGCCGCAAGCCGCGTCGGGACGCGAGCCGCTTCATTGCTCGTTCTGCAACAAGACCCAGAACGACGTCCGCAAACTCATCGCCGGTCCTGCCGTTTACATCTGCGACGAATGTATTGAAGTGTGTGTCGACATCATCCTTGACGACGACAGGCCACATTTATTGAAGCAGGATTCTGTGGACGGTCAGCATCCAAGCGCGATCGCAAGGCTCTTCGCTGACCGAGCCGACGCATGTCGTCTTTGTGGCGCGCCCGTGCTCTTCAATGAATCGTTACCGATCGAGAATCGCGGTGTGCTCTGCGGTGGGTGTGCGGATGCTGTGGAAGACGCTCTTGCGAACGGGACGCCTGCCTCCAGCACTTAAGCACCGCTGGCACCTTGGCACCAAAGCACCGTACGCACCCCAGGCACCGTACGCACTGTACGCACGCTGTTTTCTAGCCGGCGTCCTTCTCCTCGGCCAGGCGGTCGCCTTCGACGTGCTCGGTGGCGTCGGCGGCCTTGCGGCCCATGAGCAACCCGATAAACCCCGAAGCGAAGTAGAAGTAGGCCATCACCATCAACGTCTCGTGTGGATAGGCGACGAGAATGGCAATGACGCCGGCGACGATCACCAGGCCGCGGTAGCCGCGCTTGATGCCGAGATCCAGCGTCTTGAAACTCTGGAAGCGAATCGTGCTGACCATCAGCAGCGCCGGCACCAGCAGCATGGTCATGCCGAGCAGCGCCAGAGGATACGTGGCGAGCGCCTCCGGAAAGTAGAGCACGGTCGCGGCGGGGATGCCCGCCGCCGCCGGGCTCGGCAGGCCGACGAAGTAGCGCTTGTCGGTGGCGGCTTGAATGTTGAAGCGCGCCAGGCGGAGCGCCGCCGCGGTCAGGTACAAGAAACCAATCGCCCAGCCGAGGCGCCCGAGCGGCAGCAGCCCCCACTGAAACACCAGCACCGCCGGCGCCATGCCGAACGAGATCAGGTCGGCGAGCGAATCGAGTTGCACGCCGAAATCGCTCGTCGTGCCGGTCATGCGCGCGATGCGCCCGTCGAGCATGTCGAGCACGATCGCCACGCCAATGAACGGCGCCGCCGTGGCGAACTCGCCGCGCATCGCATGCACGACGCACGCCCAGCCGCAAAACAGATTGGCCAGCGTGAACAGGCTGGGCAGCAGCGAGACGCCGCGCCTGATGCCGCGCCGATTCGGGCCGCGGTGCACGGCGCGCAGACGTACGGGTTTGTGCGGCCGCGTAATCATCTACGGCGCAAGCTGGGCGATCACGGTCTCGGCCCCGACGACTTTGTCGCCGGCCTTGACGAGCACGGTTGCAGACAGCGGCAGGAACATATCAATTCGCGATCCAAACTTCATCACGCCGAACCGCGCGCCACGCTCGGCCACATCGCCAGGCTTGACGCGGCAGACGATGCGGCGCGCGAGGATGCCGACGATCTGGCGAAGCACCACGGGCCCGCCGGGGCGATCGATCCAGACTTCGGTCCACTCATTGAGCTCCCCGGCTTCCTTGCGGTACGCGGGCAAGAAGGAGCCCGGATGATACTCCACCCGGCTGATCCGCCCCTCCACCGGCAGCCGATTGACGTGGACGTCCAGTGGCGAGAGAAACATGCTCACGGTCTGCCACTCCCCCGGCGGCGCGCCGGGCCAGACCCGCTCGCCGGCGACCATGATTCGCGCGTCAGCGGGCGACACGACCAGGTTGGGACCAGCCGGCGGGTGCCGATCGGGGTCGCGGAAGAAGAACAGGAAGAACGCGGCCAGTACCAGGAAGGGCACCGCCCAGATACGGCCGAACCACCATCCCGACCCGGCCGCAAGCACGAGGGCGAGGCCGATGAAGGGCCACCCTGCACGATCGATCAACATCGCTCCTGATAATAAGACGCCGGGCGGATTTTCCCGAACGAACGGTTTCGGGGAAATGCGCCCGGCGTCGAGGGCTTACGCGGAGACGCGTGCGGTGTTGGCGCTACTGCTGTTGGTGCCGGTGCTGTCGTGCTCCCGCAGGATGGATTCCATGCGGTCCTTGATGTGGAGTTTGCGTTTCTTGAGGCTGACTTCTTCGAATTGCTCGTCGTCTGACAGGTAATGCTTGGCTTCCAGCTCGTGGAGTCGATCGTCGAGTGAGTGGTGCTTGGAGGCCAACTCGCGATATTCCGGGTTGGTCTCGAGGAGCCGATACTTCAAGTCCTCTGCCATCTGCTCCGCCTCCCTTCCGGGGTCGGCGCGGAAGTGCCTTCCGCCCCTATGACGCCGACTCTACCACCGCGCTTTTCGGGATTCAAGCAGAGCAAGAGGAAAAAACCAGCACGAGGGCGTCCTCGATCGGCTTGGTGTAATAGTTCGGCCGCACGCCGGCCTGCGAAAAACCGGCCTGTTCGTAGAGCCGAATCGCCGCCAGGTTCGACCGGCGGACCTCGAGCGTGGCATGAGAGGCGCCGAGCCGGGTGGCTTCGGCGATCACCGCCTGCAGCAGCCGGCTGCCAAGTCGCTGTCCTCTCAATTCAGGCCGGATTGCCAGGTTATTGATGTGGATTTGCTCGGCGACCCGCCAGAAGGCACAGAACCCGGCGACCGGCTGGCCGGGCGTGCGCAGCACATAGATGAAGCAGACTTCCGGCCGCTTGAGCTCGCCGTCGTACCACTCGCGCGTGGTCGGGTTGTTGAACGAGGCGGCCTCGATGTCGAGCACGCCGTCGAGATCGGCGGGCGACGCCAACCGCTCAACCACGACGTCGATCACGCCCGGCCTTTCCGCGCGCGCTCGATCTCGGGGTCGGGCCGCCTTACATAGATTGGCGTGAGCGCATGAGGCGGACCGGCCAGGCCGTCGCGTGCGCGGATCACTCCGAGCTCGGCGATCGCCGGCGCCAGCGGCCCGGGCACTCGAATCGACCAGCGGCCGTTACCCGCGGCAATAATCGCGTCACCATCCCGCGTGATGGCATCGCCGGCAAACAACACCGTCTGGCCCTCGAGGCGCTCCCGCCACGACTCGAGCAGGGCGGCGGGATTGGAGGCAATCGGTGGTTCGACCATGGTCCCGCCCCCATAAAGCGACGCGAAGACCTCGCCGCGCTGCGCGTCCATCCACGGCGCGATGAACTGCGCGGGTTGCGTGCCGGCTTCAATCACGAGCGCGTCCAGCGCAGAGATGCCGACGACGGGGCGATCGAGCGTCAGGGCGAGGCCTTGAATTGCCGCCAGGCCAATGCGAAGGCCGGTGAAGGCGCCAGGACCGGTCGCCACCGCCAGCAGATCGATCGCCGTCTTGGCGACGCCCGCGCGATCCAGCGCGGCGGCAATTTCAGCAGGCAGGCGCTCGACATGCGTTCGGGCCTCGTCGCCATGCAGCAGCGCCAGCACGTCAAGTTGCTTCTCCGCGGCGCTGGCGCCGCGATCGCGTACGACCGCAATGCTGCCGCCGCGAGTCGTCGTGTCGAGGGCAAGAATGATCACGGTGGCGCTCAGCCATCGTATACTCGACACACGCCGTTTTCGACCCGCCTTCGCGCTCGGCGCTTCCACCTCCGCGCTGCGCGCTACGGCGGACAGGTCGGTGAGATAGGCCTCAGATAACACTGTGTCCCAACCCGCATCTCCTGCCTCTTCGGCCGCACCGGCGGGCGCTCAGCTGACGCCGGCCATGCGGCAGTACTTCGACGCCAAGCGCCAGTACCGCCACGCGATCGTCTTTTTCCGGATGGGCGATTTCTACGAGATGTTTTACGAAGACGCGCTGGTGGCATCGCGCGCGCTCGATCTCACGCTGACGTCGCGATCGAAGGATGCTTCGGGCATGGCGGTGCCGATGTGCGGCGTGCCGTTCCATGCCGCCGACGGCTACATCGCGCGACTTGTGAGAAAGGGATACCGGGTCGCGATCTGCGAGCAGGTCGAGGACCCGAAGAAAGCCAAGGGCGTCGTGAAGCGCGAGGTCGTGCGGGTGGTATCGCCCGGCACCTTGACCGACGTCGCCTACCTCGACGAGCGCGAGCCGGCGTTCCTGATGGCCGTCGTCGCCACGTCCGACTTCGCCAAGGCTTCGTCGGATAAAGCGGCGACCGCGGCGCGCCCGACCGAGTACGGCGTTGCGTTGGTTGATCTGTCGACCGGCGAGTTCGACGTGGCCGAGTATGCAGGGCCGGAGGGGCTGGCCTCGCTGCGCGCCGAGATCGCGGTGCTGCGGCCGCGCGAAATCGTCGTGGCCGCCGGCTACGACATTCGCAGCGTCGTGCCCGAGATTGCCCACTTGTCGATCGCGATCACGGAAATCGAAGGCTGGCATTTCGAGCTGGATGCCGCGCGGCAAACGCTGATCGATCAACTGCGCGTCGGCGGGCTCGAGGGCTTCGGCCTGGAACGTCATCAGCCGGCGGTGTGCGCCGGCGGCGCGCTGGTGCAGCACCTGCGCGACACGCAGAAGGCCGACCTCGCGCACGTCCGCTCGGTGCGGCTGCGGCAGGCCGCCGACGGCCTGCTGATCGATCCGATCACGCTGAAACACCTGGAGATCGTCGAGTCGATCGATGGGGCGCGAGTGGGATCGCTGCTCGATGAAATCGACCGCACCGTCACGCCGATGGGCTGCCGCCTGCTGCGGACGTGGCTGCTCCGCCCTCTCACCGCGCTCGAAGCGATCCGCGATCGCCTCGACGCGGTCGAAGAGCTCGCCGTCAGGACCACCGATCGCGGCAAGTTGCGGGAGACCTTCAAGTCGATCCAGGACCTCGAGCGATTGATCGCGCGCATAGCGCTCGCGACCGCCGGCCCGCGCGACCTGCTGGCGCTCGGCCGATCGCTCGGCGCCGTGCCGCGGATCGCAATGGTGCTGAGCGACTGTCACGCGCCGCTGGTACGGAGCCTGATCGGCGAGCTCGATGATCTCGCCGACGTTCGGCAGTGGGTCGAGGAAGCGATTCAGGACGAACCCCCTGCCCTTGCCCGCGACGGCGGCTTCGTCCGCGACGGGCTCGACAAGGAGATCGACGGCCTGCGGCACATCAGCCGCTCGGGCAAGCAGGTGATCGCCGAGATGGAAGACGGCGAGCGCGCGCGAACCGGGATCAACTCCCTCAAGGTCCGCTTCAACCGCGTCTTCGGGTACTACATCGAGATTTCGAAGTCGAACCTGCACGCGGTGCCGCCCGACTACATCCGCAAGCAGACGATCGCCGGCGGCGAGCGCTACATCACGCCGGCCCTGAAGGAATACGAAGACAAGGTGCTCGGCGCCGACGAGCGAATTGTCGCGCGCGAGCTGGAGATCTTCGAGGCGTTGCGGCAGCGGGTGTCGGCCGAAGCCGCGCGCGTGCTCGACACCGCGCGCGCCGTGGCTGCCCTCGATGTGCTCGCGGGCCTGGCCGAAACCGCCACGGTGTGCAACTACACCAAGCCGCACGTGCACGACGGCGACGAGATCGTGGCGGTGGATGTCCGGCACCCGGTCGTCGAACGGCTGGCAGGCGGCAACTTCGTGCCGAACGATATTCACCTCGACGGCGCGCGTCATCAGCTCGTGATCCTCACCGGGCCCAACATGGGCGGCAAGTCGACCTACCTCCGGCAGGTCGCGATCCTGTGCGTGCTCGCGCAGACCGGATCGTTCGTGCCGGCCAAAGAGGCCAAGATCGGCTTGATCGATCGGCTGTATGCGCGCGTCGGCGCATCCGACAACATCTCGCGCGGCCAGTCCACCTTCATGGTGGAGATGCAGGAAACCGCGCACATCCTGAGCGGCGCGACGTCGCGCAGCCTGGTGGTGCTCGACGAGATCGGGCGCGGCACGGCGACCTTCGACGGCTTGAGCATCGCGTGGGCGGTGGCCGAATACCTGGCGACCAACCAGCGCGCGCGGCCCAAGACGCTGTTTGCGACCCACTACCACGAGCTGACCGACCTGGCCGATGCCCTGCCGGGTGTGGTCAACGCCCATGTCGCGGCACGCGAGTGGAAAGACGACATCATCTTCCTGCATAAGATCCTGCCGGGCCGGTCAGACAGAAGCTACGGCATCCAGGTCGCGAGGCTTGCGGGGCTGCCCGCGGCGGTGATTGCGCGGGCCCGCGACATCCTCGGCTCGTTGGAACAGGACGAGCTGACGCGCGGCGGCAAGCCGTCGCTGAGCGGCGCGCCGCCCGTGGCGCAGCAACAGCTCGGGTTGTTCCAGGGCGCCGCGCCGGCGGATGAAAAACTGCGCGAGAAGATTCGCGAGATCGACATCAACCGAACCACGCCTATCGACGCACTTCAGATCTTGCAAGACTTGAAGAAGGACGTTGATGGCTGACAGGGCTTGGGGACTTCCACCCCAGCGCGGGTGCCGCGCCGGGGGCCCCGGGCTTGGGGGCTTGAGGGCCTGCGTAATCGTGTGCCTTGCGCTCAGCGCCTGTTCAACTCCCTCGGCCGACACGGGCGGTTCGATTACCATCGCTGTTCTCAGTTCCCCGAACAATCTCGACCCGCGCATCGGCACCGATGAAACGTCTCAACGCGCGCATCAGCTGATCTACGACAACCTGCTGTCGCTCGATGATCAGTTGCGTCCGTCGGCAGGACTCGCGACGCACTGGGAACAACCCGATCCGCTCACCTACATCGTCTACCTCCGTCGCGGCGTGCGTTTTCACGACGGCCACGAGCTGACGGCGGACGATGTGGTGTACACGTTTGGGAGTTTCATCGACCCGGCATTCCTGTCGGCGCGCAAGGGCGCGTATCGCACGCTCGATCGCGTCACGGCGATCGATCCATACACGGTCCGCTTCACGCTCAAAGAGCCGTTCGGCTCCTTTCCCATTCAGCTCGTGATGCCGGTGGTGCCGACAGGCGCGGGACCCGGGCTGCGCGAGCATCCGGTCGGCACCGGCCCGTATCAGTTCGTGCGATTCGCGGTCGACGACCGGCTCGAGCTCAAGTCGTTCCCCGGCTATTTCGGCGGCGCGCCGGCGAACGAAGGCGTGATCCTGAAAGTGGTGCCCGACGAGATCATGCGCGCGCTGGAGCTGCGCAAAGGCACGGTCGACATGGTCGTGAACGACCTGGCGCCCGACGTGGTCTATCAACTCGCCAAGGAACAGTCGGTGACGGTGGCCGAATCGCCCGGCACCGACTACGCCTACATCGGCTTCAACATGCGCGACCCGGTGCTGTCGGATCGCCGCGTCCGCCACGCGATTGGCTATGCCGTCGATCGCCAGGCGATCGTCGATCACCTGCGGCGCGGGCTGGCCCGTCCGGCGATCGGCATCCTGCCGCCGGCGTCGTGGGCGTTCGAGCCGCAGGTGTTCCAGTTTTCCCACGACGTCGAGAAGGCGAAGGCGTTGTTAGAGGAAGCCGGCTATCGCGATCCGGACGGTGACGGCCCGCTGCCCCGCCTCCGGCTCACGCTCAAGGTCTCGACCAACGAATTCATCAGGCTGCAGGCGGCGGTGATCCAGCAGGACCTCAAGCAGGCGGGCATCGAGCTCGACGTCAGGTCGTATGAGTTCGCGACCTTGTACGCCGACGTGCTCAAGGGCAACTTCCAGTTGTTCACCTTGCAGTGGGTCGGCGTGTCGGACCCCGACATGCTGCGGCGCGTGTTCCATTCGAAGCAGATGCCGCCGTCGGGATTCAACCGCGGCTACTACGACAACCCCGAGGTCGATCGGCTCATCGATGCGGCGATGCTGGCGCCGTCGGATGCCGATCGCCGAAGGCTGTACGGCGAGGCGCAAGCGCGGATTGCGGAGGACGCGCCGTACATCAGCCTTTGGTACAAGACCAACGTCGCCGTCTCCCGTACAAACATCGAGGGGGTCACGTTGTCCCCCTCGGCGGATTTCACGTTCGTGCGGCGCGTGCGGAAGAACTAGCCCTGCACCTTCGCGAGCTCTGCTTTGGCCTCGGCCGCAAACGGCGAGTCGGCGTGCTGCTCGACGATCTGGGTCAGCGTCTTCTTCGCGTCTTCCGGCTTGCCGGCGAGCTTGTAGGCCCGCGCGAGCTCGAATAGCAGCGCGTCTGGCGGCAGCCCGCCGTCTTTCTGCTCGGCGAGCTCCTTGAAGGCGGCGATCGCCGGGTCGTACTGCCCCGCCCGCAACTGCGCCTCCGCCTTGCCCAGCCGCGCCGTGCGCGCCACGACGCCGGAACCGCCCGCGATCACCTGGTCGTACTGCTTGATCGCCTCGTCGAAACGCCCGAGCGTGACCAGGCTGGTGGCGGCGTGGTAGCGCGCGGTCAAGCCGGAGTCGGTAGACGGATACGCGTCGGCGGCTGCCAGGAACTTCGGCAACGCGGCTTCGAGCTTGTCTTTCTCTGTCGGGAAGGTGCCGGGCAGCTGTCCGCCCAGCGCCGATGGATCGTTGGTCGTGCCGGCGGGCGGCGCGGGCGGCATCACGCGCGACTCTTCGATCACCATCGCTTCGGCCAGCATCGTGCGGGCCCGGTTCTCGACACTGCTCTTCCAGGTGGCGTAGGCGGCCACGCCGCCGCCGACCAGCACGATCGCGCCGATCGTGACGAGCAGGGTGCGCTGGTTCTCGCCCAGCCAGCCCTGCGCCTGTCCGAGCGCCATGGCCAGCTCGTTATCTTTCAGGTGATGCCGTTC
>JAUSDY010000099.1 GCA_030650395.1 Acidobacteriota bacterium | reverse complement strand
GCGCGAATTCGACGCCGGCCACGTCTATCACCTGTTTCCCGTGCTGACGCCGCATCGCGACGCCTTCATGGCGCACATGTCGGAACGCGGCATCGAGACGCTGATTCACTATCCCGTGCCGATTCCGCAGCAGCCAGCTCTAGCGGCGTTCGCCCCGGCCAACTGCCCGGCTGCCAACCGCATTTGCACCGAAGTCGTGTCGCTGCCGCTGTATCCGGGCCTGCGCGACGCCGACATCTCGGCCGTAGCCTCGGCGGCGGCCTCTTTCAGGCGCTAAATCCTGTCCGGCCATCCTTCGCTCGCGTCCGGACGAGCTTCGGATGGCAAGCCAGGTAACGGTCCCCGCCGTCTGAAGGGTTATACTGGCTATGGCGTTTTGAATGCGTCGAACCCTTCTCATCCTTGCACTGGCGGTTTTTGTGGCAACGCCCGCGCGCGCCCAGGGGTTGAAGCTTTCCTTCAATCAGGGCCGCGTCAGCGTCGATGCCACCGCAGTACCGGTCCGGACGATCCTCAATGAATGGGCCAAGCTCGGTGGCACCAAGGTCGTCGGCGCCGAGCGCATCTCCGGCGCACCGTTGACGCTGAAACTCGTCGATGTGCCCGAAGCGCAGGCCCTCGACATCATCCTGCGAAGTGTGGCCGGCTATATGGCCGCACCGCGCGGCGCGGTGGCTGGCGCATCGATGTACGATCGCATTCTCGTGATGGCCACGAGCTCGGGTCCGGCACCCGCAGCGGCGTCGAGACCGGCGGCCAACAATGCCAATCCCAACAACGGCACGCAGCGGTTCATTCCGTCGCGCCCGGTCCGGCAGGAACAACAGCCGACTGATCCGAACGAAGACGAAGAAGAGGATCCGAATCCGCCGAATCCGCCTGTCTTCACGTTCCCGCAGCCCGGCCAGCAGGTCTTCCCGCAACCCGGCGCGTTCAACGGCCAGCCGATGCCCAACGGAGCGTTCCCCGGCGGCGCGGGCTTCAACCCGAACCAGCCGCAAACGATCACGATTAATCCCTCGTCGGTTCCGACAAGCCCGACGACGCCCTTCGGGACCACGGGCGCGACGATGCCGGGCATGATTCAGCAGCCCGTCGTACAACCGGGCGTGACGCAACCGGGCACCGTCGTAAGGCCACCCGGCGTCTAAGACGTAGAGGCGAGTCTTTAGACCGGCCGTCGCAAGTCCCCGACGTACAATCGAGGGCGGGCAGATCGCAAACGCGGTTCGCCCGCCCGTTTTGCGTACATGTCCGACATCGAGCGCTACACCCCAGACGATCGACGCGGCGTCGAGCAGTTGTACCGGCGCACCTTCGGTACCGAGGCCGCCGATCGCGTGCGCTTGCGCTGGGATTGGGAGCGCAAGAACCCGGCAGGCGGCGTCGAGCCTCCGTTCTGGGTCGTGCGCGAAGGCCCGACGATCATCGCCGCCATCCCGCTGACGCCCGTCCGCGTCGTGGTGGCGGGCGCCGAGGTGGCGGGAACGTGGAGCGCGGATCCGCTCGTCATCCCCGAGCGGCAGCGACAGGGGCTTGGGGGCGCGCTGCTGCGCGCGTGGGATCGCGGCACCGGCGTCGCGCTTGGCGCGGCGTTGTCGAGCGCCACGCGAACACGGCTGGATGAGATGCGATGGCCGAAGGCCCAGCCGCTCACCTGCCTGGTGAAACCGATCAGCCGTCGCGCGTTTCGCATTCCGACCTGGCCGGTCGCGATCAATCGCCTCATCTCCGCACTCACGCTCCCTGTCGTCCGCGTCGTGTCACGATCGCAGCCGTTGAAGGAAGAAGTGGAAATGATCCGGCGGTTCGATCTGAGCGTCGACCGGTTGTGGGATCGGCTCGCCGGCCGGTTCGCGATCGCGGTCCGTCGGGATGCACGCTACCTCAATTGGAAGTTCATCGAGCCGCCGCACGTGCGCTACACGGCGGCGCTGCTGCGGCGCGGCGAAGAGGTCGACGGCTACGTGGTCTATCGCCACTTGCGCGAGCCGCAGGGCCGCGTCACCCAGATCGTCGATCTGCTGGCGGATCCGTCCGACGAGCGCGGGCTGAAGACGCTGGCCCGGTGGATCGATCGCGAAGCGCGCGCCGCCGACTCGGACAAGATCCGGTGTTACGCCACGCACGCGTCGATTCGCCGGGTCCTCAGGCGCTCGGGGTATTTCGTGGTGAAGTCAGGCGTCGACATCACCGTGAAGGTCAATGCGGTCGGCGTGCCCAAGGATTTCTACTCGGCGCCAGACGATTGGCACTTCACGCTCGGCGATGGTGATCTCGATCACTAACTTGAAAGTTGAAAGTTGAAAGTTGGAGGTTTTGGACATGTCACTAGAACAGTCGTTGACTACCGATATCGTGACCGCCATGAAGGCCAAGGATGCGGCGCGTTTGACGCCGTTGCGCATGCTCAAGACGGCGCTCACCAACAAGAGCATCGAGAAAGGCCGCGCGCTGGAAGCGGCCGAGGAGTTGCAGGTCGTATCGCAGCTCGTGAAGCAGCGCCGCGACTCGATCGACCAGTTCACCAAGGGCGGGCGCAAGGACCTGGCCGACAAGGAACAAGCCGAAATTGTGATCCTCGACACCTACCTTCCGCCGTCGGCGTCAGACGACGAGATCGGGGCGGCGGTGGTGGCCGCGATTACAGAAACGGGCGCGGCCAGCCAGAAAGACATGGGCCGAGTGATGAAAGCTGTGATGGCCGCCCTGGCGGGCAAGACCGTTGATGGCAAAAAGGTGAACGAAGCCGTCCGCAAGATACTGGGCTGACCGGAGCAAACATTTTGGGGGTCTGGCCCGTCTATATGTTTGAAAGGCCTAGTCAGCCTCTCACCATCCTCCTTAGGGCTCGAGCCGAACGGTTCGAGCCCTGTTTTTTGCTCTGAAGTCTGTTCATTGCCGGGACGTTGTTCCGCCATCGGGACGGTCCGGGGCATCCGAAGGCCCGTGCTACGCTGTCGGCTGACTGATGCCCGACTCCCAACCACGCCTGGCCCGGTCCGCCGGGGTCTTCGGGCTGGCGACAATCACGAGCCGCATTCTGGGGCTCGTGCGGGATCAGGTGCTGGCCTACTACTTCGGGGCCGGCAACGCCGCCGACGCGTTTCGCGTCGCCTCCCGCGTCCCCAACCTCGTCCGCGATTTGTTCGCCGAAGGCGCCATGAGCGCGGCCTTCGTGCCGACCTTCACGCGTCAACTCACGTTGCACGGCCGCGAACGCGCGTGGCACCTCGCCAGCTCGGTGCTGAATGCCCTGTTGATCGTCACCGGCGTGATCGTGATTGCGGGCATCGTGTTCGCCGAACCGCTGGTGCGCCTCTTCGCGGCGGAGTTCGCCACGGTGCCCGGCAAGTTCGAGCTGACGGTGCACCTCACCCGGATCGTGTTTCCGTTCCTCACGCTGGTAGCTGTCGCGGCGGCATTAATGGGGATGCTCAATTCGCTCGGTCACTTTTTCATCCCGGCGCTCTCGCCGGCGATGTTCAACGTGGCCAGCATCGTGATCGCGGTCACGTTCATTCCGCTGGCGCCGTCGCTCGGCGTCCAGCCGATCACCATCGTCGCCATCGGCGCGCTGGTCGGCGGCGTCGGGCAGCTCGTGATCCAGTGGCCGCCGCTGCGGCGCGAAGGCTTTCGCTATAAGCCGGTCCTCGACTTCCGCGACGAAGGCCTCCGCCACGTCTTGCTGCTGATGGGGCCGGGCACGATTGGGATGGCGGCGACGCAGATCAACGTCTTCGTCAACACCGTGCTCGCCACCCGCGAAGGCACCGGCGCGGTGTCGTGGCTCGATTTCGCATTCCGGTTGATGTACCTGCCGATCGGCCTGTTCGGCGTTTCGATCGCGACAGCGGCGACGCCCGCGGTATCGCGAATGGTCGCGGAAGGCGACCTCGGCAGGATTCGATCGACGATGGCGAGCGCGATCGGGTTGATGATGCTGCTGAATATTCCGGCGATGCTTGGGTTGATGGTGCTGGCGCGCCCGATCGTCTCGGTGATCTTCGAGCGCGGCAGCTTCACCGCGACTGATACCGATGCGACGGCCGCCGCGCTCCAGTTCTACGCCATCGGCCTGGTCGGTTACTCGATTGTCCGGATTGTGTCGCCGACCTTTTACGCGCTGCGGCGCAGCCGCATTCCCGTCATGGTGAGCGCGGGATCGGTATTGATCAACGTGGCGCTCAACCTCGCCCTGGTCCGCGTGCTTGGGTATCGGGGCCTCGCGCTCGGCACATCGATCACGGCGCTGCTCAACGCGTCGGTGCAGCTATGGCTGTTGCGACGCGAGATTCACGGCATCGAGGGCGGGCGCATCGCCTCCACCGCCGCACGCGTCGTCGTCGCTGCGCTGCTGATGGCGGCCGCGGCATGGGGCACGGATGCGCTGATGGCCGGTCTGTTGCCCGGATCGGGACTGCTCCCCCAACTCGTGCGGCTGACGGTGAGCATCGGGATCGCGCTGATGGTGCTGGCCGGCGCCGCGCAGCTGCTTCGCATTCGCGAGTTCGGTGAAGCGCGGGACCTGATCGTCGGCCGCGTTCGAAGGATGATCGGGTGACCGAGCGCGGCTGGTTCGGGCTGCATACGTCGATCTGGAAGATCGCATCCACGCATGTGATCGTCGACGCGTATACGAACATCTACGCGCCGCTGCTGCCGCTGCTGATTCCGCATCTCAATCTGTCGCTGAAGACGGCCGGGATCGTGGCGATGTGTTTTCAGATGGCCAATTCCGTGTCACAGCTCGGGTTTGGCGCACTCGCGGACCGCTGGCGGCCACGCGCATTGGTGGTGATGGGGCCGCTGCTGGCGGTAATCGGGTTGAGCTTCGTTGGGTGGGCACACTCGCCGCTGACATTGGGGCTGATCCTGGTTGCGGGCGGCCTTGGCGGCGCCGCGTTCCATCCGCCGGCGGCCGCACTGGTTTACAAGCTCGCCGATCATCGGAAGGGGTTGGCGATGTCGGCCCACTTATCGGGCGGCTCGCTCGGCTTTTCGGCTGCGCCGATCCTGTTCGCGCCGTTCATCGCCTACATGGGGCTGCAGTGGTCGCCGCTCATTATGATCCCCGGCCTCATCGCCTTGTCGTGGACGCTGAGACAAGTGCCCGCGATCGAACTGCCGAAGGCGCACGAACGGTCGACGTGGGCGAGCTTGCGGCCGGCCGCGGTTCCCCTCACGCTGCTGTACTTCACCATCGTGCTGCGAACCGCGACTTCGTACGGGTTCATGACCTATGCACCGACACTGCTCACGCATCAGGGCCTGTCGATCGCTGAGGCGAGCTCGGCGGTGTCGCTGTATCTGTTTGCCAGCGGCATCGGCGGACTGATCGGCGGCCCGCTCTCGGACCGGGTCGGCCCGCGGCGAGTAATTCTGTGGTCGCTCGTCGCCGCGGTGCCGTTCATGGCAATGGCGCCGCGCCTGCCGCCCGTCGGGTTCACGGCCATGCTCGCGATTGGCGGTCTGCTGCTTCAATCGACGCTGCCAATCAGCGTCACGTTCGCCCAGACGTTCGTCAAGGGCGGAGCGGCCACCGTGTCGTCGCTGATGATGGGGTTTGCGTGGGGAATGGGTAGCCTGGCCGTGCCGCTAATCGGCGCGGGCGCCGATCGCTTCGGTATCGAGCAGACGCTCACGGTGCTCGCCTTCATCCCGCTCCTCGCCGCCGCGCTCGCTTGGTGGTTGCCTCGCGGTTCGGGTTCGTCGGGTTCGTCAGGTTCGCCAGGTTCGATCGGTTCGGCCGCTGCTACTCCGGCTCTGGATTCTGGCGTTTCCTTATAGCTCTTGCATCTTACGGTCGCGTCGCACTCGGCCTCCTGTCGAGGGCGCCCGCCGAGAGACACCGGCCCGAGCTCGCTCTCGTTCGCCGGACAAATGTCGCTCAGCGCATTAAGCGCTGAAGCGATGGACGTCTAAACCCGCATGGCGCCAGCGTAGCTTCCGCTCCATTTGTCTCTCGGCTCACTCGAACGCTCGCTCGGGCCGGTGTCTCTCGGACGGGCGCACAGCGGAGAGAGGCCGTTCCGGCGTGAGCGTTCGAACGAGGCGACGACAAGAGTCTGGCTGTCAAATCGACTGGAGCCCACGCAGCCGTCTTGCCGTCTTTGGCGCGTCCATAGCTGGGGTGATTAATGTGGCGAAGGAGATTTGACCGCCGAGTGAGAGCGAACGACGGGACGGCCTCTCTCCGCGCGCTCTGCCCGCGTGTACTCAGGGCGCCTGCGTAGCTCGCAGTTTCTGAGGAGGGTCACTCGTAGTACGATTCGGCGCAGAGCAATGGCACGTTACCCTTCGACCACCGCGGCGTCCTTCGGCCCGGGACGCATGACGCCCGCGGTGAAGCTGCTCGTCATCGTCAACGTCGTCATGTTCCTGTTGAACCTGATCGTGCCGCTGATGACGCTGCGGCTCGGCTTGCAGCCGCAGGCGGTGTTCGAGCAGTTCGCGCTCTGGCAGCCGGTCACCTACATGTTCCTGCACGACACCGGGGGCGTGGGGCACATCCTGATCAACATGTTGTCGCTCTGGATGTTCGGCACCGAGCTGGAGCGCACCTGGGGCACGCGGTTCTTCACCAAGTATTACTTCGTCACGGGCATCGGCGCCGCGGCGACCAGCCTGATCCTCTCGCTCTTCATCGACGACATCTATTACACGGTCACGGTCGGCGCGTCCGGCGCGATCTACGGGTTGCTGCTCGGTTACGGGATGTATTTTCCCAACCGGCCGATCTATCTCTATTTTGTCTTCCCGATGCCGGCGAAGTACTTCGTGATGATCGTCGGCGCCATCGCGTTCCTGTCGGCGCTCGGCGGGCCGGGCGGCGGCGTCGCCCACACCGCGCACCTCGGCGGCCTGATCGTTGGCTACCTGTACTTGAAGGGTCTGAGGGCGCGGCCCTTCGACGAGATCAAGTACCGCTGGCTGCGATGGAAGATGGGCCGGGCCCGCAACCGCTTCGACGTGTATTCCGGCGGCCGCTCTTCAGAAGACGACTGGAAGAGCGACTGGAAGAAGCATATTCACTGAGTCTCGCGGGCTTGAGGGCTTGGGGGCTTGGGGGCTTGGGGGCTTGAGGGCAGTTCGTAGCGCGGAACTTTAGTTCCGCGAGTCAAACGGCTTCGCCGCTTGGAAGCCTGACAGGCCGGCGATGATGTTCGCCGGAAACGCCTGCAACGCTTCGTTGTAGTTGATGACGGCGTCGTTGTAGACCCGTCGTGCGGCGTCGGTCGTCGGCGGTTCGCCGCCTGCTTTCAACTGCGCATCGAGAAGTTTCCACGCACCTGTGACCCGGCCGCGAAGGCTGATGAGGCGCGTGTAAACCGCCACGCCCCACAACCCCGCGACGGCGAGCACGACCAGCGTGAAGAGAACGCTCACCCCTCAAGCCCTCAAGCCCGTAAGCCCCCAAGCCCTCACGATTTTTTATCGTGAAAATAACTATCGGTGCCGTCGAGCCAGTCCCGCCTGATCGGGCTGAAGATGTCCATCTCGAACGTGTCGTTGATCGCTTCGGCCTGGTGCGGCAGCCATGACGGGATGTGCAACACCTCGCCCTCGCGCACGGTGATCTCTTCACCGTTGATCAAAAAGCGAAGGCCGCCCTGCAGCACGTACGTCATTTGCTCGCTCTCGTGCGAGTGCATCGGCACCAGGGCGCCGCGCTTGAGGTAGATCTGCGTCACCATCTCGCGCTCGCCGGTGATGATCTTTCTCGAGATCATTTCCGTCACTTTTTCGAGCGCGATTTCGTCCCAGCGGTAGAGGCGAACGAGTCGGGAATTCATGCTTATGCTCTCGTTTCGCGCGGATTATAGCATCCGGCCGGATGGTATAATTTTGCCGACATGAAGGCTTCGACGCTGGTATCCAGACCCGACGCCCGCACTGCTCCGGCAGACGACGGCGGCGCCCGTTGGGACGGCCTCACGCGCGACGATCTGCTGCGGGCCTACCGCATCATGCTGCTGTCGCGCCGCCTCGACGACAAAGAGATCCAGCTCAAGAACCAGAGCCAAATCTTCTTTCAGATCAGCGGCGCCGGCCACGAAGCCGTGCTCACCGCTGCGGGCCTGCACCTGCGCGCCGGCTACGACTGGTTCTACCCGTACTATCGCGATCGCGCGTTGTGCCTCACGCTCGGCATGACGCCGCTCGAGATGCTGCTGAGCGCGGTGGGCGCGAAAGACGATCCGTGTTCTGGCGGCCGGCAGATGCCGTCGCACTGGGGGCACACCGCCCTCAATATTCCCTCGCAGGGCAGCCCCACCGGAACGCAGTGCCTGCACGCCATCGGCGCCGGCGAGGCGGGCATGCTCTACGAGCGCGTCACGTCGATCCCGGGACGCGAAGAACGGTTCCACAGCGACGAAGTGACCTACGTCTCGATCGGCGAGGGCGCCACGAGCGAGGGGGAATTCTGGGAATCGCTCAACACCGCGTGCACCCGCCCGGTGCCGGCCCTTTACCTGATCGAAGACAACGGCTACGCGATTTCTGTTCCTGTCGAAGTGCAAACGCCCGGCGGCGACATTTCGAAGCTGGTGGAATCGTTTCCGAATCTGAAACTGTGGCGCTGCGACGGCACGGATTTCCTCGAAAGTTATCGCACGCTGGGCGAAGCCGTGTCGTGGGTGCGGCGCGAGCGCAAGCCCGCCTTCGTCCACGCCAAGGTGATCCGGCCCTACTCGCACTCGCTGTCGGACGACGAGCGGTTGTACAAGACGACGGACGAGCGGAAGTCCGAGTCGCTGCGCGATCCGCTGACCAAGATGCGCGCGTTTTTCGCCGCCGAAAAACTTGCGTCGGAGGGCGACCTCGAGGCCATCGCCACGTCCGTTGATCGCGAGATCGCGGAGGCGACCGATACCGCGCTGAAGGCCGCCAAGCCGGCCAACGAAACCGCCGGCTGGTATGTGTTCTCACCCGACGTCGACCCGACATCATCCGCATTCGAGACGACCGAGCGGCCCGAGGGCAAGGCCGACACGATGGTGTCGGCCATCAACCGCACCCTGAAAGACGAAATGGCGCGCAACCCGCGCATCGTCGTGTTCGGCGAAGACGTGGCAGATGCCAGCAAGACGTCGGCGCTCGGCAACGTTCCCGGCAAGGGCGGCGTCTTCAAGGTCACGCACGGCCTGCAGAAGGCCTACGGCGCGGAGCGCGTGTTCAACTCGCCGCTCGCCGAAGCCAACATCGTCGGACGCGCGGTCGGCATGGCGACGCGCGGCATCAAGCCGGTCGTCGAGATCCAGTTCTTCGATTACATCTGGCCGGCAATGATGCAGCTCAAGGACGAGATGTCGATGCTGCGCTATCGATCGGGCAACAACTGGTCGTGTCCGATGGTGGTGCGCGTGCCGATCGGCGGCTACCTCCGCGGCGGCGCCCCGTACCACAGTCAGTCGGGCGTCAGCATTTTCGCGCACTGCCCCGGCGTGCGGATCGTGTTCCCGAGTAATGCGATTGACGCGGCCGGCCTGCTGCGCACTTCGATCCGTTGCGACGACCCAGTGTTGTATCTCGAGCACAAACACCTCTACCGGCAGACCTACAACAAGGGCACCTATCCCGGCGCCGACTTCATGATCCCGATGGGCAAGGGCGCCCTTCGCCGCGACGGCACCGACATGGTCGTGCTGACGTGGGGCGCGCTGGTGCAGCGTTCGATCCTGGCGGCTCAGCAGGCGGAAAAAGACGGCGTCAGCGTTGCGGTGTTCGACCTGCGCACCATCATTCCGTACGACTGGGCCGGGATCGCGGCGCTCGTCAAGCGAACCAACCGCGTCATCATCGCGCATGAAGATCAACTGACCGCCGGCTTCGGCGCCGAGATTGCCGCGCGCATTGGCGACGAGCTGTTCGAGTTCCTCGATGCGCCTGTCAAGCGGGTCGCGGCCATGGATTGCCCGGTGGCCTACAGCCCAAATCTCGAGGAAGAGATCCTCCCGCAGGCAGCGGACGTACTGGCCGCAATCAAAAGCCTTGCAGAGTACTGATAAGGCAGAAGGCAAAAGGCAAAAGGCAGAAAACAAAGTGCCGCTGCGATCCGCGATGGTCGTAGCGGCATTCCTGTTTCTACCTTCTGCCTTCTGCCTTTTGCCTTCTGCCCTTTGCCTTCTGCCTTTGACGGCCTTCCAAACCCGCTCCCCCGGCAACCTCGAAGTATTGAAAGCGGTCGGATCGCTGCCGCCGGCGATCGTGGGTTTGTTTCGCGAACCCATCGGCTTCAAGCAGACCGCGATCGGCGACTACTTCGTCTTCGATCGGCGCGGCCATACGGTGTACAGCGTCGATGAGAACGGCGCGGCGAGCCGCAAGCTGGTGCAGATCGGCGCGGAAGACGGGCGGGTGATCGAGCCGAGCGCCTTCGACGTCGCGGCCAACGGCAGTTTTGCGGTGGCCGATGCTCCCAACGGGCGCGAGCGCATCCAGTTGTTCGACGCCACTGGCGTACGCACGGGCGGATTCCTGCTGCCCGGGCGTGGCGCATCGCGTATCGTGCTGGGCTCGCTCTCGTTGAACGGCGTCGGCACGCTGACTTTCACTGGGCGCACGCTGGTGATGAGTCACCCCGAGTCGGGCTGGTTGTTGAGTGAATACGGACTGGCCGGCACGCCGATTCGATCGGTCGGGCAGCTCCGCGCAACCGGGCACGAGAGCGATCGCGAATTGCACGTCGCGTTGAATGCGGGCATTCCGATTCCAGACTCGAAGGGCGGCTTTTATTTCGTGTTCATGGCCGGTCCGCCTGCATTCCGCAAGTACGACGCGGATGGCGAGCTGGTCTACGAACGCGCCATTCAAGGCCGCGAGATCGATTCGGTGGTCGCCGCCATTCCGAACCGCTGGCCGCGCCGTGCGAGTGGCGGCGGCGAGGTGCCTCTCGTCACGCCGACGATTCGGACCGCGGCCGTGGATCCGGCGGGACGCCTGTGGATTTCATTCGTCGTCCCCTTCACCTATGTCTATGACGACGATGGTGAGAAGATCCGGACGGTGCAGTTCCGCGGCGCCGGTGTCGTCGCGCCTTCGAGCTTGTCGTTTACCACCCGCGGCCGATTGCTGGTCACGCCCGGTTGCTACGAGTTCGTGCCGGGATAGGGTGTTCAAGATGACGATCCTGTCGATCATTGTGAGCGGGCTCCTCCTGGCGGTCGCCGTGCTTGCCGCCACCGTTGATGGCCTCGTCGCGCAGGCTGGAGCACCGCCGAACATCGTGATCATCTTTGCTGATGATCTTGGCTACGGCGACCTCGGTGTGTTCGGCGCCCCGAGCATCCGCACGCCACGACTCGACGCGATGGCTGCGGAAGGCCAGAAGTGGACCAGTTTCTACGTGCAGCCCGTCTGTTCGCCAAGCCGCGCGGCGCTGCTGACGGGCCGGCTGCCTGTTCGAAATGGCATGTTCGGCACGCCCGGCGGCACCGCGCCGAAAGTGTTTCGTGACAATGCAGCCGCGGGACTGCCACCGGAGGAATTCACGATCGCCGAAGTCCTCAAGTCGAGAGGCTATGCCACCGGCATGGTTGGGAAATGGCACCTGGGCCAGCGGACTGAATTCTTGCCGATGCGCCAGGGGTTTGATTCGTGGTTGGGCCTGCCGTTTTCGCATGACATGCGCATGACCGTCCCGCGCGACAAGGGCCTGCAGACCGACGCCTACTACCAGCCGAAGCCGGAGTATTGGGACGTTCCGTTGATGCGCAACAACGACGTGATCGAGCGGCCCGTCGACCATCGCACGTTGACCAAGCGGTATACGGAAGAGGCGGTCCGGTTCATCACCGCGAACAGGGCCCGCCCCTTTTTCCTGTATCTCGCGCATTCCCTCCCCCATATTCCGCTCGCGAGGTCGGACGCGTTCGTTGGCCACAGCGCGGGTGGAATGTACGGAGACGCGGTCGAGGAGATCGACTGGAGCACGGGCCAGGTGATCGACGCGCTTCGGAAGACCGGCATCGATCGAAGAACGCTGGTCGTTTTCACCAGTGACAACGGCCCCTGGCTACCCTTTCGAACCCACGGCGGCTCCAGCGGCCCCCTGAAAGAAGGCAAGGGAACCACCTGGGAGGGCGGCGTTCGAGCGCCGGCCATCTTCTGGTGGCCCGGCACCGTCCGTCCAGGGGCCGTAACAGATATGGGATCGGGCCTGGACCTTATCGTGACGGCTGCGGCCCTTGCCGGCGCGACGCTGCCGCGCGATCGAGTCCTGGACGGCGTCGACCTCAGCGCGGTCCTGCGCGGGTCAGGTCCTGGTCCGCGCGACAAGCTCTTCTACTACTGGGACAGCGAGCTTCGCGCAATTCGCAAGGGCAACTACAAGGCCCACTTCATCACCAGTGGCGCGTACGGCGAGGGCGAGCCCCGCACCGTGCACACGCCGCCGCTGTTGTTCGACCTCGCGCAAGATCCGGGCGAGCGTTTCAACGTCGCCGCTGCTCATCCAGACATCGTGGCGGATCTCACCAGGGAAGCGGAGGCACACCGTCTCACGGTGGTGCCAACCGAACCGCTATTTGACCGGCTGATTGCCCTCACCCCCGGGCAGCGCATGCGCTAGTCTGATCCCGGGTAGGGAGGCTGCGCGCATGAGATCACACTTCTGCATCCAGCTGCTGTTCTGGTTGGTCTTGCTCTCCAGCACCTCCTGCGGCGGCAAGCCTGGGACCCCAACGGCTGGCACCGCGTCCCCAACCGGTCCGACGGCTCCCCAACCGATCGCTGGACCGCCCAGCAATCTGGTGGTCGTGCCTCAGCAACGCAACTCGCAGGGCAGCATCTACGAACTCCGTTGGACCGCTCCGTCCGGTTCCGTTACGCCTTTCGCGGTGGAAGTGGGTTCGTCGACCAGGGCCTCAGACATCGGGGTGTTTGAGGCACCATCAAGTGCGACTACTTACTCTCTTACGACGCAGCACAGGGGACCGGTTTTTGTCAGGGTGCGCGCCAGGAACGCCGGCGGTCTAGGCGATCCGAGCAATGAGTTTCGCATCGAGGATCAGCGAGACGTTATTGAAGCATTGTTTCTCTCGACCGGTGCGCTGCGATCGCCTGATCATCAACCCATTTGTCAATTTACTTCGCTCTTCCCTGACGTGGTCGAAGGGTTCAGCCGTGGCACGACCGTCACGGCGCTTCTGTCGAATTCGCTCCCCGAGCCTCACAAACAAGCGGCGGCCAGGTTATTCGATGACATGACCGCTGCGACGATGGGAAGTCTGCAGGTCATGCGTAATTTTTCTGATGACCGCAATTACATGGAGGCGGCGTTTCGGAGGAACGAGTTTTGCGGAACCAACGAGCTGGTGATCCTGGACGTGGCCGACGGACAGCCCTTTTGCGGCACCCTGGGTTGTGGCGGGGGGAGATTGGCGCCTCGCGCCACGACCGCCCTGTTCCAGAACGCCTTTGTGATCGCCCAGCGAACCGACGCGGTGTTTGGCAATTCGACTGAGGCGGTCATTGCACACGAACTCAGTCACGCTGTTGGCCTTTGCCACATCGCGTCTCCCATCATGGGTGAGTTCACCCTGATGGGGACCAGCGCAATTCGCGGAGTTACCAGGCTCTCGTCAGTTGAGCTGGCGGCTATCCGATCCGTCTACGGCGCGGGACTCGGTCCCGGCAGCACGCGACAAGATCTGTTGTCGTCCGGGCTAGTCGGCCCTCGTTAGATAATGACGGGCACACTGCGCGATCGACAGGGTGATGGGGGCATGAGAGTCCAGATTCGACTCGAACGGTTGGGCGACGTGGTTGCTGTTCGCGAAACCAACGAACAGGCATTTGGCGCAGCGACAGAAGCTCGCCTAGACCGGTTACGAGACTCGTCCGACTGCATCTCCCTTGTGGCGACCATCAGCGATCGCGTCATTGGCCACATTCTCTTTACGCCTGTCAGCATCGAGCCGGCCACGGCTGCCCGCGTTGCGGGTTTGGCGCCGATGTCGGTGCGTCCCGAGCATCAGCGCGCCGGTATCGGCAGCGAGCTGGTACGGGCTGGCCTGGATGAATGTCGCCGGCGCGGGTATGCCGCCGTTGTTCTTGTTGGCCATCCCGAGTTCTATCCGAGATTTGGATTTGTGCCTGGGCACACCAAAGGCCTGGAATGCGAGTTTCCGGTGCCACCGGAAGCGTTCATGGCTCTCGAGCTCAATGTGGGTGCTCTCGCGGGAGTGGCCGGCCTGGTTCGGTACCGGTCAGAGTTTGCGGATGAATAGCGTCATGCGGGGCGCCTTGCTCATCGCCGACCGCCTGACGCGGACGTTCGACTCGCGCGTGGCTGTCAGCGATCTTTCCCTTTCGGTGAACGCCGGCGAAATCGTCACGCTGCTCGGCCCCAACGGCGCCGGGAAGACGACGACGATGCGGATGCTGGCGGGATTGCTCCTGCCAACCTCCGGCCGCATTGCCATCAACCAAATCCAGGTTTCCTCCGCGACGGCTGATGGCGCACGGCGTGCCATTGGCCTGCTCACCGAAGCGCCGGGGCTGTGGGAGCGGCTGACGGTGCGCTTGAACCTGCTGACCTACGCGCGCTTGCATGGCTTGCCGGATCCGGAGCGTCAGGTCGCGGCGGCGCTGGATCTCGTTGAACTGTCGGACCGTGCGGGCGATCTCGCGGGCAAGCTGTCGAAGGGCCTGAAGCAGCGGCTGGCGATCGCGCGCGCGTTGATCCACCGGCCACCGGTGGTGCTGCTGGACGAGCCGACGTCGGGCCTCGATCCCGCCAGCGCGCGTCACATCCGGGACCTCATCCTGAAGCTGCGCGAGGACCAGCGCGCGGTACTGGTCTCCACGCACAACCTCGCTGAAGCAGAAGAGCTGTCAGATCGAATTGCGGTGCTCAAGACGCGCCTGCTCGCGCTCGATGCGCCAGCCGCACTGCGCGCGAGCATGGCGGGCGCCAAGGTCCACATCGATGTTGAAGGAGATGCGGCACGCTGGTCCGCGGCGGCAATCACCTTCGGCGGCGCTGCGGCGGCAGCGGGTTCACGCCTGAGCGTCACGGTTCCCGATCTATCTGCGGTTCCCGATCTCGTCGCCGCTCTCGTGTCGACTGGTGCCCGGATCGTGCGCGTGGCGCCCGATCAACGCACGCTTGAAGAGGTGTATCTCGAGCTGGTCGGGGCCGAGCCATGACGGCTGTCACCGGATCGTCGTGGCAACGCATCAGCGCGATTGCGCGGAAAGACGCCGCGGAGCTCGCGCGCAACCCCGGCGCGATCCTGCCGGCGGTCGCGATGGTGGCCGGCTCGCTGTTCCCCGCCTTCTTTGTGGTCGTCGGCGCGCCGATGATTGCCGGCCGGGGCCTCGAGGCGTCGGGCCAGTTCAGCGAAGAAGCGCGGGCCGCGGTCGGCCAGATCCCCGAGCTGGCGGGATTGAGCGGCGACGGCCTGATCCAGGCCTTCCTGTTTCACCAGTTCACGCTGCTGTTGCTGCTCGTTCCGGTAGTCGGTGCGATGGCGCTCGCCACGCATTCGGTGATCGGAGAAAAGCAATCGAAGGCGCTCGAACCACTGCTGGCCACGCCGCTGTCGACGATCGAGTTGCTGGCCGCCAAGACGCTGACCCCGTTCGTATTCGCCCTCGCGCTCACGTGGATTGCCGCCGCGTTGTTCATCGGCGGCGTATGGCTGGTCAGCGAGCCCGGTGTGTGGCGCGCGCTGCTCGGGGTGCGCACGTTCCTGATGCTGTGCGTGCTGGGCCCGCTGGTCGAGCTGGCTGCGCTGCAGTTATCAGTGATCGTGTCGTCACGAGCCAACGACCCGCGGTCCGCTCAACAGCTGACCTCACTCCTGATCCTGCCAATCACCGCGGTCTTCGTCGCCCAACTGATGGGCGCTTTCATCGTCGGGCCGACTGTTCTTCTACTTGGCTCGTTCGGATGTCTCCTGCTGAACGCCGTGCTGCTCTGGGTCGGCGTTCAGGTGTTTCAGAGGGAGACCATCCTCATGAGATGGAAGTGACACAGGTTCAGGGGTTCAGGGGTTCAGAGGTTCAGGGGTTCAGGGGTTCTCTGCGTTCCGGGAGTTCTCGATTCGCTCTGCATTTGCCCGGGCCCGAGATGAGCGGAGGTAACGACGCAGTCTCAACGCCGCGGTGACCGCCCTTCTCGTCAGGAGTACGCCTTCATCACGCTCCGCGGGTGTGATCGCACCTTTTCGAGCGGCTTCGAGGATTTGGTTTCGCGTTTCAAGTTCGGAGCCGATAGCAATGCGAATGTATTGAGCGAATTCTTTGGGCGCAAACCGCCCGAAGCCTTCAGCGATATTTCGCGGAGCAGATTGGGCCGCGTCGTTTGCTTGCGCACAGAACACGCGATCGCGCGTCAGCGCCGGTCGGCGCGTCATGTTGATGACGAAGTCTTCCAGTTTCACTGCAAGCTGCCAAGCGACGAGTTCTGTGAAGTCTTTGGCCATGCGGCTCAGCCAGCAAGGCCAATGCCAGCTGCACCGTGGCAGTGAACCTCTGAACCATCAAATTTCCGTGAACTTCTGAACCTCTGAACCCCTGAACCGACAGGGGCGGTAACTGTGGTTGCACGCGAGGCAACCGTGGTTGACACGCGCCGAGGGACAGAAGGAGAATGAATGAATGTTCATTCAGTCGGTGATGGCATGCCGGTAGCGGCCCGCCGCCTCTCGGTCGTGAAGCAGACCGTTCCGACCGGCGATAAACGCGACGCCATCCTTCGCGCCGCGACCAAGGTGTTCGCCCAGAACGGCTACTTCCAGTCTCAAGTGGCTGATGTCGCCCGTGTCGCGGGCGTGGCGGCGGGCACCGTCTACCTGTATTTCAAGAGCAAAGACGACCTGCTCGTCTCGATCTTCGAGCGCTCGATGGGCGAGGTCATCGCCGAAGGGCGCACCGCGCTCGAGGGCGTCTCGGACCCCGCCGAGCGGCTGCGCCGGATCGCCCACTTACACCTCGGACGCCTCGGCAAGGACAAAAACCTCGCCGTGGTCTTCCAGGTCGAGCTGCGCCAGTCGGTGAAGTTCATGGAGCGCTTCTCGGAAACCTTCCTGCAGGACTACTTCAAACTGATCCGAGGCACGATAGCTGACGGGCAACAGAGCGGCGCCTTCCGCAAAGACATCAATGCGACTACGGCCACCAAGATCTTTTTCGGAGCGCTCGACGAGATGGCGACCAACTGGATGCTGAGCCGGCGCAAGTATGCGCTCACCGCTGAAGCCGACGCCGTCGTCGACCTTTTTATCAATGGAGTCGGGCGACGATGATCGCGATTAATTCTGTCGCCGTGCTGGGCGCCGGCACGATGGGCGCGCAGATCGCGCTGCACTGCGCCCATGCCGGCATCCCTTCGCTACTGCTCGATCTCACAGCCGAGCAGGCGAAGCAGGGACTCGAGAAGGCGCGCAAGCTCAAGCCCGATCCGCAGTTCACGCCCGACGCCTACACGCTCGTCACCACCGGCGGCTTCGACACGCACATCGACCTCATCGCCGGGTGCGATTGGATCCTCGAAGCCATCGTCGAGCGGCTCGACATCAAGCAGCAACTGCTCGCCCGCGTCGACGACAAGCGCAAGCCCGGATCGATCGTCAGCTCGAACACCTCGGGCATCCCCATTGCGGCGCTTGCCGAAGGCCGCTCCGACGACTTCCGGCGCCATTGGCTCGGCACCCACTTCTTCAACCCGCCGCGCTACCTGCGGCTGCTCGAGATCATCCCGACCGCGGAGACCGATCCAGCAGTGGTGGCGGCCATCACGCATCTTGGCGATCACGTGCTCGGCAAGGGCGTGGTCGTCGCCAAAGACACGCCGAACTTCATCGGCAACCACATCGCCCTGTACGGCGTCGCACGTACGCTCGAAGCGCTGGCGACCGTGAAGTACACGATCGAAGAGGTCGACGCGATCACCGGTCCCGCGCTCGGCCGGCCCGGCAGCGCGACGTTCCGCACGATGGACATCGCCGGCATCGATGTCCTGGCGCACGTGATGCGCAACCTGAACGAGCGTCTGCCCAACCAGGCTGATCGCGCCGCATTCGCCGTGCCACCTCTGATCGACGAGATGCTCAAGCGCGGCTGGCTGGGCGAGAAGACGGGCAAGGGATTCTACCAGCGGCGCAAGAACGCGGCCAACGAATCCGAAATCTGGACGCTCGACCCGGCGACGATGGAGTACCGCCCGAAGCAGTCGGTACGCATCCCGTCGATTGAAGCCGGCCGAGCGATCGACGACCTGCCCGAGCGCGTGCGGATGCTGTTCAACGCCAAAGACAAGGCCGGCGAGTTCCTGCGCACCACGCTGGCGCCGACGCTGATCTACACCGCGCGCGTGACGCCGGAGATCGCGCATTCGATAGACGATGTCGACCGGGTGATGCGGTGGGGGTTCGGCTGGGACCTCGGCCCGTTCGAGCTGTTCGACGTGCTCGGCGTCCGCGAAGTGGTGGCGGCGGCCCAGGCCGTGGGCGGCCACGCGATGGCGGCCGGCATCCCGCCGATGGTGCAGTCGATGCTCGAGGGCGGCCTCACCCGCTTTCGTGAAGGCCTGGTCCCGCCGGCGGCGCCGGACCTGCAGATCCTGCGCCGCTCGAAAGAAGCCGGCCGCGTCATCAAGAAGAACGCAGGCGCCAGCCTGGTCGATCTCGGCGACGGAGTGATCTGTGTCGAGTTCCACTCGAAGATGAACGCCATCGGCGGCGACACCGTGCAGATGTTGAACGCCGGCGTTAAGGAAGCGGCCAAGAGCGCGCAAGCGCTGGTCGTCGGCAACGACGCGCCCAACTTCTCTGCCGGCGCCAACCTGATGCTGGTGCTGCTCGAGGCACAGGAAGGTAACTGGGACGAGATCGACATGATGATCCGCGCGTTCCAGCAGGCGACGATGGCCTTGCGCTACAGCCCGGTGCCGGTGGTGGTCGCGCCCGCGGGACTCACGCTCGGCGGCGGCGCGGAAATCGCGCTGCATGCGGATCGCGTGCAGGCGGCCGCCGAAACCTACCTGGGTCTGGTCGAGGTCGGTGTCGGCCTGATCCCCGGCGGCGGCGGCACCAAGGAAATGACCGCGCGCGCGATGGCCAGGCTGCCCACGCCACAGAGCGACCCGCTGCCCTACGTGCAGCAAGCGTTTGAAACCGTGGCGCTGGCGAAGGTCTCGGCCAGCGGGCCTGATGCATTGCGGCTCGGTTACCTGGCGCCGACCGACAGTTTCACGATGAACCGCGAGCGCCTGATCGCCGACGCGAAGGCCAAAGCCCTCGAGCGGGTGCGCGAGGGCTACCATCCGCCCGCGCCCCGAACCGCGATACCGGTCGGCGGCGAATCGGTGACCGCGGCGCTCAAGCTCGGCGTGCACCTGGCGTGGCGGGCCGGTAGGGCGAGTGATCACGACGCGCTGATCGGCCGCAAGCTCGCGCACATTTTTGGCGGCGGCAACCTGCCGCACGCCACCACGGTGACCGAACAGTACTTGCTCGACCTCGAGCGCGAAGCGTTCATGAGCCTGCTCGGCGAGCGCAAGACGCTCGAACGGATTCAGCACACTCTCAAGACGGGGAAGCCTCTCAGAAACTGAGGGCTTGAGGGCTTGCTTGCCCGCCGTAGCCTTGGCGAAGGCGGGAGGGCTTGAGGATTTCATGATTGATATCGGTTCCGGCACTCCCGTCGTGTTGATTCCCGGCCTGCAAGGCCGCTGGGAATGGATGCGTCCGGCTGTCGAGGCCATGGCGAAGCGGAACCGCGTGCTGTCGTTCTCGCTGTGTGACGAGCGCAGCAGTCCGTTCCCGTGCGTGACGGAACGGGGTTTTGAGAACTACATCGATCAAACTCTCGCGGCGATGGATCGCGCCGGCATTGAGAAGGCGACGATCGCCGGCGTCTCGTACGGCGGCCTGATTGCGAGTGAGTTCGCAGCCAGGCACCCGGATCGGGTCACCGCGCTGGTGCTGGCGTCGGCGCTGCATACCGCCTGGCAGCCGAACAGCCAACAGCGGCAGTATCTGAAGTCGCCGTGGTTGATGAGCCCGCTGTTTGTGGCGACCGCGCCCGGACGGATGCGGCCGGAGATGACCGCTGCGTTTCCGGGTGTAGGCGCGCGGCTGCGATTCATGGCCGCGCACGGCGTCCGCGTTGCGATGGCACCGACCTCGCCGGCCAAAATGGCGCGGCGCATCGAGTGGGCCTCGACGCATCGGTTTGCGGATCTGTGCGCCATCACCTCGCGCACGCTGGTCGTCACGGGCGAGCGGGCGCTCGACAAGGTGGTGCCGGTCGCGATTACCGAGCGTTACGTGGCGGAACTGCAATCAGCACAGCACGTCGTGCTGGAGCGCACCGGACACATCGGGATCGTGACGCGGCCCGATTTGTTCGCCGAAATCATTGGAAAATTTCTCGATGCCGACCGAATTCCTGCGTGAGATCCCGGGCCCGAAGGGTCCGCTCGAAGCGCTGCTCGACTTGCCGAAGGGCGAGCCGCGCGCCGTCGCGGTGTTCAGCCATCCGCTGCCGACCGAGGGCGGGACCATGCACACCAAGGCGGTCTATCAAGCCGCCAAGGCGATGACGCGCATCGGCGTGGCCGCACTGCGGTTCAATTTTCGCGGCGTCGGCCGCAGCGCGGGAGAATTCGACGCGGGCCCAGGCGAGAAGGACGACTTTGAGGCTGCCGTCACATTCGCTTCCGGGCGTTACCCCGACTTGCCAATCTGGGCGGTCGGCATGTCTTTCGGCGCGTGGATTGCGATGACGACGGGCGCTGAAGACGCGCGGGTGTCGGTGCTGGTCGGGATCGCGCCGCCGGTCGATCGCTACGACTTCGACGTGCTGAAAACGTGCACGCTGCCGAAGTTCATCATCCACGGCGAAGAAGACGAGCTCATTTCGATCAAGGACGTGCGCAAGTTCTACGCGCAGATACCCGAGCCGAAAGAGCTCGTCACCATCGAGCACGCCAACCATCTGTTCGAAACCAAGACGACCCTCGTGGGCGATGCGATCGAGGAATTGCTCGCCGATTTTACGGTCAGGACATAACCATGGAAGACGCAGTCATCATATCCGCCGTCAGGACCGCCGTCGGCAAGGCGCCGAAGGGCACGCTTAGCGTGATGCGGCCCGACGAATTAGCCGCGAGCGCGATTAGCGCCGCGCTGGCGAAAGTACCGGGACTGGATCCGGCATCAATTGAAGACGTCATCCTCGGCTGCGCGATGCCCGAGGCCGAACAAGGCCTGAACGTAGCACGCATCGCCAGCCTTCGCGCCGGCATTCCGGTCGAAGCATCGGCCGTAACGGTGAATCGCTTCTGCTCGTCTGGGTTGCAGGCCATCGCCTACGGCGCCGAGCGCATCATGCTGGGCTATTCGCAAGCGGCCGTGACCGGCGGCACCGAGTCGATGAGCATGGTGCCGATGGGCGGCAACAAAGTGTCGCCCAATCCCGCGCTCGTCGACAGCTACCCGGATGTCTATCTGAGTACCGGACTCGTCGCCGAAAACCACGCCCGCGAGTCCTCGATTTCACGAGAAGCGCAGGATCAATTCGCCTTCCGCAGTCATCAGCGCGCCATCGCCGCGATCGAAGCCGGCCGGTTCAAGGACGAGATCGTGCCGCTCACTGTGCGCGTTGTGGACGGGGTGCGTAGGGGCGGGTCTTTAGACCCGCCCGTGCGACAGTTCACCTTCGACACCGATGAAGGCCCGCGCCGCGATACTTCGGTTGAAGCACTCGCGAAACTGCGGCCTGCGTTCCATGTTGCGGGCACCGTCACGGCCGGCAACTCCTCGCAAACGAGCGACGGCGCCGCGGCGGTGATCGTCACCTCGGCCAAGCTTGCCAAGGAGCGCGGCCTCACGCCGATGGCCCGTTTCGTGGGCTACGCCACCGCTGGCGTGAAGCCGGAGCTCTTCGGCATCGGCCCGGTGCCGGCGGTCCGCAAGGTGCTCAAGCAGACGGGGCTCACGCTGGATCAGATCGACTTGATCGAGCTGAACGAAGCCTTCGCGGCGCAGGCGCTCGCCTGCATGAAAGAGCTCGATCTCGATCCGGAGAAGGTCAACGTCAACGGCGGCGCGATCGCGCTCGGCCATCCGCTTGGTTGCACGGGCGGCAAGCTGACCGCGACCATCGTGCACGAGATGCGCCGGCGTAAGGCTCGATACGGTATGGTCACAATGTGTGTCGGCGGCGGCATGGGCGCGGCTGGCATATTTGAGCTCATGTAGGTTCAGCGGTTCACGGGTTCAGAGGTTCAGGGGTTCAAGGAGTCTGATATGGCGAGCGTGGCAAGCGAAGCAGTGGTCAAGGGTGGCGCGTGGCTCGTCGAAGAGACCAGCCCGGATCGCGTGATGACGCCGGAGAAGGTCACCGACGAACACGATCTGATTCGCCAAACGGCGGCCGAGTTCATCAAGGGCGAAGTGGTGCCGGCCAACGAGCGCCTCGAACAGAAAGACTGGAAGCTGCAGCGCGAGCTCGTCAAGAAGTGCGGCAGCCTGGGGCTGTTCGGCACCAACATCCCTGAAACCTACGGCGGCGTCGACCTCGACAAGATCTCCACGCTCGTGGTCTCGGAAGAAATCGCCAAGCACGCGTCGTTTGGTGCGACGTTCGGCGCGCAGGCCAACCTCACCATCCTGCCGATCTACATGTTCGGCACCGAGGCGCAGAAACAGAAATACCTGCCAGGACTGATCTCCGGCGAAGTGGTCGGCGCCTATTGCCTCAGCGAATCCGGCTCGGGCTCCGATGCGCTCGGCGCCAAGGCCAAGGCCATGAAACAGGCCGACGGCTCGTTCGTGCTGTCAGGCGAGAAGATGTGGATCACCAACGGCGGCTTCGCCGACGTCTACGTCATCTTCGCCAAGGTCGACGGCGAACACTTCACCGCCTTCATCGTCGAACGCGCGTGGCCCGGCGTGACCAGCGGCAAGGAGGAGCACAAACTGGGCTTGCACGCTTCGTCCACGACGCCCGTGATCCTGCAGGAAGTGAAAGTGCCGGCGGATGCGGTGCTGGGCGAGATCGGCAAGGGCCACAAGGTCGCCTTCAACGTGCTCAACTTCGGTCGCTTCAAGCTCGGCGCGATGGCCTCGGGCGGCGGCAAGGCGGCCATCGGTGAGGCGGCGAAATACGCGGCCGCGCGCAAGCAGTTCGGCGTGCCGATCGCGACCTTCGGCGCCATCAAGCACAAGCTCGGCGAGATGACGGCGCGCGAGTACGCGCTCGAGAGCATGATGTTCCGCACCGCGGGGCTGATCGATCAGCGTATCGCCGCGACGCCGGACAAGAAGGCGGACGATGGCACGCCGATGCTGCTGGCGCTGGAAGAATTCGCGGTGGAAGCGTCGATTGCGAAGGTGCTCGGCAGCGAGACGGTCGACTACATCATCGACGAGAACCTGCAGATTCACGGTGGCAACGGCTTCGTGCACGACTACCCGGCTGAAGGCCATTACCGCGATGCGCGCGTCAATCGCATCTTCGAAGGCACCAACGAGATCAACCGCCTGCTGATCCCCGGCATGCTGATGAAGAAGGCGCTGAAGGGCGAGCTGCCGCTCCTGGCCGCGGCCAAGAAGCTGCAGGACGAGATCATGAGCCCGTCGATGAGCGTGCCGGAAGAGTCAGACGGCGTGCTGGTTGACGAGATGCGCGCGTGCGGCGCGTTCAAAAAAGTGGTGCTGATGATCGCGGGCACCGCGATGCAGACCTACGGGACCAAACTCGAACAGGAACAGGAGGTACTGAGCTACCTGGCCGACATCCTGATCGATACCTATGCGTCGGAGAGCGCGGTATTGCGGGCGCAGGATGCCGCTGCGACCAAGCAGTCAGGCGTCGAGCTGCATATCGACGCCGCGCGGGTGTATGTGAGCGAAGCCGGCGGCCGGATCGAGCTGGCCGCGCGCAACTGCCTCGCCGCGATGGCGGAAGGCGACGTGCTCCGCACGCAGCTGGCGGCGCTACGGCGGTTACTTAAGGTGACGCCGGCTAACACCGTGGTGATGCGCCGGCGACTCGCGGACGCCGCAGTAGCCAGGGGCGGCTACGTGTTCTAGAATCGCGGCTACCATGACACGTCAACGACCCCTGCTCCTGCTGTTCATCGTTTTCCTTGGCGCCGGGGCGTTGGCGCTCGGCCGCAGTCCTTCGGTGGGCGCCGGGCAGGGCGCGCCTGCCGCCACCCGCCCGCCGGGTACCAATTACAAGGGCCCGGCCTTCACCTTCAACAAGATCCAGGAAGGTGTCTACCACGCGGTCGGCACCGGCAGCCTCGTGGTGATGTCGAACGCGACCATCGTCGAAGGCGACCGCGACGTCCTGGTCGTCGATTCGCACGTCACGCCGGGCGGCGCGTGGGCGCTGCGGGAGGAGCTCAACGCCATCACGCCCAAGCCGATCCGCTGGGTGGTGAACTCGCACTATCACTTCGATCATTCGCACGGCAACCAGGTCTACGGCCCGGAGGTCGAGATCATCGGCCACGAGTTCGCGCGCCAACAGATCCTCGCCGGCAAGTCGCTCGATTCACCGGCGCTCGAATTCTTCGTCGGCGGCGTGCCGGCCCAGATTCAGGGCCTCGAAAAACGGCTGGCCGCGGCCACCGACGACAAGGAGCGCGCCACCATCCAGGCCCAACTCGACGTGCAGCGCAACCATCTCGAAGGGACCAAGGCCGTCAGGCCGACACCCCCGACGATGACGCTGACGCACACCATGACGCTGCATCGCGGCGCGCGCGAGATCCGCCTGCTCTTCCTCGGCCGCGGCCACACCGCCGGCGATGTGATCGTCTATCTGCCCAAGGAGCGAATCATCGCCACCGGCGACCTGCTGGTCGAGGCCACGTCGTACATGGGCGACGCGTTCTTCACCGAGTGGATCCAGACGATCGAGGCGCTGAAGCAGGTTGACTTCGACACGGTGCTGCCCGGGCACGGCCGGGCATTCACCGGCAAGACCAAGCTCGATCACTGGCAGGCGTACCTGCGCGACTTCTGGGCGCAGGCACAGAAGTTTCACATGGCGGGCGTGCCGTGGGAAGAAGCGGCGAAGCAAGTCGACCTTCGCGGCAACGCCGTCAACTATCCGGGCATTCGCACCGCAGGCATCACGCCGAATCACGGGATGCGGCGGGCTTACGAGTTGCTCGATGGCAAGGTCAAGTAGCGGGCGCCGGGCTCGGGCCTCCGGGCTCCGGCCGCTGGCTTAAGACTTGAACAGCTTTGTTATTAAGGCTATTATAGCCATATTAAAAAGGCCAGCATCACCGAAGCGAAGAACGGCTTCAGCGCCCTGATCGATTGGGTCAAGGCCGGCGCGGCGGTGCTCATCGTCGATCGCGGCCGTCCGGTCGCCCGCCTCGAGCCGGTGGACGCCCTGGCCGGCAGCGACAGCGGCCGGCTCGCCCAGCTCGTGCGAGACGGCCTGGTCCGGCCCGCTCGTCGTGCCGTGCCGCGGGGCCTCATCGCCACGCCGCCGCCGGCGCCGAAGAGAGGCGCGTCCGGCATACGGGCACTCCTCGACGAACGTCGGGACGGTCGATGAAGTTCTGGGACTCGTCAGCGATCGTGCCGCTACTCCTGAAGGAGCCGGCCACCGTCGGCATGCAGGCGCTCGCCGCCAGGGATGCCGGCATGCTCGTGTGGTGGGCCAGCCAGGTGGAATGCGCGTCAGCTATCGCCCGCCTCGAGCGTGACGGCGCACTCGATGAGGCGCCAGCCGCGGCGGCGTTCGACCGGCTGAAACAGATCGCCGCCGGCTGGCACGAGGTCGAGGCCGGCGACGCCATCCGCGAGGCGGCGATCAGGTTTCTCCGGGTGCACCCCCTGCGCGCCGCCGATGCGCTGCAGTTGGCCGCAGCCTTTATCGCCGCCGACCGGCAACCGTCGTCGCTCGAGCTCGTGACCCTCGACGATCGACTGGCGGCCGCGGCGCGGAAGGAAGGCTTTGTCCTGGTCGACCGTCCGTCCTCTGCCGGCGACTAGCGCTGCTGACCCGCTGTCGGCGCCGTCGGGGGCGCCAGGCTGAAGGTCAGGCTCGTGTACATCATCTCTTCCCACGTCTGATCGCCCCACCGCACGTCCTTGGTCGGGTCGGGATTCGACTTGTTCGCAGCGGAATTGTCGTACCACGCCTTGGCCTGCAGCTTCGTGCCGGCGGGGATCTTCAGCGGGTCCTTGAACACGTACTCGTGCTGCCAGTTGAAGTCGTACTTCGGCACCGACAGGATGACTTCCTTGCGACCATCCGGATACACCATCTCGTAGTGCCAGCGGATGCCGCGGACGTGCGTGTGCGGCACCATGCTGTAGAGCGTGATGTCGCGGTTGATCGTCATCTCGGCATCGACCTGGTGGTTGGCGGTGCGGGCCGGAATGAGCAGGCCGCCGTTGATCAGCGACGCCGTCAGCAGCGCCGTCTTCGGCGGACCCGGCGCGAACTTCAACGCAATTTTTGTGCGGTCGGTCGTCGCCTTGCCCATCGGCGTGTAGTGCATCTGCAGCACGAGCGAGTGGCCGGCCGGCAGGCGCATCGCCATGCCCTCGGGGAAGCGGCGAATCGAGTTGCCGGGCACGTATCCGCCGATTGACGGACCCGTGCCGCGCGGCCGCGGTCGATCGTTCGGGCTTACGGCGGGGCGCTTATCCGCAGGAAGCGGTTCACCACCGGTCTGGCCGGCAGGAATTTCCGTTCCGCCCGCGAAGCTGAAGAGCGGCAACGGACGCGGCGCGCCTGGAGCCGCGGGCGGACGAGCCTGCGGCGGCTGAGCGGTCGGAGGCGCCGGCGGCGCCTTCGTCGACACGATGATGTGATGCACGGCGGTGCGGTCGCCCGGCTTGATCTCCCACGCCTGGATCCAGCGGTCTTCAGGGAAGTTCGCGGGAATCTCGAGGTACTGGTACGGCACCGTGCCGGTCGCAGGAATCGGATAGTCCTCCTGCATCGAGAGCACGACATCGGGCTGTCCGATATTCCAGCCGTCGCTGTAAACCGGCGCCGCAGGCAGATCGGCGGCCTTGCCCTCCGGCGCGCCGCCGCTGGTCCAGCGCGCGATGATGGTCTTCTCCGCGGCGGTCAGGCGCCGCGCGTTGGAAAACGATCCGTGTGCCGGGTCGGCGTGCCATGGCGGCATCACGCCGTCGGCCACCTTCGAGGCAATCGATCGCGCCCACGGCCGCGCATCCTTGTAGGTCAGCAGCGACATCGGCGCAATTTCGCCGGGCCGGTGACACGACGTGCAATTAGCGAAGAAAATCGGGGCGATGTCCTTGCTGAAGGTCGGCACCGGGCCAGGTGCCGCGGCCGTCTGCGCCGACGCAGACGACGCGCCCGCGAGAACCGCGAGAACCGCTACTGCCTGTTTGATGGTCATCTGTAATTCGACTCCAATAGCGGAACTAAAGTTCCGCTCTACATCCGCTCGACACGTGGGGCCCGTCAATTCTACTACTGTGCGCCGGGGCGCCGCTGGAGCGCCTGCAGCCGTGCTTCGGCCAGTTCCTTGACCGGCAGCCCGTCTTCGCTGATGACCGATACGTTCGACCACCCTGTAACGGCCGAGTAGTGGGCGGCACTCCGCCGAGAGAGGTGCTGTGCAATTTCGATCACCGCCGGCTGCAGGGAACAACCGGGGCCGAAAGCATAGCAGCCAGCAACCCCGCCAGTTCGCGATGGCGCGCGGGATCAAAGGGCGCCGCGCGTGTCCAATCGTGCAGCCACACCGGCTTCGTCCTGAGCTCGGGATCCTCCGACGCGTGGCGCGGAATCACGTGCGCATGCAGCGCCGGTTCCACGTTGCCGAGAATTTCGTAGTTGATGCGCTCGGCGCCGGTCACCGCGAGCACGGCATCGCCAAGGCGCGCCATGTCGTCGAGGAATTGCAGCCGGGCCGCGCCGGTCAGCGCGTTCAAATCCGCCACGACCGGGTCGGGAAGCAGCAGGCAGTACCCGGGCGTGATCTGCGGGTCGCCGAGCACCGCCCATCCGGACGGCATTCGCTTGATTACGCGCGCGAACTCCCCGCGGCGCGCGAGATCAACCTGTCGATGAATCGCGGTCGGCATTACGCAGTTCTCAAGGCTTGAGGCTTGAGGGCCGGCGTGCGGAGCGGCCGATCGCGCGGAGAGAGGCCGTCCCGGCGTTCGCTCTCACTCGGCGGTCAACTCTCCTTCGCCACATTAATCGCCCCAGCGATGGACGCGCCAAAGACGGCAAGGCGCCTGCGTAGGCTCCAGTCGATTTGACGCGTGGATTCTTGTTGTCGCCTCGTTCGAACGCTCACGCCGGAACGGCCTCTCTCCGCTGTGCGCCCGGCCGCCGAGAGGCACCGGCCCGCGCGAGCGTTCGAGTGAGCCGAGAGACAAATGGAGCGGAAGCTACGCTGGCGCCGTGCGGAATTAGACGTCCATCGCTACGCGCTTAATGTGCTGAGCGACATTTGTCCGGCGAACGAGAGCGAGCGCGGGCCGGTGCATCTCGGCGGACGGGCGCGATGCGACGGTGACTGAAGAAGCCACTCACTACGCCGTCGGCGCCGGGAGGCCGTTCTTGAGCAGATCTTCCATCGCCGCAACGAAGGTGTCGATCTCCTCGAGCGGCGTGTAGATGTTGGGCGTGACGCGGATGCCGTTGTATTCAGGACGGCTGATCGCCGTCGTGACGATGCGGTACTTGTCCCACATGAACGCGTTGATGCGCGCAGCTGGGATGTCCTTGATGCCGACGCACGCCACGCCGTAGACCTGGTTGAGGTCGGTGTGGATCAGCACGCGCGGCTGGGTCTTGAGCTTGTTGGCCCACCGCAGCGTCAGGTAGCGCAGCCGCGCGGCGACGCGCTCGGTGCCGATCGCCTGGTGGAAGGCCAGTGCCTCGTTGATCGCCGCCTTGGTGGCGGCCGGCGAGGTGCCGATCTCCTCGAACTTGCGGATGTCGTTCTCGTTGCGCTCCGGCGCGGCCTGGAGCGGCCAGGTCTTGGCGATGCGATCGCGCCGGACGTAGAGGAAGCCGGTGCCGGTGGGCGCGAGCAGCCACTTGTGCAGGCTGGTGCCGTAGTAATCCATCTCGAGGTCGCGCAGCTTGAACGGGAAATGCGCCACCGCGTGCGCGCCGTCGACGATCGTGATGATGCCGCGCGAGCGCGCCATGCGCGCCAGGTTCTGCACCGGGAAGATCTGCCCGGTCAGATTGGTGATATGGCAGAAGTGCAGCACTTTCGTGCGCGGCGTAATCGCGCCTTCGAGCCGCGCGTACAGATCTTCGCCGGTCGTCGGCACCGGGAAATTGATCTTGGTGATCTTGATCTTCTGGCGGCGCGCGCGCTGGTCCCACGTCGTCAGCATGCGGCCGTAATCCTGTTCGGTCGTCACGACTTCGTCGCCCGGCTCGAGGTCGAGGCCGTTCTGCGCGATCTGCAGCGACTCGCTCGAGTTGCGCGTGATCGCCATTTCCTCGGTATCGCAGCCGAACTCCGCGGCCAGGCGGCGGCGCACCACTTCGATGTTCCGCTCGATCAGCCCGCGATGATACACCGGCGCCTGGTTCGAGTAATCCAGATAGCGCTTGTATGCCTCGTGCACGACCGTCGGACTCGGGCAGCTGTTGCCGTTGTTGAGATTGATCAGCGAGCGATCCAACGTGAAGGCATTCTGGATGTCGCGCCAGTAGCCCTCGTCGGCGGCCACGTCGTCTGCCGTGCGGTTGCCGAGCGCCCGCGACGCCTGCGCCACCAGCTCGATGCTGTTGTCGCCAAAGGCAAGAGCCCCCGCGCCCAGGGCGCCGGTCATCCGCAGAAACGAGCGTCGATTGGTCTTCATTGCTGTGTCCTCCCCGATCGCGGGAATTATAGAGCTTTTACGGCCTGCCCTGAGCGAGTGTCACGCGAGTCTGACGGGCGTGACGCGAGTCGAAGGGAGCCCGACAGGAGTAGAATTCGCGGCATGAGAACGTTCTTTCTTGCCACCATCACCGCTGTGCTTGCCGCCACCGTTCCCGGCGCCGCCCAGGAGAAGGTCGATTTCTCCGTGATCGAGAAGATCAAGGCGGAGGGCCTGGATCGGTCGAAGGTGCTCGACACCTTCGATCACCTCGTGACCGCGATCGGGCCACGGCTGACCAACTCGCCCGCTCATAAGCGCGCTGTGGCGTGGACGCAGGAAACGCTCAGGGCATGGGGCATGAGCGAGGTCCATACCGAGCCCTTCGCGTTCGGGCGCGGCTGGACGCTCGACAAGGTGTCGGTCGAGATGATCGAACCGCGCTACATGCCGATGATCGGCTATCCGAAAGGATGGTCGCCTTCGACAGCCGGACGCATCGTCGCCGCGCCGGTGTGGCTGCCCGCCCTCGAGGCCAACGAGGTCAAAGCGCAGTCCGGCAGGCTCAAGGGCGCCATCGTGATGACGAGCCCGGTGATGACCTACGCCATCAGGGCCGATCGCCCGGTCGCCTCCGGCGATTTGAAGGGACCGCAGCCGGCCCCCGTGCGTCCGCCGCAGCTGAACGCCGAGCGGCTCGCCATGCTCAAGGCCGAAGGCGTCGGCGTCACGATCGAGCCCAACATCGGCGAGCACGGCACCGTGTTCGTCACCGGCCGCGACATGGGCGCCAACTCGGTGCCGTCGATCGTGCTGGCCACCGAGCACTACAACCTGATCGCGAGGATGCTGCAGCAGAAGATCCCGGTCAAGCTCGCGGTGGAAGTGCAGGCCCGCTTCAACGACGAGGATCGCAACACGCACAACGTGATCGCGGAGATTCCGGGCACCGACAACGCGCTCAAAGACGAGGTCGTGATGCTGGGCGCGCACCTCGACTCGTGGCACACCGGAACGGGCGCCACCGACAACGCCGACGGCATCGCCACGACGATGGAGGCGATGCGGATCCTGAAGGCCCTGGGCGTGCGGCCGCGCCGGACTATTCGGCTGGCGTTATGGGCGGGCGAGGAACAGGGCCTGCTCGGATCGAAGGCCTACGTCGATCAGCACTTCGCGGGTGACAAGAACAAGGCGGCGCGCGACAAGCTCTCCGTCTATTTCAACTTCGACAACGGTTACCCGCCGGTCACTGGCTTCTACATGGAGGGCAACGACCCGGCGCGGAAGATCATGGAAGAGTGGCTGAAGCCGGTCGCCGGCCTCGGCGCGATCATGCCGTCGCCGGGAGGCATCGGCGCCACCGACCACCTTTCGTTCCTCGCGGTCGGCATCCCGGGGTTCCAGGCGGTTCAGAATTACGCCAACTACGACGTCCGCACCCATCACACGAATGTCGACTTCGCCGAACGCATCGATCCGGCCGATCTCAAGCAGGCCGCGGTCGTGATCGCGACCGTGATTTACCAGGCGGCGATGCGCGACGGCACGTTCCCGCGCCCGGCGCCGCCGAAGCCAGCGACCACGAAGCAGTAAAAAGAAACCACGAAGAACACGAAGGCCGCGAAGGTTAAGACCTAAATGCAAATTTGTCTTCGTGTGCTTCGCGTCTTCGTGGTTGTTTTTTTCGTTGAATCGCTACTCGCTGCACAAGCACAAGACTGGCCGCAAATACTCGGGCCCGGACGCAACGGCATTTACGCCGGACCCGAAATCGTTCCTTCCTTCCCGCGCTCGGGCCCGCCGCTGATCTGGAAGCGCGACGTCGGCGCCGGTTTTTCCGGTCCTGCCGTCTCGGGCGGGCGGCTGATCCTCTTCCACCGCGTCAGCAACCGCGAAACCGTGGAAGCGATGGATGCCCTCACGGGCAAGACGGTGTGGACCGTCGACTACCCCACCAGCTATCGCGATGACTTCGGGTTCGACGAGGGGCCGCGCGCGGTGCCCGTGATTGCCGGCGGCCGCGTGTTCACGCATGGCGCGGACGGCGTGCTGAGCGGCATCGACTTCGCCTCGGGCAAACTGCTCTGGTCCGTCGAGACGCGCAAGGTGTTCCAGGCGCCGAAGGGCTACTTCGGCGTCGCGTCGTCGCCGCTGGTCGACGGCGATCGCGTAATGGTGAACGTCGGCGGCAAGACCGGCGGCATCGTGGCGTTCGACGCGGCGAGCGGCAAGACGCTGTGGACGTCGACGACCGACGAGGCCAGTTACTCGGCTCCGATCATGGCGGACATTGCCGGGCAACACACGGCGGTGTTCTTCACGCGCACCGGCCTGGTGGCGCTCGATCCGGCCAACGGCGCGGTCCGTTACCAATTCCGCTGGCGCGCCCGGATGGCGGCGTCGGTGAATGCGGCGACGCCAATCGTCGTGAAGGATCAGATTTTCCTATCGGCGAGTTATGGCACCGGCGCCGTGTTGCTGCAGGTCGCCAACAACGCCGTCAAGCCGGTGTGGTCGGGCGACGAATCGCTCTCGAATCACTACTCGACCAGCGTCTACAAGGACGGTTACTTGTACGGATTCGAAGGCCGCCAGGAATTCGGACAGAGCCTGCGCTGCATCGAGCTCGCCACCGGGAAGGTGATGTGGAACGCGGACGGATTCGGGGCAGGCACACTACTGATCGCGGGCGAAGCGCTGGTGATCATGCGCGAGTCGGGTGAGCTGGTGCTGGCGCCCGCATCGCCCAAGGCGTTCCGCTACGCGTCACGCGCGCAGGTGATTCCAGGAATGGTGCGCGCCTACCCCGCGCTCGCCAACGCTCGCTACTACGTTCGCAACGAGCGCGAGTTGCGGGCGTTTGATTTGAGACGCTAGGACGCCGGGTTCATTTTTCGAAGTACGACGGGCGAAAAATTAACCCGGCGTCTTAGTGGCAGATATTCAGCCCGCGGTCGCGGACACCGCCGTTCACGTCCAGGAACTCCCATTCGTAGAGCGCCGGTTCGAGCTTGAGGCGCAGCAAACCGTGAATGGGGAGAAACTCTTCCGAGCGCGCAGCGCGACGGGCCCGCTGGTAGGGCGGCGCCCCGCCGGTGCCGGCGATGAACAGCCGAATGCCCCTGGCAGGATCGGACTGCTGGCTCGCATCCTGGGGGGCGTGGCGTTCGTAAATGTGATCGTGTCCCGCCACGACGACATCCAGCCCGAGGCCGTACATCATCTCCCAGAGATCGCGTTGGTTCGGATTCGGCCCGTTCGGTCCCGACGTGTCAAATGGGTGGTGCATGACCGCCATCGCGCAGCGCGCGGGATTGGTCTGCAGCTGCTGGCGCGCAAACTCGTACTGCGGCGAGTTGCGGGTCATGGGCAGGTTCGAGTTCAGCATCAGCACTTGCCAGGTCGCCTCGCGGATCGCGTAATAGCCGCGCCGTTCGGGGCCCGCGCGCTCGCCAAAGTAGGTGAAGTAACCGGTCGCGCCGGGTGTCTCGTATTCGTGATTGCCCGGCGTAGCCCACGACCGCGATTTGAAACGCCCGAGCTCAGGGTCGAAGCACCGCATGTATTGGTCGACCGTGCCGCTCGGATAGGCGATGTCGCCGGCCAGCAGGAGGTCGCCACCGCGGTCGGCAATGAGGCGCGACAGCTGCGCCATCGCCGGGGATCCGCAGAAGCCGGTGTCGCCGACGATGTTGACCCAGTTGGTGGTGCCCGAGCTCGGCGGTGTCGGCGTCGTCACCGGCGGTGTCGGCGTCGTCACCGGCGGCGACGCGTTGACCGGCGGCTCCACAGGGGTCACGGGCGAAGGTGAAACCGCCGACGCGGGGGGTCCCGGCGACGTCGATGAGCCGCCGCCACTGCACCACGCAGTAGCCACCGCACACCCAATGACCAGGGTGAGGCCGAACGCGCGGGGCGAAGGGGGCGGCATTTGTCTTTAGAGAATCCCTAGAGCAATGTTAAACCTGTCTGGCGGAGACCTCGTTTATATTAGTGGGCCGTGCATAAATACGTCCTAACACTCGCTTTCGCCGTGCTTTGGGCCGGGGTCTCGCCGGCCCGCGCGCAGTCCGCCGACGACCTTTTTGGCAGCCAGACCCTGCAACGGCTGGATTTGTGGGTGAATTCGGCCGACTGGGCCAAGCTCGGCGCCGAATTCCAGACCAATACCTACTACCCCGTACCGGCCGATCGAAACCCTGGTACGGCTGACCAACGACACGCCCGGCGATCGGATTAAGGACCCCATCGGCGGCTTGCTGGACATCCCCGCTGTCAGTGATGCGTAGGGACAAACCTTAAGGTTTGTCCCTACAGATAGTCACTTCGTCACAGTTACGACGATGTCTTTTGGCGTGTTCAGCGCGCCGTCGGATGCCAGGCAACGGATGGTGTACTCACCCGGATCTGCAAAGCTCACCGAGACGGTGTACTTGCCATCCGCCGGCACCGCCGGCGCCATCCAGCGCGGCGCCCACGGCGAGTTGGCGCCCGCGCGGGTGTCTTCCCACACCTTCGCCTGTGTCGGGGTGAAGGTCACTTTGCCGGCGCCCCGATACACGAAGCACGAATGGCGCAGCCCTGTCTGGCTCCCGACCGTAATCGCGGAGGGCGGCCGCTGCGCGGCCGGATCGAACGCCACCGTTCCGCGAGGCGTCGTCACAGCAGGAGGGGGAGGCGTCGCGGGAGGCGTCGCGTTACCGGACGGCTTGCCAAACAGGGTACCGAACGCCCTGGCCCGCGCGCGTGCGATCGCAGCCGCTTCGCGGGAATCGGGGCCATAGCGCGGCTTCGGCACGCCGTCGTCCTTCGCGATCGCAATCAAGGTGAGCGGCTGCCCGACCTGCGCGCGGCGATCGCCGCCGTCCATGCTGATCGCCGGCGGCTGGTTGGCGCGAATCTCGGGGCTGCTGATGCCGGCACCAAGCGCGCCCTGCTCGGATGCCTGCACCAGGTTGTCGACGAGCGAATCTTCACGCAGCGTGCCGAACGCGCGCTCGGTCTTGCCCCTGGTGGTGAGGGTCCAGACCAGCTCCTTCTTGCCCCAGTCCTTGGGGACGCGGACCTTGAACAGGAAGCGGTTGCGACGCGGCAGGAAGTGCGTGGGCTGGCCCTGATCGGGCACGCCCGGCGAGATGCTGTTGTCGGCGCCGATCGGAACGTCGACTTCCTCTTCCCAGTTGCGGTTCATGTACCCGAACATCATGTTGAACGACCCGTCGTCGTTCTTCTCCCAGCCTTCGAACGCGGGCGAGACATTCTGTCCGCGCGAGTACGACAGCATCTGGGTGCCCGCCGTTTGATAGGCGAGCCCCACCGTGAGTGCGGCGAGAAGAAGCCGCACGTATATTGATCGCTTCATTGTCCGTTGACTCCGACCTCTTAACTGTTAACTCTTAACTGTTATTGCTGCTGCCCGGGCTTGGCCGTGGTTGTCGGCTTAGCGGGCGGCGGCACCACGTTACAGAGCGGACAGCCGACGATGACGTCGGGCCGATTCGGCCCGAGTTTTCTGCGGCGTTCCGCCATCTCCTGCTGGAACTCGTCGTCGGTCAGCGGCACCGACTGACCGAGGTCGATGAACATGTTGGCGATCGAGCGGTTGCCCGAGCCCTGCCAGTTGCGCGGGTCGGGAATGTTCTTGTTATTCGGCGTGTTGTCCATGTAGCCGATGATGTGGAGGATGGTGCCGCGCGGCAGCAACGGCGCGTGGTCGTCGTCGTATTCGTACTGACGGACCCAGTTGTGATCGTAACCGGAACAGGTCAGCGTCTGGATGTTGATGCCCCAGATGGCCTCGAGGCACATGCGCTGACCGGGCGCGTGCAGGTGCGGCTCGAAGGTCGCGATCTTGGTCGGCTGCTGCAGCACGAGGTAGGCGTGCAGCTGCTGGTTCGCCTCGTTCGGCTTGATGTCGATGTCGAGGCCGTTACCGAGGGCGCGCAGCGTGCTGCGGCGGGCCGGCTTGTAGCCCTTCGGGTGGAACCGGAAGCCGAACAGCAGCTTTGACTTCACGTCAAGGCCGCCCGCATGGAGGTGCGCCGACTGGTAAATGATGCTGGAGTTGGCCTTGAGCAGCCGGCCGGCATTCGGCTCGAACACATCGGCGTTGCGGCCGACCTCGTGCACCGGCCAGCCCACCGCACCCTCGGTCAGCGACGCGTCGATCGCGTCGCCCTCTCCGTTGAACTCGGCGGTGGCCCAGATCAGGTGGTGCCACACGTAGCGCTGGCCGACCGTCTGTCGACCGGATTCAGTCGTGAAGTTGTTGACCTCGCGAATCTCCACCGACTTGACGTAGCGATCCTCGGTGACCGGGATTTTCGTGGGCTCGAACTCGCCCCACCAGTCGGGCGTGTTGGCCTTGACCGTGATCTCCGGGCTCTCGACGATCAAGTCGGGCTGGCCGGAGTGCCAGGACGCCCCGTCTGGGAACACGCGCGGGGCGGGCATGTCGGCCACGTTGCCGCGCGGGGCGCCGGTGTCGGCCCACTTCGCGATCTTCGCGACCTCTTCATCGCTGAGCGATGGATCGTTCTTGTAATGCTGGATGCCGATGTTCTTCTCGACGTACCACGGCGGCATCGTGCCGAACTTGTCGCGAATCGCGGTGCGCGCCTTCATGGAGCGCGCCCAGGGCCGCGTCTCCTCGTAGGTGACCAGCGACATTGGGGCGACCTGGCCGGCCCGATGGCAGTTCTGGCAGCTGCGCTGCAGGATCGGCGCGATGTCCCTGGTGAAGGTCACCTCGGGCGCAGGCGCGGCCTGTTGGGCTTCGAGACCGAGTGGCGCCACCATGCCGACTGCGCCCGCGGTCAGCATCGCGATCCCAATAGTCAGGGCCCAGCCAACGTTCTTTCCAACCGCCATCACACACTCTCCTTCGGAAAATCTCTTGGTGCCGAGGGCTCTAATTGTAACAGCGAAGGGGTCACACGAGCGATTTCCTTGAAAGTTGCAGGATTCACGGCAACGGCGGCGTCTGCTTCGGCATAAACGCCTCGGGATAACGCAGGCCGGCGGCGGCGCCAGAGGGCATGACCTGATCGATCGCGCGCAGGTCGGCCTTCGATAAAGACACCTCGGTGGCGCCGGCGTTCTCTTCGAGATAGGTGCGGCGCTTCGTTCCTGGAATGGGAACGACACCCGGCTGCGCCATCGTCCATGCCAGCGCGAGCTGGCCCGGCGTGCAGCCCTTTGCCGCGGCAAGCTCCTGCACCTTGCTGACCAGCGTGAGATTGGCGGCGAAGTTCTCGCTTTGGAAGCGCGGCGAATGCCGGCGGAAGTCGTCGGCGGCGAAGTCGTCCGGTGATGTGATCGCGCCGGTCAGAAATCCGCGCCCGAGCGGACTGTACGCCACGAAGCCGATGCCCAGCTCACGAACGGTCGGCAGGATGTCGGCTTCCGGATCGCGACTCCATAGCGAGTACTCCGTTTGCAGCGCGGTAATGGGATGGGTCTTGTGCGCGCGGCGGATGTCGCTCGGGCCTGCCTCAGACAGCCCGAGGTAGCGGACCTTCCCCGCCTTCACGAGGCCGGCCATCGCGCCGACGGTTTCTTCAATCGGCGTCGCCGGGTCGGGCCGATGTTGATAGTACAGATCGATGTAGTCGACGCCGAGCCGCTTGAGCGAGCCGTCGCAGCACTCACGCACATAGTCGGGTTTGCCGCTGATCCCGCGCCGGGCGCCGTCCGGGTCGCGCACGATGCCGAACTTCGTGGCGATCACGACGCTGGATCGGTGCGGCTTCAGCGCCTTGCCGACGAGGATCTCGTTGGTGAACGGCCCGTAGACATCGGCGGTATCGAAAAAGGTGATGCCCCGCTCCATGCAGCCCAGCCCCTGGACCGAAACCGTCAACCCGCCCGTCCCCAGGGCGACCTTCTGCATGTGCGAAGGATTCTAGCGCCAGTTGTCCGCATCGGATACGATTGGCGTTTTCAAGGCGGACCCGTGCATCCTGACCTCTTAGACGCGATCACCTTCCACGAGGCCATCCTCGCCGAAGGCAGCAAGGCCCTTGTCGGTTACACCCAGCCGAAGATTCTGGCCAACATCGTGCTGCTGTCGGAGATTCCGACGACCTACGACAAGAAGGAGCAGCGCCAGGTCAGCTCGGGCAACCTCCTGCTGCGAGGCGTGCCGGGCGTCGGCAAGACCTTCTTCGGCGTGATCCTGGCGGCGATCAGCAACGCCAAGTTCGCGCGCATCCAGGGCCGCGCCGACCTGCAGCCGACCGAGGTGGTCGGCTTCCAGATGATCAACCCGGCCACCGGCGTGCTCACCACCGAGATGGGGCCGCTGGCCGAAGCCGAAGTGATCCTGCTCGACGAGATCAACCGCATCCCGCTCAAGTCGCAGAGCGCGTTTCTCGAAGGCCTGCAGGATCGCACCGTGACGGTGGGCAAGACCACCTACGAGCTGCCGGCGTTCAACTTCGCGATCGCCACGATGAACCCGATCGAGCTGGGCCAGGGCACATTTCCGCTCTCGGAAGCGGCCACCGATCGCTTCGCGATCATGGTGAACATCGGCTACCTGCCGCCCGAAGAAGAGCGCAAGCTGGTGCACTTCGATTTCAAGCAGGTCCGCCTCAACCCGCTGATGCGCAAGGAGCGGATCATCGAGCTGCGCGCCGCGATCACCGAACACGTGTTTCTGCACGAGCGGCTCGGCGATTACATTCAGCGCCTCGTCTCGCATACGCGCCCCTACAACCCCGACACCGATTGGCTGCGTCATTCACCGTCGGAGCTGGTTGAAACCGGCGTTGACCTCGGCGCGTCGCCGCGCGCGATCATCGTGTGGGGCCGTCTCGCCAAGGTCTGGGCGCTGCTGGTCCGCCGCCGCGACGAGGTCTATCCCGAAGACATCCAGGACCTCGCCACCTACGTGCTGGGCCACCGCCTCTGGCTCGGACCGCACGCCGCCAGCCACGGCCTGACCACCGACGCGGTGATCAAGGACGTCATCGAGCGCACGCCCATTCCATGAGGACGCGGCCTTCAACGGGCTACACGCCTGAGGAGCGCGGGGCCGAGCCGCTCATCGATCTCTCCGAGATCACGGAGGTCGAGCTACTCATCCTCAAGCGGAGGCGCGAGTTCACGATCGGCGAGCACTCGAGCTTGTTCCACGGCACTGGCTTCGACTTCGTCGGGTTGCGCGACTGGCAGGCCGGCGATCGCTTCGAAGCGATCGACTGGGCGCAGTCGTCGCTCACCAACTTCAGCCCGCTGATCGTCCGCGAGTTCGAGCAGCCGACCACGTCCGGCGTCGTGATCGTGGCCGACCGCTCCGCCTCCACGCGCTGCGGCGTCGACGCGGGCGGGTCCGACCAGGCCGGCTTGCAGATCGCTACGCTGATCGCACGCGCGATTGCGACCATCGGCATGTCCGCTGTTTTTTTTCAGGACTCGATCGGCCTCGTCACCTTCGACGAAGGCTTTCGCAACCTCAGCGCGGTGCGGCCGCGCATCGGCAAGGGCCAGGTGATCCACTGCCTCGAGGCCTACCAGCACGGGCACGGGCTGCAGGACCTGCGGCACACCAGCAACCTCAACGCCACGCTGAGCGGCTTTTCGCGCAAGACCTCGATGATGCCGGTGATCTCGGACTTCCTGTTCGACGATGCGGAGGAGTTCGTCCGGGAGCTGTCGCAGGTCGACAACGTGCACGACGTGTTCATCATGATGGTGGATGCCTCGTTTGCCTTCGACCTGCCGAAGGTCTCGGCCGGCTGGATCGAAGTCTTCGACGTCGAAACGGGTAAGACGCGCATGATGTCGCGCGGCGAGCTCAGCCGTCAGAGCGCGCGGGTTCGCGCCTGGCAAGACGAAGTCACCCGACAAGCCAAGCAGGTCGACCTCGATGTGATCCGCCTCGGAATTGATCAAGTGAAATTCGACGTCGCTCTCGTTGAATGGGTAGCGGAGCGGCGCCTTCGGCGCCGCAAGTAGTTCAGAGTTCAGAGTTCAGAGTTCAGAGTTCAGAGCCCCTAACAACATGAAGACACAGACCCTCATTGTTGCCCTGCTCGCCGGCTTGCTTGCTCCCGCTGTGGCATACGCGCAGACCGGGACCGACATGGTGGAGGTCGAGCCGATCACGTGCTGGTGGCGGACCAGCACCAGCGCGATCAGGACCGGCGAGCCGTTCGGGCTCACGCTGACCTGCTCGGTGCTCGAGACCGAGGCGACCAAGATCGTCCCGGATTTCTCGAAGCTCGAGGCCAACGTGGTGCAGCTGCCGCCGTTCGAGGTGCTCGGCGGCACGCACCCCGGCGACCTCGTGACGACCGGTAAGCGGTTCTTTCAGTTCGACTACCGGCTTCGTCTTCTTGCCGAAGACGCCTTCGGTGACGACGTCGCCGTGCCGCCGCTCGAGGTGAGCTATCGCGTCGAGAGCAAGGTGGCCGGCGGCGAGTCGGTGCAGGGCCGCGACCAGAGCTACGCGCTGCCGCGTGCCGCAATTCGGCTGATCTCGCTCGTGCCCGACGACACCAACGACATCCGTGAAGCGGCGGCGGCGCCGTTTTCGGCGATCGAGTCCCGGCTCTCGCGCGCCAATCTGTTTCGCACCATCGCCGGCGTCCTGTTCGCGCTCGCCGGCCTGCTGGTGTTGCTGATGTTGTTCGGGATGTTGCGCCGCAAGACGCCAATCAGCGAAGCGGCGAGGGTCCGGGTCGGACCGCGCACGATTCTCGGCGCCGTCGCGGGTGAGCTGGCCAACGTGCAGCGGGCCAGCCGCGGCGGATGGACGGCCGAACTGGCCGGCCGCGCGTTGTCGGCGCTGCGCATCGCCGGCAGTTTCGCCACCGGCCGCGCCGTCGGACAGCGGCCCGTCAAGGGAATGGACACCGCGGTCGAAGGCGAGCTGCTCGTCAGCCGCGGCATCGGCCGTTCGAAGGCGCTGGTGTCGGGGTCGGTCACGCCCGAGTCAGCGCCCGAGAGCAGAGCGCCTGGACTGGCCGATGCGCTGCGCGCCCTCACGATCGCCCGCTATGGCCGAGTCGAACAGATCGGCTCGACGTGCGACGAAGCGGTCGAGACCGCGATTCGCATCACGAAGCAGCAACGCTCGGCGCATTCGCTGATCTCGGAATGGTCGAACGCGTTCGTTCAATCGTTGGTCGACCTGCGGAAAAAAGTCTGGTCGTAGTTCATGTCGACGTAGAGGCGGGTCTTTAGACCCGCCTGGCGCTAACGCTTATGGAGATGTTTCGAGATCTCAGAGTTCTTCTCGAGGCCACGTGGGCCGAGTGGGGAGATCTTCGTCTCGAGCGGCTGCTGTTTGCCCAAAGCTCCACCGCCCGGCAGGCCGTGATCCTTTTGATCGGCGTCTCGATCATCTTCATCGTGATCCGCTCCTTCGGCGCACGGAATCCCGGCCAGCACCGGATGGCGCTGCCGGCCATCGTCACGCGCGCCGGCTGGTCGCGCGCGTCGCTGTCGCGGCACGGCGCGCTGCTGCTCGCGCTCGCCGGCCTGCCCTTCTTCATCCTCGCGCTGGCCGATCCGCGAACGGCGTTGACGCGCTCCGAAACGACGTATCCCGGCCGCCGCATCAGCCTGCTGATCGACGCATCGTCCAGCATGCTGTCGGCGCTGCCATCGGCGCGCCTGGCAAAAGGGGCGCCCAATAACGCCGCGTTTTTCACTACCGTCGGCGCGGCGCGGTTCTTCATCGAGCGCCGCATGCAGGGCAAGTACCGCGACCTGATGTCGCTGATCGAATTCGGCGACAACGCCTACGTCATCACGCCGTTTACGACCGATTACGAGAACATCCTGCTGAGCACCAGCCTGATCGGCGATTGGAACGAGTTCATGGCATTTCCCGACCAGGGAACGGTGGTGGCCAGGGCCGTGGAGCAGTCGGTCGGGCTCTTCCAGGCGTTCGACTATCTCGACTCGGCGGGCAACCTGATGGTGATCTTCACCGACGGCGCCGACGCCGACGTGCTGGAGAACGGCAAGACGGTGGACGATGTGCTGGGCGAAGCGATGCGCGCAAAGATCCCGGTCTACCTGATCAAGATCGGCGGCAACATCGCCAACAAGCGCAGCGTCGCCGACGACTTGTGGATCAACGCCGTGCAGAAGACCGGCGGCAAGTTTTTTTCCGGCGCGGACGAGCAGATGATCGTCGAGTCGATCCGCGCGATCGATCGCTCGTCACCGGGGAAAATCGAGTTGAAGCAGTACAGCACCGAGCGGCCGCGTTATGCGCCGTTCGCGCTGACGGGCGCGGCGTTCTGGTGCCTCGCCTTGCTAGTGCGGTTCACGGTGCCGACGTTTCAAACGTTTCCGTAGTGTAGAGGCGGGTCTTTAGACCCGCCTGAGGAGAAGACATGACATCGACGTCTTGGTTTGGGCAGGGGCTGGCGGCGATATTGCTGTTGGCCGGTGGTGCGATCCTGTGGCGGGCAGGCGAGCTCGAGCAGCGCGTCGCGGCGGCCGAACGTGACCTCGTCACGCTGCGCTACGACAGCGCGGCGGCAACCGCCGCCGAGGCCCCGAGCCGGCTGGCGGCGCTGCTGCCCGGCGAGAGCCGGACGGTCGCCGACGCGGCAACGCTCGAGGCAACGGCGGCGTACTGGACGGGCGACTACAACACGGTCGCCAGTAATCCGCAGGCGAAGCTGCTCGGCGCCAACGCGGCGTACCGGACGCTGCGCCGCGAAGGCGGCACCTGGCAGGCGGTGGTCGGCCGGCTCGATCAGGTCGTGAAGAGCTACGCGGAAATCCTGCGCGAAGACCCCAACAACACCGAGGCCGCGTTCAATTACGAATACGCCGTCCGTCTTCGCGCGGTGATTGCCGCACGCAGGCAGCCGGTGGCATCGCTGGACATGATGAAGGCGAACCTCAGCATCCACGGATTTGCGGGCGCTCCTCCCGAAGCGTCGGACATGAAGAAGTTCAAGATGATCGTCCCGATGCGTCCCGACGAGCGGCTCGAAGCCGAGAAGGCCGGCAAGGGAACCACGAAGGTAAGAAAGGGATAGGGTGAATTTCGGCGCACCCGGATTTCTGCCGCTGCTCGCCGTTCCCGGCGTCCTGCTGCTGCTCTGGTTCTGGCAGGTCTGGCGCCGGCGGGCCGACGCGCGCGCGTTCTTGCAGGGCCGCCGTGTGCCGGTGCACGAGCGCGTGCCGTTTTTTGGCGAGCTGTTGTTCTGGTTTTTCCTGCTCGCCGCGGCCACCTCCGCGATCCTCGCGCTGGCGCGGCCGACCGCCGTGACGTCGCTGATCCGCACCGCCGGCGTCGACCTCGTCATCCTGCAGGACGGCTCGTCGTCCATGCACGTCACCGACGTCCGCGGCAACCGCTGGCAGCGCTCGATGAAGTTTCTCCGAACACTCGGCGAATCGTTGCGGTGGGAGAACGATCGCGTCGCGATGGCGCTGTTCGCGCACCTGGCGACGCCGCAGATTCGGCTGACGAAGGATCCCAACACGTATTTTTTCTTTCTCGATCACCTTCAGGAAACATCGCCGTTTCGCCTCGAAGACGACGGCACCTGGGACACCAATACCGAGCGCGGCATCTACTGGGGGCTGCGGTTGATCGAGAAGGACGAAGAGATTCGGCGCAACAATCCCGCGCACAAAGCGGCGCCGGAAGACGACAACGCGCGCGCGTTCATCCTGATCTCTGACGGGCAGTCGTGGAGCGGCGAGGTCGCGAAGTCGCTGGCCCTGTCGCAGGAGAAAGGCGTGCCGCTGAATGCGATCGGCGTCGGCACCACAGTGGGCGGCATCATCCCGGATCCGCTGCGCGGGCAGGGACAACCGGCGATCCGCTCGTTCCTCAACCGTGCCGAGCTGTCTCGGCTGGCGACGGCCGGCGGCGGCCGCTACTTCGAGCTCGATCGCGAAAGCGATCGCGATATCGCCAACACCATCATCGAGCAGACGCGGCGCCAGGCCGGCACGCGGGGATTGCAGGAAGGCACGCGCGATCTCTATTGGAACTTCCTCTACGCGGCCGCGGGCTTCCTCGGACTTGGAGTGTTGTTCCTGCGCGATCGTGTTGCGCTTGCACTGCAGTTGTCCGCAGCGACCGCCGTCTTCATTTTCGTCACCGCGATTTTCTGACGCTATTTTCTGAGGTCCTAACTCACCCTCTTCGGCGCCCAGACGATCACCTCGAGCCGCTTTGCGAAATGCAACAGCGGTTTGATGTCGGGTAGCAACACGCCGTGCGGCTTGAGCATCTCGTTGCGGCGAATCACCGCCTCGGCGCGTTGCAACGGCCACGGCCGGTGATGCACTTCGCAACGCAGGACGCGGCCACGCGGATCCTGCGCGTAGAGGCAATACCGCTCGGTCAGCCAGTGTTCGAGCGAGCCGGGCTTTGAGGTGTCCGGCGCATCGGTGGCGCGGTACGTCCCCTCGAATGCCACCGGCGTCGGGCGCCGCAGCGATCGGTAATCGACACCCGCCTGGCTCACATCCACCGTCATCGTCGCGTGCTCGTAAGGGAGATGAAAGAAGCGGCGGGCCGCCCACACCGCCAAAGGGTTCGACGCATCGAGGCTGAGAAACCACACCCCCGGTTTGCCATCGCGAGTCACGTAGAGACGCACGTTCAGCTCGGGAAAGGCGGAAATCCACGGCACGCTCGGCACGCCGCGTACCATCACGCCTTCCATCCTGAACGGGACGATGCCAATCCACGTCTGCCGATCGAAGGCGTCGACGTCGAGACTGGCGGGGACGAGGTGACGCACGCTGGCGACCGGCACGGGCCAGTGGGCGAACAACAGGTCGCACCAGGTCTGCCGTCCGATCCACGGCCGCGACGGCATCGGCCAGGGCCGATGATGCAGGTGCGCGAGCGACGGGTGCACGATTTCACTGTAGTCGGCTACAATGCGCGGCGCCATGAAGAAACTGGCCGCAGTCCCCGGGGACCTTCGCGTTGCGCTCCGAGTGACGTTTTGCTGCCAGGTCCTATTTGTGGCAGGAGGCACGCCGCTCGATTCCCAGCAAATCGCGCGGCGGCTCAGAGTGGAAGTCGCGGGCCGGATCCTGTACGTCCATCCGCCCGAGGACATCCTCCTCCAAAAGCTGCGCTGGTATCGCAAGGGTGGCGAGGTGTCCGACCGCCAGTGGCGCGACATCATGGGGATTGTTCGCGTGCAGGGGGCCCAGTTGAATCGGGACTATCTACACCGGAATGCACCAGTGCTCGACGTGGCAGATCTCCTGGAGCGCGCGCTGCGCGCCGACTGACCTCCTAACGAACGGCGCGCGGCGCTGTCACGCCATTCTCGTCAAGAAATGTCCTGATCAGGGGCCACGGCCGCGGGCAGTCGTTGTGACCGCACGGCACTTCGAAGAACTTGGCGCCAGCAACCGCGGCGGCCAGCGCGCGGCCATGAGCGATGGGCACGACTTGGTCGTGCGATCCATGGACGACGAGCAACGGTCCACGGTATGACGACAGTGTCTTGAGACTGTCAAAGCGATCGCTGACGAGGAAGGCCGGCGCCAGGAACTGTGCCGCGAAATCCGCGACACTCGTAAACGCTGATTCCAGGATCAGTGCCGCCGCATCGCGGTCGACCGCAAGCCGGACCGCAGGGCCGCCGCCGAGGGAGCGGCCGTACGGCACGATACGCTTACTATCGATCCGTGAATCACTCAGCGCCCAATCGTAAGCCGCATTTGCGGCTTCATTGATCGACCGCTCCGAAGGACTACCTGCGGAGCGGCCGTAACCGGGGTACTCGAGCAAAAGAGCGCCCATGCCCCAGGCGGTGACCTCTTCAAACATCGGCACCCAGTGGTCGGCGAGTTCAGCGTTGCCGTGCATGAAGATCAGAAGCGGTGCGGGTCCTTCGAACGAGGCCAACGGCGCGAGGAACAAGGCCTGCGCTTCTCCGCCGCTAACCGGCAGGCGAACGATCTCGGCGCGGCCCAGATTCGCGTTGGGCGAATACGGGGGGACCGGAAAGAGCAGGCTGCGCTGGGCCAAATAGAAAACAGCCAGATAGGCGCCGGCGATGAGCGCAATCGCGATGGTGGCAAATGCAAGCTTCGTCATGGACGCTCTGTGACGCAGCATACCTCCCGTGGCATAGTGAATACCGTGAAGTGCCGGATACTTGCGGCCGTTCTCGCGGCTGGCTTCGCGTCGGCGGCGTGCACGTCGGAACCCGAAGACTACGCCGGGAAGATCGCGGCCGCCCGCGCCGCCAAAGACGAAGGCTTCAAGAGCGATCCGGATTCGCCGGTGCCGCCGGACAAGAAAGCCGAGCTCTTGCCGCTTGCCTACTTTCCGATCGATGAAGGGTACGCCGTGCCGGCCACGCTGCAACCAGCCGACGTGCGCACCCGCATCCAGGTGCCGACCTCGACCGGCGAGATCCGCGCCCTCGAGCGCGTCGGCACGTTGAAGTTCTCCCTCAAAGGGCAGCCCCTGAAACTCACGGCGTTCATCGACGTCGACACCCCGAAGGCGAACCGGTTGTTCGTGCCGTTCTCGGATCTGACAAGCGGCGCCGAAACTTACACGGCCGGCCGCTACATGGAGCTCGACCCCACCCCCACCGGCATCTACGTCGTCGACTTCAACGGCGCCTATCACCCGTATTGCTACTACAGCCCTGAGTTCAATTGCCCGTATCCACCGGCGGAGAACCGCTTGACGACGCCGATCCGCGCCGGCGAGCGTTTGCCGAAGGCTGCGTCGAGCGTACCGTGAGCATGAACGCGCTTCAGGCGATTGTGTTCGACTTCGACGGGGTGATTGTCGACACCGAACGCCTGCACCTTCTCGCCTACCAGGACATCCTCACGCCGAAGGGCATCACGATGTCGGCCGCCGATTACTTCGAGCGCTATCTCGGCTACGACGATGTCGGCGTGTTCAAGGCGATCGGCATGGACCAGGACCTGCCCATGGACGACGGCCGGGTCACGGCGCTCATCGCCGAAAAGGGCCGGCGCTACGAAGAACTGTCTGCCGCCGGTGAGATGCTGTTTCCCGGCGCGGCCGATTTCATCCGCGCGGCCGCGGCGGCCGTGCCGATCGCGATCGCCTCGGGCTCTCTCACCCACGAGATCGAAGATGTCCTCGAGCGAACCGGCCTGCGCCCGCTGTTTACGGTCATCGTCGGCGCCGATCAAACCGAGCGCAGCAAACCCAGTTCCGATCCCTACGTGACGGCGTTGGCGCGCCTTCGCGCGGTGACCGGCCGCGAGCTCATCCCCTGGCGGACGGTGGCCATCGAAGACACGAAGTGGGGGCTTGTCTCGGCGCGGGGCGCCGACTTGCGCTGCGTCGCCGTGACCAACACCTACTCGGAACCCGAGCTGCGCGCCAACGCGGAGCTGGTGGTGCCGGGGCTGCACGCGCTCACCCTTGCCGCGCTGGACGCGCTGTGTGCCGACTCCACCCCACCACGCAAAGTCCGCGTGGCGGGGGCCCCGGACTCCACCCCACCACGCAAAGTCCACGTGGCGGGGGCCCCGGACTGAGGCCGAGGTGTTGAAGACGCTCGCCGACCAGATCGTGGAAGCCGCCGACCGGCCGGGGTCTGACCTCGCTGCCGCGGCGCTGCTGGTCGCGCGGATCGAATACCCGCGGCTCGATCCGGCGCCGTATCTTGAGCGGCTCGATCGCATCGGCGACGAGGCGTTTCATTTTGTCGCGAAGGACCCGGGACAGGACGCGCCTCTGGCCGCCCGCATCGACGCGGTCAACCGTTACCTCTTTGGCGAGCTGGGCTTCGCCGGCAACCGCGAACAGTACGACGACCCGCGCAACAGCTGCCTCAACGAGGTGATGGATCGGAAGAAGGGCATTCCGATCACCATGGCGGTCCTCTACATCGAGGTCGCGCGCCGCGCCGGGGTGCGCGCCGAGGGCGTGAATTTTCCTGGTCACTTCCTGGTGCGCGCGTTGCCGGATCCGCATGCCGGCAACCCCGATGACGGGCTGATCGTCGACCCGTTCCACGGCGGCGCGATCCTGAACGAGACCGACTGCCGTCAGCTGCTCAATCGTTACATGGGAGAGGACGCGGCCTTTGAGGCCGCGCTACTTGCGGGCGCAACCCGCCGCCAGGTGGTGGTGCGGATGCTGCTCAACCTGAAGAAGCTGTACGTGAAGATGCATTCGTTTCCGCAGGCGCGGTCTGCCACCGACGCGCTGCTGGCGCTACAACCCGCGTCGCTCGCCGACCTTCGCGATCGCGGACTGCTCGCGTATCATATGAACGATTTTTCACGCGCGCTGCGGGACCTCGAGGAATACCTCAAGCTGGCGCGCCTGTCGGAGCAGGACGAAGACGAGCGGAAAGAAACCGAGCAGGTCTGGGAGCACGTGAAAACGCTCCGCCGCCGAGTGGCGCAACTGAATTAAGACGCCGGGTTCATTTTTGAGTCTGTTACTGAAAAAATGAACCCGGCGTCTTATTTCAGCTGCCCGATTTCCCTATACAAATACGCCGACGCGATCACGCCGTTATGAAAGTTGCCGAGATCGAGCTTCTCGTCGGGCGCGTGGGCGTTTTCATCCGGCAGGCCGACGCCGAACAATACGCATGGCACGCCGAGCTCCTCCTGGAAGGTTGACACCACCGGAATCGATCCGCCCTCGCGGTTGAACACCGGGCGCTGGCCGAAGCCCTGTTCGATGGCGCGGCCGGCGGCCTGCACGAACGTGTTGTCGAAATCGGTCATCCACGGCTTGCCGCCGTGCATGCGCGTGATCTTGAGCTCGACGGTTTTCGGCGTGACCTTCCTGACGTAGTCCTCGAACAAGTCGCCGATCGTCTTCGGGTCCTGGTTCGGTACCAGCCGCATGCTCACCTTCGCCATCGCCACCGCCGGCAGCACGGTCTTGGCGCCATCGCCCGTGAATCCCGACAGCAGGCCGTTGACCTCGAACGTCGGCCTCGCCCATACCCGCTCGAGCGTGGTGTAGCCGGTCTCGCCGAACAGCTTCGGCGCACCCAGCTCCTGCTTGTACTTCTTCTCGTTGAACGGCAGCTTCGCCCACTCCGCGCGCTCTTCCGGCCTGAGCGCCACCACATCGTCATAGAAGCCGTCGATCTTGACGCGCCCGCTCTTGTCCTTCATTTGCGCGAGCACTTGCGCGAGCACCATTGCCGGGTTCGCGACCGCTCCGCCGAACGATCCCGAATGCAAATCCGACTTGCTGCCGCGCAGATCGATCTGGAAGTAGGTCAGGCCGCGAAGGCCGTAACAAATTGAGGGAATGCCGCGATCGAACATCGGCGAGTCGGAGATGACGACGACGTCGGCCTTGAGCAGGTCCTTGTGCGTGCTGATGAAGTTATCGAGATTGGCGCTGCCGACCTCTTCCTCGCCCTCGATCAGGATCTTCATGTTGACCGGCAGGCTGCCGTTCTGCTTGAGGTGCGCTTCGATGGCCTTGAAGTGCATGAAGACCTGGCCCTTGTCGTCGGCCGATCCGCGCGCGTAGATCTCGCCATCGCGGATGGTGGCCTCGAAGGGCGGCGAGGTCCACAGGTTGACCGGGTCAACCGGTTGAACGTCGTAATGGCCGTAGAAGAGAACCGTCGGCGCGCCGGCTGCGCCAAGCCACTCGCCGTAGACCACCGGGTGGCCTGGCGTCTCTTCCAGCCGGACGTTCTGCAGGCCGATGCGGCGCATTTCGTCGGCGGTCCACTCAGCACATTTGCGCACGTCACCCTTGTGTTCGGGCAGCGCGCTGATGCTCGGGATGGCGAGGTAGCGCTTCATCTCGTCGATGTAGCGATCGCGGTTGACGTTGATGAAGTCGACAATCTTGTCCATGGTCTATCCAAGGTTGTCCGGGGCGCGCGAGCCGGTCAGCATGTCCACCGCGGCGGTCAGGCGCTCCAGGTTGAAGGGCTTCATGAAATAACTGCAGCGCGATTGGTCGAGGAACTCGCGCGTCTCTTCTCCGTCGATGTCGCCGGTGATGAAGATGAAGCGGCGCGCCATTTCCGGACGGATCTGGCACACCCGGCCGTAGAGCTCCTGGCCGCTGAGCTCCGGCATCTTCACGTCGGCGATCACGGCATCGTACGCGGTCCGCTCGATCATGACCAGCGCGCGCCGCGACAGCGTGGTGCTCTCGACGTCGTAGCCGGCGCCGGCCAGCACGCGTCGCACCAGCGCGGCATTGGATTCCTCGTCGTCCACTACCAGGGCCTTGGGCCGCTTTGCTGGAGCGTCGACGGTGTCGTCGGGGACGGGGACGGACGAGAAGGGGGCGGCGGGCGGCGGCGCTCCAGCGAAGGCCGCCGCTGCCGACGCCAGCGACTCTGCCATGACGGGGAGCTCAATGCTAAACGCCGCGCCCCCGCCCACGGCATTGCGGGCGGTGATCTGGCCGCCGTGCTCGCGCACGATCCCGTAACACACCGAGAGGCCCAGCCCGGTTCCCTGCCCGACTTCGCGCGTCGTGAAGAACGGGTCGAAAACGCGACTCAGATCCTCTTCCTTGAGACCGCTGCCGTTGTCGAACACCTCGACCAGAATGCGATCCGGCTCGCCACGGAAACTCGTGGTCACCGTGATCTCGCCACGCGCCCTCGTGGGCACCGCAGACAGCATGCTGGTGCCCGACCGCCGCGCCGCGATCGCGTTCTCGGCGTTCTGGATCAGGTTGACGAGCACATCTTCGAGGCGGGTGTGATCGATGTAGACGAGCGGCAGGCGCTCCGCGAGCTCGACGCGAAGGTCGATGTCGGACTCGTGCAGCTGCGCCTCGCGTACTGCCACCGCGTCTCGCACCACGCGGTTCATCTGCTGCCAGCCGCGCGCGGACGAAGTGCGGCCGGCAAAGGTCAACAGGTTGCGGACGATGCCGGCGGCGCGATTGGCGTTGTCGCGGATGGCGCGCAGCTCTTCGGACTCCGGCGCCGACGGCCTCGACGCCAACATCAACTCGGCGTAACCCAGGACCCCCTGCAGCGGATTGTTCAGCTCGTGCGCGACGCCAGACACCAGCTGGCCCACGGCCGCCAATTTCTCCAGCACGAGCTGCTCGCGCGTCGAGACGAGCTCCTGCCCGGCGCGGATCAAGGCGCGCCTCGAGAAAAACTCGCGCACCACGACGACAAAGCCGAACGGGATCATCATCGCGAGCGCGAGGCGCGTGCGCAGCAACTCAATGGAGGGCGACACGTCCAGGAGCCGCCGGGCGATCTCGTCGATCGCCGGAATCGCCACGAGCAGCGTGGTGGCGATCAGCGAGACCACCGGCAGTCGCGCAAGCGGTGGCGCTTCTTCAGCAGGCTCAAACAGTTTCTCGTCATACGCAATTCCGGCCGCCAGGGCCATCACGACGTACGGGACCATCCACGCGAGGTCCCACAGTCCGCCTGCAACGTACTGGCCCGACCGGTCGACGTAGTCGTACACGAGTCCGCCGGCGAAGGTCAGCGCCAGGCCCGCCGCGTACACGCCCAGCATCTTCCGCCATGCAGGAGAGGTCGAGGTGCGCCAGACGCCCGCGGCCCACAACGCGAGCAGGAGGTTGCGCGCGTTCAGCAGCTGAGTGAGGTTGTCGTGATAGAGCTGCTCGGGCCCGTCGATCGCCGCAATCGACACGACGAAGTAGATGTAGGCGAATGCCGAGAACAGCGCGATCAGTACGAGATCCAGCAGCACGATGTCGAAGAGCCATCGGGGCCGGTCGCGTTCCGGCCGGCCGTACAAGGCCGCGGCCAGCGGAATGCTGGAGACGAAGAAGAGCGGGTCGGCCGGCGACATCACCGGCACGCCACCGCGCGCCAAGTCGTAGTAGGTCCACACGGCCTGGCCGATGGCCCACATGACGCCGTGCACGGCGTTGAGATTCCAGAAGATTCGGACCTGCCCTCGGCACCGGCGCGCGAGCGACATGGTCAGCGCCGCGTACGCAAGAGGCGGCACCATCTGCCCGAGATCGCCGAGCGCCACGAGCTGCTGTCCCGTCACAATCGACAGGATTGAATAGGCAAGCAGGACGCCGCCCCCGGCGAGACCTACCGTCCGGACCATGGGGCCACAGTATATCGTCTCGTTTACGGACCGGTCGTCCACTGCGATCCGTCGCTGCGCGCGCGTCCTTCGTCTTCGAGCTTGCGCAGGTGCGCGAGCACGCTCTCTCTCGCCATCGGCGTCAGCGCACCGGTGAGGCGCTGGTAGATCGCCTCGGTGATCCGCTCCACCGTCAACGGTCCTGATTCGAGCGCCGCCAACACTTGCAACTCACGCTGGTGGCGATGATCGAGATAGTGACGGATCAGCGCTTCGGGATCGTCGATCACGGGTCCATGCGCTGGCCACGCGCGCAGCGGCTTGAGCTCGAGCAACCGATGCAGCGATCGCAGGTACTCGGTGAGGCTGCCGCCGTCGGAGGCCGGGATGAATACCGTGGTACCGGCCACCAGCAGGTCGCCGACGAACACGGCGCGCGACGCTTCGTGCCAGAACGCCAGATGATCCGGCGAGTGCCCCGGCGTGTGAATCGCCTCGAGGTCGCCCTCGCCAGTCGGCAAACGATCGCCAGGCCGGATCACCTGCCATGGCACGGCATGCTTCGCATCCCGTTCCGGCCATGGCATCTTCAAGAACTGCGCAGCGGGCCAGCGCGCATGGATCGCGGGCGCGCCGCTGGCGTGATCGCTATGCGCGTGCGTGACCAACACCCGCGCGGGGCCGCCAGGCGATGCCGCGTCAATCGCATCGAGATGCGACGCGTGGCCGACGCCGGCATCGATCAACACCGGCTGCGGACCGTGGATCAAATAGGCCCAGTTGCCCTCGCCGGTGAACGGTCCCGGATTGCCGGCATGCAGCGGCGTGGGAGTCACGCTTTCGACCTCAGCCCGACAAACGACGCGGACAGCGCCAGCAGCAGCATCAACGTCGGATGAGACGATACGTCATCGCGAGCGCGCGTGCAGCCAGAGCGACAACAGTGTGTAGTACATGGGGAACACGAACGAGAGCGCCAGCCACGGACCGTCGGTGGCCGGTAACCTCCAGACGATGACCAGGATCAGCACGGCCCATATCGCGCCGAGGACATTCGTGACCGCCTGCAGCGTGATCGTGCGCGACGGATACACATAGCGGATCGGCACGAACACGAGCACCGACAACACGACGAGGATCGCCGCGTTGGTCATCGGCGCGAGCCCCAGCACAAACAAATAGACAGCCACGATGTTCCAGTACGACGGAAAACCGGTGAAGAAATGATCGGGCGGCTTGCCTCCCCTGCGTAACGCCGCTTCAGGTGTGTCGATCACCACCTTCGCTTCGGCCTGGCCGAACCCATACGCGCTCGCGAGCAGCACTGCCCCTCCTACCCACAACACCGAACCGTCGGGAAGCAGGCCGGCCCGCCAGATCAGCAGGACGGGGACGAACACATACGTGAGGTAGTCGACGATGTCGTCGAGGCGCGCGCCGTCGTAGTGCGGAAGGCGATCCTTGACCCGCAGCGCCCGCGCCAGCAGGCCATCGGTGGAGTCGATGAACACGGTCGCCACGAGCGCCAGGAACGCCGTTCGAAAGTCGTTGGCGAAAATGGCGACGGTGGCGGCAAGCGCCATGACGGCGCCGAGGGCGGTGTAGAGGTGCGCGATCCAGGCCACTAGTCTATAGTCTAGAGGCGGCGCTCGACGTTGGGGAACGACTGCCACACCGGCACGCCGCAAAAGTGCGTGCCCTCGGTGCAGCGCGGCGACACGATCTGGTTTCTCAGAACGCAGGGCGGGCCCAGGTACCGCCCAAGCTGCGGATGGATCGCCTGCACCTGGCTGATCTCATCCATCGACGCCAGGTAGATTTCTTCCTGCGCATTGAAGCAGGTCCGGAGCGTCCACTTATGCTGCAACGCGATGAACGATCCCGATTCGACCAGGCGAAGCGCCTTGGAATTCGGGAGCACATACAACGCGTGCTCGAGCGGCACGCCGAGCGCGAGCAGACGGTTCTTGGCCGTCCACGCGTCGGCCATCGCCTGTTCGTAGACGGCCAGCGCCGCCGCGTTCTGGCGGAGCAGGCGCGGCGTCACGTAGTCGGGTGCGGTCGTATCGGCGAGCGTCATCATGGGCCGCGACGCGGGGACCATGCGATGCCGCTGATCCTGCGAGTCGGCGGTGTGGCTCAAGCGCTTCTCGAACACGTAGGTGGCGTGATTGAGCGTGCGCATCATCGGCGAGTGATACGCGACGTCCAGCATGTCCACGCGATACGGATTTCGCGCCGGGTTCATCACCCGATCGATCGCCTCCGCATCGTCCAGTTCGGCGGTCGTCAGGCCGAAGGTGGCGCGGACCGCGTCGGCAACGACGCGCTCGGCGCCGGCGGACCAGTCGCGAAGGCGGGAGACGCGGCCGCCGAGGCGGCGGTCGAATTCAGCCGCGTAGGCATCCCCCGACGCGCGGCTGCCGGGGAACGCCAACTCGGGCAGCGTGTCGCGCTCGAGCGTGTCGAGGCCGATCTTGTCGAAGAACATCGGGTCGACCTCCTTCACGAGGTCGACCATCGCGCCAATCACCATCGCGGCTTCGTAGGGCACGTCGCCGGCGTTCAACATCCGGTGCAAGCGGTGCAGCACGATGCCCGACACAGTGTGCACCATCGACGTGAACGCGCCAATCGGGAT
>JAUSDY010000098.1 GCA_030650395.1 Acidobacteriota bacterium | reverse complement strand
CAGGCCCGAGGGCCTGACGCCGGCCGGGTCTCACGCGACGATCCTTGGATGTTGCGAGATGGGTGGCGTGACGAAGTGGGATCAATTTTCACGGGGCTTGCGGCATCGCCCGCCACCGCGGCATCCAGACACCCACTCCATGCTCGATCTGACTGCGGCGCTCGGCCGGCCTGTTGACCCCCTGCGGTGGTTCCGCGGGATCGTCAGCAAGTAGCCGATCTGTATTCCCGGTTCGTCGTCGGGTGGGCGATCAGCGCGGTGAATGAGCGGCGGTTGACGCTGAAGGCCCTCGAGACTCCCGCGAACGGCTGAAGGCTGGGGCCTGAATGTGCGTGGAGGACACGGCGAACTCAGCGAAGCAGGTCGAGGTACTTGAGTGCGCCCCCGGTATTGAACATCACGATCGTTTCATCCCGCTTGATGCTGCCATCCTCGACCAGCTTGCGGACGGCACTGAATGTAGCGGCTCCTTCGGGCGCCGCCGACACACCTTCGAGCTGTCCGATCGTAATCGTCTTTTTACCTTCCACGCGGCCAGGCTCTCGCAACGTCGAGACGTCATACCACCCGCGCGGCTTCCCCTGTTCGGCGGCCAGCCGCCCGGCCTCGACGATGTGGCCGTCGACGAGGGTGACGGTCGCGCCGTATAGCCGGCACTCGTCGATGAACGGCTGCTTGGCATCTTTAGGAATGAACACCTGACAGGCAATCCCGGCAGCCGCCGCATACGCCGCAGCGGCGTTTCCCGCGTTGCCGGCGGTCGGCAACACGACGGTCGTCGCCCCCAGCGCGTTGGCTCTCGTAATGGCAGCCGACAATCCTCGCGCCTTGAAAGAATGTGACGCTCTCGCGCGCCTACGGTAACACCAGCGCTCCCGGCACCATCGATACGATCAGCACGCAGGTCCTCGACCAACTGAATCTCGAGCAGGGTGAGGCGCGGACCAGCCAGGACCGCCCCCACGTGCTGTCGGCGAGCGGGTCGGTCGAAGTCCCAAAGACGCGCGGGCTGGTGATCAGCGCCGGCATGCAGTACCAGAGCGGCACGCCGTTCACGCTGACCGACAGCTCGACGGATCCCGATCGGAACGGCAGCTTCCAGGAGCCGCTGGCGGCCGGGAGCTACAGCCCGCTGGCGGCGACCGGTGACCCCTTCCCGGTCGAGAACATCGGTGGCATGCGCGGCGCGCGCGGTCCCAGCCTGTTCCTGCTGAACCTGCGCGCCGGCTACCGGATCAGGCTGCCGGGTGGCCGCTCGCTGCAAGCGCATGTTGACGTGTTCAACGTCACCAACAAGGCCAACTTCAACACCCCGAACGGCGACCGTCGCGACACCGCCACGTTCCCGGTCCTGCGTCAGGTAACGGCTCCAACGCGGACCGCGCAGTTCAACCTGAAGTACTCGTTCTAAGGGAAACACACGAGACCAGAAGGAATACCAACAGGAGATCAGGAGGTCAGGAGTTAGTTTTTCAAAAACTACTTCTGATCTTCTGGCCTCCTGTTTTGTTTTTCGGGTTTCTCCTGATCTTCTGTTTCGATTACGGGAAGATTCCCAGTTCCATGTAACTCCGGGCGACCTTGTGGATCGATCCGAGGAACGCCGCGGTCCTGAGGTCGGGCACGCCCTTGGTGTCGCGGCGGATCTTCAGCAGCTCGTGAAACGCGGCGATCATCGTCTCTTCCAGACCTGAGTTGACGAGATCCTGTTCGTCAGGACCGTGCGCCAGCGCTTCGCGCTCGACGTCGGTGAACGACCGGCCGGTGGCCTGCTCGATCGCCTTCAGCATCGACAGCTCGTTGGCCTGCTCGTGCCGCTTCTGCATGCGGCCGAAGCGGACGTGCGAGAGGTTCTTCAGCCACTCGAAGTACGACACGGTGACGCCGCCGGCGTTGCAGTAGATGTCGGGAATCACCAGGATGCCCTTGTCGCGGAAGATCGGATCGGCGTCCGGGGTGGTGGGCCCGTTGGCGCCCTCGAGGATGATCTTGGCCTTGATGCGCGGCGCGTTCTCCGCCGTCAAGACGCTTTCGAGCGCCGCCGGTACCAGCACGTCGCACTCGAGCTCGAGCGCCGCCGCGGTGTTGTCGATGTTCGTCGCGCCGGGGAAATTGAGAATCGAGCCGGTCGCCTTGCGGTGCTGGAACACCTCTTCTTCGTTCAGGCCCTTGGGGTTCGCGATGGCGCCCTCGCGTTCGGCCAGCGCGATCAGGATGCCGCCGCCTTCGCGGCAGAACTTGGCGGCGTGGTAGCCGACGTTGCCGAGACCCTGCACCACGACCCGCTTGCCGTCGAGACCCTTCGGCAGGCCGATCCGCTGCATTTCGCCCGGTTCGTTGCAGGCCTCGCGCAGCGCGAAGAACAGGCCGCGGCCGGTGGCTTCCTTCCGCCCGCGCACGCCGCCCTGCGTCACCGGTTTGCCGGTCACGCACCCGAGCGCGTTGAGCTGACCCGGATTGAGCGCCGCGTAGGTGTCGGCGATCCACGACATCTCGCGCTCGCCGGTGCCGTAGTCGGGGGCCGGCACATCGATGCCGGGGCCAAGGAAGCCCTTCTTGGCGATCTCGTGCGCATAGCGGCGCGTGATCCGCTCCAGCTCATCGAGCGAGTAGTCCTTCGGCTCGATCTTGATCCCGCCCTTGGCGCCGCCGAACGGTACGTCGACGACCGCGCACTTGTAGGTCATGAGCGCGGCCAGCGCCATGACCTCCGGCTCGTTGACGTCGGGGCTGTAGCGGATGCCGCCCTTGACCGGCAGCTTGTGCTGGCTGTGTTGCACGCGCCAGGCATGGATCACTTCGATCTTGCCTTCGGCGCGCCGCAGCGGGAAGTCGAAGCGATAGACGCTGTTGCACGTCCGGATTTGATCGAGCAGGCCGGCGGAATAGTCCGTGAATCGCGCCGCTTCGTTGAAGTACTGAGTGACCTGATCGAAGAAGTTGGCCTGACCGCTCATGCCTTCATTGTACGGGATGAGGGATCGGGCATCAGGGATCAGATGTCAGCGCACCAAATGCGCTGATCCCAGATGCGCTGATCCCTGATCCCTGATCCCAGTGGTACACTCAGTAAATATGCCGTCATCGTCTCCCGAAGAGGTTCGTCCGGCGCGGATGTGGCGCCTGATGCCACCCGACCTGCGGGTCTCCGCGGCCGGCGCGTTCTGGGCGGATGAGCAGGCTGCCCTCGAGCAGGCGGAAGCCGCCGCGTTGATCGCCCGCCAGATCAAGTTCCGGCCGAAGAGCGTCTATGCGCTGTCGGTCGACCGCAAGGCCCGCCACCTCGCGGGCATCACCCAGATCTCGGATCTGCTGGCGGCGCGGCTGCTCATCTCGTATCACCTCGAGCACAAGCGGCCGATGATGGGCGCGTTTCTCGACGCCCTCGGCATCGCGCACGAAGACGGTCTTATCAAGGATGAATCGCCGAAGACGCCCGACGCCGAAACGCTCGACAACGGCGTGAAGACGCTGGCGGCGGCGTATCCGAAGGCGGATGTCGCGCGATACTTCTGGGCGCTGTTGTGGCAGGACTCCGACACCTGGGGCGGCCTCAAGGGCCGTCCCGAGCTGGCCCTCGAGTAGCCCGTGCCGCCGTTCGACAAGCACCTGTTCATCTGCTGCAATCGCCGCGAGCCTGGCAATGCCAAGGGCAGCTGCGATCCCGCGGGCTCGGAAGCGCTGCAAAAAGCCTTCAAGAAGGCGCTGGCCGCGCGCGGCCTGACTCGCCGCATCCGCGCCAACAAGTCCGGCTGCCTCGATCAATGCGAGTTCGGACCGACGGTGGTGGTCTATCCCGACGCCGTCTGGTATTCAAAGGTGACCGAAGCCGACGTCGACGAAATCATCGACGAGCACATCATCGGCGGCCGACCGGTGCAGCGGCTGCTGCTGCCGGAACGCCCCACGGAGAAGACTGTTGGAGATGTTTGACGCATTCCTGACCGCCGACGGCATCATCGCGCTCGTCACGCTGACCGTGCTCGAGATCGTGCTCGGCATCGACAACGTGATCTTCATCTCGATCCTGGCGGGCAAGCTGCCCGAGCACCAGCAGGCCCGCGCGCGCAAGTGGGGCCTGATGGCGGCGATGATCTCGCGCATCCTGCTGCTGGCGTCGCTGGCCTGGATCATCCGCCTGACGCAGCCGTTCTTCTCGATCGGCCGCCAGCCGATTTCGGGGCGGGACTTGATCCTGATCGTTGGCGGGCTGTTCCTGCTGTTCAAGTCGACGCGCGAGATTCACGAGAAGCTCGAAGGCGAAGAAGGACACATGTCGGCGCGGGTCATGCCGTCGTTTGCGGCGGTGGTCGGGCAGATCATGGTGCTCGACATCGTGTTCTCGCTCGACTCGGTGATTACCGCCGTCGGCATGGCGGACGATTTGTCGGTGATGGTGGCGGCGGTCGTGGCCGCGGTCGGTGTGATGATGCTCGCGGCCGGCAGCATCAGCGCGTTCGTCGAGCAGCATCCGACGGTCAAGGTGCTCGCGCTCAGCTTCCTGCTGCTGATCGGCTGCTCGCTGATCGCCGACGGCTTCGGCGCGCACATTCCGAAGGGCTACATCTACTTCGCGATGGGCTTCTCGGTGTTCGTCGAGATGATCAACCTGCGGATGATGAAGAAGCGCCGCGCCAAGCCGGTCAAGCTGCACGAGCCTTACATCGGGTCTTGATCCAGTCGACCACTGCGTCCTGGATGTCGTCGTGCACCTGCGCCTGGTCGCGCCCGCTCGACTTGAGCACGCCAAACGAATGATCCCCGCCCTCGATCGGCAACACGGTGATCGGCGGCGGCGGGGTGGCGCCCGCGATGGCTTCCTGCACTTCGTCGGGGCCGCCGAACGGATCGCGCGTGCCCTGCACGATCAAGGTCGGCACCGTCAGCGCGCGCAGATGGGTGACGCGGTCGCCGGTCCGTTTACTGCGCGGCGGCGCGAGCGGATAGCCCAGCGCGATCACGCCGGAAGGCAGCGGCGCCTCCGGCCACTTGTCGAGCGAGGCGGCGAGGTGGGTCGCAATCCGTCCGCCCATCGACTTGCCGCCGATGAAGAGGTGCGAGGCGCGCACATGACGATGGGCTACGGCCCCGGCCACGGCGCGGCGGAAGGCGTCTTCAAGGACCGGGGCGCGGTCGGGCGTCTTGCGCCGTTTTTCCATGTAGGGAAAGTTGAAGGTGACGACCGTGACGCCGCGGCGGCTCAGACCTTCCGCGTAACTGGTCATGAACGGATGAAAGTGACCCGCGCCGGCGCCATGCGCAAACACCAGCAACGCATCGATCGACCGATCGGGCTCAGCGGCGTACAGCGCCGCCGCTACGGTCGTGTTGGGGTCGCCGGGTAACTGGAATGCAACAGGACTCACGGTCCTCCCGTTATAGCATTCGAACGGCGCTCGAAAAAAGCACCTGTTTGTGGGGACAAACCTTGAGGTTTTGTGGGGACAAACCTTTAGGTTTGTCCGTAAATCATGACGACTCACACGATTGTCGCGAAGACGCACGGCCGCTACCTGATCCACGCGCCCACGGATGAGGCAGTCGGCACGTTGTGCGGTTTTCACGGCTACAAAGAGAACGCCGACATCCACATGGCGGCGCTCCGCCGCATCGCCGGCGATCGGCACTGGCGGCTGATCAGCGTGCAGGCCCTCAATCGCTTCTATAGCAAGGGCGGCGACGTGGTCGCCAACTGGATGACCAAACAGGATCGCGAGCAGGCGATCGCCGACAACGTGGCATACGTCGCGGCGGTGCTGTCTGAGGTGGCGGAAGAGTACGGCGCGGCCCGGCCGCTCGTCTACGCCGGGTTCTCGCAAGGGGTGGGGATGGCATATCGCGCGGCGGCATTCGCCGGGCGTCCATCCGACGGCTTGATCGTGCTGGCCGGCGACGTGCCGCCTGATGTCGCTCCTGTAGCCGCGCAGTTGCCGAAAATTCTTCTCGGACGGGGCACAGCAGACCAGTGGTACACCGCCGAGAAAGCGGGGCGCGATCTCGAAGTGCTAGGCGCCGCAGGTGCGGACGTCGTCGAGCACGTTTTTGAGGGCGGACACGACTGGCATGACGCTTTCGTCGCGCGCGCCGGCGAGTTTCTGGATAAACTGATCCGCCCTAGAGCCGCCGGATAATGAGCGCGAGCAACGGGACCGCGGCCATCAGTAGCAGCTGCCGTCCCACTCGCGGGAGGCTGCGCTCCGCCGACCGGTGATTCTCGAACGCGAAGCGCAACGCCAGCAACAGCAGGCCGGCGAGCACCAGCACACCATAGGGTGACCTCAGGTCCGCATCGAACGGTTCGATCATCCTTCCGAGCGGCAGGAAGACCACGAGGATCGCAGGCCCCGACACCGTCAAGGCCCGAAGGCCGCTGCTGCATAACGTCGACACGTAGAGGCTGGCTGTGGCCAGGACGACGATGACGCCCAGGTAAACGGGATGCATGGGATTCAGGATATCGCTCGACACGAGCACGATCACGAGCATGGGCAGGCCAATGCCCAACAGGATCGCGAGGCCGAGCGTGATCCCGGCCTTCACGCTCCACTGCTGCCAGGCCGCGACCGGCAACAGCGTGTGCCACTCGAGCGTTCCGAGGTGACGCTCTTCAGCGCTCGCCAGCGATCCGATGAGCCAGGCGAGCAGCAATCCATACAAGGCGACGATCGGCTCGGGCGAGCCGTTGAATTCAGGAATGACGGTCCGAAGCATCGTGACCGCGATCGCGCCAAGAATGAACAGGCCGGCGACGATGAAGGTCATTTGCTGGAGGCGGAGCTCCTTCAGCGCGAGCAACCAGAAGGGGTTGCGGCGGCGCGCGACGGGCCGAGCGGCGGCGGCGCGACGCCAGCCGTGGGGCCAATGCACATCGGGCAGCCCGTCGATCGCTTCGAGCTGCATGAACGCGAGCCAGCCGGCCACGGCCGCGAGCGCGCTCACGCTCAAAAATCCCCACAGCCGAAGGGTCATCGTGAGTTGGTCCCGCTGAATCAGTAGCTCCGCCGATCCGTACACCACCAGCCCGGCGATCTGAGCGAGCAGGTGCACCCAGCCGGTGATCACGAGGGCGAAGACGACCCCCGCGAGCGGGCTGCGACAGAGCATGGTGACCAACGGCGCGAGAATCAACGCGCACACGACCGCGAGGGCCGGAATCAGCGCCTGAGACTCTTGCCGGCCGAAGCCGCGAAATGGAGGCAGGATCGTCAGCGCCAAAGCGCCGAGCGTCGCGAGCAGCGGGATCAACACGCCGAGCTTCATCAGCAGGAGCCTGGGCCGCGTCGACGGCAGCGACAACAGAATGGGCAGCGTGCGGTGCGAGTACTCGTGGCCGATCGACCAGCTGGCGAGCGCCGCCGACCCCAGGAAGTAAACCAGCCGCCCCGCCTCCGCAAATCGAGGGTCGCCCACGATCCCCACAACGATCAGGGCACTCGCGCAGGCGGCCCACATCGGCAGCAGCGCGCGCGCTTCCTTTCGAATCGACAACCCGATCGCAGCCGACGAGGTCATACCGCGGCTCCGCCCGGCTGCAGCGCGGTGATAAAAATCTCCTCGAGGCTGAGCGCTTCCGAGGTGATCGTTTCGGGCGAGCGGGCCCGCAACCGATCCATTACCTCGCTGGAGTCGCCGTTGACGACGACTTCAATCTCGCGATCGCCGCGGCGGATCACGCGGGCCCGGCCGAGGTCCAGCCCTGCGGGATCCACGGCGAATCGCGCGTAGATTTTCTGATAGCGATCGCGCGCCGCGTCGGCTTCGAGCGTCAGCACCGCGCGGCCTTGTTCGATGATGGTGAACTCGTCGATCAGGCCCTCGAATTCGGAAATCAGGTGCGTGGAGACGAACACCGTGCGCCGGCCGGGATCGCCCTCCTGGTAGGCGCCGATCACGGTCTGGATGAACTCGCGCCGCACGATCGGATCGAGGCCCGAGGTCGGCTCGTCCAACACCAGCAGCTCCGGCTCGGGGCAGATCGCCGTGATGAGCGCGAGCTGCGTGCGCTGGCCTTTCGACAGGTGGCTGGTCTTCTGTCGGGCGTCAAGCCGGAACCGGTCCATCAGCGAACGCTCGGTGTCGGCGTTCCAATGGCCGCGGAACGACCGGAAGTAGTCGAGCGTGTCGCGGACGCTCATCCACGGATAGAACGCCACGTGGTCGGGCACGTAGGCGATGCGCGACTTCACCGCCACCTCGTTGCGCGCCGGGTCGAGGCCGAACACGCTGACCGTGCCGCTGGTGGGACGCAGCAGGTTCAGCAGGCACTTGATCGTCGTGGTCTTGCCGGCGCCGTTACGCCCGAAGAAGCCGTAACAGCGGCCCGGCGCCACGCGCAGGCTCAGGCCATCCACGGCGTCGGTGCGGCCGTAGCGGCGCACGAGCTGATCGATTGCGATCACGGGAGCGTCTGTCGTCATAGGTGTCCTGACTCGGCCCGGATCCGCTTGTGTTGAAACGCGTCGAAGCGATCTTCGGCCAGCTTGAGGAAATCATCCTTTGCGATCTGGAGGTGGTGCGCCTGCACGACGGCGCCGTCCATTTCTTCGGCGACGAGCTTGAGGCGGACGTCCTTTTTGAACGGCGAGCCGGTGGCGCTGATGAAGCAGCCCTTGCCCGCGACCGTCTCGATCACGCGCTGGTTCTCGAGCTCGCCATAGGCCTTGGCCACGGTGTTGCGATTGACCCGCAACGACTCGGCGAGCGGCCGAATCGACGGCAGCGACTCGCCCGCGCGCATCGCGCCTGACGCCGCGGCGGCTTTCACCTGGTCGACCAGCTGCAGGTAGACCGGCTTACCGGACTTGAAGTTGAGTTGAAACTGCATCGGTGATTCCCGCCATCTGTCATAGGACAGTATGACAGTCGAGCCTTTGTGTCAAGTCCAGGGAAACCCTGGCAACGAAAAACAGGAGATCAGGAGATCGGGAGAATTCTAATCTCTGAGGGCGGGCCTGAATGTTGACAAGCGAGATGGCGGAAAGTGCGCGATTCGAACGCGCATGCGAATGATCGCAGCCTCGGTTTAGCGGACCGGCACGTTACCTGATTCCGTCAACCTTTCCGTGTGGTGCGGGAGGTGGGACTCGAACCCACAGAATCTCCACGGTCTGAACGTGGCGCCTTTGCCATTTTGACCACTCCCGCGTCTTGGTGGAGACGGAAGGACTCGAACCTCCGAAGCCCCGAAGGGCAACACGTTTACAGCGTGCCGCGTTTGCCACTCTGCCACGTCTCCAAACTGGTGCGGCTCCCGAGATTCGAACTCGGACTAGTCAGATTCTCGACCTGACGCCTCTGCCAGTTGGGCTTAGAGCCGCATGGTGGCCCCGGTCGGATTCGAACCGACAAGACACGCAAGGTTTGAGCTTGCGGCATATGCCGTTCTGCTACGGGGCCGTATTCAATTGTTGGCGGAGAGAGGGAGAGTCGAACTCCCAAGCCTGGGAAGGCCGCGGTTTTCGGGACCGCTGAACTTGCCGATGTTCAATCTCTCCGCGTGCGTACGACTACCTAGACCGCAATGAGCGGCTAAGCAGTCGCAAACTCGAAGAGCGATAACGGAACATCTGCGTTCAGTCTACCACGAGTTGGCTGCCGCCCGTGGATTCGAACCACGATAGCGAGCGTCAAAGGCTCGCGTCCTGCCGTTGAACGAGGCGGCATCAAATGGTGGATCTGGCGGGACTCGAACCCGCACCGTGCCGCTTAAAAGACGGCGGCTCTGCCTTCGAGCTACAGATCCGAAGTGGTGGAACGGATGGGACTTGAACCCACACGGACTTGCTTAAGAGGCAAGGGCACAGCCACTCGTGCTCCCGTTCCATAAGTTGGTCCTGACGCGAGGAGTTGAACCTCGTTCTGCCGGTCTTCAGCCGGCCGCTATGACCGCATCAGCTACATCAGGACTCGTCGAGCGAAATATTCCAGTACAAATAATCACGCCAGACCTCAGGCGTTTTCCGGAGGCCGATCGTTGCGCGGAACCGCGCCGACGCCGACGGGCGCCGCGGCACCCGCAGCAGGGTCATGCCCGCACGCTCAGGCGTGCGATCGTCCTTGCGTCGATTGCACGGCACGCAGGCGGTGACGATGTTGTCCCAACTGCGGCGGCCGCCTTGCGACACTGGCACGACGTGGTCGAAGGTCAGATCCTCCGGTGCGAAGACCTCCGCACAGTATTGGCAGGTGTACTCGTCGCGCACGTAGATGTTCGCGCGCGAGAACTTCACCTGAGGCAGATTGCGAACGCGGACGAAGCGGAGCAGCCGCACGATTGACGGCAGCTTGAAGCTGAACGTCACCGCGCGCACTTCCCGGTCGTGCGTTTCAACGATCTCGACCTTGCCCTGGCACCACAGCGTCATCGCCCGTTGCCAAAACACGACCTTGATCGGCTCAAACGTGGCGTTGAGAAGTAGCGTGTGCTCCATGATCGTCTCTGGCTGACTTGGTCGGGGTGGAGGGAATCGAACCCCCTTGATGCCCTGCTCCCAAGGCAGGTGGCCAGCCTTTAGCCCGCACCCCGAAACGTGGTACCACTCGCGGGTATCGATCCCGCTCCTGTGCCTTGAAAGAGCACCGACCTAGCCAGTAGTCGAGAGTGGCTCGTTCTGAATTGGTCGGCGCGGAGGGATTCGAACCCTCGTCAAGCTGGGTGTAAACCAGGTGCAATCCAGTTTTGCTACGCGCCGATGTCTCGCGGTCGGAAGAGCAGGCATCGAACCTGCAACCTCTCGGTTATCAACCGAGTGCTCTGGCCCTTTGAGCTATCTTCCGACGATGGTGGCTGACGGGGAGGGAATCGAACCCCCGCATAACTCGGTTAACAGCCGAGCGCATTACCAACTTTGCTACCCGTCAACATTCCTAGTCGGCGTGCGTGGATTCGAACCACGGTCGGGCAGTTATAAACTGCCAGCTCTCCCATTGAGCTACACGCCGCCGAACTGGTCACGCCCGTGAGACTCGAACTCACAGCCTGTCGTGTAGGAGACGACCGCTCATCCTCTTGAGCTTCGGCGTGATGGCAGGCACGGACGGACTCGAACCGTCGTCTTCCGGGTCAGAGCCGGAGATTCTGGCCACTGAACTACGCGCCAACACAATCCTGGTCGACGGGAAGGGACTCGAACCCTTGCGCGCTCGTTTAGAAGACGAGCCGTCCAATCCTCGGAACCCGCCGTGATTCTGGTGGTCGCGGGTGGAATCGAACCACCGGCCTCGAGCTTCGGAGACTCGCGCTCTGGTCCTACTGAGCTACGCGACGACGAACTGGTGGACGGTGGGAGAATCGAACTCCCGATTGCCGGGTGCAGGCCGGCCGTGTTCCCGCTAGCACTAACCGCCCGTGTCGAACTGGAGTACGGCGTCGGAATCGAACCGACGTAACTGGGCTTGCAATCCAGCGCCTGACCTCTCGGCAAGCCGTACCCGAACTGGAGCGGCTGGCGGGAATCGGACCCGCGTGGCCAAGCTGGCAGCCTGGCCGATGACCATCATCACAGCCGCATGGTGCCCGCGAGAGGAATCGAACCTCTATCGTGACGTTCGTAGCGTCGCATCCTATCCGTTGAACGACGCGGGCATGTCTCGACGGAGGTAGGCGTGCCATGACGCCTCGTTCTCTGTCCCCAAGCATCCGAGTCCGGCGGCGAAGGTTCGGGCCCGCGGCACCGCCGCTTCGCCTACTGATACATCCGCCGGCTGCTCGGACCTGTGGCGGCGGCCTTGGGGCTCCTCCGCGAAAACCGATCACTGGAGCGGGATACGAGAATCAAACTCGTCTCTCCGGCTTGGAAGGCCGGCGCTCAGTCACTAAGCCAATCCCGCTTTCATCAAAACTTGGCGACCGTGGCCCGAGTCGAACGGGCTGGACGAAGTTTTGGAGACTTCACCGATACCACTACCTCACGGCCGCTCTGGGGTGATCGACGAGATTCGAACTCGTTACAGCAGATTCACAATCTGCCCGCTAACCACTTTGCGTTCGACCACCATACGAACGATCTTCCGGCGTCCACGAACCTGCGCCGCGAGCCCGAAGAACTGTGGAGCCACCGGCCCGATTCGAACGGGCATCGCCTCGCTACAAGGGAGGCAGTCTGCCATTGACCTACAGCGGCCCGAATAAAATTGGAGCCATCGGCGCGAGTCGAACGCGCGATACCTCGAAACTCCGAAAGAACGTTGGTAGCGGGCGTGGGAGTTGAACCCACCTAATCGAGCTTATGAGACTCGCGACCGGCCGCTGGCCCAGCCCGCAACATCACTAGCGAGGCTGCGCCGCGGACCAGCGAGCCTGTGGCTCCGCCTCGCTAGGGGCAGTCTCGCCTTGCCCCGCTCCGCGGGGCGTCTAGGGAGAAACTGGCTTCGGCTAGGGGTGATCCGCGTTCGGATCGTCTTTGGAAGGATCTATGAAGTAGAGATCAACCCTGCCGACTCAATGTCTGCAACCGGGCGTTTGCCCGATCGCTTCGATCGAATCGCGCCACATATTTTTGGCGACGAAGGTTGTTCCCGGCTTCATGACCATTTGAGGATAGACGAGGTTCGCGATCGAAGTCAACTGGAACCTTGTTAAGTCACGCGCGCGGTTGATGTTCTTCGAGTCGATCGTCGGATTCAATCCGCAGCGACCACAGATGAACTCTTCTGGACTGCACCCCGTCTAACGGCGGGCAGGGAGGCCACGTGTGTCCACGCTGCTATCTGATCTGCGCCATGCCGTCCGCTCGCTGCTGAAGAGCGCCGGGCTCACGTTCGCCGCCATCCTCTCGCTCGCCCTCGGCATCGGCGCCAATACGACCATCTTCACGTGGGTCCAGGCCGTGTTGTTCCGGCCGATTCCAGTCGCGGCCGAGCCCAATCGCATCCTGATTCCCGCGATGAGCAACCGCGAGGGCCAGAACCGGTCGTGGTCGTATCCCAATTACACGGACTTCCGCGATCGCGCCACCCTGGTCGACATCGTCGCTCAAGACGATCAGACGTTCAGTATTGCGATTGACGGCGCCGCCGACCGCGCCTGGGGCGGACTGGTCAGCGGCAACTACTTTGCCTTCATGGGTCTCACCCCGGCGGCCGGCCGCCTGTTCACACCAGGCGACGACAAGACGCCGGGCGGTCATCCGGTGGTGGTGCTCAGTCACGCCTACTGGCAGCGGCGCTTCGCGGGCGATCCGGGTGTGGTCGGCAAGCAGGTCGCGATCAACAACGCGCCCATGACGATCATCGGTGTCGCGCCCGAAGGGTTCATCGGGTCGTTTCTCGGCCTCGCGTCGTCTGCGTGGGTGCCGATGGCCATGCAGAAGGACATGATGGGCAGCGATCGGCTGAACGCGCGCGGCAGCGGCTGGATGCAGGCGCTCGTCAGGCTGCGGCCCGGCGTGTCGCGCCAGCAGGCGCAGGCTGAAGCCTCGTCGATCATGAGTCAGCTCGAGTCGGAGTATCGCGACATCAACGACGGCCGGCGGCTGCAGCTGGTCCAGACCTGGGAAGCGCCGTTCGGCGCGCCCACCGTGCTGGCGCCGATTCTGGCCGTGATGTCGGTGCTGGTGGCGCTGGTGCTGGTGATCGCCTGCGCCAACGTCGCGAACCTGTTGTTGTCGAAAGCGGTGGCTCGCCGCCGCGAAATCGCCGTGCGCCTCTCGCTCGGCGCCAGCCGCGCCCGCTTGGTCCGACAGCTCCTCACCGAGTCGATGCTGCTGGCCGCCGTGGCCGGCACGCTCGGCGTCGTGATGGCGTATTGGGGGATGGGTCTGCTGATGGCGTTCGTGCCGCCGGTCGACATGCCGATCGATCTCGGCTTGCGGATGGATCAGACGACGCTGTTATTTGCGCTGGGGATATCGGCTGCGACCGGCGTGGTGTTCGGCCTTGCGCCCGCGCTCCAAGCGTCGAGCCCTTCGACCATCAACGCGTTGAAGGAAGAAGGCAATCGCGGCAGCGGTGGTCGGACGGGGCAGCGCCTGCGCAGCGGCCTGGTGATCGCCCAGGTCGCCGTCTGCCTGGTGCTGCTCGTCGGCGCCGCCTTGTTCCTGCGCAGTTTCATCGAGGCGCAGGCGCTATCGCCCGGTTTCGATCCGAACCGGATGGTGATGGCGTCGATGGATCTCTTCCCGAACGGTTACGTGGGCGAGCGGAACCGCGAGTTCCAGCGCCGCGCGATTGAATCGGTCGAGGCCCTGCCCGGCGTGCGCGCCGCGGCCTTTGCCACACGCGTGCCGCTCGGCTTCGGCGGCAACAGCAACACGACGGTGGCCGTCGACGGTTACGTGCCGCGCGAGAACGAGGAGATCGTGATCTATTACACGATCGTGGGCGCGCGCTACTTCGAGGCGATGGGCATTCCGATGCGGCAGGGCCGCGAATACGGCCGCAACGACACAGCCGACTCGCCGCGCGTCATCGTGATCAACGAGAGCATGGCGAAGCGCTACTGGCCGAATGGCAACGCCCTCGGCGGCCGCGTGCGCGTGGGCCAGAACTGGGCCGAGGTCGTCGGCATCGCCGCCGACGCGAAGTACAACAGCATCAGCGAGCGGCCGACGCCGCAGATTTACTTGTCGCTCCCCCGCAATGAAATCAGCACGCTCCGCCTGGTGGTCCGTACCGCCGGCGATCCCGGGCCGGTGGTCGCCGATGTGCGCAACGCCATTCGCGCGATCGATTCGAACCTGCCGCTCTACGACGCCCGCACGGTCACCGAGCACATGCAGACGGCGGTGTTTGCGCAGCGGATGGCGCCGACCTGCTCGGCGCGATGGGCGCGCTGGCATTGCTGCTCGCCGCGATTGGCCTTTACGGTGTGATGGCGTACGCCGTCAGCCAGCGGACGCAGGAGATGGGTATCCGGCTCGCCCTCGGCGCGTCACCGGGCTCGCTGCTCGGCATGGTGGTGGGGCAGGGGATGATGCTGGCGGCGATCGGGCTGGCCATCGGGCTGGTGATCGCGCTCGGCGCGTTCGGCTCGATCGGCTCCATGCGGTCGTTGCTGCCGGGCATTTCGCCGCTCGATCCGATCACGTTCATCTCGGTCCCGATTGTGCTTGGCCTGATCGCGCTCCTCGCTTCATGGATTCCCGCCAGACGAGCAGGGCGGGTCGACCCGTTGGTTGCGC
>JAUSDY010000096.1 GCA_030650395.1 Acidobacteriota bacterium | reverse complement strand
TTGGCGCCGGCGTCGCGAAACACACCGTGCTCGGGCAGTTTATCGTCGCGCTGCTCCCGGCGCTTGCCATGGTCGCCATCTTGGGCGTCACCTATCGGGTAGCGACCGCGCCGGTAATCCAAGCCAGCACCGCCGGGCTGGTCCAGGCGGGCGGCCTGATTGCGGCGCCCGTGGAGGAACAGGAATCGACGGGGCTCATCGGCGCGCCGGAAGCGGAAGCGGATAAATCAGGGGTCCAGGAACCTCCAGCCGAAGGCGCGAAAGAAGTCGCTCCGCCACCCGCGGCGGAGGCGGCGAAGCCCGAAGTCGTGGAAAAGGTGGCCGTCGCCGAACCCGAGCGGCTCCCGGTTCCGACATGGTTCTGGGTCGTTTGCGGCATCGCCATCGCCTTGGTCGTCGTCCGCTATTGGCGCTTCAACTGGCAGCGGCTCGAGATATTCAAGATGCTGCTCACCTCGTTCTTCCCGCTGGCGCTGATGATCCTCGCGGTGCTCGGCTCGATCGTGGTCGGTCTGGCGACACCTTCCGAGGCGGCGGCGGTCGGTGCGTTCGGCGGGTTCATTCTGGCGGGAGCCTACCGTTTCATCGCCTATTGGCAGGAGGGGAAGTCCAGCGGCAAGAATACCGGCAAGGTGATCTGGAGCACGGTGAAGGAGCTCGGCGTCATCGTCAAGGAGTCGTCCTTCCTCACCGCCAAAACGAGCGCGATGGTGTGCTGGCTGTTCGTCGGGTCCGGTATTTTCGCGGCGGCATTCGCGCTGCTCGGCGGGCAGGAGCTGATCGAGAAATGGGTACTGTCGCTCGACATGACGCCGGTGCAGTTCATGTTGCTTGCCCAGTTCATCATTTTCATCCTCGGCTGGCCGCTCGAGTGGACCGAGATCATCATCATCTTCATGCCGATCTTCATTCCGCTCTTGCCGCACTTCCATATCGATCCGCTGTTCTTCGGGCTGCTGGTGGCGCTGAACCTCCAGACGGCGTTCCTGTCGCCGCCGGTGGCGATGGCGGCGTTCTATCTCAAAGGCGTCTCGCCGCCGCATGTGACCCTCAACCAGATCTTCGCCGGCATGATGCCGTTCATGGGCATCCAGGTGATCGCGCTGATCCTGCTCTACACGTTCCCGCAGGTCGGCCTGTGGTTGCCGCAGGTGTTTTATCATAACTAACAGGGATGTTTCGGCATGAGTCAGCCCCGGGTCCTGGTGACGCGCGAAGTGTTTGCCGAGACGCTCGAATACCTGGGGCGGCATTTCGAGGTCAGCGCTAATCAGTCGGATCGCGTGTTCACGCCCGAAGAGCTGGCCGTCCAACTCGCCGACAAGGACGGCGCGGCGATCACGCTCACCGAACGGATTGACGCGGCGCTGTTGGCGCGTTGTCCGAAGCTCAAGGCGGTGTGCAACATCGCCGTCGGCTTCAACAATATCGATCTCAAGGCCTGCACCGAGCGCGGGGTCATGGCCACCAACACCCCCGGCGTGCTCGACGACTCGACCGCGGATTTCACCTGGGCGCTGATCCTCGCGACCGCGCGACGCGTGACCGAGGCTGAGGCCTGGCTGCGCGCCGGGCAATGGCGCGGCTGGAAACTTAAACAGTTTCTCGGGACCGACGTGCATCACGCCACGCTCGGTATTCTGGGCATGGGGCGCATCGGCCAGGCCGTGGCGCGCCGCGCCCGCGGCTTCGACATGACCGTGCTGTACCACAATACCCGCCGCCTGTCGGCGGAAGTTGAGAAAAGCTGTCACGCGGCGTATGTAAGCAGGGATGAACTGCTGGCGCGCGCCGACATTCTCACGCTGCACCTGCCGTATTCGCCGGCGACGCACCATATTATCGGCGCGGCGGAACTGGCCAGAATGAAATCCACCGCCATCCTCATCAATGCCGCGCGCGGCGGCGTGGTGGACGACGCCGCACTCGTCGAGGCGCTGAGGCGCGGGACCCTCGCCGCGGCGGGCCTCGATGTATTTGAAAATGAACCGACGCTCAATCCGGAATTCCTGAAGCTGAAAAACGTCGTGTTGACACCGCATATCGCCTCGAGCACGGAAGCGACGCGGCGCAAGATGGCGCTGACGGCGGCGGAGAATCTG
>JAUSDY010000090.1 GCA_030650395.1 Acidobacteriota bacterium | reverse complement strand
CCGAGCGCGAACTTGATCCCCGGCGGCGCGCCTTCGAATACGAGGCCGGCGGCGTCCTTGCCCCAGCGCAGCTTGATCACCTGGTTCCTGCCGCCGATCGGGTTGGCGCTGCCGTGCAGGATGTTGGTGGCGGTCACTCCGCCGGCGAGGTCGCGATAGATGTTGATGTCGGTCGGGTCGAGCACGTCCTCGATGCCCGTCATCGAGCTCACCGTCGTGCCGCCCTCGTTGATCGATTCGGCCGCGATGTGCGAGTGCGCATCGATGACGCCGGGCGTTACGAACCGGCCCTTGGCGTCGACCACGTCGGCGCCCGCGGGCACGTCGGTGTCCGGTCCGCCTACCGCGGCGATCTTCCCATCACGCAGAATGACGGTGCCGTTCTGGATCGTCCCGCGCTGCTTGAGCAGCCGGACGAACTTGCAGCGCCGTCAGCGCGACGGCCGCCATGCCAATCCCAAGCAGGAGTTTTCTCATGTCAATCCTTCTAACTTTCAACTTTCAACTTTCAACTTTCAACTTTCAACTTACTGAGCACTCCCCGTCGGCTGATTCCAGATGTACTTCGTGAACCAGTCGAGATTCTGCTGCATCGCGGCGCGATTGGCTTTCGGCTTGGTGAGCCCGTGGCCGAAGCCCTTGAAGATCGACAACTGCACGGGCACGTTCTGATCGCGCAGGCCCTGATACAGCTGGAACGCATTCGGAATCGGCACCCGCGCATCGTCGGCGCCATGCTGGATGAGCGTGGGCGTCTTCGCCTGCTTGATGTAGGTCATCGGCGACGTGTCGGCGTAGATCTTCGGATCGTCCCACGGCGTCGCCTTCAAATACTGCCGCGTGAATGGATGAATATCGGTGTTGACGTAGTAAGTCATCCAGTCGGAGATGCCCGCGCCGACGGAGATCGCCTTGAAGCGCTCGGAGTGACGCGTCGTGAGAAACGCCGAGATGTAGCCGCCCTGGCTCCATCCCATGCTGCCGACCCGGTCTCGATCGACCAACCCCTGCGCGATCAGGGCGTCGATTCCCGAGAGCACATCCCACGCATCGCCGATGCCGAGGTTCCGCACATTCAGCGAGCGGAACTTCTCGCCGTAACCGGCGCTGCCGCGATAGTTGGGCTCGAGCACGAGCGCGCCCTTGGCGAGAAATGCGTCGATGGGGTAATAGCTGCTGCTGCCGTACGGAACGGGCCGCGAGACGCCGGTCGGGCCGCCATGGATCACGACTAGCAGGGGATAGCGGCGGCCGGCCTTGAAGTCGGCCGGCTTGTGCAGCACGCCCTCGATCTCGGCGCCGTCCTGGCTCTTCCAGCGGACCACCTCGCGCGCATGCTTCGGCCACGCTGCGACCTGTTCGCCGCTGTCGGTGACCTTCGTTGCCGCCATGGTCGCGACCGGCGCGATGTAGATCTCCGGGAACGCCGAGGGCCCGGATGCGAGGAACGCGACCGTGGTGCCGTCGCTGGTGATCGCGAACCCGCCGCTGTTCGACTCGTCGCGGGCCGGGCGTCGATCGATTTTTCGCGTCGCCGGATCCAGCGTGAACAAATACGACCAGGTGCGCTGCGAGGCCGTGAACGCGATGCCGGCCTGCGTCCATGCCAGCAGGTTGGGATCCTCATCGAATGTGTCGGTCAGGCTCTGCACCGCGGGCGAGCCCAGTGTCACGATCGCAATGACGCTGTTCTGGAAGTAGTAGAACGGCTTGCCCATCGACGAGACGAACGCGATGCGCCCGCCGTCGGGCGACCAGCGCGGGCTCGAGTCGGGGCCCTGCTGCACGACCACCACGGATCGCTCACCGGTTGCGACATTGATGATGGAGATGTCGGCGGTGCCGCTGTCGGACGGATCGCTGGTGCCGCGGTGATCGAAGGCGAGGTAGCTGCCATCCGGCGACCAATCGAAGTTCCCGACGACAAAGGATCCCTTGGTGAGCGTGCGGGTGGTCCGTGTCGACAGGTCGAACACATGCAGGTGGGCATAGCGCTGGTCTTGATCCTCGATCTTGATCTCTCCCCACCGCTGCTCGCGTTCCTTGATCGCATCCGAGATCGGATCGGTCATCGTGAAGGCGATTTGCGCGCCCGATGGCGACCACGCGAAGCTGGTGACGCCTTCTTCGGTGCTTGTGAGTTTTTCGGCTTCGCCGCCAACCAGCGCAATGCGATAGAGCTGGCGTTTGCCGTCGCGATCCGACACGAAGGCGAGCCACGCGCCGTCGCGCGACCAAGCCGGCTGGCTGCTCGACTTGCGCGCGTTGGTCAACTGCCGCGACGAACCTGACTGAGCGTCGCCGATCCAGATCTCGGTTTCGTAGGCGTTCTCGTCCCAGTTGGCCTCGCGCACGGTGTAGGCGGCGAGCCGGCCGTCGGGCGAGATGGCAGGCGAACCGACGCGCTTCAAATTGATCACGTCGTCGATGGTTGGCCGAGCCTGGCCCTGCGCCTGCAACCCTCGATTCAGCTGGGGCCATGACGAGAGGCAGAAAAGGGTCGCAATGGTGACAACGCGCGCCGCGGTTAACGCTGGTCTCGAAGGGCGCTCGATCATGGGGGGCCTCGCGTGTCTTTGACGAACGGCCTATGGAACGGGTGACAGTCTATACTCTAAGTCCGGCCCTTCAGGGCCGTTTGTCAGTCAATCCCAAGGAGCTTCAGATGCGTAATGTGATTTCGATGGTGGCGGGCGCGGCGTTTGTCGCGGCCCTGGCAATGCCGGTGTTTGCAGCCGACATGACGGTGAAAGGCGAAGTCGTGGACATCGCCTGCTCCACCTCCAAGAAGGAAGCCGGCAAGGGCGCGGCCCACGCCGGGTGCGCGATGGCGTGCGCCAAGAAGGGCCAGCCGGTTGGCATCTTGACGGCCGACGCGATCTACACGGTGACCGGCGATTGCGCCGCGAACAGCAACGCCAAGCTGCTCGACTTCGTCGCCAAGAACGTCATCGTCACCGGCGAGGTGACCGAGAAAGACGGCGTCAAGTCGATCAACGTCAAGTCGATCAAGGCCGCTAAATAACTTTCAACTTTCAACTTTCAACTAACGGGCTTTCTCCTGGGGTGGGCCCGTTTTCTTGTACTTGCCGAATGAGCGATTGACGATCGACCGATTGTTGAGTGACTGCCGATTGCGCGATTGCTGATTCAGGCGCCAGGGTCCTGATTGACACGCTCCGGCCTGTCTGGGGCTACAATTCGTTTACATGTCGGGCTTTACTACCAAGGTTGTTGGTCATCGAGTTACAAACGGCCGTGGAGATGGCACTCTGCAGCGGACGATGGCGCGGTTGCGCGGAACCGGCGCGCTGGTCCCGCGGGGCGTGTATCGCTTCCGCAGCTTTGAGGAGGCGGACCAATGGATGGTCACCATGATGGCCCGCACGCACGCGAGCCTCAAATCGAAGACCTCGCCAGGATCTGCGCCTCGTTGAACGCGGCCGGAGCCCGCTACATCCTCATTGGTGGGTTCGCGGTGATCGCGCAAGGCGCCAGCCGGACGACCAAGGACATTGACCTGTTGGTCGATCCCGCGCCGGACAACATCGCCAGAATCCGAACCGCGCTCAGCATTCTCGAAGACCACGCCGTGGACGAAGTCGCTGATGATGACGTCAGCCGCTACACCGTAGTGCGGGTTGCCGATGAGTTCGTGATCGACCTGATGGCCCTGGCGTGCGGCGTCGATTACGCAGAGGCGTCGAAGGACGCCGAGACCATCGAGATTGAGGGCGTGCCCGTGATTGTCGCAAGTCCAGCCACGCTGATTCGCACCAAGGATACCTTCCGGCCGTCTGATCGAGCTGATCGCCGGTATCTTGATGCCTTGATCTCCGAGCGCAAAGGGCTCAGGTGATCGACCATTTCGAAGCGGCTGCCATTCGCGCGGCGCTGCGGCCGTTACCGGCGATTGGGCTCCGAGAAGGTCTACCCGAGGGGTGTCCTGGTCCAGACGGTCGAGAACCAAGCGGCACGATCAAACGCCAAAGCCGCGCGCGTTTCTCTCCTGCTCTCTCGCTGACAAGCGGTTTACAGAACGCGCGTTAGCGGACGCTTTTTCTCTAGTGCCGGTGTCACTGCTGTCACACGCATTTGCGGTCGGGTTGCTGATCGCCATACCGATCCTCGCGCCTTCGATGCTGCCCGAGGTCTGGAGCGGTGACGTCGTGGCGGATATGACCGACATCCTGCCGCCATCGCCGCCGCCTCCGCTGGCCAGTCGTCGCGACGTGACGGAGCAGCCGCCGGTCAGTCGGAACCTTTTTCCAGTAGAAGCGCCGACCGTAGGCGCCCGCCGAGAGGCGTCGGTCCGCGCGAGCGTTCGAGTGAGCCGAGAGACAAATGGCGCGTAGGCTGCGCAGGCGCCGTGCGGGTTTAGACGTCCATCGCTGCGGCGCTTAATGCGCCGAGCGACATTTGTCCGGCGAACGAGAGCGAGGGCGGATCGATGCCTCTCGGTGGGCGCCATAACCGGCGCGAGATTTCATATATACCCGCATTACGGGAGGCTCAGGTGAACTTCACTCGCGTTGCGATCGGTACGGTTCTCCTTGGCGCGGTCGTGATCGGCCAGGCGCGGGCAGCGGGACGGCAGCCGGCTCACGAGCCGTTCACGCTGGGGTTTCAAACCTCGCGCGGCGACCGCGGCCGGCCGAAGCTGGCAACCGGTGCGGACGCGGCACGAATCTTAGAGATGATGACGACGCGCTCGAAGGCGTTTGGCGCGAACGTGACCGTAACGGGCGGCGTCGGGTACGTGGTCCCGACGCCGTAGCAACGCGATGTGCTAGAGCGCCTTCAGCAAGGCGGCCACCTTGTTGGTGGCTTCCCAGGTGAGGTCTTTGTCGTTCTTCCCGAAGTGCCCGTAGTTGGTGGTCTTCGAGTAGATCGGCCGCCGCAGGTTCAGCTGCTTGATGATCTCCGCCGGCTGGAAGTTGAAGACGCGGTTGATGGCGCGGGTGATCTTCGCGTCGGGCACCGTCGCCGTTCCGAAGGTTTCGATGTGCACGCTCACCGGATCCGGGTGGCCGATCGCATACGCGAACTGCACCTCGCACCGCGCCGCCAGCTTCGCCGCCACGACGTTCTTCGCGACCCAGCGGCCCATGTAGGCGGCGCTGCGGTCGACCTTCGTCGGATCCTTCCCCGAGAACGCGCCGCCGCCATGACGGCCCATGCCACCGTAGCTGTCGACGATGATCTTGCGGCCGGTGAGGCCGGTGTCGCCTTGAGGTCCGCCGACAACGAAGCGGCCGGTGGGGTTGATCAAGAACTCGGTCCGGCTGGTGATCAGGCGGGCGGGCAGGACCTTCCTGATGACTTCCGCGATGCAGAACTTTTCGATCTTGTCGTGAGAGGCGTCGGCCGCGTGCTGCGTCGAGATCACGACGTTGGAGATGCCGACCGGCTTGTCGTTCTCGTAGATCACCGAGACTTGCGACTTGGCGTCGGGTCGCAGCCACGGTGCGCCGCCTTGCTTGCGGATCTTGGTGAGCTGGCGGCCGAGGCGATGGGCGAACATGATCGGCGCCGGCATCAGCTCGGGCGTTTCGTTGCTGGAATAGCCGAACATCAAGCCCTGGTCGCCGGCGCCCTGCTGCGCGGTCTTCTTGCCCTTGACCTTGCGGGCGTCGACGCCCTGGGCAATGTCGGCCGACTGCTGCGTCACGCAGACGTTGACGAACACCTTGTCGGCGTGGAACACGTCATCGTCGTTGACGTAGCCAATCTCGCGGATGCTGTTGCGGGCGATCTTGACGAAGTCGAGCTGAGCCTTGGTCGTGATCTCGCCGCCAATGATCACGAGATTCGACTTGACGTAGGTCTCGCACGCCACGCGGCTGAACTTGTCTTGCGCGAGGCACGCATCAAGCACCGCGTCGGAAATCGTGTCGGCCACCTTGTCGGGATGCCCCTCGCCGACCGACTCCGAGGAAAAGATGTAACGATTGCCCATTCACACTCCCAAATAAAAAAGCCCGCGACGGTCGCGGGCCTGCCTCGCGACTTAGATAGAGATCAGGTCCTGCTTGCGCAAGACGAGGTGCGGCCCACCAAGTCGGAGAAATCGCCGCACAAACGACCCTTCAGTATCTCGCGGCCATTCCGGTCGTGTCAAATGAAACCACGAAGGCCACGAAGAACACCACGAAGAACACGAACCACTCTTTAACAAAAGACTTCGTGCGCTTCGTGGTGCCTTCGAGCACTTCGTGGTCTATTTCTTGTGACTATTGATGTACTCGATGGCGAACTTCTCGAGCGGCTCGCTGCGCAGGCCGATCAGCTTCGCTTCCTCGGTCGCCTTCTCGACGGTCCAGCCGTCCTGCAGCACGCGCTTGACGAGCCACATCGACCCGACCCGGCTGGCCGAGCCGCAGTGGACGAACACCGGCTGGTTGGCCTTGTTCGAAATCGTGGCGAGAAACGTGTCGACGGCCTTCGGGTCGGGCTGCTGGCCGTTGAACGGGATGTTGACGTAATTCAACCCGAGCGCTTTGGCGTGCGCGGCGTTGGCCTCGATGTTGGCGCCGGGCTCCGTCGGCAGGCGCAGGTTAATCACCGCCTTGAACCCGTCGGCCTTCAAGCCGTCGAGCGCCGCGGTTTCCGTGGCGCCGCCGCACGCGACCACCGCGTCGACCCTGGTGAAGTTGACGATGCCGGGACGGTCTTGCTTGGTTTGCGCCAGCGCGGGAAGCGCGATGGCGAGGGCGAGAAAAGTAGTGAGCGAGCGCATGATCAGCCTCCGCCGGTGATCATACTGCGGAAGGCAAAAGGCAAAAGGCTGAAGGCAGAAAGCGGTGTTTTGCCTTCTGCCTTGTGCCTTCTGCCTTGGTGTCTATTCTTTTTGAACGGTAACCGTCACCGGCGCCATCATGCGCACCGTGACCGTCGTGCCGGCGGTGAGCGTGGCCGGGTTGCGGTCGTTGCTCATCGCCGCGGCCGTGCCGGCGCCGGCGCCGACGGCTCCGCCGATGGCCGCGCCCTTGCCGCCGCCCAGAATGGCGCCGAGAATCGCGCCGCCGATGGCCGCGCCGCCAACCTTTGCGGCGCTCTCGCTGCTGGGCGAGTTGCCTTCACGAATGACTGGATCCGTCTTGAGCGCGAGCTGCGTGCCGTCGGCCAGCACGATGGTGTGGAAGCGAATCGCCAGCCGCGCCCGGCCTTTCATGCGGCCGCCCTTGTCGACTTCCGTCACCGATCCGCGCACGGTCGATCCAGCGGGAATGGCCACGCGATCCGACACGCGCAGGTCGCGCGTGACGCGCGCGTCGACCTTGTCTTCGAGCCGCGCCAGCTCGCTCGACACGGTGCGCTCGATCTGCAGGCCCAACACCGCGTCAGACGGCACGGTGAGGTCGACAAACTCGGGCGCCGGCGGAAGCGGCGGGGCAACGGGCTCCGCTTCCTTGTATTCGGGCACTGACGATTGAACGGGTGCGCGCGTCTCCCACATCGAGCCGCCGCTCTGCCCTGAGCGAGCGTCTTCGCGAGTCGAAGGGCTGGTCGCGGCTGGCGCGGGGCGCGCTTCTTCACGAGTTGAATTAGGTGCAGTCTGGACCGGCGGCTTGTCCACCGTAGCTCTAGCGGAGGTGGATTCCACCGGCGCCGGCGTGCGGCGCTCCGCAATCGGCGCGCGTGGACGTTCGACCGGTGCCGTGGTGCCCCGCGATTCGCGCGGACGCTCGATCGACGCGCGCGACGAAGCGGTGGGTGCGCTCGAGATGCTTGGCGTGCGAGACGGCTCAGGGCTGATGACGCCTTCCGATTCCGTCACCGGGGCCGATGTCGCAGGCGCGGTGGGCCCGCCTTCGCGGCCGGAGGCCGCTTCGGCGGGGTCTCGCCGTAGCTCCCCTGATGCTCCGGGAGCGGAGGCGGACCGGGTGGCCAGGTACGAGCCGCCGGCGGCTGCCGCCAGGCACCCGACTGCTAATCCCGCAAACACCAGCTTGTTGAACTCCATCGCGAACACTCCTGCCCTTGGTTCAGCAAGGCCCGTGCCGGGCCAGCAGCCCGGAGAGGACGTATTTTACGCCTGATCTCTAACGAAACAGGCTGTCGGGCTGTCCTGTTCTGTGGAAGGTGTCCCCCGGGACAGTTGAAAGTTGAAAGTTGAAAGTTCAAAGGTTCAAACCAGAATAGACCCATGAAGAATCTCATTGCGGGCGCAGTTGTGGCAACGATGATGGCTGGGTCCTTCACCGTCCTGAACGCCCAGTCAAAACCCGCCGCGCAGAAGATCGACGCCGAGTACACCGCGAAGATCAAAGAGTCGCTGCAGGATCCGCGGATCACGACCGAGCTGGTCGATCACCTGCCCGCGTCCGACACCGTGCCGACACCGCTGAAATTTCTCGGCCGCTACGTCGGCCAGCCGGGCGAGCTGACGTACGCCAGGGACATTCACCGCTATTACGAGCAGCTGGCGAAGGTCTCGCCCCGCGCCCGCTACTGGAAGATCGGCACCACCGAAGAGGGCCGCGACATCGTCGCGCTGGCGATTGCAGACGAGACCACGATCAAGAGCCTCGAGAAGTATCGCGATCAGCTGGCGGCGCTGACCGATCCGCGCAAGACCACGGACGTGCAGGCGCAGGCGCTGCTGAAGACCGCCAAGCCGATCTACTACCTCGTGAGCGGCATGCACTCGCCGGAAAACGGCGGGCCCGAAATGCTGATCGAGCTGGCCTATCGCCTGATCGTCGAAGAGACGCCGTTCATCCAGAACATCCGCAACAACGTGATCACCCTGATCACGCCGGTGATCGAAGTCGACGGACGCGAGAAGCAGGTCGACACCTACTACTTCAACAAGACGCGCGCCCAGGGCGACGCGCGTCTGCCGCTGATGTATTGGGGCAAGTACGTGCAGCACGACAACAACCGCGACGGCATGGGCCAGATGCTGGAGCTCACCAAGGCGGTCACGCGCACGCAGCTGCAGTGGTACCCGACCGTCATGCACGACCTGCACGAGGCGCAGACCTATCTCTACTCGTCGACCGGCACGGGCCCGTATAACGACGCGCTCGATCCGATCGTGATCAGCGAGTGGTGGCAGCTTGCGCAGAACGACGTGATCGAGATGACCAAGCGCGGCGTCCCCGGGGTGTGGACCTACGGGTTCTACGACGGCTGGGTGCCCAACTACATGTTCTTCATCGCGCACTCGCACAACGCCATCGGCCGCTTCTACGAGGTGCAGAGTTACGGGCCCGATCCGTACGATGTGCGTCCCGGCGCAACCACCACCAGCAAGGAGTGGTTCCGCCCCAACCCGCCGCTGCCGTTCATCAAGTGGGGGCCGCGCAACAACACCAACATCCAGCAATCCGCGGTGCTGTTCTCGCTGAGCCATGTGGCGAAGAACAAGGAAACCTATCTGGAGAACTACTGGCTGAAGAACAAGCGATCGATCGCTGAAGGCACCGACGGCCCGACCAATGCCTGGATCATTCCCGCCGGCCAACGCCGCAAGGCGGACGCCGCCGACGCGGTGAATGAGCTGATGCGGCAGGGGCTCGAGATTCACAAAGCCGGCGCTGCGTTCAAGGCCGGCAACGTGAACGTGGCGGCCGGCGATTACGTCGTGCGCGGCGACCAGCCGTTCCGCACGCTCGCCGAGATGTACTTCTCGGTGCAGAACTATCCACCGCAGAACCCCCGCCCGTACGACGACACTGGCTGGACGTTCCAGTTCATGCGCAATGTCAAAATCGCGCCGGTCACCGACAAGGCGATCTTCACGCAGCCGATGACGCGCGTGGCCGGGCCGGTGAAGGCAGCCGGCGGCGTTGAAGGGACCGGCGCCACCTTGATCGTCGAGCACACCGCCGACAACAACCTCGTGACCTTCCGCTTCAAGAATGCCGGCGTGAAGATGATGGCGGCGGAGGAAGACTTCGAGCTGAACAGCCGGAAGTTCCGCGCCGGTGCTCTGATTGTTCCCAACGCCGATCGCGCCGCGCTCGAACCGATGCTGAAGGATCTGGGACTGTCGGCGTGGGCTGTCGCCACTCCGCCGTCGGTGAAGACGCACGACCTCGACATCCCGCGCATCGGCTACGTGCACAGCTGGACGCGCACGCAGGATGAAGGCTGGGTGCGTGCGGCGTTCGATGCGTACGGAATTCCGTACACGTATTTCGCTGATCAGAAGCTGAAAGACGGCAACCTACGGGCGAAGTACGACGTCATCGTCTTCCCGCACGTCGGCGGAACGGCGCAGTCGCAGGTCAACGGCATGGCGATGACGGGCAAGACGCCGCTGCCGTACAAGAAGACCGACAAGACGCCGAACCTCGGCTACGTCGATCAGGCCGACGACATTCGCGGCGGCATGGGCCTCGAAGGGCTGATGAACCTGGCCAAGTTCGTCCAGGAAGGCGGCACGCTGATCACGGAAGGTTCAACGGCGACGATCTTCCCGGCCTACGCCGTCACGAGCGGTGTGACCGTGGAAACGCCGGCGCAGTTGTTCGTGCGCGGATCGATCCTTCGCAGCAAGTGGAGCGACGCGAAGAGCCCGCTTGCGTACGGTTACGACAACAGCGATCTGCCGGTCTACTTCAATCAGTCGCCGGTCTTGAGCGCCGGTGGCGGCGGCATCCCGGCCGAGTTCGCGGGCTTCTTCGGCGGCGGCGCCGCCAACGCCGGACTCGGGCAGAACATCACGCCCAACGCCACGCCGCTGCATATCTCGCCGCTCGAAGCCGAGGATGAGGCGGCCCGCGCGGGCCAAAAGCCGCAACAGGATGCCGCGGCGGAGTTCCGCAACATGGCGCGGCAGTTCGGCATCAGCTTCGACGAATCACGCCCGCGCGTGGTGTTGTCGTTCCCGCAGAATCCTAACGACATGCTGTTGTCGGGAACGCTCGCCAACGGGCAGTTCCTCTCGAACCGCGCGGCACTCGTCGACGTGCCGCTCGGCAAGGGCCACGTCGTGATGTTCGCCATTCGCCCGTTCTGGCGGTGGCAGACCCAGGGCACCTACTCGCTGGGCTTCAACGCGCTCATGAACTGGAACGATCTGGACGCTGGTAAAGCGGAGCCGAGAAGCACGACCACTCAACAGCCGCAGTAAGCAAAAGGAACCTGCTTCAATTTTACGGTTTACGTAAAAATGGAGCAGGTACCTTTTCCCGTGCCGACCACCGTTGTACCCATCGTTTCGCCGTCAAGTTCCGCGCGCCTTGCCGCGGCGCGGACGCGGCTGAATGGCGTTGAGCCGCCCATCCTGATCGTCGCCGCCAGCCGCGCGGCGGCCGACGAGTTTGCCCTCGCGCTTGCGGCGGATCGCGGCGCGACGTTCGGCGTGTCGCGCGCGGGTTTCACCGAGCTGGCGGCGCGGCTGGCGATTCCGGCTCTCGCGCGCCAAGGTCTCAGCCCGAGCGCCCCGCTGGGCGACGAGGCAGTGGCCGCGCGCGTGACCTTTGATGCGCGCGAAGACGGCGCGCTCGAGTATTTCGAGCCCGTGGCCGGCATGCCGGGCTTTCCGCGCGCGCTTGGCCGCACCCTCGCCGATCTTCGGATGGCCGGTGTCGGGTCGGCAAGCCTGACCGGGCACGCGGCCTCACGAGATTTGGCCACGCTGCTGGACCGCGCGATCGACGAGCGCGACAAAGCAGGCGCGGTCGATTTCGCGACGATGCTGAAGACGGCGACGGAAGAGATCAGGCAGAAGCCGCAAGCGTTTCGCGAGCGGACCGTAGTGATGCTCGACGTGGCTATCTCGTCGAAGGCCGAGGCGGATTTTGCTCACGCGCTAATCGCTGCCGCCGGATCAGCGATCGTGACGATTCCTTCGGGAGACGCTCGGACACTTCAGGCGTTGGCAGCAGGTTCGACAGGTTCGACAGGTTCGTCAGGTTCGTCAGGTTCGTCGTTGTCCCGGTTGCAGAACAAGCTCTTTGCAGGTGAACAGCCAGAGGCGGGAGCGATAGACGAGTCGGTTGTCCTCTTCTCCGCACCCGGCGAAGGCCGCGAAGCCGTGGAAATCGCCAGGCGCATTCTGCAAGAGGCCGCGCGCGGCGTGCCGTTCGACGACATAGCGGTGCTGCTACGCGCGCCGCAAACCTACCTTGGTGTGCTCGAACATGCCCTCGATCGCGCCGGCATTCCGGTCTGGTTCCATCGCGGCACGCGGCGGCCCGACCCGGCCGGCCGCGCGTTGCTGGCCCTGCTCGCCTGCGCGGACGAACAGCTGTCGGCGCGCCGGTTCGCCGAGTACGTCTCGCTTGGCCAGGTGCCGCTCAACGAAGCGGGCGACGCCGACGTGTGGTCGCCGCCCGCCGACGATCTGCTCGAGGCCGTCTTGCCGCCGGACGATCGCGCCGAAGACACTCAGCCCGAAGAGGATGCCAAGGCCGCCACGATGCGCGGCGAGACATTCCGAGAGGTGGCCGGCACGCTTCGCGCCCCGTGGCGCTGGGAGGATCTGATCGTCGAAGCTGCGGTCATCGGCGGCCTCGATCGCTGGCAGCGCCGGCTTGCCGGCCTCGCCCACGAGTACGATCGGCGACTTCGCGAAGCCACCTCGGACGACCCCGACGCGTCCCGCGCGCGCGCGATCCGCCGCGATCGCGAACAGCTCCAGGCCCTGCGATCGTTTGCGGAACCGGTGTTGTCGGAAATGTCGTCGTGGCCGGCGGACCAGCCGTGGGGACAGTGGCTCGACGCGCTGAAACGGCTCGCGCCGCGGGTGATTTCGCAGCCCGCTCGCGTGTTACGCGTGTTGCAGGAGCTGGCGCCGCTCTCGGCGATCGGCCCCGTGCGCCTGCGGGAAGTCCGCGACGTGCTGACACCACGCCTGTCGACCCTCACCCACGAGCCGCCGCGCCGTCGTCATGGCCGCGTGTTCGTCGGCACGCCGCATGCGTCGCGAGGACGATCCTTCCGGGTCGTGTTCGTGCCGGGCCTCGCCGAGCGGATGTTTCCGCAACGCATTCGCGAAGATGCGTTGTTGCCCGACGATCGGCGGGAGGCGACCGACCCTGCGCTTGCGACGCAGCCCCTGCGCGCAGCCGACGAACGCCTGCAGCTGACGCTTGCCGCCGGCGCGGCGTCAGAGCGGTTGTATGTGTCGTATCCCCGGATCGAATTGAACGAGTCGCGGCCACGCGTGCCGTCGTTCTACGTGCTCGACATCCTCCGCGCCATCGAGGGTGTCATTCCGGCGGCGGCGGAGATTGGCACCCGCGCGTTTCAGTCTGGCGCATCGACGCTGGCCTGGCCGGCGCCGCGCGACCCCGCGATTGCGATCGACGATTTCGAGCACGACCTCGCGACCATGGGCGGCTTGCTCGCCGCCGGCTCCGGAGAGGTGAAGGGCCGCGCGCGCTACCTCTACGAGCTGAGCCCGGAGTTGCAACGATCGCTGACCGCGCGCTGGTTGCGATGGCATCGACGCCAGTGGGACGCCGCCGACGGTCTGGTGCGCGTGGTCACCGAGACCACGGCCCCGGCGCTCGCGGCACAGCGCCTGGGCAACAGGCCGTACTCGCTCACCGCGCTTCAGCGGTTCGCGGCCTGTCCCTATCAGTTTCTGATCGCGGCGGTGTATCGGCTGGCGCCGCTCGAGGAGCCGGCGCCGCTACAGCAACTCGATCCGCTGACGCGCGGCGATCTGTTCCACCGCTTCCAGGCCGCGGCATTGCGACGTCTTCAGGCTGACGGCCTGCTGCCGCTATCGCAAGAAACGCTGCCGCGCGCGCAGCAGCTGCTCGCGTGGGCGATCAAGGAAGTGGATGATGAGGCGTACGATCGGCTCAACCCTGCGATCGAGCGCGTGTGGCGCGACGAGATCGCCGCGATCACGCAGGATCTCAAGTTCTGGCTGGAACACCTCGCCGAAGAGGGCGCGCAGTGGACACCGGAACGGTTTGAATTCGCCTTTGGCCTGACCGATACCGCCGGCCGCGACGAGCGCAGCACCCCTGAACCCGCGCTGGTCGACGGCCGCTTCAGGCTGCGCGGATCGATCGACCTCATCGAACGCCATCGGCAAACCGGCTTCCTGCGCGTCACCGATCACAAGACCGGCCGCAACCGCACCAAGAGCGGCGAGACCATCGTCGAAGGCGGCCGCGTGCTTCAGCCCGTGATCTATGGCCTGGCGCTCGAGGCGCTCGAGCCGAACCAGACGGTGTATTCGGGCCGGCTGTCCTTCTGCACGTCGGTCGGCGGCTTCACGCAACATGAGATTCCGTTGCTCGGCGACTCGCGCCGGCGCGGGCTCGAAGTGCTCGAGATCATCGACCGCGCGATCGAAGGCGGCTTGCTGGCGGCACGGCCCGCGGCCGACGCATGCACGTTCTGCGACTTCCAGGTGGTCTGCGGCCGCGATGAAGAACGCCGGACCCGCCGCAAGGACGCCGCGCTCTTTGCCGATCTCGACGCATTGAGGAAGCTGCCGTGAAGGCGCCGCAGAAAGAAAACCGCGGGCTCATCGCCACCGAGCTCGACCAGACCATGGTGGTCGAGGCTGCGGCCGGCACGGGCAAGACCACCGAGCTGGTCGGCCGCATTGTCGCGCTCATCAAGAACCAGCGCGCGCGCATCGGCGAGATCGTCGCGGTGACCTTCAGCGAGAAAGCCGCCGGCGAACTAAAACTGCGCCTGCGCGAGGAGCTCGAAACCGCGCGCGCGCGCACAGGCGTGACTGCCGGCGAATCGGCACTGCTCGCCAGGGCGGTCTACGACTTCGAAGAAGCGCAGGTCAGCACCATTCACGGGTTCTGCGCGGAGCTGCTCCGCGAACGGCCGGTTGAGGCGCGCGTCGACCCGGCCTTCATCGTCCTCACCGAAACGCAGGCCGATCGCATTTTTGACGAGGCGTTTACGACCTGGCTGCACCAGCAGCTGGCGCATCCGGGTGATGGCGTCCGCCGATCGCTGCGGAGACCCGTTCGATGGCGCCCGGAGGAAGAGGAAACCAACGGCCCCATCGAACGCCTTCGTCGCGCCGCGCGCGATCTTCGTGAGTGGCGCGACCATACGGCAGCCTGGACGCGGCCGTCGTACGACCGGCACCGCGCGATCAAGACGCTCGCCGAGCAGCTCAAGGACTTTTCGGAGATGACCGCCCGGCCGCTCAAGAAGGGCGACAACTTCTCCAACGACACCAAGCCCGCGCGCACCGCGAGCGTCGAGATCGAGCGGCAACGCCGCGCGGTTGGCGACATGGTTCCCGAAAACGTCTACGACGGGTGGGAAGCCGCACTGGTCGCACTCGCTGACGATCGCAATTTTGCCCGGCCGCGAAAAGGGTCCGGCGCCGCGTTTGCCATCGGTGTCACGCGCGATCAAGCGCTGGCCGCCCATGCGCAGCTCCTGGTCGACCTCAAGAGGTTCAGGGACGATGCGAATGCCGATCTGGCGGCGCTGTTGCGCGAAGAGATGCGCGACTGCCTGCGGCGCTACGAGGATCGCAAGCAGGAAGCGGGCGCGCTCGATTTCCTGGACCTGCTGATCAAGGCGCGCGATCTGGTGCGCGACGACGCGGAAGTCCGCCAGCAGTTTCGCAGCCGGTTCCGCGTCCTGCTGGTCGATGAGTTCCAGGACACCGATCCGCTGCAAGCCGAGCTCCTGCGCCTGCTCGCCAGCGAAGGGGACGAATCGAAGCTGCGCCCCGGCGCGCTCTTCATCGTGGGCGATCCCAAACAATCGATCTACCGGTTCCGGCGCGCCGATGTTGGCGCCTACCGGCATATCAGCGACGAGTTCGACGCCGCCGGAGCAGTGCAGGTCACGCTTCAAACATCGTTTCGAAGCGTGCCGGCGATTCAGCGCTTCGTGAACGCGGCGTTCCGGCCGGACATGACCGGCGATCGCTATTCCCTTCAAGCCAATTACGTCCCGCTCGCCACCAGCCGGGCCGAGCATCCGAGCCAGCCTGCCGTGGTCGCGTTGCCTGTGCCGAGACCATACGGCAAACGCGACATCACACAGGGCGCCCTGGCGGAATCTCAACCCGGCGCGATCGCCGAGTTC
>JAUSDY010000083.1 GCA_030650395.1 Acidobacteriota bacterium | reverse complement strand
TGGAGAGGCCGAGGCCGGTGCCCTGGCCCATCGGCTTGGTCGTAAAGAACGGATCGTAAATGCGCGCGAGGTGCTCGGGCCGGATGCCGGCGCCGGTGTCGGACACTTCAGCGACCACCTCGTGGCCATCGGCCCTGGTCGAAATCGTCAGCCAGCCGCCGCTCGTCATCGCATCGCGGGCGTTCAGGAACAAATTGAGGAACACCTGCTGCAGCTTGAACTCGAAGCCGACCACGCGGACCGGCTCCGCCGACAGCTCGCGGCGCACGCGGATGCTGCCTTTCTCGAACTGGTGCTCGAGCAGCGACAGCACATCGCCGATCACCAGATTCAGGTCCACGACACTGCGCTCGGACGCTTCAGCGGCATTCGGCCGAGACAGGTTCAACAGGCCATTGACGATTCGGGCGGCGCGGAAGGTTTGCTTCTCGATCTTTTCGAGCAGCGGTGTGCGCGGATCGGCAGGGTCCGCGTTCTCCAGCAGCATCTGCGTATAGCTCGAAATGCCGGTGAGCGGCGTGTTGACTTCGTGCGCCACGCCCGCCGCCAGCAAGCCCAACGACGCCATCTTTTCCGAAATGCGCAGCTGCTCTTCCATCTGCGACCGCTCGGTGATGTCTTCGAGGATCACGATGGTGCCCGCAGCCGATCCGCCGGCCAGAGTCTGCAGCGGCACGGTGGTGATATTGACCAGGAGCCGCTGCTCCGCGCGCGGTCCCCGCGCCCTGAGCGGAACGCGGAAGATCGTGGTGCCGGCGGGATGGTCGCGGCGGGCCGACGTCAGGATCTCGACCACGTGCGCGTCGAACCAGCGATCGACGGTCTGGCCCAGCACGGTCGACGCGGTGGGGCCGTACAGGCGTTCGAGCGCCGCGTTCCACCGCACGATGTTGTCGGTCGGTCCCAGCACGAGCAAGCCGTCATCCAGCGACTCGAGGATGTTCTCGTTAAAGGCGTGCAGGCGATCGAGCTCCGAGGCCTTGAGGTGAAGCTGGCGATAGAGCTTGCCGTTCTCGATGGCCGATGCCGCCTGGGCCGCGACGGCCGTGACCAGCGCCGTGTCTTCGCTGCTGAGCGGCTCGCCGCTCGCGCGC
>JAUSDY010000082.1 GCA_030650395.1 Acidobacteriota bacterium | reverse complement strand
TGAGATCTAATAGTGAGATCTAATAGTGAGATCTAATAGTGAGATCTAATAGTGAGATCTAATAGTGAGATCTAATAGTGAGATCTAATAGTGAGATCTAATAGTGAGATCTAATAGTGAGATCTAATAGTGAGATTGTAGGACGTGAGATCATAGCATCCGGAGGCGGAATGACCCCTGTTGCACGAACCCGCACGCTCGCGCCCGTGATGGCACTGACCGTCCTGTTCCTGGCCGGCAGCGCGCGGCCGGCGCGCGCCGACATCACCGCGTTTCTCGGCCTGTCACCAACTCCCGAACGGCACATGGTGAAAGGGTTCAGCGGTGGCCTGTCATTTCTGGTGGTCGGCTTCGAGTTCGAGTTCAGCCACCTGGGCGAAGACGAGCTCGATCACCTGCCAGGGCTCAAGACCTACTCAGGCAACGTCTTTGCGCAAACGCCGATTGAAATCAAGGGCACGCAGCTGTACGCCACGGCGGGCGCCGGCGCGTACCGCGAAACGCTCGGCGATGCGGAAGAAACACACGTCGGGATCAACCTCGGAGGCGGCGCCAAGATCCGGCTGCTCGGGCCGCTGCGGATCAGGCTCGACTACCGCGTGTTCCAGCTTCGCGGCTCGCCGCTGTTTTCGACCTATCAGCGGTTCTACGCCGGGGGCAACATTGCTTTCTGAGGGCAATCGAACGCGTGTTCAAACGGGTCAGCGGCCGCCGGGTTTCTTGACTGCGGGCGCGACAACCGGAGCCACGGCCATGTTGGCGAGCTCGGTCAGACTCAGCTTGCTGGGCGCGCCGGCGATCGACTCCTGGTACTTGGTCAGCAGGTCCGGCGCGAGGTCCTTGACGAGCGCATCGATCAGCAGCGACGGCCGGTAATCGAAGCCCGGCACCGCCGGCAGGAACAGGTGCACGTACACGGCGTTGCCCTTCGCGTCACCTTCAGACGCCTTGAACACCCGCCACCCTTTCGTGGCCGCGCGCCGCGCCTCGTCGGTATCTTTGGCGAGCGCACCCTGCAAGGTGTGGATCACCAACTCGTAGGCGTCGGTCATCGCCGGCTTGATGGTGATCAGGATCACCCCGGCCTGGCCGGTAAACGACGCCGTGGCGGGATCGACCGACACCGGCGCGGGTGTCACGGCCGAAGACGACTGGTTGGTGGAGGTCTGCGCGTCGGTGGACGAGGGCGTCAGCGCAACAAGAACAAACACGAGGACAGCCCCGAAGCCGGCGCTTCGGGGCCCCCGACGAACCAAACTCACGGAACCTTGTTCAGGAGGATGATCTGGCGGCCGGCATAGGCGGCCTTGTACTTCTCGTAGATCTCCTTCACTTCCACCGGGAAGACTTCCGTCACCACGCGCGTGATGTCGTACTCTTCGCCCTTGACGACGGGGTCGACGAGGACCATGTACATCGCTTTACCCTGCGCCGAGGTGGGCGACTTGAAGAACTTCATTCCGGCCAACTGCGTCTTCCGCACCGCGTTGTCGTTCTTGGCGAGGGCTTCCTTATACTTCTCCAGCACACTTTCAAACGCCGCCGTCTGATCCGGCTGGATGAGAATCGTAATCACCGCCGCATCCCCGTCCAACGACATGACCGGAGGTGGTTTTGGGGTTTCCTGCGCAGAAGCCAGACTCGCCCCTGCCAGCGTGAAGCCCGCCAGCACTACCCCCGACACGACGATCCGCAATCCTCGAAGCATTGATCAGCCCTCCAAAAGGTCGCTACTTTACCGTACCGGACGGCCGATGAAAACCGTCATCACATCGTTAGCCAGAAGCATGCCAGCCCGCGTCAGGGCCAGGCGCCGGCCCGGCTCGTGCACGAGGAGCCCCGCGCCGACATATCGCTCCAAGTCTCTTCCGTATTGAGTCCAGATATCAACGGAATGTCGCAGACGCAGGGACTCGAGGTCAAGACCGTCGGCCAGGCGAAGGCCCATGAACAGGGCTTCTTCCAGTCGTTCTTCGGCGCCAAGCGCGCGGCGGTCGACGGTGACTTCAGCCCCCTCGCCGATGCGGCCCACGTAATCGGTCGTCGAGCTGATGGTCCGCCACCGCTCGCCCCGGTAGGTCGAATGGGCGCCGCAGCCGAAGCCAAGCCACTGCCCTTCCTGCCAGTACTTAAGATTGTGACGCGCCCGGCGCGTCCGCGGCCGGGCCACATTCGAGATTTCATACTGCTCGAACCCCGCGCGATCCAGCCTCGCCAAACCTTCCAAGTACATCTCGGCAGCATCGTCATCCGGCGCCACCGACCACCCCGCCCGCGCCATCTCGTCCTTGATCGGCGCGTTGGGATAAATCTCGAGCAGATACAGCGACGCGTGGTCGGGTTCGACCTCGATCAGCGCATCGACCGACTCGAGCCAGTCCGCAGGCCGCTGCCCCGGTAGCCACAACATCAGATCCAGGCTGAGGTTGTCGAAGCCGGCCTGTCGCGCGAGGCGGACGGCGTCGCGCGCGGCCGCGGCGGAATGCAGGCGCCCCAGCCGCTTCAGCTCTTCGTCCCGAAAGGATTGGACACCGAAACTCAGTCGATTGACGCCGGCCGCAAAATACCCGTCGAGCGTGGCCGCGCTCGCCGACTCGGGGTTGGCTTCGAGCGTGATCTCGCTGTCGGGCGCGAGGTCAAAACTCTCGCGGCACGCGGTGACGAGACGCTCGACTTCACTGGGGTCAAGCAGCGACGGCGTGCCGCCGCCGAAGAAAATCGTGTCGGCGGCGACCGCGGGCTCGGCCGAACGCCGGATGTCGGTGACCAGCGCGTCGACGTAGCGCCGCCGCAAGCCGTCGTCGTGGAGTCCGCGGTTGAAATTGCAGTAGTTGCAAATCGCCGCGCAGAACGGAATATGTAAATAGATGCCGATCGCATCGGGCGGCACTACTTGCTCCCGGCCTTGCCCCCGGACCAGTTTAGTTCGAACTGGCCCGTTTCCTTTAGCTTTGCTCTAGCCGTGCCTTTTGTCTTGGATGGTAGTAAGCCGCCGTACGCTTCTGATTTTTCCTGCGCCTTTGCGATGTTCTCGGGCGATCCGGGCGAGTCTTTCTTCCATCTTGCGATGTCTTCGGCACTAGCATGCTCGCCAACCTCGCGGACGTCTGCGCCCTGAATCTCAACAAACTCACACATCTCGAGCAGTCTGGAACGAGTTCTCACGCCAAGCTGAAAGACCAGCGTATTGCGGTCAGTGCTGTCTGGTGAGTCCCTCAGGTTGGTTGTGAAAATCGTGGCCTTACTGTTGTTGTAACGAGTGTTCACGACCAGGCCCAGCATTTCCTTGGCCCAAGCCGAGTAATCATTCGGACCGGCACCAAGATCGTCCAAAACGAGCAAGTCAGCGTCGAGCGCCGGTGAAAGCACGCCCATCTCGGTACTCTCAACAGAGCGATTGTAGGTGTCGCGGACTTGCGCCAGGAGCTTCATCGTCTCAAAGAAATGACCCTTGAACCCCTTCCGAATGACCTCTTTCAAGATGCCAATCGCCAAGTGAGTCTTTCCAACACCCGGACGTCCGTGTAATAGCAACCCTCGGTCGACGATCGGAAACGCCTCTACGAATCGAATAGCCTTGCCATACGCGGCGCGTTGCGTATCCATGTCGTGTTCGAAGGTCGACAACTCGGCGCGCTTGAACTTTGGCGGAATACCAGCATCCACGAGCAGCCGCTCGACCATCGTGGCACGCCAGCAATCACAGCGGACGAGGCGCTCGGCGCCGTCGATCTCGACGCTCTTCCAGCGGGTGCCGTGGCAAATCTCGCAGTCCATACCGTGAACTCTTAACTCTGAACTCTGAACTCTGAACTCTGAACTCTTAGTTCAGATATCCGCGAAGCACGCTGGGGTAGCGCGCGGCCTGAAGGGTGGTGACGTCGAACGGCAGCCCGGCGCCGCCCTTGCGGCCCTTGCGCGACGATCGACGACGCTTGGCGTCGTCCTGCAGAGTCGTCAGTAAGTCCGAGTGTTCCTGGCTTTCGGGGATGGTGGCGCCCTGGGCGTGCTCGAGCGCGACGCGGATGGCCTCGACCTGGCGCCCGGCCACGGCCGCGGCCAGCAAGCCCGACGCGCTCACCGCCGGCGTGCGCGCGGCTTCCGTCAACAAATGCAAGACAGCCTGGCGAATCCACCACACCGCTGAGCTCTGAAAATTCTGCCCGCGCGACGGATCGTAGCGGCGCGCGGCTTCGATCATCCCGAGGTTGCCCTCGTGAATCAGATCGAGCAGCGGCACGCCCAGGCGGCGAAAGCGCTTGGCGTAGGTCACGACGAAGCGCAGGTTCGACTGCACGAGGCGCCCAAGCGCGTCTTCATCGCCGTGTTGCTGGATCTGGCGGCCGAGATGCCGCTCGTCGTCTGGAGAGAGGCTGGGGAAGCTGGCAATCTCGCGAAGGTAAGCGTGCAGTGTTGCGGATTCAGATGCGAGCGAATCGAACTTCCTCACCACGACGCGAATATTAACATTTTGCCGAGACCGGCCAACAGTTTTTCCGCGCCGATCGCTACGCGCCGCGCGTTTTTTTTGTGGTGTCCGGTTTACTGACCGTGGCATCGGGCCCGTGATGCGATGCGCGTACGAGATCCGTCGGCGACGCCTTGACAAGCGCCGTGCCAAGACGCTGCTCCCAGTCGTCGATGCCGCGTGCGAGCTCGCGCTTCACGTATTCCATGAACTCGTTGACCTCGCCCTGCATCTGTTCCATCTTGCGGCGCATATTCAGGATGATTTCCACCCCGGCCAGGTTGACGCCGAGGTCTCGGGTCAATGCCAGAATTGTTTCCAGCTGTTCGAGATCCTCTTCAGAATAGAGCCGGGTGTTGCCCTCGGTGCGCGACGGCTTGAGCAACCCTTCCCGTTCGTACAGGCGCAACGTCTGCGGGTGGATGTCGTAGCGCTGCGCCACCACGCTGATCATGAAATACGCCTTGCCCGATCGCTTGGTCATTGCTCCCTGACGCTCTCGCCATTGAGGCGGCCAAATTCGCGCAGCAGCTCCTTGGATCGCTCGTCCAGCACCTTCGGTAATCGCATGCGGACTTCGACGACGAGGTCGCCGCGCTGTCCGGTTTTCGAGACCGCGCCGCGGTCGCGCAGCCGAAAGCGCTGGCCCGACTGCGTCCCCGGCGGGACGCGCAGTCGCACGGAGCCATCCGGCGTGTCGATGTCGATCTTGGCGCCGAGCCCGGCCTCGTGCACGGCGATCGGCACGGTCATGTGCAGTTCGTCGCCCTCGCGCCGGTAGACGGGATGCTCGAGCACTGCCACGTCGATGAACAGGTCGCCTGGAATGCCGCCGCGCACGCCGGCGTGGCCCTTGCCGCCGATCCGCACGCGCGCCCCGTCGGCCACGCCGGCCGGCACCCGCACGGCCAGCGTTTCGGACCGCGGCGCCACGCCCTGGCCGCCGCACGGTCCGCACTCTTCCTGCTTGAGACGGCCGGACCCGCCGCAGGTCGGACAGTTCTTCGCAAACACCATGTGGCCGCGGACCGATCGCACGGCGCCGGTGCCCTCGCACCCGACGCAGCGCGTTTCGGTGACACGGTGAAAGCCGCTGCCCGCGCACACCCGGCAGCTGTCCTGGCGCGTCACCGTCACCGCGCGCTGCACGCCGCGCCACGCTTCTTCAAACGTCAGCGTCATCTTGGCGTGAATGTCGGCGCCACGGTCGGGAGCCTCGCCCGGCTCGCGGCCGGTGCGCCGCGCGAAGACCTCTTCGAACAGCTCGCCGAACGTGGTCGTCCGCTCGGCGTGCACGCGGTTCGAGAAGTCGAAGCCGGCAAACCCGAACGACGCGGCGTCTTCTTCGGTGATGCCCACCAACTGGCCGGCGTCGTAGCGGCGCCGCCGATCCGGATCCATCAGCGTTTCGTAGGCATCGAGGACCTGGCGGAAGCGCGCCTCCGACTCACGATCGCCGGGGTTGATGTCGGGATGCAGCCGGCGAGCCAGCCGGCGATACGCCCGCTTGATCTCGCCCGTCGGCGCTCCCCGCTCAACTCCCAGGACAATATAAAGATCCATGAATCTCAGATCTCAGATCTCAGATTGCAGATCAATCGCAGATTTCAGATCTTCGATCAAATTGATCTGAAATCTGAGATCTGAGATCTGAGATCGACGGCATCATTTTTTTTCGTCCTCAACCACCTCTGCGTCGATGACATCTCCGCCCTGGCCAGACTGGCCGCCCGGCGCCGAGCCGCCGGCGTCGCCGGACGCACCCGCGCCCCCAGCCCCGCCGGCGTCACCCGCGCCGCCGCCCGCACCCGCGGCCCCGGCCTTGTAAAGCGCCTCAGACGCCTTGTGTTGCGCCGTCATGAGCGCGTCCATCGCGCGGCTCATCGCGGGCACGTCGTTGCTTTCGATCGCTTTCTTCAAGTCCGCCATCGCGGATTCGATCGCGTTCTTGTCGGAGATCGGAATCTTCTCGCCGGCGTCCTTCAGCATCCGCTCTGCCGTGTAGACCGACTGGTCGGCGCGATTGCGGATCTCGATTTCCTCGCGGCGCTTCTTGTCTTCGTCGGAGTGCGATTCGGCCTCGCGCATCATGCGTGCGACTTCGTCCTTGCTGAGGCCGGACGAGGCGGTGATCGTGATCTTCTGTTCCTTCTGCGTACCGAGATCCTTGGCGGAGACGTTGACGATGCCGTTGGCGTCGATGTCGAACGTCACTTCGATCTGCGGCACGCCGCGCGGCGCCGGCGGCAAGCCCACGAGGTGGAAGCGGCCCAGCGTGCGGTTGTCGCGCGCGAGCGGACGCTCGCCCTGCACGACGTGCACCTCGACGCTCGTCTGGTTGTCGGAGGCGGTCGAGAACACTTCGCTCTTGCGCGTCGGGATCGTGGTGTTGCGCGTGATCAGCGGCGTCATGATGCCGCCCATCGTCTCGATGCCCAGCGAGAGCGGCGTGACGTCGAGCAGCAGCAGGTCTTTGACTTCGCCCGCCAGCACGCCGGCCTGAATGGCCGCGCCGATCGCCACCACTTCATCGGGGTTGACGCCCTTGTGCGGTTCCTTGCCGAACAGCTCTTTCACCATCGCCTGCACGCGCGGGATGCGGGTCGAGCCGCCGACGAGCACGACCTCGTCGATTTTAGACGGGTCGACGCCGGCGTCGGTGAGCGCGGTCTTGGTGGGGCCCACCGTCTTCTGCAACAGGTCCTCGACCAGCGATTCGAACTTCGCCCGCGTCAGCTTCATGGCCAGGTGCTTCGGCCCGCTGGCATCCGCGGTGATGAAGGGCAGGTTGATCTCGGTTTCCATCACCGACGAGAGCTCCATCTTGGCCTTCTCCGCCGACTCGCGCAGGCGCTGCAGCGCCATGCGGTCCTTGCCCAGGTCGATGCCGTCGCTCTTCCTGAACTCGTCGATGATCCACTCCATGACGCGCTGGTCGAGATTGTCGCCGCCCAGGTGGGTATCGCCGTGGGTGGACTTGACCTCGACGACGCCTTCGCCGACTTCGAGGATCGAGATGTCGAACGTGCCGCCGCCGAAGTCGTACACGGCGATGGTCTCGTCCTTCTTCTTGTCGAGCCCATACGCGAGCGCGGCCGCGGTGGGCTCGTTGACGATGCGCATCACTTCGAGGCCGGCGATCTGGCCGGCTTCCTTGGTCGCCTGGCGCTGGGCGTCGTTGAAGTAGGCCGGCACCGTGATGACGGCCCTCGTGACCGGCTGCCCGAGGTAGTCTTCCGCGGCCTGCTTGAGTTTCTGCAGGATCATCGCGGAGATCTGCGGCGGCGCCAGCTCCTGATCGCCGATCTTGACGCGGACGTCGCCGTTGCCGGCGCGCTCGACGCGGTACGGGACCATCTTCATTTCTTCATTCACTTCGTCGAAGCGGCGCCCCATAAAGCGCTTGATCGAGAAGATCGTGTTTTCGGGATTGGTCACGGCCTGGCGCTTGGCCACCTGGCCGACCAGGCGTTCGCCCGTCTTGCTGAAAGCGACCACCGACGGGGTGATCCGGCTCCCTTCCGCGTTTTGGATGACGGTGGGCTGGTCGCCTTCCATCACCGCCACCACGGAATTGGTGGTGCCTAGATCGATGCCGATAATTTTGCTCATGCTCTTAGTATGAAATCTGAGTAAATCACAGTCAACCTGAACCTTTGGTGCCCGCCGAAGCGGCCGGTCGCCGCGAAGGCGGGAAACTGCTGGTATACTGGGACTTAGCGTCCGATCGACATGAAGATTTCCCTGCGGTTCGCCCGTCGTGCCGGCGTGGTGGCGCTCTTTGTGGCCGCGGCGCTCCTCGGCACGCTGAGCGGCGTGCTCTTCGCCTACTCCGACGACCTCCCTGCTGTCAGTGCGCTGGATCAGTACGCGCCGAACACGATCACGCGAGTGCTTGGCCGCGACGATCAACTCGTCGGCGAGTTTGCCGTCGAGCGCCGCGTCGTCCTGCACTACAACGACATTCCGGAGCGGCTGCGGCAGGCGATCCTCTCGGCCGAAGACGCGGACTTCTTTTCGCATTTCGGGCTGAGCCCGACCGGCATCATGCGGACGGTGATGAAGAACGCGCTCGCCGGACGCAAGGTCGGCGGCGCGAGCACGCTGACGCAGCAGCTGGCCCGCAAGCTGTTTCTCACCGACGAGAAAACCTGGGAGCGCAAGGTCAAGGAACAGCTCCTCGCGGTCCAGATCGAGAAGCGCTACACCAAGCAGGAGATCTTCACCTTCTACGCCAACCAGATGTATTTCGGGCATGGCGCCTACGGTGTCGAGGCCGCGTCGCAGATCTACTTTGGCAAGCACGCGAAAGACCTTGTGCTCGAAGAGGCCGCGATGATTGCGGGCATCTTGCAGGGCAACGCCAAGCAAAGCCCCTACATCCATCCGGACGCGGCGCTGCGGCGCAGAAACTACGCGCTGACGCGGATGGCGGAGGAAGGCTATATCAAGCGCGACGAAGCCGAGGCCGCGATCAAGAAGCCGATCGTCACGCGTGGCGACCCGGCCCAGATCCCGACCATCGCGCCGTACTTTCTCGAAGAGGTGCGCAAGTACCTCGAGGCCCGCTACGGCGCCAAGGCTCTCTATGAAAGCGGGCTCACGGTGCGCACGGCGCTCGACGCACGTCTGCAGCAGGCCGCCAACGACGCCGTCGATCGCGGCCTGAGGCGCGTCGACAAGCGGCGCGGCTTCCGCCGGCAGCGCCGCAACGTGATCGGTGAAGGCGCCACTATCGCCGGCTTCAAGCACGATCGCTGGCTCCGAAGAATGGCAGCGGGCAACATCGTTCCAGCCGTCGTGGTGTCGGTGAGCGATGCCGGCGCGCACGTGCGCATCGGCGCGATGACCGCCGACGTGACCAAGGCCAGCCTGGACAAGTGGCCGCGCAAGCCCTCGCTGAAGGACGTGCTCAAGCCCGGCGATCTGATCGAGGTCGAGCTCGTGGCGATCGAGGACGGCCGCAAAGCCGCGACCGTGCTGCTCGAACAGACGCCGCTCGTCGAGGGCGCCTTGGTCGCCATCGACAACCACACCGGCCAGGTGCTGTCGATGGTCGGCGGCTATAGTTTTGCGCGCAGCAAGTTCAACCGCGCCACGCAGGCGTATCGGCAGATGGGCTCCACGGTGAAGCCGCTGCTCTACACCGCCGCGATCGATCGCGGGCTGACGCCGACGACGATCCTGGTTGACGAACCGACCACCTTCGACGCCGGCGCGGGGCAGCCGCCGTATCGCCCCGGCAATTACGACCGCAAGTACCAAGGCGCGATGACGCTGCGCCACGCGCTCGAGCAGTCGCGCAATATTCCTGCCGTGAAGGTCATGGCGATGCTCGGCCCGGAGCAGGTCGCCTCGTACGCGAAGAAGTTCGGCTTCTCCACCGACTTCCGCCCCTTTCTCTCGATGGCGCTCGGGGCTCAGGAAGTGACGCTGATGGAGCTGACGAGCGCGTTCTCCGCGTTCCCGAATCACGGCATCCGCATGGACCCGTTCCTGGCGAAGGCCATCACCGACCGCGAAGGTACGCTGCTCGAAGAGCGCCGGCCGCAGCCCAAAGACGCGATCCGCGCTGACACGGCCTACGTGCTCACCAACCTGATGCAGGGTGTGATCCAGCGCGGCACCGGCGCGGCCGCGCTGTCGCTCAACTGGCCGCTGGCCGGCAAGACCGGCACGGTGGACGACTACACCGACGCGTGGTTTGTCGGCTTCGACCCCAACATCACGGTCGGTGTCTGGATTGGCAACGACGAGAAAAAGCCGATCGGTCCCGGTGAAACAGGAACGACGGCGGCGCTGCCGACGTGGATCGACTTCATGAAGGTCTACATCGACCTCTACGGCAACCGCGAGCACCCACCCGAATTCGAGTCACCCGGCAACATCGTCTTCATGCCCGTCGATCGAAGCACTGGCGAGCCCGCGTACGGCGGCAGCGGCGCTGTCGTCAATGAAGTGTTCATCTCTGGCACGCAGCCAATCAGACAGTGACCTGTCGATCTCAGGTCTCAAGAATCTCAGATCGCAGATCTCAGATTGCAGATCAATTGAAGATTTCAGATTGGAGGATTTTGCCTGCCGGAACGTCTTGATCGATTGAAGATTTTGCGATCTCAGATTGGGAGCCTGCCCCGAACCCGTGGAAATCGACCTGTTTCGCGTTGGCATTCCGGCTGCAGCTACTTGCCGGCATGACGCCGAAAGAACTCAAAGACCGAACCAAGCGATTCGCCGTTGACGTGATCGGCCTGTGTCGCGAACTACCTCCAACACTCGACGGACGTCGTCTGGGCCAGCAACTGATCGACAGTGGCACGTCGGTGGCTGCAAACTACCGCGCCTCTTGCAGGGCACGGTCTCGTGCAGAGTTCATCTCGAAGCTCGGTATCGTTCTCGAAGAGGCGGATGAGTCCCTCTTTTGGCTGGAATTGATGATTGATTCCCACTTAGTGACGGCGGCGAGAACCGAGAAGCTCCTCAAAGAAGCCGATGAGCTCACGGCGATATTCGTCGCGTCGCTGAAGACGGCAAAGCGCTAATCCTTCGATCTGAGATCTATAATTGATCTGAGATCCAAGATCTGAGATCTGCGATGCTATTTCGCCGGCGCGAGGCGTTTGAGCTCGTCGAACCAGTTCAGGACGAAGATGAAGGACGGGCCGGTGGCCGTGGCGACGTCGGTGGCCGCGTTCTTGATCATCAGGAACCGCTGGCCGTCCGCGGCGACGTCGTAGGTACGAGCACTTCTGTCGGACGACGCGACGTACCGTCCTTCGAAGAGCACGCGGGGATTGCCGGCCGAGAATGTCGCGCCGGCCTGAATGGGCACCGCCATCATGCGGACCGCGTCGCCACTAACGACATAGAACAACTCACGTCCGCTGCGCGCCCACATTGGGCGCGTGCCACCGGCGATCGACACCTGCCAGCGGCCGCTGTCGACGCCGGGAAACGGACGCACGTAAATCTGGCCCACACCCGATTCGTTCGACTCGTACGCGATCCAACGGCCGTCCGGCGAGATTTCCGGGTTCTGCTCCGCGAAGGTCGTGTGCAAGAGCGGTGTCACCTTGCGATCGTCGAGCGACAGCATGTCGACGTCCACAGACGTCTTGGGATTGGTGTCCCTGAACAGCAGCCGCTTCCCGTCAGGAGAGACGGCCTGAGGCAGTTGCTGATTGGGACTTTCCACCAGCCGCTCGGCCTGGCCCGTGCCGTCGGCCGCCTGCCAGAACACATGCTGGGTAGTGCCGGTGAGTTGCGAGGCAAAAAAGATCCGTCGTCCGTCGGGCGTCCACACCGGTGATATGTCGCTCCCTGGATCGAACGTCAGGCGCGTGAGGTTCTGCCGCGCGAGATCCCAGACCCAGATGTCGTTCTCCTGATCGCGGATGTCCAGCGCGACGCGCGTGCCATCGGGAGACAGTCGAGGATAGGTGTATGTCCTCGTTGGCACGGCGATCGGCTCCTCGCGCCCGTTTCGATCCACCCAGACCAGCGTTCGCTGGATGCCGCCTATCGTGGTTCCAGGCGCGTAGGTTAGGAACCCAGTGCGAGAGACGGCGAAGGAAGCATCGCCCGTGCCCGATCGTCCACGAACGCCCTCGACGATCGGGACCGGTGGCCCTGTGGCCTGGAGGCGCTTGACGTTGAACGGTACCGCCATCAGGTTGCCGCTCAATACGTAGACGAGGTGCCCGCTTTCGCGCGAAGGGCGCTTCAGCGATGCAAACCAGGTCGGCACGTAGCGTGCGTGATACCCCTGCTCGACGACCGTGTGGTAGCTACCGGTGGCGAGCGACAAGACCGCGATACGCGCGTCGTCGAACGACCCCGTAGCAGAGATGGTCAACAGGATGTCGTTCCCGCCGGGCAGCGCCTCCGGCCATGCGTGCCTGACCTCTTTTTTTGCCGGGTCAGGAGTGGTCAGATTTGTGGCCAGGCCACCCGCGGCCGGCACGCGAAAAAGCGACCACACGGTGCCGGTCGAGCGCGTGAACACGATCGTGTCGTCCGCGAGCCAGGCACCGGTCGGAATGCTTGCGTCGGACAGCGTGAGCGGCGGACCTCCTCTAACTGACACCTTCTTGAGCTTGCCGGCCGGGGATCCAGCCGCGGTGAAGAAACCGATCCATTCGCCATCCGGCGAAAAGAACGGGTTGAACGCGTCGTCGGTGCCGCGGATCGGCTGGGCCTCGAGCTGATCCAGGTTACGGAGATACAAGACCCGTTTCCCCGCGTCGAACCCAGCGTACACAAGGCGCATCCCATCGGGAGACACCGCCAGCTCGCCTCCGTTCTCGCCGACGTACGGGGCGGACGCCGGCAGCGTGATCGGATAGCGCTGTACGGGCAGTGGTATCGCAGGCGCGGGGCGCGTCGCGGTCCACACGGCAAGACCCGTGAGGGCGCTTGCGACGACAACGGCCACAGCGGGGAGCGCGCGACGCCAGAATGGTGTGGCCGCGGGAGGGGCAGTCGCGGCCGCGACCGGCTCGCTCGTCGCGGGCTCAGACGACGCCGGGTCCTCGAGTGTGAGCCGCGCTTCGCCGATGTCGCGCAACCGCCGCTTCGGATCCTTCTCGAGGCAGCGCCGCAACAACCGGCGCACCGGCTCGGGCAGATCGGGGGGCAGCGCCTGCCAGCTCACATCCTCCTTGAGCACGCTCGCGAGCGTGATCGAGATGTCTTCGCCCTTGAACGCGCGCCGGCCTGTGAGCATCTCGTAGAGGACCACGCCGAAGGCCCAGATGTCGGCGCGCCGATCGACGGCCTTGCCCCGTGCCTGTTCGGGCGCCATGTAGGCCGCCGTCCCGATGATCAGGCCCATCTGCGTCGCGCGGACGGTGAGCGTCGGCGAGTTCATCGCCTCCGCGCTCGATGAGGCGGCCGGATCCAGCGCCTTCGCCAACCCGAAGTCAAGCACCTTCACCGTGCCGTCGGCGCGGACTTTGATGTTCGCGGGTTTCAGGTCGCGATGGATGATGCCCTGCTCGTGCGCCGCTTCCAGCGCGTCCGCGATCTGCTTCGCGATCGGCAGCGTCTCGGTGAGCGGCATCGGTCCGCGCGCGATGAGCACCGATAGGTCGTCGCCTTCGACCAACTCCATGACGAGCGCGCCCACCCTCGCCTGCCCTGAGCCTTGCGAAGGGCCCGATTCTTCGAGGCCGTGGATGTGCGCGATGTTCGGGTGGTTCAGCGACGCGAGCACTTGCGCCTCCCGCTGAAAGCGGGCGAGGCGTTCCGGATCATTCGCGAACGAGTCAGGCAGGACTTTGATCGCGACGTCGCGACCGAGCTTGGTGTCACGGGCGCGATACACCTCGCCCATCCCGCCCGCCCCAAGGGGGGAGAGGATCTCGTACGAGCCGAGACGTGTGCCAGGAGTGAGGGCCAAGGTTCGCGTGGATTATACGGCAGGGGCGGTGACCGCGCGCCAGTTCATCCAATCCCCGGATCCAAGATCTGCAATTGATCTGAGATCTGACATCTAGGATCTGAGATCGTCGTCCTCAGTGGCCGAAGCCCCAAGAGTCCCTGAAGATTTCTGCATCAGGTAAGTCTTGATGAACGGGTCGATGTCGCCGTTCAACACCTTCTCGACTTGCCCTTCCTGGTACTTGGTGCGATGGTCCTTGATCATCTGGTACGGCTGGAGCACATAGCTCCGGATCTGGCTGCCAAACGCGATGTCCTTCTTGGTGCCGCCGATCTGCGACAGCTTGTCCTGCTGCTCTTTCTGCTTGAGGTCGTAGAGCCGCGCCTTCAGCACCTTCATCGCGACATCCCGGTTCTTGTGCTGCGACCGCTCGTTCTGGCACGACACGACGATGGCGGTGGGCAGGTGGGTGAGGCGGACCGCGGAATCCGTGACGTTGACGTGCTGGCCGCCGGCGCCGCTCGACCGGAAGGTGTCGATGCGCAGATCCTTCTCAGGAATATCGATCTCGATCTCATCGTCGAACTCGGGCCACACATAGAGCGACGCAAACGAGGTATGGCGGCGGGCGGCCTGGTCGAATGGCGAAATCCGCACCAGCCGGTGGACGCCGGCCTCGGCCGACATCAGCCCGAAAGCGTAGTCGCCGTTCAGCGTGAAGGTGACGCTCTTGAGACCGGCTTCTTCGCCGGGCTGGTAATCGAGAATCTCGCGCTTGAAGCCCTTGCGCTCCGCCCACTTCAGATACATCCGCAGCAGCATCTCGGCCCAGTCTTGCGACTCGGTGCCGCCGGCGCCCGGGTGGATCGTCACGATCGCGTTGGCGTTGTCGTGCTCGCCGCCGAGCATCTTCTTGGTTTCAGCGGCTTCGACCTGGGCCTCGAGCGCATCGAGCGCTTTGTCGAGGTCGGCGGCGACGCTTTCGCCCGCCTGCGCCCACTCGAGCAGCACGCCGATGTCGTCGATCTTTTTTACGAAGCTGTCGCGCAGCTCGATGTCTTCGGCGAGCCGGCGCTGGCGCTGGAGGGTCTTCTGCGCCTCGGCCTGGTGGTTCCAGAAATCCGGCGCCGCGACCTTTTGTTCGAGTTGGGCTAGCTCGCTGGGATCGTGCGCCCCGTCAAAGATAGCTCCGCATGTCGGCGGCCCGCTTGAGCAGGTCGGTGGATCGGCGGACAAGTTCTTCGATGACGACGGCCACGTTGATCTCCTGACAGGCGGGTCTGAAGACCCGCCGCTACATCAAATGCGGTCTAAAGACCCGCCGCTACGCGTCCGGCGCATCAGCGCCACGGCCAGCACGAACACGGTCAGTGCGGCTGAGACGAACGCGACGAGATCTCCAATTCTGGCATACAGCGTCTTCTCCTGCACGAACCGCGCTTCGCCGACCACCGCCGCGGTCTCGAACAGGCGCGTGCGGATCAGAACGCGGCCGTACGGATCGACGATGCCGCTGATGCCGGTATTGGCGGCGCGCACCAGGTAGCGCCCTTGCTCGACGGCGCGCATGGCGGCCATCTCGAAGTGCTGATAGGCCGCAGACGACTCGCCGTACCACGCGTCGTTGGTGATGGTCGTCAGCAGCTCGCTGCCGTTGCGAACGGCCTCGCGCGACAGCTCCGGATAGGTCACCTCGTAACAAATCGCCGTGCTCGCCATGTGGCCATTGACCGGCAGCATGGTCACGACCGTCCCGGCGGTAAAGGCCGAGACCGCTTCGACCAGCGGCCCAACGAAGAAGAGCACTTGCTGAAAGGGGACGTACTCACCGAACGGCACCAGGTGAATCTTTCGATAGACGGCGGCCGTGGCGCCGCCGGAATCGAGCATGAACGCGGAATTGTAGGACTGGCCCGCTGCACCCGTCTCGAACTCGTCGCTCCCAAGCAGCAGCGGCTTCCCTGCCGCCCGCACCAGAGCGCGGATCACCTCCGCTTTCGGGTCTTCGTCAAATTCAAACGGCACCGCGGATTCCGGCCACAGCAGGAATTCAGCGCCGGCCTCCGCAGCCTGGCGCGTCAGCTGCAAGTAGCGCTCGACGATCATCCCTTCGCGCGCGGGGTTCCACTTGTCGACCTGCGCGATGTTGGCCTGGATCAAGCCCACGCGAATCGGCGTCCCGCCGGCGACGAGCGCGTTGGCGGCCAGCCGCTGTCCGCCCCACACCGACACGGCCGCAATCATCACCAGCGTTGCCGCCGCGGCCATCAGCCTGGTCCGGCCGGATGCCAGGGCGACGGCGGCGAAGCCGGCGTTGACCAGTCCAACAAAGAGCGAGAGCCCGTAGACCCCGAGCAGGCTGGCGAGCTGTGCGACCGGCAGCAGCGTGATCATGGTGTTGCCGAGCGGGATCCACGGGAAGCCGCCGAACAAGTGGCCGCGTAAGTACTCGAGTGCGACCCACACGAGCGGCGCCAGCAGCAATCCCGGAAGCCCGAAGCTGCGAATGAACAGCGCGGTGACCGCGCCCACTCCGCCGATGAAGGTCGCCATGTAGAGTGCGAGCAGGCCGGCAACGAACACGGCGACCGGCCACGGCAATCCGCCGAAGGTCTGCACGGTGGCGCCGGTCCAGTAGACCGTTCCGGCAAAGTGGATGAAGCCCGCGATCAGGCCGAGCGCGAAGCCGCGGCGAGTCGTGACGCCAGGATAATGACCGGGGCGGCCGTTCCAGCCGCTCAGGGCAACGAAGAGTGGGACCAGCGCGACAAACGCGACAGCGCCGTGACCGAACTTGGGAAATGACAGCGCGAGCAGAACGCCCGAGGCGAGTGCGGCAGACCGGGGCCCCCGCCACGCGGACTTTGCGTGGTGGGGTGGAGCAGTTGACGTCGACAACACCGGCCGCGTTAGCGGACGACCCAGGGTTTGAACTGTTCCTCTTTTTGCAGGCGGGCGGCGACCGTGTCGGCTTCGCGGCGCTCCTTGAACTTGCCAACGCGCACGCGATAGACGGCAGGCGCGCCCTTCACCGGGGCCAGCACGTACGCCGGGTAGCCCTTGCCTGCCAGCCGCTTCACGATCGTGTCGGCTTCGTCACGTTCGCGCAGCGCGGCGACCTGAATCGTGAAGCCGGTGCCGGCAGGCTCGGTCGTTGTGGCGACGGCCGCTGCGGGCGCGGACGCAGGAGCAGGCTGTGCCGGTTCCGCCGGAACCGGCGCCTCGGGTTTCGGCGTCGGCGTGGTCTCTTCACTCGTCGGCGGCGGCGCTCCGGAAGCCTTGAGTGGATCGGCCGGCGGCGCGGCGCCACCGAGACGCTCGGCGTAACTCAGTTTCTCTCCGGCGGTGACTGGCGATGTGCTCGACCCTGAAGTGGCCGATGCGGGAGCCGGCGGCGCTTCGGTTCCGGACGCGGCGGCACCCGCCGCTGACGTGCCTTCCGGCAACCCACCACGCTCGGCTCGTACACCACGGCCGACCTGCACGCCGGTCAGAAAAATCACCACCGCGATGACGACCACGGCCATGAACAGGAACACCAGTTGTTTCCCGCTCAGCTGAATCTCGCGAAAGGCGTCGTCGTGTGTGGATGCCATTAGAGCTGGACTGAGAAGAATTTTACCACGCCGGTCCGCCGATCTTGACCTTGAGCTTCTGCGCCTCCTCCGACTTCGGGTCGAGCGCGAGGGCGCGGTCGATTTCGGCGCGCGCGGCGGCGGCATCCTGCACGATCAGGTACGCCTCGGCGAGCGCGAGGTGCGCACCGACGGTCTCTTCGCTCCAGAGCGCGATCTTGAGGGCTTCGACGGCATCGCCGGGCCGCCCGCCGCGCAGATGCAGGCGGCCCATCAGCAGGTGCGCCTCCGCAAGGTAAGGCGAGAGATACAGGGCGCGACGCAATTCCTGGATCGCTTCGCGATCGGCCTCGCGCTGGTAGGCGCGCCGGCCGGCATCGAGATGAAATGCCGCGAGCGAGTCCTGATCGCGCTGCCCTGCGGTCGTCATGATCTCGTTGACGCGGCTGGTTGACGGGGTCAGCTCTTCATCCAGGCGCTCGAGACCGCGAGGCACCGGCGAGCCGCCGGCCGCCTTCGCTTCCCATCCGGCGTATTTGGATGACAGGCGCGTCGCCAGCTCGCGCTCGCGCGCGGCCTCGGCGGGCGCGCCGGTCTGCTGCAGCGCGACCGACAGAATGTAGTGCGCGTCGCCGTCACCGGGATCGCGCCGCACGGCTTCGCGCAGCCAATAGATCGCCGCGGGCGGATCCTTATCGAGCCAGTAAGCGTAGCCAAGGTTGAAAAAGAGATTGCCGTCCGCCGGGTTCAGCTCCGTTGCCTGGCTGAAGTAATAGGTCGCCCGGCCAGGCGTCGGCGACGCCGCCTTACGCAGCTCCGCGACACCGATCGCGTTGGCCACCGACGCCGAGCGCTCTTCCGTTTGCAACGCTCGAAGCGTCACCAGCGCGTCGTCGAACCGCTTCAGGCTCAACTGCGACAAGGCCTTGCGGAACCGCCCGTCGCGCGCCAAACGGCTTTCGGGGCGAATCGCCGACACCACGTCGAGCGCGCGCGAGTGTTCGGAGGCATCGGTATGAATTTCCCAAATCGCGATCCGCGCGCGATCGAACTGCGGCGCGGCTTTGAGGGTCTGCTCGAGAAACCCGAGCGCCGTGGCCGGCGTCTCGGCGACCAGCCCTTTCACATACAGCTCGAACACCTGCGGCGAGGGCGGCAGGTGCTCCGAGGCGCGCACGACCTCGCCGGTGCCGCGCAGCTGCTGTGCGAGGCGGCCGAACACGCCGAACACGTCGGTGAGCGCGCCGCTGGCCTGGACGTCGGGAAGGATCCGGCCCGTATCAAGGCGGATGAGACGGGCGCGCGCCACCAGCTGATCGCCGCTCAGCTCGACGCCGCCCAACACCACCACGGTTGCGCCCACGGCGTGGCCGACCTTGATCGACGACGCGCGGCTGAGCGATGCCGGCGCGGGCAATTGCAGGCGATCGAAGGCCTGCAGGCGGTCCTCACGATCGACGGTCGACTCGCCGCTGGCCTCGAGCAGATCCGTCAACAGCACCGCGGCCCCCTCACGCATCCACGCGAGACGGGGTTCCTGCCTGAGGTTGTCGAACGGGAGCACGATGATGCGCGCGTCGGACGGGACCTGCGGCGCGGCGGCGCCCGCGAACATCGCAGCGCCGACGATCGAGCACGCGATGATCCGGGCCGCGCGCGTCATACCGCGCCGCTGGCTGCTGCCGGCGCGGCTCCCCTGACCGTCACGGCCAGGCTCCACCCCGCTTCATGTTCGTTGGCAACATGCACGTCCGCGTCGACCCCACAGAGGGACATCAGGCGTTGTAATGCCGCGGCATAGAATCCACGCATCGGCACCGACGCCGGGTCGCGAAGCTGCTCGAACAGCGCCGAATGGATCTCGACGATCGCGCCCTCGCCCAGCATCCTGGTCTTGACCTTCGATCGCCGCACGGTGGCCATGACCAACCGCTTGCCGAGCCCGAGTGCGGCGCGCACCCGCAGGTTGGCCGGCAACTGGCGGATGAACCAGCGGCGCAGCGCCGAGATTTCCTCGTAGGTCCAGTCCGCGGCGCAGGTGCCGGCGCGACGGGCGATGGCATCATTGGCGGGCGGCTCTTCGCGGTGGAGAAAACTCAACACCGCGCCGAGCGGCGCCAGGCCGATTCGTCCGTCACGCATGCCCGCGGGGCTGAGCCAGTTCTCGTAGAACTCGAGCCGCATGGGCGACACGTCGGCAATGCCTTGATGAAGGCTCGAGATGAGCAGCCGACCGATTCCAGCGTCAACCATGACGAAGGCGTGAGGATCTGATACCGTGAGCGTACCGCACGCCTTCGAACGAGTCAACGAACCAGCATCATGATTCTTCCGCTACATGAACAGGTCAGGGTGCGTGTGCACGCGGTGCTCTCCGAGCTGTATGGGCTGACCGACGCCGACGCCACCGTGTCGATTGAATACCCACCGAATCGCACGCTCGGTGATCTCGGCACGCCGGTCGCCTTCGACCTCGCCCGCCGGTTGCGCAAGGCGCCGCGCGCGATCGCGCAGGAGATCGCCGGCGCGCTCGGTCCGATGCCAGGCATCGTGTCGGTGAGCGCCGCGCCGAACGGCTACCTCAACCTGTTCCTCGATCGCCCCTCGTTCCTGCTGTCGCGCTTGGGCGTCGCGGGCACGCTGCCACCGGCGCCGGTCCGCACCGAGAAGACCATCGTCGAGCACACCGCGATCAATCCCAACAAGGCGGCCCACATCGGCCACCTGAGAAACTCCGCGCTCGGCGACACGCTCGTGCGTGTGCTGACGTTCCGTGGCAACCCGGTCGAGGTGCAGAACTACATCGACGACACCGGCGTCCAGGTCGCGGATGTCGTGGTCGGTTTCCAGGTGCTCGAACAGACCGACCTCGCGGGCGCCAGGACCATCGCGGCGTCGACGCGGTTCGACTATTACTGCTGGGATCTGTATGCGCGGGTCACCGAGTGGTACGGCACCGACACGGAGCGGCTGAAGATCCGCGCCGCCACCCTTCACGACATCGAGCACGGCACCGAGCCCACCGCGAGCCTTGCCGCGTTCATCGCCGACACCGTGGTGCGCTGCCACCTGACAACGATGGCGCGGCTCAACATCGATTACCAGTTGCTGACGTGGGAAGGCGACATCCTCCGCCTCAAGTTCTGGGCGCGCGCCTTCGAGGTGCTCAAGCAGACCGGCGCGGTGTTCCTCCAGGCCGAGGGACGGCTGGCGGGCTGTTGGGTAATGAAGATCGATGACGACTCGCCCGCTGTCGAAGGTGACACCGCGGAAGCTGACGGCGCCGGCGAAGCAGAGGAGCGCGAGAAGGTCATCGTGCGCTCGAATGGCACCGTGACCTACGTCGGCAAGGACATGGCCTATCAGTTCTGGAAATCAGGGCTGCTCGGTCACGATTTCTACTATCGCAAGTTCGCGACCCGCATGACGGGCGACACGCTGTGGGCGACCACAAGCGATCCGGCGCTTGCGGTACCGACGCATCCGCAATTCGGCGCCGCCGCAGCCACCTATAACGTCATCGACGTGCGCCAGGCGTACTTGCAAAAGCTGCTCAAGCAGGCACTGACGGCGATCGGACACAGCGCGGAGGCCGAGCGGCTCACCCACTTCTCGTACGAGATGGTGGCGCTGTCGCACGCCACCGCGACGGAGCTCGGCATCGCTCCCCCGCCGGGATCGGACGACGCCAGGCGGCCGTTTGTTGAAGTGTCTGGCCGCAAGGGCCAGGGCGTGAAAGCGGACGACCTGATCGATCGCGTGATCGAGAAGGCGCGCGTCGAAGTGGCGCGGCGGCAACCGGACTTACCCGCCGCCGACGCGCGGACGATCGCGGAATACATCGGCATCGCGGCGGTGCGCTATTTCCTGATCAAGTACTCGCGCACCAAGGTGATCGCCTTCGACATCGACGAAGCGCTCAGCTTCGAAGGCGAAAGCGGCCCGTACCTGCAGTACGCGGTGGTGCGCGCGAACAACATCTTCCAGAAACTGCAGGACCGGCTCGGGCTTGATGAGGCGTCGCTGCTCGCGCCCCTGCCGGCTGCTCCGCCCGACGCGATCAACGGCGCCGACGGCGATCACGAGCTCTGGGGACTGGTGCTCGAAGCCTCACGCCTGGACGACGTCGTCGAACAGGTGGTGCGCACGCTCGAGTTCGCGGTGCTGGCCAAGTACGGGTTCGGACTGGCCCAGCTCTTCAATGCGTTCTATCATCGCGCGCCGATCCTCAATGAAGAGCGCGACGACGTGCGGCGGTGGCGCGCCGCCGCGGTCGCGTATTTCCGCCAGCAGCTCACCCGCGTGCTCGATCTGATGGGCGTTGCCGTTCCCCCTCGAATGTAGGACGCTTGACCATATGGCCTTGATTGCGATCGCGCAGAACCGGCGGATGTCCGACTATCTGGAATCGGTCCGCCGCGCCGGCGGTGAGCCCATCGAGGTCGGCGCCGACGGCGAGGCCCCCGAACACATCCTGGCGCGCGTCGACGGCATCCTGCTGACCGGGGGTGGCGACGTCGACCCCGATCTGTACGGCGAAGCCCGCCACGCCACGTTCGATGCCGCCGAGTCGGGCCGCGATGGCTTCGAGATCGCGCTGACCAAGGCCACGATCGCCGCCGGTATTCCCTACTTGGCGATCTGCCGGGGCATGCAGCTCCTCAACGTCGCGATGGGCGGCACGTTGATCCAGGACATTCCCAGCCAGGTCCCCGGCGCGCTGCAGCACACCGTGCCCGAGCCGCGGTTTGCGATCGCGCATGAGGTCTGGGTCGCGACAGACTCGCTGCTGTCGAAGCTGCTGGCCGATCACATGGAAGACGGCGAAACGTGCCACGTCAACAGCCGGCACCACCAGTCGGTGCAACGGGTGGCGAGCGGGTTCGAGGTCACGGCGACCTCGCCCGACGGCGTCGTCGAAGCGATGGAAAAGCCCGGCAACGGGTTCTGCGTCGCGGTGCAGTGGCATCCCGAGAACTTCTGGCGCACCGGCGAGTTCCGGTCGCTGTTCGAAGGCTTTATCGAGGCTGCGAACGCGAGAAAGCGATGACCGTCTCGACGTGGGCGGTCGTCGGAAACAGATCGAAGGCGCGCACGCTCGCGATCTCGTAGCCGGAATCGATCAATGACCTGGCGTCGCGCGCCAGCGTCGCCACATCGCACGACACATACACCAGCCGCGGCGCCCGCACGGCGATGGCGCCGGCCAGGGCTGCCTTCGACAGTCCCGTGCGCGGCGGATCGAGAATCACGGTGCCCGCCCGCGGCTGCGCGTGCTTCAGATAATTCTCCACCGCATCCGCCTCGACCGCGACGTCATCGCGCTCGGCGGCGTTTCTCCGCAAGTCGGCCGCGGCGAAACGATCGCCTTCGATTGCGGTGACCGGGCCGCGTCCTGCGGCTGCGGCGGTCACGCTGAATAATCCGACGCCGGCATAGAGATCGAGGACAGGCGTGCCCGTGATTTGTGACAGCACGTGATCGACCAATGGCTGCAGCAGGAAGCGGTTGCCCTGGAAAAACGAGCGGGCGTGCCGTTCGAGCCTGACCCCGCCAATGGTGTCTGCCACCGTCGTCGATCCCCAGAGCTCCTGAGTACGCCGGCTGTCAGGCGGAGCGCACGACGCACCCATCAGTCCCGCCACGTTCGTAATGGTGGCAAGGCGCGACGGATCGCCGCCCTCGACGAGCTCGAAGTGCACGGCCCGCTCGGATGCATCGATGTTCTCCGACAGCTCGATCTCAGACACCGGGTCGCGTTCGAGCGTCGCGAGCGATGTTTCGAGCGAGCGCAGCATGTCAATGGCACGCGGGTGGAGCTGGCGCGTTTGCGCCGCATCGCAGAGGGAGTGCGTGCCTTCGCGAAAGAACCCGATCCTGCGGTTGCGGACGTGCAGCCGCGCGCGCATCCGGTAGCCATCGACCGGCGACCCGGTGATCGGCGGCCGGGCATCGAGGGTGATGCGGCCGAGGCGCCGCAGCGTGTCTTCGACGATCGCGATCTTCAGCTCGAGTTGGCGCTCGTAACGAATGTGGGCCAGCACCGAACCGCCGCAGGCGCCGTCGGGCGCGTCGGCGAGGCGATCGGGCGACGCGCTCGTGACCTCGCGCGTGATTGCCCACCCGGTGCCGCGCTGCACTTTCTCGACCTCGGCATCGACGACCTCGCCCGGGATCGCGCCGGCGACAAAGACGATCGCGCCCTCGTGTCGGGCGATCATCCGGCCGCCCGCGGCTGGCCGTTCGATGGTGAGCGTGAGTAGATCTCCTCTTTTCATGATCGATACGCAGGGGTCAGACCCCTCGGCACTTCTTGCTCGGGGTCAGACCCCTATGTCACCGATCTCCGGCAAACCGAAATGGTGGCGCACGAGGCGCTCGACCGCGGCGCGCCGCGACTGCGCGTAGGCCTCGGCGGTCATGCGTTGCCGGAAGGGCGCGAGCTCGGCGTCGGCTTCCTTCTCGAAGGCCGCGCGTTGCGCCTCGGAAACCGCCGCTGCCGCTGCCGCGACAAGCGTCGCTTCAACGCCGGCAATGCGCGCGAGCAACGCCTCGCGGGCGTCGCCGCGCGCGCGTGCCGCCTCCGCATCAATGGCATCAAGCGATCGAACGGCCGCATCGAGCGCCGGACCGATCACGGGACCGGCTTTGTCGCTGCCACGAAGCACGGTCAGCCGCGCCAGCGCGCCTTCGATGCGCGACGCCAGCGACCGCTTCCTGTCCACCGTAGCTTTAGCGGAGGTGGACGAGCGGCCGCTCGCCTGGATTGGCTCTTCAACATCAGGCCCGCCCGCGGCATCGGGCGCGACCGCCGCCACGCCGACCGCACGGCGCCACGCGTCGAAGGCGTCGAACACGTCGGCTTCACAGAACTCGATGCGAACCGGGCGCCGGCGCGGACCCTTGCGGTAGTAGCGCTCGAAATAGCGATCGATGCCGGCTTCTGCGAGCTTGAGGGGAATACCCCGGCGGGCCCACCCGATCACCTGCTCGAACGCGGGACCGGTGATGCGAATCAGATGGCCATCGTTCTTGCGGCAGAGATACGCTTCGAGGTCTCGGCAGTAGGATTCAACATCGATCACTGCCGGCGTTCCCAAATCAGGCGAAGGCCGCGCAGGGTCAGCTCCTCGTCGACGTGCTCGATTTCGCTCGACTCCGGCGCGACCACCGACGCGAGGCCGCCGGTCGCCACCACCACGGCCGCGCCGCCAAGCTCCGCCTTGATGCGCCGCACCAGGCCTTCGACCATGTCGACGTAGCCCCAGAACAATCCCGACTGCATCGCGGCCACGGTATTCGTGCCGATCACGCGGGACGGTTTCGTCACGTCGATGCGCGGTAGTCGCGCGGCACGTTGAAACAAGGCCTCGGCCGACAGTTTTGGCCCGGGACAGATCACGCCGCCGAGATACTCCCCCTTCGCCGACACCGCGTCGAAGGTCGTCGCCGTGCCGAAGTCGACGACGATGAGGGGCAGGCCTTTACCGTAGGTCTCGAAGGCGGCAATGCTATTCGCCACGCGATCGGCGCCCACTTCAGCCGGCTTGTCAATCAGAACGGGCATGGTCCCGTTCACGGCCGGCTCGAACAACATCGCCGTCTGCCCGAAGTAGTCGGCCGCCATTGTCATCAGCGTCGCGGTCAGCGGCGGCACCACCGACGCGACGACAATGCCGGTGATCTCCTGGCGGCGGACGCCATGGCGATCGCAGAGGCTGGTGACGAGAACGCCGAGCTCGTCGGAGGTGCGCTCGCGACTGGTCGTGAGCCGCCAGTTGTGAATCAGATCGGTGTCTCGAAACACGCCGATCACGATGTTGGTATTGCCGACATCTATGGCTAGCAGCATAAAAATAGGGTGCCTGGTGCGTACGGTGCCTTGAGTGCCTACGGTGCGTCTAGTGCCTAAGTGCTAAAGGTGCCACTGCAATTCACCCGCGATAATCCGTTCCATTCCATCTGCGGTGCGGACGAGTAACGCGCCGGCGTCGTCGATGCCCGCCGTAGTGCCGTGTGTCATGTCCCGCTCGACACGCGTTCCGGTCGAGGATGGCGACGCCGCGCGCCAGGCTTGCAGGATATCATCGCGGTTCCGTTCGAGCGCCGCCAAGCTGTCCCACAACCCGGCGAGCACGTCGCCCAGCACCGTGCCGCGATCGATCGCGCGCCCGAGTTCGCCCTCGAGTGACGTGGCACGCGCGGCCACGTCGGGCGAGTACGCCGCCGGTTGCAGATTGAGGCCGACGCCGATGATCACGGCTTGCTCGCGTGTCCCAAGGGCCAGTCCCTCAGCGAGGATGCCCGCGAGCTTGCGCCGGCCGATCATCACGTCGTTTGGCCACTTCAGATCGGCCGCCAGACCGGTGGCCGCACGGATGCCTTCGCGCACGCCGACGCCGGCCGCCAGCGTCAGCAACGGCAGCGACGTAGACACCAGCGAGGACCGCGTCACCATGGAGAAATACAATCCCGCCCCTGCCGGCGATTGCCACTCGTGGCCGCGGCGACCACGGCCGGCCGACTGCTCGTCGGCGCCGACCACAACACCGTGACTCGCTCCACTCAACGCCAGCTCCGACGCCAGGTCCATCGTCGAGGTCGCCGACGCGTGCCAACGCAGATCGATCTGCACGTCTGGACGCCTGGCACGTAGCGCCGACAAAGCCGCGCTGACTTCGTCAGGAAGCATGTCAGTCGGGCTCAAGTTCGAAGCTGAGATCCGCGGATGGCGCCGAATGCGTCAGCGCGCCGACCGACACGTACTGCGCGCCCGTCGTCGCCAGCTCCGGTATCCGCTCGAGCGTGACGCCGCCCGAGATCTCGATCTCGGCCCGGCCGGCCACTCGCTTGACCGCCTCGCGGATGTCGTAGGTGGTGAAGTTATCGAGCAGCACGCGAGGCACGCCCGCGGCGAGCGCCTCCTCGAGCTCTGCGAGCGTTTCGACCTCCACTTCCACCGGCAGCCCATGGGCCTCTTTCATCGCGCGCTCGGCCGCGGCGCGAACGCCCCCGGCGAGCCGCTTATGATTGTCCTTGATCAGGATGCCGTCATCCAGCCCTTGACGATGGTTGCTGCCGCCGCCGCAGAGGACCGCGTATTTCTCGAGCGCGCGAAACCCCGGCGTGGTCTTTCGCGTGTCGAGAATGGTGATGCGGCCGCGGGCGGCATCAACGAAGCGCCACGTCAGCGTTGCGATACCGCATGACCGCTGGAGGAAGTTCAGCGCGGTGCGTTCGGCGGCCAGCAGCGCGCGCGCGTCGCCCGACACGATCGCGACGGTTTCTCCGGCCTCGACATGGGAGCCGTCGCCCCATCGCACCTCGAACACCGACGAAGGGTCGGTCTGGCGAAACGCCTCAGCCGCCACGTCGATGCCGGCGACAACCAGTTCTGATTTTGCGACGATCGTTCCCCGGCTGCGCTGCCCGGCCGCAATGGTCGCGGCGCTGGTGGCGTCGCCGCGGCCGTGATCCTCGGCCAGCGCGCTGCGGACCAGATCGCGATACGCCTCCGGCGGCAGCTTCGGGCCTTGCCCACCGTAGCCTTGGCAAAGGTGGGACATTACGCCTCAGCGGGCTTCGGCGTGATCGCGACGCCCGGCTCGGCAGCTTCCCTGAGCACCAGCGAATCCGCCCGGCACGCCGCCTTCAGATCGCGCTCGACGAGTTTCAGGCCCGTCACCGCCTCCTCCGACGCCGAATAGATCACATCCTTCACCGGCGTGCCGACCGACAGCTTCTGATCGGTCTTCGCCTTGCGGATGGCATTCAGCGCCTCGGTGAGGCGCAGCACCGCCTTCTGCGCGGCCGCGTCATCACCGGCGAGCGCGGTCAACTCGGCCCGCTTCGGCCACGCCGAACGATGCACCGAACCGTCGTTCCACCACGACCACACTTCTTCGCATGCAAACGACAGGTACGGCGCAAGCAGGCGCAGCAACACCGACAACGCCAGTCGCATTGCCGTGGATGCCGATGACGCCGCCTCGGGACCGAAGTCGCCGTAACGGCGCGACTTGGCAGCCTCGATGTAGTTGTCGCAGAAATCCCAGAAGAACGACTCGATTTTCGCGAGGGCCTTCGCGTACTCGTATCGTTCCAGCTCCGCCGTGGCATCGTCCACGAGGTTCGCCAGATTCAGCAACATGCCGCGATCGAGGGCCTCGCTGACCGCGCCGTCGGCGTGATCGCCGGCCAGCACGAACTTCGAGACGTTGAGGACCTTGATGGCGAGCTTGCGGCCGATCTTCATCTGGCCGACGTCGAACGCCGTGTCGACGCCGGGCCCGCCGCGCGCCGCCCAGTAGCGCACGCCGTCGGAGCCGTACTCCTGCAGCAGGCCGAGCGGCGTCACCACGTTGCCCTTCGACTTCGACATCTTCTTGCGGTCAGGATCGAGCACCCAGCCGGAGATCGCCGCGTTGGTCCACGGCACCGACTTGTTCTCGAAGTGCGCGCGGACCACGGACGAGAACAGCCAGGTCCGGATGATGTCGTGCGCCTGCGGCCGCAGGTCCATCGGGAACGTCCGCATGACAATGTCCTGGTCGGTCTCCCACTGCGTCACCAGCTGCGGCGACACCGACGACGTGGCCCAGGTGTCCATCACATCCGGATCGCCCGTGAACCCGCCGGCCTGCCCGCGCTGAGCGGCGGTGAAGCCGTCCGGCACATCGGTGGACGGATCGATTGGAAGGCGAGACTCATCCGCCAGGATGGGATGCACATAGTCCGTGGATCCGTCGGCGCGAACGGGGTACCACACCGGAAACGGCACGCCGAAAAAGCGCTGCCGGCTGATGCACCAGTCGCCGTTGAGGCCGTTGACCCAGTTCTCGTAGCGCGCCTGCATGTACTCGGGATGCCACGCGATTTCCTGCCCGCGCTTGATGAACGCCTCGCGGTGGTCCATGGTCTTGATGAACCACTGGCGGCTCGTGACGATCTCGAGCGGACGGTCGCCCTTCTCGTAGAACTTGACGTTATGGGTGATCGGTTTCGGATCGCCTTGCAGGTCGCCGCTGTCACGCAGCAGCTCCACGATCTTCGCCTGCGCCTTCTTCGCCGACAGCCCCGCGAGTTGATCGTAGGCCTGCTGCGCGCGCGCCGGATCGGCCGACTCCCATCCTTCGGCGCCCCAGGTGACCGGCCCGAGCGTGCCGTTGGTCTGGACGATGGCGCGGACCGGCAGCTTCAGCTCGCGCCACCAGGTCACGTCCGTCGTGTCGCCGAACGTGCAGATCATCGCGATACCGCTGCCCTTTTCGGGATCGGCCAGGGCGTGCGCCTTCACCGGTACCCGCACGCCGAAGATCGGCGTGACGACGTCGGTGCCGAACAACGGCTGGTAGCGCGCGTCGTCGGGATGCGCCACCAGCGCCACGCACGCCGGGATCAGCTCAGGGCGCGTGGTTTCGATGGTGACAAATTCCGAGCCGCCTGCCCTGAGCGCAGTCGAAGGGCCGGTCTTGCCAAAATGAATCTTGTGGTACGCGCCCGGCTGCTCGCGGTCTTCAAGCTCGGCCTGCGCGACGGCGGTGCGAAAGTCGACGTCCCACAGCGTAGGCGCTTCAACTTGATACGTGAGGCCCCGCTTCAGGTGGCGCAGGAACATCATCTGCGAGACGCGCTGCGCCTGCTTGCTAATGGTGGCGTAGGTCATCGACCAATCCACCGACAGGCCGAGGTAGCGCCACAAATGCTCGAAGGCCTTCTCGTCTTCAACGGTCAGCTTAAGGCACAGCTCGATGAAGTTCGGCCGCGACACCGAGATCGGGTGCTTGTCCGGTTTCTCCGGCGGCACGAACGACGGGTCGTACGGCAGCGACGGATCGCAGCGCACACCGAAGTAGTTCTGGACGCGCCGTTCGGTGGGCAGCCCGTTGTCGTCCCACCCCATCGGGTAAAACACTTCCTTGCCGCGCATGCGCTGGAAGCGCGCGATCAGGTCGGTGTGCGTGTAGGAGAAGACATGCCCGACGTGCAGCGACCCGCTTACCGTCGGCGGCGGCGTGTCGATCGAATAGATCTGGTCGCGTGACTTGGTGCGATCGAAGCGGTAGGTGCCGTCACGCTCCCAGCGCGCGGCCAGGGTATCTTCCAGGCCTTCGAGTGCGGGCTTTTCGGGGACCGACATTTCTCTCTATTATGAAAGGCAAAAGGCAGAAGGCAAAAGGCAAAACGAAGAGCGCAAGACGCAAAAGCAGAACGCTGTTTCTGCCTTGTGCCTTCTGCCTTCTGCCTTGTTAGTGCGTATCGCGCTCGGCCTGGGCCTTGAGGCGGGCGATCTCGTCGCGCACGAGGCGCTCCGACGTATCCGATACGACGGCGCGCACCGTCTCGCGCACGGTTGCGGTCATGGCCTCGCGCAGATGCTCTGCGAACGATCCGGCATTGAGGCGATCGGCCACGCGCTCGGCGATCTGATCGAGCATGCCGTCAGTGATCTCAGGAGCCGCCGCGTGCACGATGACGGGAGCGGGCGCCGGCTCCGAGTGTCCAGGCGGATGCGGATGTTCGCCTTGCTCGAACGCCAGGAGCGCGGCGAAATCGTCGGCCACATCCCGTGACGACGCGGCCGCAGACGAGGGCGGCGCGGGCGGGCGCACGGCAGACGCGCGGGCTTCCTGAGGCCGCGGCGGCATCGGCGCGACCGCGGCAGGCAGCGGCGGCTCCACGGGTGCTGGTTCGGGTTCGGATGCCGGCGCGTCGATCGGCTTCGGCTCGCCGTCCGGCCCAAACTCGAAATTCAGATCGGAGTCGGCGGCGCCGGCACCGAACGGTTCCGGATCGGCGGGCACTTCAACGTTGCGGATACCCATTTCGGCAGCAAGCAGTTTTTGTTCGGCCAATCGTTGCTCGCCAGCCGGTTCGTCTTCGGCAAACCAGTCATCGTCTACTTCGGAAATGGACGGTGATTTTAGAGCTTCCTGAGCCACCGGCGCCACCGGACGCCGGCTCGGCTCCCGGGGATCGACCGCGGTGCCGTGGTGCGCCAGCGGCGGCGCGGCGTTGCGCCGCTCGTGTTCGCGGCGCTCATGTTGACGCTGGTTGTCGCCGCGCAGGGACAGCTTCCGATCGAGCGAATCGAACGCGGCATCCAGCGTGTCGAGATAATCCTCGGGGCCCGAGCCATTGTCACTCTCGACGGAGCGCGCATCCGGCGCAAGGCCCGACGATTCGCGGAGCTCGTCCCAACTCGCCGCCTTCGACGCCCGGACCGGCGGCGGCCCGCTGGTGCGCGCCTGCGAGGACGCCGGCGCTTCGCGCTGCAATGGCTTTCTCCTGTCGGCGGGCGTCGCCGCAGGGGTAACCAGCCGTCCCATTCCCGCTGGCGGTGCCGGTGCCGGGGTGGGACGCGCATCGCCCTTGATGCCGAGGAGATCCTTGACGCGGCTGATCACGTTCGTGGGGTCTAGTGGCTTCTCGAGCACTCCGCTGGCGCCGCTCGCTTTCAGCGTGGCCGGATCGACGGTTTCGAACGCGCCGGTCAGCAACAGCACCGGCAGGCTCTTCAACGACGGCTGGCTACGAACGAAGCTCGCCACCTCATACCCGTTGACGTTCGGCATCGTCGTGCCCGCCAGCACGATGTCGGGCGGCTGCGACTTGATGCGATCGATGGCGGCCTGCCCATCCGACACGGTCACGACCCGGAAGTCCTCGGTCGAAAACGTCAACCCGATCACTCGCTGGACGGTGATGCTGTCGTCGGCGAGAAGCAGAGTGCGCATGGGCCAGGCTACTTTCGCGTATCGGCCGGAGGAGCCGGCGTCAACAGCCCGGCGCTCAGACGGGCTCCACGCGGGCGCGGGCGTTGGCCGCGATGAAATCGATGATGTGCTGCATGGGGGTGCCCGGCAGGAATACGCCGCGAATCCCCATCGCGTTCAGCTTCGGCAGGTCCACATCCGGAATGATGCCGCCGATCACGACCTCGACATCGTCCAGGCCCTTCTCTTTCAACAGAGTCATGACCCGTGGGCAGATGTGCATGTGGGCGCCCGACAGGATCGACAGGCCGATCACGTCGGCGTCTTCCTGCAGGGCCGCGGCCACGATCATTTCCGGCGTCTGGCGAAGGCCGGTATAGATCACCTCCATGCCGGCGTCGCGCAGCGCGCGCGCAATCACCTTGGCGCCACGGTCGTGGCCGTCAAGCCCCGGCTTCGCGATCACGACCCTGATCTTCTGGCTCATATCGTGGGCACTTCGACATACTCGCCCCAGACTTCGCGCAGCGCGTCGCACATCTCGCCAACGGTCGCATAGGCGCGGACGCAGTCAAGCAGCGGCACCATGGTGTTGCCGCGCCCTTTGGCCACGTCCTTCAAGGCGTCGAGCGTCTGGCGCACGCGGTCGTTGTCGCGGCTCTTCTTCAGGCCGGCCAGACGCGCGAGCTGCTGCTCCGACGCCGTATCGTCGATGTAGAGGATCTCGATCGGCTTCTCGTCGGTCTGCAGGAAATCGTTGACGCCGACAATCGTCTTCTCTTTGCGCTCGACCGCCTGCTGGAACAGGTACGACGCCTCCGCGATTTCTTTCTGCGGATAGCCCTGCTCGATCGCCTCCACCATGCCGCCCATGCGGTCGATGGTGTCCCAGTATTTCAGCGCGCCTTCTTCCATCTCGCGCGTCAGCTTCTCGATGAAGTAGGAGCCGCCGAGCGGATCGACGATGTTGGTCACGCCGCTCTCGTGGGCAATGATCTGCTGCGTTCTGAGCGCGATGGTGGCCGTCTCTTTGGTGGGCAGGGCGAGCGCCTCATCCAACGAGTTGGTGTGGAGCGAGTTGGTGCCGCCGAGCACCGCGGCCAGCGCCTGCAACGCCGTTCGCACCACGTTGTTGTACGGCTGCTGCGCCGTGAGCGACACGCCTGCCGTCTGGGTATGGAAGCGCAACTGCCACGACCGCGGGTTCTTGGCACCGAAACGATTCTTCATGGCCTCGGCCCACAGCTTGCGGGCGGCGCGGTACTTGGCGATCTCCTCGAAGAAGTCACTGTGCGAATTGAAGAAGAACGAGATGCGCGGCACGAAGTCATCGACGTCGAGGCCGGCGTCGACGCCGTACTGGACGTACTCGAGGCCGTCGCGCAGCGTGAACGCCAATTCCTGCAGCGCGGTCGAGCCCGCTTCGCGGATGTGATATCCGCTGACGGAGATGGTGTTCCACTTCGGAACTTCCTTCGCACAGAACGCGAAGATGTCGGTGATGAGCCGCATCGACTGGCGCGGCGGGAAGATGTATTCCTTCTGGGCGATGAACTCCTTGAGGATGTCGTTCTGAATGGTGCCCGAGATCTTCTTCCAGTCGGCGCCGTGCTGCTCGGCGACGACGAGATACATCGCGAAGATCATCGGCGCCGGCGAGTTGATCGTCATCGACGTCGTGATCGCGGGGTCGTCCAGTGGAATGCCCTCGAACAGCCGTTCCATGTCGGCGAGCGATACGATGCTGACGCCGCACTTCCCGACCTCGCCGAGCGACAGCTCGTGATCGGGGTCGCGCCCCATCAGCGTCGGCAGGTCGAACGCGACGCTCAGGCCGGTGCCGCCGGCGGCAATCAGGTCCTTGTAGCGCTGGTTGGTTTCCTCCGGCGTGCCGAAGCCGGCGAACTGGCGCATGGTCCAGAGCTTGCCGCGATAGCCGGTCGGATGGATGCCGCGCACGTACGGAAACTCGCCGGGATTACCCACCTCGCGGTCGTAGTGGATGGCCTCGACGTCTTCCGGCGCATACAGCCGTTCGATCGGCTTTCCTGAAATGGTCGTGAAGGGGCCCTTGCGCTCGGGCGACTTGCGCAGCGTGGGCTCGACCACCTCGCGTTCCCAGCGGTTCTTGCGCGTTTCGGTCCGATCGACGACGCTCTTCATGTCGCCTCTAATTATAAGACTTGCTGGAGGTTTGAGCGCCAGATAGCAAATTGACAGGGCGGCGCGGTCGTTGCTACCTTGGGTCGTTTGATCAAGAGAATAACCAATTACGAATATTACGAATAACCAATAACCAAGGACCAACCCAAGATTCCGGTTTCGTTATTGGTTATTGGCTATCACTCTTGTCCAAATTAGCTTTTGAGGATTTGCAACTTGGACAGCATCTCGCCCTCGTCAAGCGACCGACCGTCGGTCCGAAGGCGCCGAAAGACCCACAGAACCGGCGTTTTCCCGCGAAATCGGCCCGCGCCGGCG
>JAUSDY010000050.1 GCA_030650395.1 Acidobacteriota bacterium | reverse complement strand
ATGGCGATGCGACAGCGCTCGCAGCAGCTCGAGATGCAGCATCGCGAACGGATGGCGATGATCGAACGTGGCCAGGTGCCGATCGACCCGCCACAGCTCGCGCACCGGTTCATTGGCGGTGGCGGGGGGCGGTCGGGCGCCGCGGGCTCGCGTTCCATGTCGTTGGGGATCATCGTCATCGCCGTCGGGCTTGGCCTGATGACGATCGTCAGCATTGCAGGCGGTTCGCCGGAAGCCGGCGTCGGCGTCGGCGGCGCGATCGTGATCCTCGGCCTCGCCTTCATCGCTAACAGTCTTGTCAGCCGGAACACCGTTCCGGACGCCCCTCCCGCCCCGCGCCAAGACGACCTCCGTTAGGGCGTTCAAGAACAAACACGTCCTATCTCGTTTACACACAACAATTAAGCGGTGTTGGCTGTCGGACCGATAAGACATCCGAAAGGGATCGTTGTACACAATACGTTCATTAAAGTCGTATTGAGTCACAATGAACCTACGACCGATTACTGCTTTGTAATGTAACCGAGAGGGCGAAGCTGTGTTTTTGAGGGCGGTGGGGGTGTCGGCGGCATTTGCCGGTCTGCTGAGCGCCAGTGGTGTCGTTGCGGGATGTGGCGGCGAGGCTCCCGCCCGGCGCATCGTGCCCAGCTACGACCCTTTCACCAGCCGGCTGGTCCAAATGAGTGCGGATCAGAACGGCGACGGTCGAGTCGATCAATGGACGTTCCTCGACGGTAACCGGCCACTTCGCGGCGAAGCCGACACGGATGGCGACGGCCGGATCGATCGCTGGGAGTATTTCGACACGGGTTCGGTGCTGGTGTCGGTCGGCACGTCGAGCCGGAACGACGGGATCGAAGACACCTGGACGTTTGCGGCGAAGACCGCTGAGGGTGAAACGCGCATCGTGCGTTCGCGACAGCGCGATCGGCAATGGGATCGCGCCGAGTACTTTCGCGGCACCGAGCTGGTGCGGACCGAGGACGACACCAACGCGGACGGGCGTCCGGACCGTTGGGACCGATATGAAGGCAACGTGTTGCGCGAGGCGGCGTTCGACACGACGCTGCAGCGCGGCCGCCCCAATCGGCGGCTCGTCTACGACGCCGCCGGACGTTTCGCGGCGATTGAAACAGATCCGGATGGCCGGCAGGTTCGAGCGCCTGACGGGCGAGGCGGCGCGACCGCCGGGAGTTCAACGATGACCGTAGCTAGAATCGATGGAGTGAGCCGCACGGCGCTGATGCTCGTGGGCGTGCTGGCGCTCGCGACCAGTGCAGGCGCGCAGGCGGCAGTGGGCACCGGCCCGCTGACCGCGACGCTCGCTGACACCGAGCCCACCACCGGCGTGTTGTCGGTGGGCCCGGTGAAATTGGCGCCCGGCCTCGTGATCCGCGAGATCGGCTGGGACGGCGCGCCCTCGTCTGGATTGCCGACAGCGTGTTCGTGCAGTCGGTGAAGGCAGCCTCGTGATGACCGACGGGGCCGGTCGCAATCGCCTGCGCCGGAAAGCCGGCGACATGCTTGATGCGGCAGAAGCGCTCTTCCTCGAGAGCCGCGATCAGCACGCCGTCGCGCAGCACGGCGGCCGCAACGTCTCCGTGGTAGCAGTTGAGACCGACGATCAGCATCGGGATTAGGCCATCCTCACGCGAGCCGCGGGCTGAAGGTCGCCCGTCGACGACGGCTCGGCGCTCGAGCTTGGGTCGCGCTTGTAGATCAGCAGCCCCGCCAACACGCCGCACAGCACGGCGTTAGCCGGCATCGTGAGCGCGACTTCCCAGATGCTTTGCACCGCCAGGCCGACGAGACCGGCGGCCGCACCGACCCGCGCCCAGAACATTTCGCCCTTATCGGAACGAAGCGCCCGCCGGCCCTGCGTCCACAGAAACGCGAGCGCGCAGAGCGCGGGCACCGTCAGCAGCAGCCCGCCTTCGCTCGCGACCTGGACGTAATGCGAATGCGCGTTGTTGAAGTGCGCCCAGCGTTGCATCGAGCCGACCCAGAAGCGGGTCTGCTGGTAATGCGTCATCGAATCCGAATAGGTGCCGGCGCCGGTACCGGCAAGCGGGAAGTCGGCGATGATCGGGAGCGTCTCGCTCCAGATGCCGGTACGGCTGAAGCCGGTCACGCCCGGGCTGAAGCTTTGCTCGAAGCGCGTGGCCCAGCCATCGACGTCGATGAACATCACGAACATCAGAATGGCGGCGCCTGACATGCCGAAGATCGTCGGCAGGTTGGTCCGCTCGATCTGCATGCGCGGGCGTCCCATCCGCCACCCGGCAATCGCCGCGGCGCCAAGGCCGGCCACCGCCGACCTGGACAGCGTAATGAAGAGTACGCCGACGGTGATGATGGCCGACGCGGCCGTCGGCAGCGCGCCCGAGCTCAGAAACTGCTTGAGGAACGCGCGGCCGCGTTGGTGATACGCGGGATGGATCCGCAAGTGCGCGATCAAATAGCCGCACGCCACCATCGCGATCAGCAAGAGCCACGCCGCAAAGTGATTGCGATTCGTGAACGCGCCGAGCGGGTTTGTGCTTCGGGCGTCAGGCTTCAGGATGCCCAGCACCAGCGTCGGGGCGACGGGCCTTCTGCACCATGGCGGCGAGCGCGACGGCCGCCCCGAACACGGCGAGCGCGCGGCAGAACTTGCGCGAGCTGCCCCCGGCCGCAAAGAGCGCGCGCGCGATCCAGAAACTCAGGATGCCGAGCACAACCGTGCCGAGCGCATACGCGGTGGCCTCGGGATCGATCGTGAGGGACGTCCACCCCGACGATGGCGACCCGAGAGTCGAGAATCGTAAGGCGCTGCGGACGTCCTGCGCGTTCGGCGACACCAACGCGAGCACGGCGTTGGGCAGGGGAATCAACTGGATCAGGATGCCAAGCACGATCACGGCGAGCGACGCGTCGAGCCGGCGCCATGCCGACGGGAACCGCAGCGTCCGGCGCGGAGCCGCCAGCACACCGACGATCGCTAACAGGAGCAGGGGGCCGAGCGTCCAACGCGGCCCGCCCGCGAAGAGGAGGTAGGAAAGCGCGACGAGAGAGATGAGCAGCGCCCGCTGCACAGGTCAGGCCGCAGGTGACTCGGCGTAGTAGTTCTTGTATTGGTGGCCGTAGTAACGCGAGTAGTAATACTTGTTGCGCCCGAAGTTGACCTTGTTCAGCACCGCCAGCACCTGGCGCGGGTTGCTGCCAAGCAGTGTTTCCACGGCGCGCTCGGCCAGGCGCCAACGGGTCATCTCCGCGCCGATCACGAACACCACCGCGCCGACCAGCGGAGCGAGAATTACAGCGTCGGTCACCGCGAGCACGGGTGGTGTATCGACGATGATCCAGTCGAACGGTCCGGTCTCGAGGCCGGTCAGGAGCGCCCGGATGCGGTCCGAAGCGAGCAGCTCCGACGGGTTGGCCGGCGTGCGGCCCGCGGTGATCGCCAGCAGGTTCGGGTCGTGCGTGCGCTGCACCACCTCGCGCATGCGCGCCTGACCCGCCAGCAGCTGCGACAGGCCGCGGTCGTTGGTCATGCGCAGCGCCTTGTGCACGCTCGGGCGGCGCATGTCGGCGTCGATCAGCAGCACTCGCGCGCCGCCGACCGCCAGCGCCATCGCGATATTCACCGCCGTCGTCGTCTTGCCCTCGATCGGCTGCGAGCTGGCCACGGCCACGACGCGTGCGCCGTCGCCGGGAAACTGGCCGGCCAGCGCGGTGCGGATCGAGCGATAGGCTTCGCCGAAGTCGTGAGGCACCGGGCCCGAAATCAACGGGTGACGATCGCCGCTGACGATCGGAACCAGGCCGAGGAACTTCAGCTTGAGCCGGCGCGTGACATCTTCAGGCGTCTTAACCGTGTCGTCGAGGTAATCGATGCCGAACGCCATGCCCAGCGCGAGCGCCAGGCCGAGCGCCACCGCATACGCCCAGTCACGCCGATGGTTCGGTGTAAAGGGCGCACCGGGAACCTCCGCGCGATCGACGACGCGGACGTTATTCGTACGGCTGTTGGCGACGACGCGCAGTTCCTTCTCGCGTGTCAGCAACTGGTTGTACACCGTGCGGTTCGACTCGGCTTCGCGGACGAGCACCGAGTAATCGACGCCCTTGCGGCCCAGGTTCGTTGCGGCCGCCTTGGATTCGTTGACCGACTCGTTGATCACGCGCTCCTGCGTGACCGCGCCGTCGTATTCGTTCTTGGCGTTCAGGACGGCCTTGTTGATCTCGTTCTCGAGCTGTCGCTCGGTGTTGGCCAGCTGGGTCGTGACCTTGATGAATTCCGGGTGCTTCTCACCGTAGCGCTCCGAGACGCGCGCGCGATCTTGCTGCAGGCTGTTAAGTTGCGTGCGCAGGTTCTGCACTGCCGGGTTGGCGATGACCGACGAGATCGATTCGACATCCTTGCCCGCGGCCTGGATTTGCCGCCACTGGCTTTCTTTTTGGATGCGGTCGGTCCGGGCCTTGGTCAGCGCCTCGTTCAGCGAATTCAAGCGAGAGACGACGATGTTCTGGTTGCTGTCGAGCGCGCCGGCGTCCTGCTTTTCACGATACTGGGCGAGCGCCATCTCGCTTTGCTGCACCAGGCGGCCCTGGCGTTCGACCTCGCCGCTCAGCCACTCGGCGCTCTTCTCGAGGGTCTGCACTTTCAGCGACAGGTTTTCCGAGACGTACTCGTCCGCATACGCATTGACGGCGCGGGCCGCGAACACCGGGTCCGGGCCGTCGTAGGTCAGGTCGACCAGCTGGCTGCCGCGGACCGGCACGACATTCACCCGCGACACCAACCGCTGCGCGAAGTCGCCCGAGTTCTCGTCATCGGCCGAGGGCGGCAGCACGGGCGGCGCCGATGACGATGAGGCGATCAACCGGTATGGCCACATCGCGTAGTACTTGACGGTGGCGATGCCGCGCGCCAATTGCGTCGGCTTCGGTCCCTGGCCGTTGAACTCCGCGACCTTCTCCAGATCCAGTTTCTTTGCGACGCGCTGCGACAGGTCCCGGCCCTGGATGATGCGCAGCTGCGTCTGCATGTAGATTTCGGGATCCACGAGGGTCACGTTCCTCGAGATTTCGGAAGGGGTGGCGATGTCGGTGTTGGCGTCCTCGATCAGGACGCGCGCCGTCGCGCGATAGATCGGCATGCGCGTGGCGATGTTCCTGCGCCCGGGCAGCTGCACCAAGGTCTGCAGCGTCTCATAGCGCTGCAGCGAACCCGCGTTGCTCAACGCGCGATGATGGTGCCGTCGATCATCACCGTCTCGACGACGTAGGTGCCCGGTTCGACGACCTCGAACGCGTACTCCCCCAGCTCGTTGGTTTCGGCTAACTGTTCGATCCGGCCGGTGTTCAGGTTACGCAGCCGCACCTTCGCATTCGCCACCGGCACCTGGAAGATGTCGATCACCATGCCGATGATTTGGGTTTGTCCGGTGACCGTCGAGGGCCGCCACACCTGGACGAATTTCAGGGTCGACTCAGGTGGCACCATCTGCTGGGCAGTCACACCTGCGCCCACGGCCACAATCAGGCCGAAACCGACGAGCGAAATTTTCGTAAACATCTTCAGCTCCCGCCGGCGGCTAGGGGGAATTCCGCTCGCACCACTATAGTTACTATGTTCTATCGGACGCCCTGACTCGGCTCCCATAGTTCAGATGACAGTATATGACACGAGGGCATGGTTTGTCGACTCCTGTGTGAAGAATCAGTTTATTTGTAAGTGAGCCCTTTTCCCGCGTCAAAAGAGAGATTATCGGTGCCCCCGCCCGGCGGCCGAACCCGTAAACGGCCGGTGAAAGGACTGAGTAAGCGAGACATGCACTCTCAATTCCTACAGCCGACCCTGCGCCGGGCCTGCCTGGTCGCGGCGATCGTTGCCGGGGCCATGTCCGTGCCGGCCGCCTCCGATTGGCCCGAGTGGCGCGGGCCGACGCGCGACGGCCGATCGAGCGAGACCAACCTGCCGTCGAAATGGTCGCCGTCAGGCGACAACCTGGCGTGGCGCATCCCGATCGGCAGCCGGTCGTCGCCGGTCGCGTTCGGCAATCGCCTGTACCTCAACACGCCGACGGGCGACATCGCCAACACGCAAGAGCGGCTGGTCGCGCTCGACGCGGAAACCGGCAAAGTCGTCTGGGAGCGCCGCTTCAGCCTCTACCTGAGCGATGTGCCGCAGCACCGGTCGTCGTGGGCGTCGCCTGCGGTCGATCCGGAAACCGGCAACATCTACCTGTTCACCGTCGCGGCCCAGCTGATCTGCGTGGCGCCGGACGGAAAGATCCTCTGGGATCGATCGCTGCCCGACGAGTACGGGGCGGTGACGACGCACGGGGGACGCACCACGTCGCCGATCGTCGAGGGCGACAAGGTCATCCTGAACGCGTTGATCCTCGCGTGGGGCGATCTCAACCGCACCGGCAACCGTTACTTTGCCTTCGACAAGCGGACGGGGCAGACGGTCTGGATCAGCTCTCCGCAGTCGCGTCATTACGACACGAACTATTCGACGCCCGTCGTCGCCACCATTGACGGCACCCGCGCCCTCGTCGTCGGCGGCACCGACGGCGTCTACCACGCGCTCAAGCTCAACACCGGCGAGAAGCTCTGGTCGATCGAGGTCAGCAAGCGCGCCATCCTCAACAGCGCGGTGGTGCGCGACAACGTCGCCTACATCACGCACGGCGAGGAGAACATCGACACCACCGAGATGGGCATGATCGCGGCGGTCGATGCGACCAAGAGCGGCATCCTCGGCGCCGATGCGTTCAAGTGGCGCACGCGGGGCTTCCTGCCGACGTATGCCTCGCCGGTGATGGACGGTGAGCGGCTCTATGCCGTCGACAACAGCGCCATCGTGGGCGCGTTCGATCTGAAGACCGGCGTGCGCGTATGGGAGAAGTCGCTCGGCACGCTGCAGAAGGGCTCGCCGGTCCTGGCCGACGGCAAGCTGTATATCGGCACCGAGAACGGCAAGTTCTTCATCCTTCGTCCCTCGGCGACGGGCGTCGAGGTGATCGACGAGGATCTGCTGGGAACGGCGCAGGCACCGGAGCCGATCATCGCGTCGCCGATCGTCGCTGACGGCCGCGTCTACGTGACGAGCATGGAAGCCACGTATGCGATTGGGAAAAGGGTCCCGCGGAAGAACCCGGCCAACCTGACGAACCCGACGAACGCGACGAACCCGAGTGCGGCACCCGCGGTCGTGCAGGTGTTTCCGTTCGAGTCGGTGATCTCGCCCGGACAAACCGTTTCGCTCAAGGCGCGGCTGTTCGATGCCAAGGGCAACTTCATTCGCGAAGAGCCGGCGGCACTGTGGGCCGTCGATCAAGTGAGCGGCGCGGTCGATGGTAAGGGCGTCTACACGGCGCCGGCGCAGGGGTCGTCCGCGGGCTTCGTCAAGGCCACCGTGGGCGGGTTGAGCGGGGTGGCGCGCGTGCGCGTGATCGAGCCGCTGCCGTGGAGCTTTGATTTCGAGACCGCCACGTCCGAGGCGCCGCCGGCGTGGTGGTCGGGTGCGCCCGGCAAGGTGTTTCAGCGCACGGTGGACGGCGCCGGAACAGTGCTGGTGCGCCCGCGCGACGACACCGTCGGCCGCCGTTCGAAGATTTTCCTGGGGCTGCCGAATGCCGCCGGCTACACCATCGAAGCGGACGTGCGTGGACGCGAAATGCGCCGCCAGCGCGGCGACATCGGATTGATCAACGAGCGCTACGGCCTGGTGCTGTTCGGCAACGGCCAGAAGCTGGAGCTGCATCCCTGGCAGGCCGCCGACGAGATGACGGTGCGCGTGCCGTTCGCGTGGGACGCCGATAAGTGGTACCGCATGAGGCTGCGGGTGGATCACCAGGCCGATGGCACGGCGCGTGTGCGCGGCAAGGTCTGGCTGGCGGCGGATCCCGAACCGGCCGCGTGGACGGTAGAGAAGGTCGACAAAATTCCGCATCGCATGGGGAGCCCCGGCCTGTACGCCGACGGGATTTCCGACATGTATTTCGACAACCTCAAAGTTTCCAAGAGCCAATAGCATGCGTCGCATTATTTTGAGCAGCGTTTTCATTCTGTCCGCGTCTGTGGCCGTGTCTGCCGACTGGCCGATGTGGGGCGGCACGCCCAGCCGCAACATGGTCTCGCCGATGACCGGCTTGCCGACGACGTGGGACCTCAAGACCGGCAAGAACGTGAAGTGGGTGGCCGAACTCGGCTCCCAGTCTTACGGCAACCCGACGGTGGGCGGCGGCGTCGTGATCATCGGCACCAACAACGAGGCGTTGCGCGATCCCAAGCAGCCGGGCGACCGCGGCGTGGTGATGGCGTTCCGCGAGGCGACCGGCGAGTTCCTCTGGCAGGCGACGTTCGAGAAGCTGTCGGCGGGGCGCGCCAACGACTGGCCGTTCCAGGGCATCGCCAGCTCCGCGCTGATCATAGGCGAGGTGGTGTACTTCACCTCGAACCGCGGGCAGATCGTGGCGGCCGACCTCCAGGGCTTTCACGACAACGACAACGACGGGCCCACCAAGGACGAGAAGCTCACCGGCAAGAACGACCCCGACATTCTCTGGGTGTTCGACATGATCGAGGAGGTCGGCGCCTTCCCGCACAACCTCGCCAACTGTTCGCCGGTCGTCGACAGCAATCTGCTGTACTGCAGCACCGGCAACGGCCAGGACGAAAGCCACGTCAACATTCCGTCGCCGAAAGCGCCGTCGATTATTGCGATCGATCGCACCACCGGCAAGCTGGTGTGGGAAGACAACTCGGTGGGTGACCGTGTCCTGCACGGCCAGTGGTCCACACCCGCGGTGGGCAACATCGGCGGCGTTCAGCAAGTCGTGCATGCGCAAGGTGACGGCTGGGTGCGCGGCTATGAAACGGCGTCCGGCAAGAAGCTCTGGGAGTTCGACACCAACCCGAAAGCATCGCTGTGGCCGAAGACGCGTAACGAAGTGATCAGCACGCCCGTGATCTTCGAGAACGTAGTCTACATCGCGAACGGCCAGGATCCCGAGCACGGCGAAGGCGTCGGCCATGCCTATGCGATCGACGCGACCAAACGCGGCGATATTACCGAGAGCGGCCGGATCTGGCACTTCGACAAGATTCGTCGATCGATTTCGACCGCGGCAATCAAGGACGGCCTGATCTATCTCGCCGACTTCAGCGGTTTCCTGCACTGCCTCGATGTGAAGACCGGCAAGCCGTACTGGACGCACGACATGTTTGCGGCAATTTGGGGCTCGCCAATCCTGATCGGCGACAAGGTCTACCTCGGCGACGAAGACGGCGACGTGACCGTGGTCGAACACAGCAAGACGTTCAAGCTCGTGTCGGAGCAGAACATGGGCAGTTCCGTCTATGCCACCCCCGTGCCGGCCAACGGCGCGCTCTTCATCATGAATCGCAACCAGTTGTACGCGTTGGCTGAAGGTGCTCAGCTCAAGAAATAACCAATAACCAATTACCAATAACCAAAAACGAATTGCGAACGTGAAGCGGCGGGAGTTTCTCATCACCTGCGCGGCGCTGGCGACGGCGCCGCGGGCCCTGGCCTTCCAGGCCAAGACGGCCGCGGCCGCGGCGCCGGCCGATGCGTGGCCGCAGTTTCGAGGCACGCCGTCGCTGACCGGAATCTCCGCGACCACGATCGCGCCGGCTCCCAAGCTGGCGTGGGCCTGGGAAGGCGGCGAGGCGTTTGATTCCTCGGCGGCGATCGTCGACGGCGTGGTCTACGTCGGCACGGCAACAGGCGAGTTGATCGCGGTCGGCCTCGCCGACGGCAAGCTGCGCTGGCGCTACAAGGCCGGGGAGGCGATTGGCGAGTCTTCGCCCGCGGTCGCCGGCGGCCGGGTCTTCATCGGCGATCTGTTGGGCGTCGTTCACGCGGTCAACGTCGCCGACGGCAAGGCGATCTGGACCTTCAAGACCCAATCCGAGATCAAGTCCTCTCCCGTCGTCACCGGCGACACCGTGCTGATGGGTTCGTACGACGGCAAGCTGTACGGACTGCACACCGCCACCGGAAAACAACAGTGGGCGTACGCGACCGAGAACTACGTGCATGGCACGCCGTGCATCGCCGGCGGTGCGGCACACTTTGCCGGCTGCGACGAGGTGTTTCACGCCGTCGACCTCAAGACCGGCCGCGAACAGCTGGCCACCTCCGCCACCGCGTACACGGGCGCGTCGGTGGCGATGCTCGACGGCGTCGCGTATTTCGGGACCTTCGACAACCAGGTGCTCGCGCTCGATTTGAAGTCGCGCAAGGTGTTGTGGCGATACGAGCATCCCGATCGCAAGTTTCCGTTTTATTCGTCGGCGGCGGTGATCGACGGCACCGTCGTCCTGGGCGGCCGCGATCGGATGGTCCACGCGCTCGATGCGAAGACTGGCAAGGCGCGCTGGACCTACATGACCCGCGCGCGCATCGACTCGTCGCCGGCGATCGCCGGCGGGCGGGTGTTCGTCGGATCGAACGACGGCCGGCTCTACGCCCTCGACCTCGCCAGCGGCAAGGTGGTGTGGGAACACGACGAGGGCGCCGCGCTCAGCGCCTCACCCGCTCTCGCCGCCGGCCGGATTGTGATCGGCTCCACCGAGGGCCGCCTCCTCTGCTTCATGTAGAGGCGGGTCTTTAGACCCGCCTGGGCCGCGCGCACTATAATCACGCCCCATGAAGAACGTACTTTTTGCTGCCATTCTCCTATTCACCACCTTCGGCGTGTTTGCACAGGAACCGCAACCTGCCGGTGAGGGCGGCCGCAACCAGGACCCGTGGTCGGCCGGCACGTTCTCCGGATTCCGGCTGCGCGCGGTTGGCCCCGCGCTGATGTCGGGCCGGGTCAACAACATCGCCGTTCATCCCTTCGACAAGCAGACCTGGTACATCGGCGTCGCCTCCGGCGGCGTCTGGAAGACCACGAACGCCGGCATCACCTGGACGCCGGTCTGGCAAAATGAGGGTTCGTACTCCGTCGGCGCCGTGGTGATCGATCCGAAGAACCCCGGCACCATCTGGGTCGGCAGCGGCGAAGGGAATAACCAGCGCAGCGTCGGCTACGGCGACGGCATCTATCGCAGCGACGATGCCGGCCGCACCTGGCGGAACCTCGGCCTCAAGACCTCGGAGCACATCAACCGCATCGTCATCGATCCACGCGATTCGAACGTCGTGTTCGCCGCCGCCTACGGCCCGCTGTGGACGGCAGGTGGGGACCGCGGGCTCTACAAGACCACCGACGGCGGGAAGAGCTGGACGAAGATCCTGGAGATCAGCGAGAACACCGGGGTCAGCGACGTCGCCATGGATCCCACCAATCCCGACGTGCTGCTTGCCATCGCGCATCAGCGTCGCCGTCACACGTGGACCTTGATCCACGGCGGCCCCGAGAGCGGCGTGCACAAGTCCACCGATGGCGGCAAGACGTGGCGCCGTGTTCGCGAAGGGCTGCCGGGCGGCGACGTCGGCCGCATCGTGCCGGCGTTTTCGCCCGCTCGCAAAGGCCTGGTCTACGCCAAGGTCGAACCCGCAACCGGGCCGGTCTCGCTGTACGCCTCGCTCGATTCCGGCGACAGCTGGGAGCGCCGCGGCCCAGCCGCGGCGCAGCCGATGTACTACGAGAACATCCACCCCGATCCGAAGAACGCCGAGCGCGTCTACCTGCCGAACGTGCAAACGCAAGTGTCCGACGACGGCGGCCGGACGTTCCGCGCCGTCGGCGAGCGATCGAAGCACGTCGACAATCACGTCGTGTGGATCGATCCCGACAACACCGACCATCTGCTCGAGGGTTGCGACGGCGGCTTGTACGAATCGTGGGATCGCGGACGCCTGTGGCGGCACTTCACCAATCTCTCGGTGACGCAGTTCTATAACGTCGATGTCGATAACGCCTCGCCGATTTACAATATCTTCGGCGGCACGCAGGACAACAGCACGCTCGGCGGGCCGTCGCGATCGCGCGGGCCCCAGGGCGCGACCAACAACGACTGGTTCATCGTCACCGGCGGCGACGGCTTCGTCGCGCGCGTCGACCCCACCGACACGAACATCGTCTACGCCGAATCGCAGTACGGCGGCGTGGTGCGGCTCGATCGGCGCACCAGCGAGCGGGTCTCGATCAAGCCGGTCGAAGGCAAGGGCGAGCCGCCATTGCGCTTCAACTGGGAATCGCCCTTCATCATCAGCCCGCATAACGCGTCACGCTTGTACTTCGGCGCCAACAAGTTGTTCCGCAGCGACGATCGCGGCAACACCTGGCGGGCCATCAGCCCGGATCTGACCAGGCAAACTGATCGCAACACGCTGCCGGTGATGGGGAAGGTGTGGCCGCCGGAGGCGATCGCGCAGCATCAGTCCACGGCCACCTGGGGCAATATCTCCACGCTCGCCGAATCGCGCAAGCGCGACGGACTGCTCTACGTCGGCACCGACGACGGCTTGATCCAGTTCAGTTACGACGGCGGCGGCACGTGGCGCAAGAGCGAGAACCCGCCGGGACTTCCCGACTACAAGCAGTACGGCGTCTACGTGCAGCGGATCTTCGCGTCGAAGACCGACGAGAACGTGGTCTACGCGATCTACGAGAACAGCAAGAACGGCGACTTCAAGCCGTACGTCTACAAGAGCGCGAACAAGGGCGCCACATGGACCAGCATTGCCGGCGACCTGCCGGCCAACGGGCCGGCGTTGTCGTTCGCCGAGGATCATGTCAACCCGGATCTGTTGTTCGTCGGGACCGAATTCGGGCTGTACTTCACCGCCGACGGCGGCAAGAAGTGGCTCCGCATGCGCAGCAACCTGCCGACCATCGCCGTGCGCGACCTGGCGATCCAGGAACGCGAGAACGACCTCGTGCTCGCCACGTTCGGCCGGGGCTTCTATGTGCTCGACAACTATTCGCCGCTGCGGTCGGTGACTGCCGAGGTGTTCCAGAAGGACGCCCACATCTTTGCGAGCAAGCCCGCAATGCTCTCGGTGCCGGAAACCGGCAAGGGGCGCGGGTCGCAAGGCGAGCAGTTGTGGATGGGCGAAAACCTGCCCGAGGGCGCCATCGTCACGTATTGGCTCAAGGACGCGGCGCGCACGCGCAGGCAGCAGCGGCAAGACGCCGCCCGCGCGGCAGAGCAGAAAAAGGAAACGCCGAAGTACCCGACGCAAGAGGAGCTGACCGCCGAAGCGGACGAGGAAGCGCCGCAGACGCTGATGACGATCACCGACGCGGCCGGTAAAGTCGTCCGCCGGCTTGCCGTTCCGGGCACGCGCGGGATTCATCGCTACAACTGGAACCTGCGCGGCGTTCCCACCACGACTGGTGGCGGCGGGTTCGGTGGCGGTGGTGGCGGCGGCGGTGGCGGTGGCGGCGCGACCGACGACGATGATGCTGACGCGACGGCGATGCAGGGAGGAACGGGCGGCGGTGCCTTTGTGTCGCCGGGCACTTACAAAGTGTCGTTACAGCGCCGTGTCGGCGGCGCTCTGACCACGCTTGGCACGGAGCAGACCCTCACCGTGGTGGCGGATCCCGCGGCAGCGATGCCGCCGGCTGCGCGCACCGCGGCTGCGGACTACCAGGACAAGGTCGCGAAACTTCAGCGGTCGTTCACCGGCGCGCTGGAACAAGCCAACAACATGAGGACGCGCACCACCGCGATCCGGCGGGCACTGGTCGACTCGCCCGCCGATCTCAAGATGCTGGATGACGCCGCCCGGTTCGATCAGCGTGTGCTTGCGGTCCTTCGGAAGCTGAGGGGCGACGAGACGCTGCGCGGCCTCGAGTCGGGCTCGCCCTCGTCGATCCAGTCACGCGTCAATTCCGCCGTCGCCGGCTCGCGCGGGCTGAGCGGCGCGCCCACCGGCACGCAGCAACTGAACTACACCATCGCCTTCGACGAGCTCGCGGCGGAAATCGTGAAGCTGCGCGCGCTCGAGCCGGAGATCAAGAAGTTCGAACAGCAGATGGAAGCGGCCGGTGTGGCCTACACGCCCGGCCGATGGCCAGGGCAATAAGGTCGTAGAGGCGGGTCTTTAGACCCGCCTCTGCCCGATCTACTTGAATTCAACGGAGATCGACGGGCCGTCGATCTTGATGCCCTTGATGTCTTTCAGATAGGGCTTCACTTCCGAGAGCGACGCGTCGGGCCCGAGCTTGCCCTGCAGCGCCTTGAACTTCGCTTCATCGGCGAGCAGCGCTTCGAGGTCCATTTCGAGCAGCGTGATCCGCGGGCCGTCCACGTACTCGGCGTTGGTCTTGACGATCGATCCCAGCACCTCGAGGCCGATGTTGATCTTGAAGCCCTGCATCATGCTCTTGATCATGCCCATGATCATCGGGTTGGTGAGGTCGGGCATGTCGCCCGCCTGAGACGGCGTGTCGCCGCCGCCGGGCTTGTCGGTGAAGTTGATCGTCAGCACCGACGTGCTGCCGGTGCGCGTCAGCTTGAACTTCACCGGATCGTCCTTGGTCGGCTCGGTCGACAACCGCGCGTCACCGCCGCCGCCCGTGTTCGGGTCCTGACTGACCTGAATCTGATTGATGTCGTCGAACTCGAAGATCGCCTTGACGCCTTCGAAGCCGTTGTCGTTCTTGGTGGGCTCCGCCGACAGCAGGCGCACGCCCTTGCCCATGCGCGCAGCCGTCTTCTCGAGGTCGGCGCGGTTGACGACGTTGGGCGCCTGGCCTGACTGCTGCATTCCAGGCATCATCGACTTCATCGCCCTGACGTTCATCAACGTGGTTTGTTCGACGGTGCCGCTCCCGTCGGCCTTGACCTTGATGAGCGTCGTGCTGTTGATGCAGCCGGTGAGCACGACCGACGTGACGATGGCGAGCAGAATACGAATCTGACGCATAACGGTTCCTCCGGCAGGGACCTCCATCATACCTATACTGTGCCTTGAGGGCTTGGGGGCTTGAGGGCTTGGGTGTTCCATGACACGAGAAGGCGATGGCAAGACCGCGCTCGTGACCGGCGCGTCGTCCGGAATCGGGAAGGCGTTTGCCGAGTTGCTGGCGGAGAAAGGCTACGGCCTGATCCTGACCGCGCGCCGGCGCGAGCGGCTCGACGCGCTCGCTGCCGATCTCGGGCGGCGGCATGGCATTGCCACCCAGGTGGTGGTCGCCGATTTGGCCGAGCCCGATGCCTCGGCGCGCATCGTCGCCGCGCTTGCCGGCGCCCGGGTTGACTTTCTCGTGAACAATGCCGGGTACGGCGTGCCGGGAAGCTATACCAACGTGCCGTGGGGCGACCATCAGACGTTCATGCAGGTGATGGTGATGGCCGTCTGCGACCTTTCATACCGGTTGCTGCCTGGCATGGTCGAACGAGGCTGGGGGCGCATCATCAACATCGCCTCGGTCGCAGGCATGGTGCCCGCGCCCGCGGGGCACACGCTCTACGGCGCGTCAAAGGCGTTTTTGATTCGCTTCTCCGAAGCGTTATCGGCTGAGAACGCGCCGCACGGCGTGCATGTGACCGCGGTCTGCCCCGGTTTCACGTACAGCGAGTTTCACGATGTCTTGGGAACGCGAGACAAGATGAACCGCATGCCTCGCATGCTGTGGCTCGATGCGCCGACCGTGGCCCGCCAAGGATACGAAGCGGTGATGAACGGCGACTCAGTAGTGGTGAACGGCCGGATCTACAGGATGTTGATCTGGTTGAACGGAGTGCTGCCGAGGCGCCTGGCCCGGTGGGTTTCGGGAAGCGCAGGCCGACGGTATCGCAAGACCTGAACTTCGGCCACTTGAGGCCGTATATAGGGGTCAGACCCCTTTGGAATCACTTCTCAAAGACCTGCGCTACGCCTTCCGGTGGATGGTCAAGAGCCCCGCGTTCTCGCTGGTGGCGATTCTTTCCCTCGGGCTCGGCGTGGGCGTGAACACTGCGATGTTCTCGCTGGTGGATTCACTGCTGTTCCGGCCGCTGCCGGTGGCATCCCCCGAGACGCTCGTCGATGTGTTCACGACCGGCGGCGACGGCGACGAGTATGCCACGTCGTCGTATGCCGACTTCCAGGACCTGAAAGCGCAGAACACGGTCTTCAGCGACATGATCGGCTACAGCCCGATGATGGCGCCGCTCAGCCTCGGCGATCGCTCGCGCATCGCGTTAGGGCAGGTCGTCACCTCCAATCACTTCTCGATGCTCGGCGTGCAGCCGTTCCTGGGCCGCCTGCTGGTGGCGTCGGATGATGATGCCGGCGCCGCGCGGGTGGTCGTGCTCGCGCATCGCATGTGGCGGCGCGAGTTCGGCAGCGATCCGGCCATCGCCGGCAAGTCGATCACGCTGCGCGGGTTGCCGTACACGATCGCCGGCGTGGCGCCCGAATCGTTCACCGGCGTGGTTCCGCTCCTGACCCCGGAGCTCTGGCTGCCGGTGATCCACGTCGAAGAAGTCGAGCCCGCCGGGCATCGTGGATTCCGTACCGTCGCCGGTTGGGACGACGGCTCTCGAGCGGCGCGGCATGCGGTGGATGTTCGTCAAGGGCCGGCTGAAGCCCGGCGTGACCGCTTCCCAGGCACATGCCAACGTTGCGCTGATTGGGACGCAGCTTGCCGCCGCCAATCCGATGACCAACAAGGACCGCAACATCGCCGCGAACCCGACGGAAGACGTGCGCATGTTCGTGCCGCAGGCCGGCGGCGCGTTGTCGATCGGCGCCGCGGGATTGATGACCATTGTCGGGCTGGTGTTGCTGATCGCGTGTGCGAACGTGGCCGGCATGCTCCTCGCCCGCGCCTCGGCGCGGCGGCGGGAAATCAGCGTGCGGCTGGCGATTGGCGCGAGCCGCGCCCGCTTGATCCAGCAACTGCTCGTTGAGGGCCTGCTGCTCGGCACGCTCGGCGCCGTGGCAGCCGTGGCGTTCGCAGGGGCGCTGGTCCGGATGGTCGTCGGGGTGCAGCTGCCGTTGCCCTTTGATGTCCCCATCGATTTGCGAATCGACTGGCGCGTCATGACCTTTGCCGTCGTCGTTGCGGCGGCGACCGGGCTGCTATCGGGACTCTTACCTGCGTTCAAAGCCTCGTCACCGAATCTGACCGCTGACCTGCGCGGAGACTCGCCGGCCAGCAAGGTGGCGGGGCGACGGTGGTCGTTACGCGATGCCCTGGTCGTCAGCCAGGTCGCCCTGACGGCCGTCCTGTTGGTGGTCGCCGGCTTGTTGCTCCGTAGCCTGGGCGCTTCCGAACGCGCCGACGTGGGCTTCGAGGCGAAGGGCCTGGCCGCGGTCGCGTTCGACACCGACATGGTCCGTTACACACCCGAACGCGGCATCCAGTTCTGGCGCCAGGCGCTCGCGCGGGCCCGGGCGATGCCCGGTGTGACTTCGGCCGCCCTGGTGTCGCCGACACTCCCGTTTACGTTCAACTTCAACCAGCAGGAAATGCGGATCGATAACCGCACCTACACCGAGGGGCAGCGCGGCGAGATCATCGAGAACGTCTCGATGTCGCCCGGTTACCTCGGCACGCTCGGCGTGCGGCTGCTCGAAGGCCGCGATGTCGATGCCTCCGACAGCACCGGCGGTCCCGATGTTGCGGTGATCAACCAGACCATGGCCCGCAAGTTCTGGCCGGATGAATCGGCCGTCGGGCATACCTTCCAGACGATCAATCCGACGCGCAGCCGCACCTACCGCATCGTCGGCGTTGTCGCGGATCACAAGCGGCACGGCGTCCTCGAGCGGCCGTCGCCGTTTGTGTACTACGCCGAAGGCCAGCGTCCGAGCCGGTACAACTTCCTCGTGGCCCGCACGAACGGTGACGCCGCGGTGCTGGTCGCCGCAATGCGCCGCGAGCTGCTGGCGATGGAACCAGGCCTGGTGTTCATGGTGAGCAACACGATGGGGGGCAACCTCGCGCTGTCGTTGATGCCGGCGCGGGCCGGCCGCTGCTGGCCGCGGCATTCGGCGCCTTGGGCACGCTGCTGGCCGCGATCGGCCTCTACGGCGTGATCGCCTTTTCGGTCGCGCGCCGCACGCGCGAGATCGGCGTGCGGATGGCGCTTGGCGCCCGGCCCGCCGGGGTCATGGCGATGGTGATGCGTCAAGGCTTCACCATCGTGGCGATCGGGCTCGGCCTCGGGGCGTTGCTCGCTGCCGCCGCGGCGTTTGGGCTCAGGCAACTGCTCTATGGCGTGCAGCCGCTCGATCCGATCGCATGGGCGACGGCGCTCGGCGCGATGCTGCTCGCCGCCGCACTCGCGAATTTCGTTCCCGCCCGGCGCGCCATGCGCATCGATCCGATGGCGGCGTTGAGAACCGACTAGGGCGATCTCAAAAAGCTCACACGGAAACACCGAAGCACGGAAACACGGAATCCTTCTTACTTGTGAAGACCTCTCAGAGAGGTCTAGACGGCCCATTCAGGCGCCAGAACCTCTGCCTGCTCGAGCACGAGTTGAGTGGCCTTCTCCTGTTTATCCGGCGGATATCCGTGCTTTCGAAGAATGCGCTTCACATGAACACGCAACTGTGCGCGCACGTTTTCGCGCATGGTCCAGTCGATCGTCACGTTCTTCCGAACCGTTTCCACTAGTTCGCGCGCGATGTTCTTCAGCGTGTCATCACCAAGCACCTTCACATCACTGTCGTTAGTCTCGAGCGCGTCGTAGAAGGCGAGCTCGTCGTCGGTCAGCCCCAAGTGTTCTCCACGCGCCGCAGCCTCCCGCATGTCCTTGGCCAGTTGAATCAGTTCTTCAATCACCTGCGCCGTTTCGATCGCGCGATTCTGGTACTTTCGAACGGTTTGCTCCAGCAGATCCGCGAACGACCGTGCTTGGACGACATTTCGGCGGGAACGTGACCTGATCTCTCCTTTTAGCAACTTCTGCAACAGTTCGACCGCCAGGTTTCGCTGAGGCATACCACGGACCTCGGCCAGGAACTGATCCGAAAGAATTGAGATGTCTGGCTTCTTCAGTCCCGCTGCCGCAAACACATCCATCACCTCGTCTGACGTGACAGCCTTCGAAATGATCTGACGGATTGCGTGATCCAACTCCTCATCGGTCTTTTTCTCGCCTGTCTCGCTCTTTGCGAGCACCGCGCGGACCGCCTGGAAGAAGCCGACGTCGTCTCGAATCCGCAGAGACTCTTCGTGCGGGACGGCAAGCGCGAAGGCCTGACTAGTTCGGTCACAGCCCCGAGCAATCTCGATTTCCCATCCTGTTGCGCAAGGATGTGTTCTTGCGCGGCAGCAGGGAAACACGGTCTCGCGCACTACCTGTCGTCCACCGCGACCAATCGAGGCCGTGAAAGAGTCCGAGACACACTTCGTATTTCTGGAGCATCAACGCCACCGCTTCGTTCTGGTCCAGCGCCGTTTTTCCGGTGCCACCGCTCTGAACCACGACGGTGGGGTTCTGCATCTGCGGATGTACGATCATGCGCCTTGGTGGAAGGCTGACCAAATCGTGGCGTTCTCGTCGGTGGCGTTCTTGACCTCGATCACCGCAACGGGCAGGCCGTTGAGAAACAGGACGATGTCGGACCGGCGGTTCTGCTTGTTCTCGACGACGGTGAACTGATTGACGGCGAGCCAGTCATTAGCGTCGGCGCGGTCGAAATCCACGACGCGCGCCTGCGCACCGCGAATCTCGCCGTTGGCGGCGCGGTACTCGACGGTGACGCCGTCGACCAAGAGCCATGTACCGCGCGGTTACGCGGCACCAGCTCCGTGCCCTCCGGCCGCGTCAGCTTTCGGAACGCATCGTCCAGCGCCTCGACGGGTAGCGCCGGGTTGAGCCGCGCCAACGCATCGCGCAGCCGCTGCGCGAGTACGACCTGGCCGTAATCGTCGCGCTCGGCAGCAGGTTCGCCGGGTGCGATCTGCGCGCCGTTTTTCACCGACCAGCCCAAGGTACCGAGCCAGGCGAGGGCGGCGTCTTCGACGACGGATTCGCTGAACTGAGGGTGCATGGATGCCGGCCTCTCCTAAGTCGTTGATGCTAAAGGTCTTGGTGGTCTCGCGCAAATGCCGGTTGATTGGTCTGACCAATGTGTCATGATCACTGGTGGAGACTCTGTCGTGGGGCGGCTCGCTTCGGCGGGTGGCTTCATAGGCTTTGTCTCCTGCGTTCCAGCAGGAACACATGATCCTTCCTCAAGAATTCCTCTGCCTGGTAGGTCGCCGGCTTCACGACGGCCGCAGGAATGGCCGCCGCGAACAACTGGGCGTCCATTTGCCGTAACAGTTCGAGGACGCCACGCGCCATTTCCAAACATGCTTGGCCGTAGGCCGTGAATTCCTGCCGAACCGGCGGTTTCTTCTCGAGGCCTTTCGTCAAAAAAGCCCTGCACAACCGCCGTCGTTCATCATCCGCCAGCCGGTCGCCCTGCTTAGTGGCCAGAGCTTCGACACGTGTATCGCGACGCCGCCCGTCACCTCGTAGGGTGCGACCTTGTGATCGTGGCCGCTCTCGTCAAGGAAGAGCAGGTAACTCACGGGACTACTTTCGAACTCGTGGTCGCCGAGTGAACGAGGTCCTCATACTGCGCCCTCGAGCATCTGCTCGGCGTCCTTCAGGGCGTGCGCGAATTATCGAAGACTCGAAGGTCGTAGGCTCATCGAGGTCGAGCACAACACTACATTTCCCTGCCCCCTCCGCGGTCAACGAACGACGCGCGAATATTAGATCACCTTCCGCGAGCATGAACCGCTCG
>JAUSDY010000045.1 GCA_030650395.1 Acidobacteriota bacterium | reverse complement strand
TTGGTCTGTCATTTTGAGATCCGTGGAGTGATGAAAATCAACAGTTCGGCGTTCAAGAGCGTATTCTGATCGGTCTTGAACAGCCAACCGAGGAATGGAATTCGGTGCAGGCCCGGAGTCCTCCGGGTACTGGTCGACTCGGTTTCCGTGAAGATGCCGCCGATCACCGTGGTGTCGCCATCGGCGACAAGCACAGAGGTGAGCGCACTTTGCGTATCGATCGCGGGAGTGGGGGCCTCCGGTGTGGCCTGGGAGTAGTTGGGCGAGGCCTTCTCCACTGCGATTTGCATGATGACCGTGTTGGAGGCCGTAATCTGCGGCGTGACCACCAGCTTCAGGAGCGCATCAACGAAGGTCACCGTGGTGGTGTTGTTCGAGACGGTTTGAATCGGGATTTGCTGTCCTTGCTTGATTGTGGCCTGGGTGTTGTTCTGCGTGACCACACGCGGCGTCGAGAGAATGCGGCTCTTGCCTTGCGACTCGAGCGCCCGCAAGTGCACATCGAGATTGAGGGCGCCGGTCACCGATCCCAGCACCAGGTTGATGGCGTTCGGGCCGACCCCGCCGCCGGTCGCGGCGTCGGCGACAACGCTGCTCGGGAACGTCAGGCCGGTAGTGGTCCCCACCGTCGGATCGATCCGGCCGCCCACGCCCCACAGGATGCCGAGGTCCTTTAAGGCGTTGCGGTCGACCTGCACGATGCGCGCTTCGATTTCCACCTGCGGCTGCGGGGTGTCGAGCGCGGTGATGAGCTCGGCGGCGTTGGTCAGGCGATCGGCCAGGTCTTTGATGATCAAGGTGTTGGTGCGCGCGTCGATCTGGACGTCACCGCGAGACGACAACGCGCTCCGCGTGATAATGGGCACGAGGTCGGCCGCCTTCGCGTAGCTGAGCGGACGGGTCAGCACGCGAAGGTCGCCGACCAGCGCGGTCGCGTCGGCCAGTTTGCGCTGCTCCTCGCGCTCCTGCGCCAGCACGGTCAGGGGCACGATGCGCACGATGTTGCCCTCGATGATGTAGCCCAGCTTGTTGGCGCGCAGGATGATGTCGAGCGCCTGGTCCCACGGCACGTCGCGCAGCGAGATGTCGACCGTGCCGTTGATCGCCGGATCGATCACGATGTTCAAGCCGTTGCTGATGTCGGCGAACGTGCGCAGCACGGCGCGCAGATCCGCGCCCTGGAAATCGAGCGTGACCGGGTCGCCCGTGAACAGGCGCTGCTGCGTCAGCCCGGCCCCGCCCATCAGCACCGGTTGCGGCGGCGGTGGCGGAGGCGGTGCAGGCGTCTGCGGTGCGTCGAGCGCGTCGGCGTTGACGTTGCGCAAGTCGACGAGCACCGTCAGCGGATCGGGCTGGCTCGTCAAGTACGCCACCGGCTCGCTCGCCTCGATCAGCACGGCGCTGACGGCGCCGTCGAGCCGCGACGAGATGGACTTGAGCGCCGGTGTATCTGACCGCGCCGACGTGGCGCCGCCGCTGGCTGCCAACGTCACGGCCAGGGCCGCGATCAGCGGCGCGGCCATCACCAGTCGACGAATGCGGGGATGCATCACTTGACCTCTTCTCCACCGCGCAGGAGCTTGCGCACTTCGCGCTGCTTCTCGAGCGAGAGTGGATCGTTAACTTCCTGAAGAATCACGACTGCTTGCGGTGTCACCGAGCGAATCACACCGTCGGCGATGCGATCGCCGGCGCGTACCGAGTAGACCTTGCCGTCGGGCCCGGCCACCATCGCCACATAGGCGCCACGGGTCTGAATGATGCCGCGGACGACGAGCTCGCCCGTCATCAACCCGGCCACGCCCTCGGCCCGCTGGATCGTCTGCTGCCCGCGCGCATCGGTGCCGCGGTTGAACAGGCTGAGGAACGGATCGCGCCGCCCCTCTGGCTCGTATTGATAATTGGGCGGCGGCGTCGGCGCCGGCGGCACTTTCGGCACGACCGGTGCGGCCGGCGGCGGCGTTTTCGCCGCAGGCGTCTGCGCGCCGGCGTTTGCTGACGCGACGAGCAGGCTGACGACGATCAAAGCAGTGCGCGTCATCATGATTTCTTGACCTCGGCGGGGGCCTTCTGGCCCGTCGCCGTCGGCGCCGAATCGCCAGGACGATCAACCAGCACGAACGTGGTCGCCGTCGCCGTAATCGCCATCGTCGCGCCGGCGACCGGTGGATCCTTTTGTACGATCGCGATGTTCCCGATGTTGATGATTCGCGGGAACTTGCTCACGCGATCCAGGAACAGCCCGAGATTGTGGTAATTGCCCTCGAGCGCGAGGGTGATCGGCCACTCGGCGTGCATCTCGAGCTCGTTGATGGGCTGCGGCCGGAAGCCCTTGATCACAAGGTTTGACTGCACGGCCAGCGTCTGGATGCGCCGCAGCAGGTCGCCGACGTCCTTTTCTTCCGGCAGGGTCGGCTTGAGGCCCTCGAGGCGGTTCTCCAGGTCGCTCACCTGCTTGCGGAACTCGGGCAGGCGCCGGGCGCTCTCGACGCCCTTGGCCACGCGACCCCGGATCTCGGCGAGCTCCGTGTTCTTCGTGGCCAGCGTCTTCTGCCTGTCGATTTCGACGAAGTAATAGAACGCGCCGGCCATGACGGCCGCAAGGGCCACGAACACGCCCAGCTGGGCGTACCACGGCAGTTTGCCCATCGAGAGCTTAGCCAAGCTTGCCCCCCCTGGACGCGCCCTTCCGGGCGGGCGGCGGTGGCGGCTCGGCGCCGGCCATCTGGAACGTGCCGCGAATCGTGAAGCCAATCAGATCGGGACTCTTGCCGTCGCCGGCAATGACCGCGCTGTCGAGAATCTCGACGGGACGCTGGAAATAGCGCGTCGCTTCGAGGTTGCCGACAAAATCAGACAGCGACGTCAAGGTCAGGCAGCGGCCTTGAATCGTGATGTTGAAGCTTTCCTGCCGCAGCCCAGTCAGCCACGTCATCTCTGGAAGCGATCGACTGATCTGATCGATCATGTGCACCGGGGCGGTCTGCCCTTTGCGCAGCTCGTCGATCAACGCGACCCGCGCTTCCAGTCGAAGCTTGCGCGCCTCGAACTCCTGGACTTCTTTGAGAATCGCGGCGAGGCGCTGCTCTTCGCGCGTCGCGGCGTCGATGCCGCGCTCGAGTGAGGCCTGTTGCTGGCCAAGCGCCCAGTAGCGCCAGCCGATGCCGGCGGCGGCGAGCACAACAATGAGGCTGCCGATGACGGTGATCTTCTGGCCGGCCTGGAAGCCCTTGGCTGCCGCCTTGGCGCCGCGGCGCTCGGTGGCGAGCAGGTTGATCCGAATCATCGGTCACCCACCTTGCGAAGCGCGAGGCCCAGGGCCACCGCCGCCAGCGGCGCGGCGTCGTCCATGCTGACGTTGCCGAGCACTTTCGGGTCGATCGACACCTGACGGAACGGGTCGAACTGCTCCACTTCGGTGCCGAACCGCTCGCGCAGCGCGTCGGCGAAGCCTTCGACGCGCGAGGCGCCGCCGCACAGCATGATGCGATCGATGCGATCGCTCGCCGCGGTGGCCTTGAAGAAGTCGAACGTCTTTTCGACCTCGAGCAGCACGTTGTCGGTCATCGCCTTGAGCACCGCCCGCGCGTCTTCAAAGGATGCGCCCTCGACGTCGTGGCCCTTCTTCAACTGCTCGGCGCTCTCGTACGGCAGGTCGAGCTCCTTCTGCACCGCCTCGGTAAAGGCATTGCCGCCCATCGAGACGTCGCGGGTGAAGACCGACTGCGAGCCGGCGAGAATGTTGATGTTGATCGCGCTGGCGCCGGCGTTGAGGATGGCCACCACCGCCGTGGGCTCGAAGCCGTAGTTGGCCTCGTAGGCATTCTGCAGCGCAAACGCGTCGACGTCCACGATCACCGGCGTCTTGCCGGCCTGGGTAATCACGTTGGTGTAGTCGGCGATCTTGTCCTTCTTGGCGGCGACGAGCAGCACGTCCATGCTGCCCTGGCTGTCCTGGCCGGTTCCCTGCTCGAGGATTTCGTAATCCAGGTTGACGTCTTGAATGTCGAACGGGATGTACTGCTCCGCCTCCCAATAGATGGATTCGGAGAGCTCGGCCTCGGTCATTGCCGGCAGCGTGATCTTCTTGACGATCACCGAGTTGCCCGACAACGAGGCGACGACGTCCTTGGCCTTGAACTTCTTGTTGGCGAACAACCGGCGTACGGCGTCCGCGACCGCGCCGCCATCGATGATGGCGCCGTCGACAATGCTGTCGGGGGGCACCGACTCGACCCCGATGGCCGAGACCTTGTAGCCCTTGCCAGACGGCTTCAGTTCGATGGCCTTGACGGCACTCGACCCGATGTCGAGTCCCACGAGGCTCTTGGCGCGGCGGAACAGCACGTTACCTTGTCTCCAGACCCAGCCAGTTTCGCAATTCGAATACCAGCTGACTCGACGGTTTCAATTCCAACAAAAACGGCCCAAGAACGCCGAAAATGGCCGTGAGGGGGAGCCTTAGGTTATCCGGCCAACAGACAGATCTGCAAGTGACTGACGGTTTTTGCACCTGCCGGCACACGCCGGGGGCTACCCTGCCAGTTGGCCTTATCGGAAACAAGCCAAGGTGCCTACAGTGCGTACGGTGCCTGGGGTGCCAAAAGGGTGGTGCCAGCACGCAACAAAACAGTATTTGCACTAACCCATAGGCACTCCAGGCACCGTACGCACCCAGGCACTTTGCTCTGT
>JAUSDY010000041.1 GCA_030650395.1 Acidobacteriota bacterium | reverse complement strand
CGACGAGTACGGTAAGGCGATGGTCGAAATGGGACGCTTCGCCAAGCCGATCATGTCGATGCTGCCGCCCGACCCGACGTCGCTCGATCCGCGCGGCCTGATCGAGATGCTGGGCATGGCCAAACGCTTTCGCGGCATGCGCTCTCACGATCGCGTGAACCAGGTGCAGCTGCTCACCATGAGCGCGGTCGACTTCCTCGATCAGTGGTTCGAAACCGACGTGCTGAAGGCGACGATGTCGGCGTCCGGGATCATCGGAACCTTTCTCGGCGTGCGCTCGCCGGGTACGGCCTATGTGCTGCTCCATCACTACATGGGCGAGATCGACGGCGCCTTTCGATCGTGGGGGCTGTCGCGCGGCGGTACCGGGGCGGTGTCGAATGCCATTGCCGCCGCCGCGCGCGAGTTCGGCGCGGAGATTCGCACCGAGGCGCCGGTCGCGCGCATCCTGTCGAAGAACGGCCGGGCCACCGGCGTCGTGCTCGGCAATGGCGACGAGCTCTACGCGAACGTCGTCGTATCGAGCGTCGATCCGAACCTCACGTTCCTGAAGTTCATGGACGAGGGCGACTTGCCCGCCGATTTCGTCGAGGGCGTGCGCCGCTACAAGTACAGGGGCTCGTCGGGAAAGGTCAATCTCGCGCTCGACGGCCTTCCCAACTTCACATGCATGCCGGGCCCGGGACCGCACTTGCGGGGTGCGATTTCGATTTCACCCAGCATCGACTACATGGAACAGGCCTACGACGATGCGAAGTATGGGAGGTTTTCGCGGCGTCCGTACATGGACATGGTGATTCCGTCGCTGACCGATCCGTCGGTGGCGCCGCCGGGCAAGCACGTGATGTCGTGCTTCGTTCAGTACGCGCCCTATCATTTGCGCGACGGCGTGTGGGACGACCAACAGCGCGACGCGTTCGGCGACGCGGTGATCGACACGATTGCCGAGTATGCGCCGAACATCAAAGACATCATCCTGCATCGGCAGGTGCTGACGCCGCTCGACATCGAGCGCGAGTTCGGGCTCACGGAAGGAAACATCTTTCAGGGCGAGCTCACGCTGGAGCAGCTGTTCTTTCTCCGTCCGGTGCCGGGATGGGCGCAGTACGCCACGCCGATCGATCGCTTGTACATGTGCGGATCCGCCACGCATCCGGGTGGTGGAATCATGGGCGCTCCCGGCCGTAACGCGGCGACGCAGATCCTCAGAGCGGGCCGCTGATGACGCAGAATTCTTCTGCACGCTGTGACGCGGTGGTTATTGGCGGCGGGGTGAATGGTCTGACGTGCGCGGCGCTGATGGCCAAGGCCGGCGTGCGGACGGTGCTCGTCGAGCAGCGCGACGTGACCGGCGGATGCGCGGCGGAGGGCGTGATCGCGCCCGGCTTCCGCGCGCCGACCCTCGCGCATGCGACGGGTCCGGTCCGGAAAGATGTGGTCGAAGAGCTGCAGCTGTATCGCCATGGCCTCACGTTCCGCGACCAGGCGATCGATGTCAGCGCCTTGTCGCCGGACGGCCGCGGGCTGGTGCTGTGGAACGACGGCGGCAAGACCGTCGAGGGGCTGCGGCAATGGTCGCCGAAGGATGC
>JAUSDY010000038.1 GCA_030650395.1 Acidobacteriota bacterium | reverse complement strand
CGCCACCGTCGTCACGAACCTCGTCAAGAACGCGGTTGAGGCCATGGGAGGCAAGGGCACCCTCGGACTCATCCTCCATAAGCGTGGCGAGCATGTGGAGATCATCGTCGAAGACACTGGTCCCGGCATCGCGCCGGAGATCATTGACCGGCTCTTCACGCCTTACGTGACGACGAAGGGGAGTCGCGGCACCGGATTGGGTCTCGCACTCGCGCATCGCATCGTCGTCGAGCACGGCGGCACCATCGAGGCGGCGCGATCCGCGCTCGGCGGCGCCGCGTTCACGGTGCGATTGCCGATCGCAGGGGTGGCATCGCAAGCGTAACCGCCTGTGACATCGATGGCGTCACGGCGGCTGAGCTAACCCGCTATCCGAATTGACTGACCATGACGGTGATCTTCGCCGGCGGCGGGGCCTCACGACTCCGCGCACGAGCGGTACGACGCGCTCGCATGGCCGTCGCCGCCGACCGGGCTGCGTGCTTCGAGGCGCCCATCGGCGCCGGCCCGGTCATCGCAGGGTTTGCTGCGCGTCGTTATCGCTCGCGCGCTCCGTCGTGAGACCCTCGCCGCCGGCTCGCAAACCGTGAGCGATGCTGTTGTGCTGCGCAGTTACGTAGGTTGATAGCCGCAGCGCCGAAACCACCCGCGGGCATCTGACGAGGTCACCAGATTGGCTGCATCGCCAATCGCGTCGAAGAGTCTGTCGACCACGCGGGCCTCTGCGCCTTTGAGGTGTTGCTTCATCTTCGACCAGCACGACTCGATTGGATTCAGGTCTGGTGAGTACGGTGGAAGGAATCGAAGGGTGGCACCGACAGCCTCGATGTGTTCGCGAACGCGCGGACTCTTGTGTACGCCGAGGTTGTCGAGAACGACGACGTCTCCCGCGCGCAGCTTCGGGACGAGAAGCTGCTGTACGAATGCGACGAAGACGTCGGCGTCGGCGCTCCCAGGAATTGCCATCAACGCTGTCACACCTGCGGTCGACAACGCGCCGATCATCGTGATGTTGTCACCCCAGTTTTTCGGAACAGCGCCATGCGCCCGACGGCCGCATGGCGCCCGCGCATACTCGCGAGTCATTGCGATGT
>JAUSDY010000030.1 GCA_030650395.1 Acidobacteriota bacterium | reverse complement strand
CGAGGCCCGTCGCACAAGCCGCAAGCGAGGCGACGGGAGGTGGCGAGATTGGCGGATCGGGTCGTAGTAGCGAGGAAGCCGTGGGACAGCAGAACCCCGGCGAGCAAAGGACCCGTGGGGTAGCGGTGTGATTCCTGACGCGAAGACCAGCCCCGAAATGCGCGGCTCTGCTGCGCTACGGGTATCAGCGGTCCTGTAGCGGAGGGAGCCACTATGCGCGTGTCAAACCGCAGCAACCGGCGGGAAGGGCGCGTGCGATGTGATTGTGCGGTGCCGCTATCTTGAAGCCGTACTGGGGAAAACCCGCCGTACGGAATTTTAGAGGGGCTCACGGAAACGGAGTGACGACGCATGCTAACCGGGCACGAAGCTGGAAACGGCGGATACAGCCAAGCAGACATCTACGCACTACCGCGCCGAGGGTCTACTCAACAAATCCGCACGTACGGTTTGATGAGGGGCTGCTGGTCCGTGCGTCTTGCACGGCGGACTGGGGTCTACTCGACCCGATTAACGCAGATTGAGAACTCATCCGCGGTGAACGTCAGGCGCCAGAACAAGACAGCGCGTCGGGCTTCTAGCGGCCTTCGGCCGCGGCGTGGATCGAGAAAGGCGAGAAAATGAGTTAGGCCCCGATCCCGCTGACCCATTTTTCGCCTTTCTCGATCCACGCGTCGCGCCCGGCGAAGCCGGGCGCTGGAAGCCCGACGCGTGAGTCTGCGTAATCTGCGCAATCTGCGGATGTATTTGATTCAGGGCGGCTGCACGCGCGTTAGTCTTGGCGCAGCGCTACGACAGGGTCGATGCGTGACGCCGTGATGGCTCCGCGCCCAGCGCGAGGCGGATGCCGATCTCTCGCTCGCGCTGCCGCACGCGATACGCGACGACGCCGTAGACGCCGAGCAATCCGAGCAGCAGTCCCGCGCCGGCGAAGACGGTCAACAGAAAGCTCAAGAGACGCGGCCGGCCCAGCGTGCCGGCGATCAGCGTGGTGTAGGGCTGCAGCTCGGCGACCGGGACAACCGGATCGATTTCAAACGCCGCCTGCCGCACCGCCGCAGCGATGTGTTCGGGCGGTCCCTGCGTTCGCGCCACCATCGCCATCGGGAACATGGGAGCGGCCGAGCAAAAGTCATAGTTACCTGCCTCTAGTTGACCTTTGACGGAGATGATCGATTCTGGTTGGTAAACCCTCGCATCGGCGCCGTTAGCACCCTAGGCACGAACCCATAGGCACCAGGCACCGTACGCACCTAAGGCACCTTGGTTTTTAAGGCACCTTGGATTTTATCGGCGTGTCGTCGCGGTTGCCCCATTCCTCCCAGGCGCCGTAGTAATTGCGCAGCTTCGTGAGGTCGTGGCCAATCAGCGCGAGCGTGAAGAGGTCGTGCGACGCGCGCATCCCCACCTGGCAATACACCGTCACATCGTCGGACGGCAGCACGCCTTTGTCGCTATATATCTTGGTGATCTCGGCCGCGGACTTGAACGCTTTCGTCGCCGGATCGAGCGTGTCTTCCCAATACATCGGCACAGACGACTCGATGTAGCCGCCGCGCTTGATGTTCCGCAAGTCCTTGCCGTCGATTTCGCCCTGGGTGCGGGCGTCGACCAACTTCACGCCGGGCTTGTTGATCGCCGCCTTGACCTCGTCTGCCGTCGCGACCTTCACGGTACCGGGCTTGACCTTGAAGACCGCGGCCGCGGGCGCAGGCACCGTCGCGTTGGTGGCGCGTTGTTCGGCCGTCCACTTCACCCATCCGCCGTCGAGCAGCGCGACGTTGCTGTAGCCGTAGTAGTTGAGGATCCACCACAGCCGCGCCGCGTAGATGCCGCCGCGTTCGTCGTAGGCGATGACGCGTGTGTTGTTGGAAATGCCGAGCCGCGACATCAGCGCCTCGAACTCCTGCGGCGTCGGCAGAAAGGTCGGCGGCGCCTTGGGATTGCGAATCCAATTGCTGTCGACGAACACCGCCTCGGGAATGTGGCCGTCACCGTAGCCGCGGTTGCGGATGTCGACTACCCGCACGTTCGGATCGTTGAGGTGTTGCGCCAGCCACGCGGTATCGACGAGCAGCCCGGGCCGGGCATAACCCTTCGACTGGGAAGGCTGCGACACGCCGCCGCCTTCCTCGCTCAGGGCAAAGCCGCCCGCAGTTTGGGCGAGCATCAACGCAAGAAACAGGGCCATGCCGCCGATTGTATCCTCTTGCGCGGGTGTGAGAAGCTCTGCTCGGGTCGAGCGAGGATCAGGCCGGAGGAAACGAGACAACCAATGCGCCAGCACATCACACTCGTAATTGTCGGCATCACCTCGGCTCTGCTCACCGCCGCGCCTCCGCAGGCGCCGCAGCCGCGCAGGTCGGCAACGGCGCTCGACCGCTATGTGGCAGCGCCCGATCCGAACTTTTCCTGGAAGGTCGTACGCGAGCTGCCCGCGGAGGGGGCGACGGCGACGCTGCTGGAAATGACTTCGCAGAAATGGCTGACGGAAAAAGAAGTGGAGCGGCCGCTGTGGACGCATTGGCTGACAATCGTGCGGCCCCTGCAAGTCACGAGCGACATCGGGTTCCTGTTCATTACCGGTGGCAGCCTCGAGCGTAAGCCGCCGGCCCAACCGCCGGCGTGGATGGTGGATGTCGCGCGCGACACCGGCACCGTCGTCACCGAGCTGCGGATGGTGCCGAACCAGCCGGTCGTGTTCGTCGACGATCCGCAGAAGAAGCCCCGGACCGAAGACGATTACATCGCCTACACCTGGGACAAGTTCTTGCGCACGGGCGACGAGAAGTGGCCCGCCCGGCTGCCGATGACCAAGAGCGCCGTGCGCGCGATGGACGCCATCACGGCATTTGTCGCATCTGGCGGGGGAGGCGCGTCACGAGTCGCGCGCTTCGTCGTGGCCGGCGGCTCCAAACGCGGCTGGACGACGTGGACCACCGCCGCCGTCGACTCGCGGGTCGTCGCGATCGTCCCGATGGTGATCGACCTGTTGAACGTCGAGCGGTCGTTCACCCATCACTGGCGCGCTTACGGTGCGTGGTCGGATGCGGTGAACGACTACGTCGAGCACGGCATCATGGACTGGATGGGCACACCGCAATTTCGCGCGCTGATGAAAATCGAGGAGCCCTACGAGTACCGCGAGCGCCTGACGCTGCCGAAGTTCCTCGTCAATGCGTCGGGCGATGAGTTCTTCCTGCCCGATTCGTCGCAGTTCTACTTCGACAACCTGCGTGGCGAAACGCACGTCCGCTACGTGCCCAACACCGGTCACTCGCTCGACAAGACCGACGCGATCGAGAGCGTTCACGCGTTCTACGCATCGGTCGTCAAGGGCACCCCGCGTCCCGAGGCCAAGTGGACGTTCGAGCGCGACGGCTCAATCAAGGTGGTTGCGAAACAGCGGCCGGACGAGGTGCGGCTCTGGCAAGCGACCAACCCCAAGGCCCGTAACTTCCGGCACGACGTGAGTGGCGCGGCCTACACGAGCGCGCCGCTGCAGCCCTCTGGACCAAACACCTGGGTTGGCCGCGTCGCACCGCCGCCGGCGGGGTGGACGGCGTTCTTCGTCGAACTGACGTTCGCGACCGGCGGGAAGTATCCCTTCAAGATCACCAGCGGCGTTCGCGTGCTGCCCGACACGCTGCCCTACCCGGAGCCGAAACCCAAGCGCAGCTCGAGTCCGCTCGATTGACACCGCGCCGGGCTCGGACACGCGTGGCAGAATGGCGGTAACGCCATGACGTCCACCGTTCCGGTTTCCTCCAAGCTGCCCGACGTCGGGGTCAGCATCTTTTCGGTGATGACCCGGCTCGCCATCGAGCACAAGGCCATCAACCTGTCCCAGGGGTTTCCGGACTTCAATTGCGATCCCGCCCTGATCGAGGCCGTGGCCAAGGCGATGCGCGATGGGCACAACCAGTACGCGCCGATGCCGGGCGTGCTGGCGCTGCGCGAGGCGATCGCGGCCAAGGTCGAACAGCTGTATGGCCCGCGCTACGATCCGGCCACCGAGGTCGTGATCACCTCGGGCGCCACGGCAGGCCTCTACACCACGCTGACCACGTTCGTGCAGCCGGGCGACGAAGTGGTGTTGTTCGAACCCTGCTACGACTCCTACGTGCCGGTGATCCGCCTGAGCGGCGGCACGCCGGTGTTCGTCAGCCTGCGCTATCCGGATTACGGGGTGGATTGGGATGAGGTCCGGCGCAAGGTCACGCCGCGAACGCGCGCGATTCTGATCAATACCCCGCACAACCCGACTGGCGCGATCTGGACGGCGGAGGACATGCGGCGGCTCGCCGAGATCGTGGATGGCACCGACATCATCCTGATCGGCGACGAAGTCTACGAACACATCATCTTCGATGGGCGCCGGCACGAGAGCCTGCTCCGTTACCCCGAATTACGTTCGCGCGCGGTGGTGATCAGCTCGTTCGGCAAGACCTTTCACACCACCGGGTGGAAGGTTGGCTACTGCGTCGCGCCGGCGCCGCTCGTCGCCGAGGTGACGCGCGTGCACCAATTCATCACCTTCACCGTGCATACGCCGTCGCAGATCGCATTTGCTGAGTTCGTCAAGCGCGACCCGGGCGCGAAAGACCTCGCGCCGTTTTATCAGCAGAAGCGCGATTTATTCCTGCAGCTGACCGCCGGCTCGCGGCTGAAGCCGCTGCCGTGCGCGGGCACCTATTTCCAGTTGATGGATTACTCGGATATTTCGGACGAGTGCGACAAAGAGATCGCGAATCGGCTGATTGTCGAACATGGCGTCGCGTCAATTCCGGTCTCCGCCTTCCTGTACCAAGACACCGGCGGCCCGGTGTTGCGATTCTGTTTCGCTAAGAAAGAAGAGACGCTACGCGCCGCTGCGGAGCGACTGAAAAGCGTTTGATCAGGATCGGTGCCTCGGTGCGTACGGTGCCTAATTGTGCCTAAGGGTGGGTGCCACGTGCCATCGGTGCGGGTGCTTTCCTCAGCGCCCACGATGCACCGGCACTCGCACCTTAGGCACCAACCCTTAGGCACGTAGGCACCGTACGCACCATTAGGCACCCTGGGAGCTACAAGATTCGCCGCAGGTAGTGCTGGAGCCCGCGGGACTGATTCCACTGCTTTGGGTATCCCAGCGACACCTCTTCGAACGCCACGCCATCGATCACGCGTGACGAACGCAAGTGCAGATGTCCAGACACCACAGCTTCGAAGTTGAAACGCCGGTGCCAGTCTTCGGTCAGCGTTGTGCCACACCAGATCGAGAATCGCGGAATCCGCGGCAGCACCGCCAGGTCGCGCCGCAGCGGAAAGTGATTCGCGACAATGAGCTGCGTATCTTTCGGCAGCTCGTCGAGGCGCGCCTCGGTTGCGGCCACCCTCGCGTGGCACCAGTCATCGCGGCTCGCGTACGGATCGGGCGCGAGCAGGTCTTCATCCTTCGATCGCACGCCCGACTCGGCCGCCCAGGCGAGCGCGTCGGCGCGCGAGACGTGGGCGGGGCGGAATGAATAATCGAACAGCAAAAACGTGGGCACGATCGCGCGCGCCGGACCGTCGCCCGGCCAGCGCGCGTACGGATCTTCAGGCGTCAGCACGTGGTGCCGCCGGCAGATCGCGACGAGCCGTTCGTAATGCGCGACGCCGCGTTGTTCCGGAGGCAGGCTCGCCGGCGTCCACAGATCGTGATTGCCCGGCGTCCAGATCAGCTGCTTGAAGCGTGGCGCCAGCGTCCGCAGCACGAAATCCAGGTGCGCAGGCGCTTCGCCGGTGTCGCCCGCGATGATCAGCCAATCATCCGGATGCGCCGGCAACGCCTCGACGGCGCGCCGGTTCTCGTCGTAACCAACGTGAAGATCGCTGGTGGCCCACAACTTCACCGGCTTAGTGGAGCGTATCAACGAAAAGGACAATATCGAGCACCACTAGACCTGCGGCACGACCTGCCGGATGCGGATCGCCAGGTCCGGGCCGCTTCGCCGCACCGCCAGCCCGAGCCGGTGCACCGGCGTCGGCCAGTCCTGCGCGAATTGCCATGTCGCCGGGTCGTCCGGCAATGCCGGCTCGAAGCTGATTTCCGGAGGCGACGGCGGCGCCAGCCGGAATGCGAAGTCGGCCAGCGGCAGCGCCAGGCCGAAGCCGCGCGCCTTGATGTAGGCCTCCTTCAGCGTCCAGTAATCGAAGAAGACTTTGTCGCGCTCCGGCTCCGGCACGGCGTTCAGGTCCGCGACTTCGCGAGGGGCGAAGAATCGCGCCGGCACATCGTGCGTCAGCCGGCGCCCGACGTGTTCAACGTCGACGCCGACCTCGCGCCCGATCGTGACCGCGCAGGCGATCAAGCCCTCGGTGTGAGAAATGTTGAAGCGCAGATCGGGAACGCCGGCGGGCCGATCGAGCAGCTCGGGCCGCCCGTGCACGTTCGCGATGAACGTCCAGTCCTGCGGCGCGACGGCGGCGTAGCGCGACAACATCGTGCGCACCAGCGCGCGCGTCAGCAGGAACCGCCGCCGATCGCGCTCGAACACCAGCCGCGCCATGCGGGCATGCTCCTCGGCCGACAGCAGCGCGACATAGCGCTCCTGCCGCTGCTGCGCGTCAGGCTGATCGGTCCCGACCAGGTCGACGTGGACGGCATGGACCGGCAACAGCTCGAGCATCACCACGCTCTCCGCTTGCGGATCATCACCACCGCCACGCCCGCAGACACGGCCAACCCCGCGAGGCCGATTCCAATAACGGCGCCGTGCGCCTTCATGAAGACGGCGGCCTCTTCGCCGTACAGCACTGCGAGGTAGCCCTGTCCGAAGTAGCGAATGCCGCGGCCAATGATCACGGCCAGGCCGAACCGCCACGGCGCCACGGCCGCCGCGCCTGCGAGGAGCACGAATACCTTGAACGGCACCGGCGGCGGGAGCAGGGCAGGCACCACGACGGCGAGCAGGCCGTATCGTTGATACAAATCGAGCGCGCGATCGACGTAACGCCCCTTCAGCCGTTTCCGCAACAGCGACTCGCCGCCGCGCCGCGCCACGGCGTACAGCATGAAGCACCCGATCAGCGAGCCGACCGTGGTCATCGATGCGTAATACGGCATTCGAGCGGGATATTTCGTGCTGAGCACGATGATCAGCAGATCGTTCACTTGTGGAAACGACAGGAATGACGAATCGAGCAGCGCGATCACGAACAGGCCGACCCCGCCCATGCCCGAGGCCCACGCCTGGATCGTCTCGAAAAAGTCAGCGAGCATCAGGCACCTGCTGAACAGGGGGCGGCGTCGGCTTGATGGCATCGCGCGGGTACAACGCGAGGCCGAGCGTCGCGAAAATCAGGCTGCGCACCCGCCGGAACAGCGCGAGCGTACCGCCACCCATCAAGCCGAGCGCCTTGACCACCGCGACGTTCGACGCTTCGAGCGCGCCCAGATTGCCCGGGATCGCCCCTCCCGCGACGCTGGCCGATCGCGTGAAGGTTTCGACGATGGTGCCGATCCAGAGCGAGATGGGTTGGCCGATGGCCCAGAACACGAGGTAGACCTCTAACGCCATCAGCGCGTAGCACGCGATGCTCAGCAGCACCAGCATCTCGATTCGCCGGTGGCCGGTGCGCGCCAGCTTGAGAAACAAATCTTCCACGGCCTTGATCGCGCGCACGGTGCGGCCGCCGGTCCAGCGCCATCCCGTCCGGACATTCAGGAATTCGACCAGCGGGCCAAAGTAGCGGCCGGTTCGCATCAGGAAGAAGAGCGACAGTGCCAGCACTACGCCGGCCGTGATGGCAATGCCGAGAAACGCGCTCTGCCATCCCGGCGGCAACATGTCGGACGACACGGCAAAGGCGGCGAACACACCGACGCCGACCACGCTCATGATCCCCATTGCGGTGCGCTCGAGCACCGAGGCCGCGGCCGAAACAACCGGCGGCACCTTGCCGATTAACAGCACCACGCGTAGCGGCTCGCTCGCCACGCCGCGTATGGTGAAGTAACCCACGCCGTCGGCCGCGAGGCGGACGCGAAAGACGGTCCAGTACGACGGCCGCGCCTCGGGCGGGAAACACACATACCAGCCGGCGGCGCGCAGCAGATGCCAGCCGACACCCGGCAGCATCACGAGCGGAAACAGGAGGCCGAGGACGCGCGCCTCGCGAATGGTTTCTTCGCGATCGATCCCCATCATCGTGACGACAAAGAGCACGGCGCCCACCACCACGGCGACGAGCGACACCAATTGAGGGACGGTGCGCTTCATCTAGGACAGGTTGTCCGGGATCAGACGCTCGACGATCACGACGTCGCGCCACTTGCCGTCCAGCCTGGCGTGGCTCTCGTAGACGCCGACTTCGCGAAACCCCATCGACGCCATGAGCGACCGGCTCGCGCTGTTCTCCACGAAGATGCGCGACACCAGCTTCCAGATTCCGGCGGCGGCCGCAGCCTCGATCAGGGCCTGCATGGCGACGCGGCCGGCGCCTTTGCCACGCTCGGCGCGCGCGACGTAGACCGAGAACTCGGCGATGCCCGCATAACAGTCGCGGCTGCGGTAACTCGAGGTCGAGGCGAAGGCGATCACCCGGCCCTCGCCTTCGACGGCCACGATCGGATGACCGTCAAACCACTTGCGCACATCGTCGACCGACCGCGGGCGGGTTTCAAAGGTTCCGACGCGATCTTCGATGCCTTCGTTGTAGATTTGGGCAAGCATCGGGGCGTCGTCTGGCGACGCGGCTCGGGCAATCAGCGTCATGACAGAAAAGAGCGGATTCCCAATGTTACAGCGTATTGCGTCTCTCGTCGTGGTGCTGGTCGTGGCCGCGACCGGTGTGGTCGAGGCCCAGCGGCGGCATCCGGTAAGCGGCCGCGTGCTCGCGCCGGTGATGGGCGTGGGCGGCGCGGGCTGGCTCGAACGCTCCGAGCGCGAGCAGGAAGAGGCGCCGTCGAAAGCGATTGCCGCGCTCGACTTGAAGCCCGGCATGGTGGTCGCCGATATCGGCGCAGGGTCGGGGTACTACACGTCTCGCATGTCGAAGAGCGTGGGGCCAACCGGGAAGGTGTTCGCCACGGACATCCAGCCCGGCATGATCGAGTTGATCAACCGCCGCGTGACCGCTGAGGGCCTCACCAACGTGACGACCGTGCTCGGCGGCATGGAGGACCCGAAGCTGCTGCCCGCCTCGATCGATCTGGCCATCATGGTTGACGTCTATCACGAGCTGCAGTCGCCGCAGATCTTCCTGCAGCGGCTGCGCGAGACGTTCAAGTCCGGCGGCCGGCTGGTGCTGCTCGAGTTCCGGAAAGAAGACGCGAGCGTCCCGATTCTCGAAGTCCACAAGATGAGCGTGGCGGAGGTCAAGACCGAGCTCGAGGCCGAAGGCTTCGTGCTCGACAAGGTCATCGACATTCTTCCCTGGCAACACATCATTGTGTTACGGGTGAAATAACCAATAACGAATTACGAATAACAAAACCGATTTACAAAGGCTAGAATCCCGCATGCTCAAAGGCACAGCGCGGGAAGCCGCAGGCGAGTTCTTCGGCACTTTCATCCTCATCGCATTCGGTGTGGGCGTCGTCGCACAGACCGTTCTCAGCAAAGACGCAAACGGGTCGTTTCTGGCGATCAACATCGGTTGGGGCCTGGCCGTGATGCTCGGCATCTACACCGCGGGCGGCGTGTCGGGCGCGCACTTGAACCCGGCGGTGACGGTCGCGCTCGCGGTGCACCGCAGCTTTCCGTGGAGCAAGGTGCTGCCGTACGCGCTGGCGCAAACGGCCGGCGCCTTCGCGGCATCCGCGCTGGTGTTTGCCACCTATCGCGAGGCGTTCTCGGCGTTTGACGGCGGCACGCGGATGGTCGAGGGCGCGACGGCGACGGCCGGCATCTTCGCCACCTATCCGCAGCCGTTCTTGTCCATCGCTGGAGGCTTCGTCGATCAGGTGGTCGGCACGATGCTGCTGATGGCCGGCGTGCTCGCCGTGACCGATCAGCGCAACACCGCGCCTCCGGCCTGGCTGACGGGCCCGCTGGTCGGCGCGCTCGTGCTCGCGATTGGCGTCGCGTTCGGGTTCAACGCCGGATATGCGATCAATCCCGCTCGTGACCTTGGCCCGCGGCTGTTTACCGCCGTGGCCGGCTGGGGTCCCGGCGTGTTCACCGCCGGCGGCGGCTGGTGGTGGGTGCCGGTGGTCGCACCGTGTGTCGGCGCGATACTCGGCGCATTCCTCTACGACATCTTCGTCAACAAACATCACGTCGCGCCGGAGGCCGGTCGATGACCCATTCGACTCAGGTTCGATCTTCTTCGAAGACCGAACCTTCGCTCAGGGCAGGGCAGTACATCCTCGCCCTCGATCAGGGCACCACGTCGAGCCGCGCCATCGTCTTCGACAAATCGGGAACGGCGGTCGCGACAGCGCAACAGGAATTCCCGCAAATCTTTCCGGGACCCGGGCACGTCGAGCACGACCCTGAAGCGATCTGGTCCACGCAGCTGCAAACGGCAAAGGATGCGATCGCGAAGGCGGGCATCACCGCGGCGGAGCTGGCCGCCATCGGCATCACCAACCAGCGTGAGACGACGGTGTTGTGGGAGAAGGCGAGCGGCAAGCCAATCGCGAATGCGATCGTGTGGCAGAGCCGGGTGACGGCGCCGATCTGCGATCGGTTGAAGGCGGCAGGGCACGAGCCGACCTTTCGCAACAAGACCGGCCTGGTCGTCGACGCGTATTTCTCGGGCACCAAGATCAAGCACCTGCTCGATTCGTACGACGGCGTGCGCGAGCGCGCTGCGCGAGGCGAGGTCCTGTTCGGCACGATCGACACATTCCTGATCTGGCGGCTGACCGGCGGCAAGTGCCACGTCACCGACGTCAGCAACGCCAGCCGGACGCTGCTGTTCAACATCCACACGCTGCAGTGGGACGACGAGCTGCTGAAGCTGCTCGATGTGCCGCGAGCGATGTTGCCCGAGGTGCGATCGTCGAGCGAGGTCTACGGAGAAACCGATCCCAAATTGTTCGGCACGGCCGTCAAAGTGGCCGGCAACGCCGGCGATCAGCAGGCGGCGCTGTTCGGGCAAGCGTGTTTCGAAGCCGGCTCGGCGAAGAACACCTACGGGACCGGCTGCTTCATGTTGCTCAACACCGGCAGCACGCCGGTGCCGTCGGAGAAAGGCCTGTTGACGACCGTGGCCTGGAAGATCGGCGGCAAGACGACCTACGCGCTCGAAGGGTCGGTGTTCGTCGCGGGTGCCGCGGTGCAGTGGCTGCGCGACGGCTTGAAGGCGATTGAAGCCTCAGCCGACGTTGAACGATTGATGTCGGAGGTGACAGACACCGACGGCGTCTATCTCGTGCCGGCGTTCGTCGGCTTGGGCGCGCCGTACTGGGATCCGCGCGCGCGCGGGGTGATCGTGGGGCTGACCCGCAACACCAAGATGGCGCATATCGCGCGAGCCGCGGTCGATGCCATGGCATATCAGACGCGCGATGTTCTCGAAGTGATGCAGCTCGAATCGGGCCTGCCGCTCACGACGCTCAAGGTCGACGGCGGCGCGTCGGCCAACGCCATGCTGCTGCAGTTTCAAGCCGACCTGCTGAACGTGACGGTCCGCCGCCCGGTCGTGGCCGAGACGACCGCGCTCGGCGCGGCGTATCTCGCGGGCCTGGCCGTGGGCTATTGGGATGGCCTCGACGATGTGGCGCGCAACTGGGCGCTCGATCGCGAGTTCCGTCCGGCGATGGATGCCGCGCAGCGCGACCGCCTCTACGCGGGATGGAAAAAAGCCGTCGGCCGATCGCTCGACTGGGAATCCTAAAGGCAACCACGAAGGTCACGAAGAGCACGAAGACAAATATCCTTCGTGTCCTTCGTGTCCTTCGTGTCCTTCGTGTCCTTCGTGGTTTCGTTTATCCGGCGGGGAAGAGCAGGGCGCGGGCCCAGTCGTTTCTTGCCGACATGTGGTACGCGAGCGCGCGTGACAGGCCGGGCATGTGCGCGGCTGCCGGCACGAATCCCGCGAAGTGCAATCCCCGGTCGTCATCGACGCACCACGCGCCTAATTGATGCGCGTCGGGCTCGAGGCATTCGTTGGCGTTGAGCGTCTGCGCGATCATCGGATCGGGGTCGACCGGCAGCATCAGCCGCATCTGCAAGCCGCTGCCGAGCGCTGGATGTGGTTCGCCGGCGTCGAATTCAAGCCGTGACGGCAGTCCCGGCGCAAAATCCAGATCGGCATCGACGCGGTGCAGCTCGTTGGCGGCCAGCAGCCACGGCCGTGGATCCAGGTGGACCAACTGCGCCAGCTCCTCGGATCCAAACGGTGAGTCGGCCTCGCCGCGTTCCTGATAGACGTCGCCGATCTTGACCATTTCATCGGGCGTGACGCGTGGGCCGCGCACCGGATGCGCGGACGCGGCAGCCGTTGCTCCGAACGCGTCGGCGAGCTGCTGTGCTTCGGCATGCGCGTCGGCAATCTGCAGCGCCATGGCATGCAGCGCGATGGCGCGCGCGAGCAGATGATTCTCCGTCGTCAACGACACCGAGGCGTGAAGACGGATCGTGCCGCTCGCGATGTCGGCGACGTAGGCACTGAGCGTCGCGTAGCGGTTGACCGCCGCCAGCCGCGGCCAAGACGATGAGTTGAACGTCACGTCGGCGAGCAGATCGGTTTCGATGTGAAGGGCCGTGAGCTCGATGCCCTGGAAGTCGCGCGCGGGCGCGGTCCACACCCGCTGCGCCAGCGCCGACGGCCACCACGTGAACGCGTCGGCCTTCTGCACCGCCCATTCCGCCTCGAACTGCATGCGCCGGGTGAGAAAAGTGAGGACGTCTTCAACGAGCGGCATCATCTCCCACCCACGCGCGGCTGCCGCGCGCGGGGCCCGGCTGAGTGTAGTGAAAAGTGGTAGAGCGCGATCGACGCAGCCGTCGTGACGTTCAACGAATCGATCGCGCCGCTCATCGGGATGCGCGCGCGCAAGTCGGCGGCCGCCATCGCCGGCGCCGACAGCCCCGCTCCCTCCGCGCCCACGAGTATCGCGACCTTTGGGCCTGCAGGCGTAATGCTGCTGATTGGTAACGCGCTCGCGGCGGGGGTGAGCGCGACGACCTGAAAACGCGATGCGCGGAGCACGCCAATCGCCGCGGGCCAGTCACCGGCACGAACGAACGGCACAGCCAGGGTCGACCCCATCGAGGTGCGAATCGCCTTTCGATAGAGCGGATCGCCGCACTCCGGGCCGAGCACCACCAGATCCACCCCGAATGCCTCGGCGCTGCGGAACAGTCCGCCGATATTGTCAGGATTGCTGACGCCTTCGAGGATCAAGGCCCGTTGCGCCCGATCGGCCCCGGCGTGATCGAGGGTGCGCTCCGGCTGCCGCGCCGCAAGCGCAAGGCAACCGCGGTGAATGTTGAACCCGGCGATCTGGTTCATCAACGATTGTTCGGTGAGATAAATCGCCGCGTCGGTGCGATCGAGGGGGGCGCCGAGGTTGTCGGATGCGGCCTGCGTGACGAGCACCGAATGCGTCTGCCACTGCGGCAGCGCGAGCAGCCGCTCGACGACGAGCCTGCCTTCCACCACGAAGAGCGATCGCGCGAGCAGGTGTGCGGGATTGGTGACGTGCCGGTACTCGGCGACGCGCGGATCGTCGAGCGTGTCGATGCGAACAGGAACAGCCATCGGCGGCCCTATTCCCGTTGCCACTCATTCTTCTGCACCACCGGCATCTGCAGCGCCCGTTCGCGATCCAGATCGAGTGAGCCGACGTGGAGCGACAGCGGCGACTGCACCCACTTGTAGATCGACTGCGAGAACAGCGTCGTGAAGCGCGACGCCCACTTGTCGATCCGCTCCGGCGGCACATCGCCGAACAGCGTCTTGAGGGCGGCCGCGACTTCGTGCGGCGACATCTTTTCGCCGGCGTAGAGCTGCAGGCAGGCGTCGAGCACCGGAAACGGCATCAGCTCGTTCTCGGCCACCTGTGCGTCGGCCAGCTCCGGACCGGGATCGGTTTCGAGCGTGGCCGCGATGCCCTTGAAGCCGAAGCGCACGCCGAGACGTTCGAGCAGGGCGATCACGACGGTCTTCGGCACGTTGGCAATCACCGAGAGCGCGCCCTCGAGATCGCCGCCGATCGTGGTGTAGCCGACGGCCTTCTCGCTCATGTCGCCGGTTTGCAGAAAGAGCGCGCCCGAGGAGTTGGCCCAGTTCCACATCCGTTGGCCGCGCAGCCGCGCCTGCACGTTCTGACGCGTATTCTCGGTGAGGGCCTGGCCGCCCAGCATCTCGCGCGTCGCTGCGACCTCGCGATCGGTGGCGTCGTCGATCGACACGGTTTGCAGCGAGACGCCGAGCTCGGCGGCGAGGACGTGCGCCGCGTTCCTGGTGTCGTCCTGCGAGTGCCGGCTCGGCATGTAGAACGCCGCGATGATGGCGCCGCCCTTGATGATCTGGGCCGCGCGCCAGGCGACCAGCAGCGTGAGCATCGAATCGCGGCCGCCCGAGAGCGCGATGCCCAGCGATCGGAATGCCCCGGTCTTCTCGTAGTAACTCTTGACCCCGATGGCGAGCGCTTCGAAGAGGTCGTCGAGCGCGCAGTCGCGTGGATCGCGAGCCGGGCCCGTGCTGGCCGGGAGGAAAAAGCTGCCGCCTTCCGGCGCGGGATAGGTCAGCGCCGATCGGTTCGACGTGCCTTCGGTGACCGTCACTGTCGGCACCGTTTCGCGCTGCAGCCGGAACGCTTCGCAGTCGCTCCGCCACGTCGTGTTTTCCATCCGCAGCCGCCGGGTGCGATCGAGGTCGACGATCGACGACCACCAGCCATCGACGAATCGCGGTGCGTCGAGTACGAGACGGCCGTTCTGAAACACGTAGCCGCCGCCGTCGTAGATCAGCCCGTCCTGGCCGCCGACGGCGTTGGCGTAAATCAAGACCGCCTGGTTGTCCGCGGCACGGGTCGCCAGCATTTCCCGGCGAGTGGAGTCGATGCCCATGCGATACGGCGAGCTCGAGACGTTGACGACGATCTCGGCGCCCGAGTAGCAGCGCCGGCGCATCGGTCCATCCGGCGACCACGCGTCTTCGCACACCTCGACGGCCACATCGCCGAAATCGAACCGGAACAGGTAATCGCCCAGCGGGATGCCGCCGGCGTCGAGGGTGAGGCCGGGGCCGCCGCGCGAAAATGTGCGGCCTTCGTAAAACACGTTGTAGGTCGGTAGTTTTTCCTTCGGCACCAACCCCAGCACGCGGCCGCGGTGCACGACCGCCGCCGAGTTGAACAGCTGGGCGCCGACCGACACGGCTAAGCCGAGGACGAATACGGCCGGTGTGTCGGCGGTCTCGGCGGCGAAGCGTTCGAGCTCGCGGCGTTGGCCATCCAGGAACCCGCGCCAGTGCACCAGGTCTTCGGGCGGGTAGCCGCCGATCACTTGTTCCGGGAATGCGCCGATGGTCACGTCGGCGGCCGCCATTTCACGGGCGACCGTCACCAGCCGCGAGACGTTGGAAGCCACGGCTCCCACCGTCGGGCTGACGCTCGCGACCGCCAGCTTTGCGAGGCGCATAACAGAGCAAGCTTAGCAGGTTCGCACCGCCAGCCCGTGGTGCGCGCCAGAGTGCGAAATCATGGGACGACCCCGGAACTGCTACGTGAGAGGGCGTTCGCCCAGCCAGGTCGAGGCGTCGATCTTCCGCCGCTTCAGTCCGAAATGTTCCACCGCGTATTTCTCGAGGTGGGCCATCGCATCCGGCGTTGAATCGGTCACCAGCATCAGATCCAGATCGGGCGCCGCAATTGTCCCCGCCTCCACCATCGTGCGGATCATCGCGAGAAACGGCGCCCAGTAATCGCGTCCCATCAAGACGATCGGGAACTGCAGAATCTTGCGGGTCTGGATCAGCGTCAGCGCCTCGGTCAGCTCGTCGAGCGTCCCGAAGCCGCCCGGCAACACCACGAACGCGTACGAGTACTTGACCAGCAGCACCTTGCGAACGAAGAAGTAGCGGCACGTCACCCATCGATCGAGATACGGGTTGTGCGACTGCTCGAACGGCAACTCGACGTTGCAGCCGACCGACCGGCCGCCGGCCTCGCGCGCCCCGCGATTGGCGCCCTCCATCACGCCAGGACCGCCGCCGGTCATCACCGTAAAACCCAGGCCCGCCAGCCCGCCGCCGACCTCGCGGGCCATCGCGTAATAGCGATGATGTTCGTCGAAGCGCGCCGACCCAAACACCGTTACGCACGGTCCAACAAAATGGAGCGCCCGGAAGCCGCGCACGAAATCGCGGCCCGCCCGGATCAGCAGGGCGATCTCCTGGATGCGGGAATGAGGGCCTTCGAGCAGTACGCGATCGGGTTCTGACATAGCGGGAATGGTGTAGAGTTTACCTGCTATGAACCCACTGGCGAGGCTCGCTGTCGCATTTGGTTGCGCCGTACTGCTGTTTGCGGCTCCGGCCGCCGCGCAATCCACCACCGGCACAGTGCTGGATATTTCGGGCGGGGTGATTCCGGCAGCGTCGGTCACCGCCGTGACCAAGGACGGCAAGAGCGTCACCGTGCAGGGCGACGCGGACGGCAACTTCGACACCGGCGTCGCGGCCGCGCGCGTGCGCGTCAGCTCCGAGGGCTTCGAAGACGCTGACATCGTGGTCACCGGCCCCGGCCCAATCAGCGTGATCCTGCGCCCGGTCAATTTTGCCGACTCCGTGGTCGTGACGGCCACGCGCGGCGCCGAGCGGCTCCCGACCGCCGCCAGCGCCACCGTCATTACGTCCGCCGAGTTGAGCAACATGGCGGCCGGCTCGCTGGACGATGCGCTGAGGTCGACACCGGGGTTCACGTTGTTCCGCCGCTCGTCGTCTCGGGTGGCAAACCCGACGACGCAGGGCGTGACGTTGCGCGGGGTCTCGGGCTCCGGCGCGAGCCGCACGCTGGTCCTCGCCGATGGCGTGCCGCTGAACGATCCATTCGGCAGCTGGGTTTATTGGAACCGCATCCCGATGGCGGCGGTCGATCGCGTCGAGGTTGTTCGCGGCGCAACGGGCGACCTCTACGGAGCTGGCGCGCTCGGCGGCGTGGTGCAGTTGCTCACGGTACAGCCGATCCGTACGCGCGCACGCGCCACGGTTGACGGCGGTTCTCACGACACGTTCCGGGGCTCGTTGTTTGCTGCCGCCGAACGAAACGGATGGGCGGCATCAGGCGCGTACGAAGGCGTGCGCACCGACGGCGCCTTCGTGATCGGCTCCGAGGTCCGCGGCGCAGTGGACAGGAAGGCCGACAGCGATTATCAAACCGGTTTCTTCACCGGGAGCCGCCATACCGACGCGTGGCATGTCACGCTGCGGGGCGCAGGCTACACCGAGGAGCGCGGCAACGGCACGCCCGTGCAAGTCAACACGACGGATTGGAAGCAGTTGTCCGCCGTGGTCGGCGGCGTGGTCGGGGGCGGCGTACTCGATCTGCAATTCGCCGGCAGCAACCAGGACTACTACCAGACGTTTTCCTTCGTCGCGGCCGGCCGTGCCACTGAGCGCCTGACGTTTGCGCAGACCATCGACACCAAGCATGGCATGGGGAATGCGCAGTGGACCCGTCCGATCGGCCGGGCCACGGTGATCCTCGGCGGCGACTATCGCCGTACCCATTCAGTCCAGGATGAGCTCCGCTATGCCCTCGTCAGCGGCGTCAACACCGCGAGCGGTCCCTTCAAGTCCGGCGGTACCGAACGTGTCACCGCCGGCTACGCCCGCGCCAGCATCAACGCCACCGACGCCTTGACGTTTGAAATCGGCGGCCGTGGCGATGCGTGGAATTCGGAGCCGGAAGACACCACGCAGCCGACCAAGTCGGTGAGCTTCTTCAGCCCGCGCGGTGCCGTGGCATGGCGCCGAGGCCGGTTCCAGGCGCAGGCCTCTGCGTATCACGCCTATCGCACGCCGACCCTCAACGAGCTGCATCGCCGCTTCGCGGCCGGCACCGCCGTGACCAACGCCAACCCGTTGCTCGAGCCCGAGACGCTCACCGGCGTCGAGGGCGGCGCGCTGGTGCAGTTCAATCGCGTCTCGGTTCGCGCGACGGCGTTCGTGAACAACCTCGAGGATGCCATCGCGAACGTGACGCTGAGCCAGACGCCGACGCAGATCATTCGCCAGCGTGCCAACTCCGACTCGATTCGCGCGACAGGCGTCGAGATCGAGCTCGATACCCGCCTCACGCAGAGCCTGAGCTTCAACGGGCAAGTGGTGCTGACCTCGAGCCACTTCCGCGGCTCGAAGGCGACCCCGGCGATCGCCGACAAGGACGTGCCGCAGGTGCCGGTGTGGCAGGGCGGCTTCGGCCTGACCTGGGCGGAGCCGCGCTGGCTCACGGCCGCCACGCAGGTGCGATTCAGCGGCGAGCAGTTCGATGACGATCTCAATACCGCGGCGTTCGTGCTCGGCTCCTATGTCGTGTGGGACGCCAACGTGACCCGCGCGATTACCCGCGGCTTGAACGCGTTTGTCGCGATCGAGAACATCACCGACGAGGAGTTCGACACGGCGCGCACCCCGATCCGGTCGATCGGCTGGCCGCGGACGATCCGCGTCGGTGCACGGGTGAGCTGGCAATGACGAAGCGGATGTTGTCGATGGCCGCGATCACGGTCGCGCTGTCAGTTGGTCTCGCTGCACAGGCGATTCAACGGATCAATCCTCCAGGCCTCAGCACGCCGGCGACCTATTCCCACATCGTTCGCGCCGGCAAGACCTTGTACATCGCCGGCCAGGTCGGCGCCGATGCGCAAGGAACAGTGGTCGGTCCCGGAATGGTGGCGCAGCTGGAACAGGTGCTGAAGAACCTGGAGATCGCGCTCAAGTCGCAGGGCGCCGACTACTCGCACATCACGCGAATCACGATCTACACCACCGACGTCGACGCGATCCGCGCGCCGGATGCCGCGGCGATTCGCGCCAAATACTTCGGCGCCCATCGTCCCGCCAGCACGCTCGTTGGCGTGGCGCGGCTGGCGAGCCTCGAGTACAAGGTCGAAATCGAAGCCACCGCAGTGTTGCCGTAATGGCGTTCATGTTGTCCGGCAATCCGCAAGCGCGCGGGCTTGCGGTCCTCAGGGTCCTGCTCGGCGTGTTCTTCATCTTCGAAGCGTTAGGGAAGCGGGCGTGGCTGTTCGACACCGGGCCGCTCAGCACGATGCTGCATGCCTGGTTGCAGGGTGCGGGCCCGACCAGCCGCTGGTATCTCGAGACGGTGTGCCTGCCGGGGTTGGCGATCTTCGCGCGACTGGTGCCGCTTGGCGAGGCAGCCGCGGGCCTCGCGCTCGTGACGGGGACGTATACGCGGCTTGCCGCCTTCATGGCGCTGCTGATGGTTCTCAACTTCCATGTCGCCAGCGGTGCGATCTTCAAGTACGCCTTCTTCACCAATGCCTTCGGCTTGCCGGTGATGGGCGGGCTGCTCGCGCTTGCGGTCGGAGGCGTCGGCCTGCCATTCAGCATCAATAAGAAATAACAGTGGCATCCGGAGGCATCGTGCTGTTCGATGGAACGTGCGCCTTCTGCGAAGGCTCGGTGCGGTTCATGGCCCGGCGCGATCGCGAAGGCTATTTACGGTTCGGTGCGTCGCAGTCGCCGCAGGCGGCTGAAATCCTCAAGCGCTACGGCGTGGACCGGGAATCGGCGCGAAGCATCATCTTCATCGAAGACGGCCACGTCTATCTCCGCTCGACCGCGACGCTTCGCATCGCCCGGCATCTCGGGTTTCCCTGGAAGCTGGCCGCCGCCCTGCTGTGGATTCCCGTTCCCCTCCGCGACGCTGTGTACCGCGTCGTCGCCGCGGTGCGCCATCGCCTGGCCGGCCGATCGAACGCGTGCGAGATCCCGCCGCCGGAAATTCGATCGCGGCTGATCTAGCGCAAGGTCCGCACCTTGACGACCGATCGATCGCCACCGGTGATCCAGACTTGATCTTCAGATAACCCGGCATGACGCGGACCTGGGCCGCCCGGCGGCAGTGCTAGGATGGCGCGTGCTCGTTGCCGTCGTTGTCCTGCTCTCGCTCCTCGTCTCCGCTTGTAACAGTGGAGGTGTGCCGACCACACCGTCCGACACCGTCTTTCCAACGACGCCTCCCGGCAACAGTTCACCGGTGACGGTGGTTCCGCCGGTGACCGGTGCGGTGTTGTCGATCGCGATGCCGATCGACGGCGCAGACATCGCCAGCAATGCGTTCGGCCTGCTGCCGTTCGGGTACCACGGCGCCGATCATGCCGGCGGGGGACATTCGGGGTGGGACATCGAGTATCGACAGGGCGCGCAGGTGCGCGCGGCCGCAGACGGTGTGGTGCAGGCAATCGAGCCGGACATCATCGTGCCCGGCCGCACCAAGGTCACGATCGAGCACGCGCTCGGCGCGCACATCTACCGCACGGTCTACGCCAACCTGTCGTCGATCCGCGAACAGATCATCCTCGGGGGCGCAGTGGTCCGTGGCCAGCCGATCGGCGTTGCCGGGACGGTGACGGCGACGATTGCGGCCACCGCTGTGACGTACGCGATGTCGCACTTCCAGGTCGATGACTTCGAGATCCATCGAGAAGGTGTGGATCCGAAAGCCGTGAGTCCGGAGCCGTTCCTGAACGCCGAGGGCCGCGCGCTCTTTGATCGAATCTGGCTGCGCTCGGCGTTTGCGCAGGAACCGACGGAGCCGTTCATCTCGATGTCTCGCGATCAGCGGTTTCCGTTGACGCGGACGTGGCGGCTCGACAGCGGCGATGGTCCTGCCGGCCTGTCGTTCACCCGCACCAGCGGCGTTGCCGCCGACCATGGGTATCTGGTGTTGACGCAGTCGGGCACCGCGATCGAATCGGGCGCGGTGACCTTACGTGTGTTGGCGCGGCCGTTTGCGACGATCGATCTCGTCACGCCAACCGGCCCGCGCCTCGGCCTCTACGACATCGTCGGCGATCAGATGCGACTGGCGCTCGGAAGTCCTGGCGCGCCGCGCCCGGCCGATCTTGGCGCCGCGAGCGTGTATCGAACCACCCGGCCTGTCCTGAGCGAGCGGGTCTCGCGCCACGCGGGAGACACGCGAGTCGAAGGGCCTTCACCATGAAAAGAATTTGCCGCTTCGCAGCGCTGGCGATCGTCGGCGCTGCCATCACCTGGCCGGTCAGCGCGCAACAACCTCGCCGAGTCACGGTTGACGACCTGATGGCGTTGAGGACGATCAACGACGTCAAGATCGCTCCCGCAGGCGATCGGGTTGCGTTCGTGGTGTCGACGCCGTCGGTGGCGCGCAACGCTCACGAGGCCGAGCTGTATGTGGTTCCGATCGCCCGTGGCACGCCGGTGCGGGTGGCGCCGGAAGCGCGAATTTTCGTGCCGGCGTTGCCGGCGCCGCGGCTGCGGTGGTCCGCCGATGGCGAGCGGGTGTCGTTTCTCGGGCTGGCCGACGGCCGCCCGCAGGTGATGACGGCGCCGGCCGCCGGCGGCGCGGCCAGGACTCTCACCGCGGCCTCGGAAGGTGTGAGTGCCTACGAGATCTCGCCCGACGGCAAGTCGCTGGCGTTTCTATCACGCGACGCGTCACCACCGCCGCCGATTGCCAACGCCGCGGGCGCGCTGCCGCCGCTCACTCGGCTGTGGGTCCAGTCGCTTGCCGAACCGTCCACGGCAAAGTCGCTGACACCCGCTGGCCAATACGTCGACAGCTTCTCGTGGTCGCCAGATAACCGGGAGATTGCGTACGCGTTTGCGCCGGTGACGGGATTCATGGCGCCCTATTCGACCCGCATCTTTGCAGTGCCGGCAACCGGAGGTGCTGCTCGTGCTGTTGTCGATCGCGCGGGCATGAACGTGTCGCCGCAGTTTTCGCCAGACGGGCGCCACGTGTCGTTCGTCACGACGAACGGCCGCACCGGAATCATCGCGCCTCGCGGCCTGGCCGTGGCGCCCGCCACTGGCGGAACGCCGCAATCCATCAAGACCTATCCGATGAACGGCGCGTGGATCGCCGAAATGATGTGGGCCCGCGACAGCCAGTCGCTGTTCGTCACGATGAACGAAGGCACGTTCGCGGCGGGCGCGCAGATGTTCGAGATGCCGATCGTGCGAGTGGCGCTCGATACCGGGCATGCGACACGGGTTGGCATCGGCGCGGCGGTGCAGTACTCGATCAGCCAGAGCCGCGATGGCCGCACGATTGCGTATCGGGAAGTCGAAGCCCGCACCATGGGTGATGTGGCGGTGCTCGACGTCGAGAGCGGCCGATCGCACAAGATCACCACGGTCAATCCCGAGCTGCGCGCGCTGGCGCTCGGCGACCTGAAGCCGGTTTCGTGGCAATCGTTCGACGGCATGGAAATCTGGGGGCTGCTGCTGACGCCGCCCGGGTACAACGGCAAGACGCGGGTGCCGCTGCTGGTGTATTGCCATGGCGGGCCGATCGGCGGCGTGACGCTCGGGATTTTTCCGCAGTTCATGCACGTGCCCGGTCAGATCGATCCGTACCCGACCGAAGCGTTCGCGAGCGCGGGTTATGCGGTGCTGTTCCCGATGCCGCGCGGCGGCTCGGGTTACGGCGAAGCCGGTCACAAGATGATCGTCAACGATTGGGGCGGGCCCGACTACAAGGACATCATGGCGGGGGTCGATCACCTGATCGCCGGCGGCGTCGCGGATTCCGATCGCCTGGGCGTGATGGGTGCGTCGTACGGCGGCTTCATGACCAACTGGATCGTCACGCAGACCGGGCGATTCAAGGCGGCGACAGCCGGCGCGAGCATCGCCGACCTCAGCGACCTCTACTACCTGACCGACGGCGGCGATTTGATGACCGAGTACTTCAAGCTGCCGTGGGAGAATCCGCAAGGCTACGCCGCACACTCACCGCTGACACATGCGAAGAACGTCACGACGCCGCTGTTGATTCAGCATGGCGATCGCGACCCGCGCGTCCCGCTTGCCACGGCGCAGAAGTTCTATCGCGCATTGAGCGTGCTCGGCAAGACGGTGGAAATGGACATCTACCCGCGCGGCGGACATGTCTTCTACGAACCGATCCAGGAGCGCCGCGTGATGCAGCGCAACTTCGACTGGATGATGCGGTGGATTAAACCGTGAGGCCGGGAACCGTCATCGAAGGATAGCGGGCGCATCGGCACCACTCGCAGCCGGAGGGCGCGGAGACGCGACGAGAGGTTGCTTTGAGAAAAAGCGGTGAGCTTACGTGGCGCTCCATGAGCTGGGCCCAACGCTTTTTGCTCAAAGCAACCTCTCGTCGCGTAGCGGGGCCGGCTGCCGCCTCGCCGGACTAGGGCAGGACCAGCTTTACCCGAGCCACACCCAGCGGCGATTGGCGCGTGTAGAAGTGCAGGTAGAGCGTGCCGGCGACGAGGTCGTCGCGATCGCGGCCGCGCATGGTCAGCGTCCCGCTTCCTGAAATCTGATTCGGCGCGAGAATGTGCGCGATGATCGGGCCCGGCTTGTCGGCGATGCTCCGTTGCAGCGTCAGCGCGAGCACGCGGTCAGACGTCGCCAGCCCCGACGTCGTGGCATCGTAGCGAAGCGTGCCCGTCGTGCGGTCGTAGGTCAGCTTGACGAGGGCCGACGCGCCCGTGGCGGCGCCCGCGATCGTCATGTCGAGCGTCACGGGACCCGGTGCGACGCCCTTGATCAACGCGGGCGTGCTGAACGGCGGGCGGCGAGGCTTCGTTGCCTGCTCCCACGCGAACGCGTACTTCAAGAGCGTCTCCTCGGAAAACGCTGCACCGAGTAGCTCGAGGCCGATCGGCAAGCCGTCGGGGCTGAACCCGGCCGGCATCGAGATCGCGGGCAGGCCGCTGTGCGCGCTGAGCTGACAGGCGCTGCCCGCCTGGCCCTCGCCGATCAATGCGGGTTTGCGCCGCAGCGTGGGGTAGGCAAGCGCGTCGATGCGCTGTTCTTCCATCGCGGCCAGCACCGCCGCCCGCAGCGCGCGCCGCTTCACCATCACCTGCCGATAGTGCTCGGTCTCGCGCTTCTCCGGCGCGTTCCTCAGCCTGAACGTCTGATCGAGCTGCGCATGATGCAGGCCGCGGTCGATGATCTCGCCCAGCGTCTTGACCGGCGCGTTCGGCTGCTTCGCCAGGTACGCCGCCAGGTCGAACTTGAACTCGTCGTTGATCAAGCTGCTGTCGCGCAGGAGATCGTCCAGCCCGGGCACCGTGATCTCCACCACTTCCGCGCCCTGCGCCTTCAACCCGTCGAGCGCCTTGCGGACGATGCCCGCGACTTCGTCGTCTTCGGGCGCCGTGCCGAACAGCGAGCGCAGCGTGCCGATGCGCGCGCCCTTGAGCCCGTCGGCTTTGAGCGAATCGCGATACGTCTTCGGAATGCGTCCCGCGCTCTCGGCGGTGATGGCATCGGTGGGATCCGCGCCCACCGTCGCGTCGAGCATGATCGCCAGGTCCGTCACCGATCGCGCGAGCGGTCCCGCGATGTCCTGCGTGGACGAGAGCGGGATCACGCCGGTGCGGCTCGACAGGCCGTGCGTGCCGCGCAGGCCGACCAGATTCTGATTCGCAGCCGGAATGCGGATCGATCCGCAGGTGTCGCTGCCCATGCCCGCCGTGGCGAAGCTGGCGCCGACGGCCGCGCCGGTGCCGCCGCTGGATCCGCCCGGCACGCGCAACAAGTCGTACGGATTGCGCGTCTGGCTCGTCATCGACGAGATCGTCGTGATGCCCGCGGCGAGCTCGTGCATCGTGGTCTTGCCGAGAATCACCGCGCCCGCGTCGCGCAGCTTCCTCACCTGGAACGCATCGGCGGCCGGCTGCATCGTCGCCAGGCCAAGCGCGCCGCCCGAGGTCGGCATGTCAGCGGTGTCGTAGTTGTCTTTCACCAGTACGGGGACGCCGTGCAGCGGACCGCGCGGCCCCGTCGCGGCGCGCTCGCGATCGAGGGCATCCGCATCTTCCCGCGCACGCGGGTTGAGCACGACGATCGCGTTCAGCCGCGGCCCGGCCTGGTCGTAGGCCTGGATGCGCGCCAGGTACGAGTCGACCAGCGCGCGGGAGGTGACCCGGCCGCTGGTTTGCGCGGCCTGCAGATCCAGGATCGATTGCTCGAACACCTCGAACAGCTCGACCTCCGGCGCGGGTTGCGGGCGCACGACCGGCTTGCGCCCGCCCTGGCCTTCGAGTGGTACCTCAACAGCTGCGAGCCATATCGCGCACGATAAAGCGATCACGAATTGTCGCGTCAACATGCCCGTATTCTAACGAAGAGTTACGAGTGCAGAGACAGGAGTGCAGAATGCAGAGTTAAGAGTGCAGAGCGGGGAAAATGCCGACGTTTTCTGACTTTGAAACTCTTAACTCTGAACTCTTAACTCTGAACTCCAGAGGGGGAAACTGTGGCATGATCTTGACCAACCCCGGAGGTGCCGTTGATCGAGCGCAGAGCACTGAGAGACATCACGATCGCTCTTGCGACGGCAGCCGTTGTCGCCGCCGGCTTCTGGACGGCCGAACCTGCCACCGGGCAGGCCGCACGTCCGGCGCGCACCGCCGACGGCAAACCCAATTTCAACGGCGTCTGGCAGGCCCTCAACACCGCCAACTACGAACTCCGCTCGCACAACGCGCGCGCCGCGCTGGCGTTTCGCCCGGGGCCGATCGTGCCCGTGCCGGCGGCGCCGGTGCTGGCGTTTGGCGCGGTCGGCGCGGTGCCCGGCGGCGTCGGCGTCGTCGAAGGCGACGAGATTCCGTACTTGCCCGAAGCCGCCGCGAAGCAAAAGAAGAACCAGGAGAGCTGGCTCGACTCCGATCCGGAGATCAAGTGCTACCTGCCCGGCGTGCCGCGCGCGAACTACCTGCCGTTCCCGTTCCAGATCCTGCAGAGCGAGAAGGCGATCTTCTTCGCCTACGAATATGCAGGCGCCGTTCGCAACATCTTCATGACCGATCCTGGTCCTGCGCCGGTTGATTCGTGGATGGGGCAGTCGGTCGGCAAGTGGGAAGGCGATACGCTCGTCATTACCGTAACCGGCCTGAACGATCAGACGTGGTTCGATCGCGCCGGCAATCATCACAGCGAAAAGATGAAGGTCACCGAGCGCTATACGCCGCAGGGTCCCGATCACATCTGGTACGAAGCCACCATCGAAGATCCCCAGACGTTCAGCCGCCCGTGGAAGATCCGCATGCCGCTCTACCGGCACATCAACCCGGACGCGCGGCTCAATCAGTTCAAGTGCGTCGAGTTCGTCGAAGAGTTGTTGTACGGCAAGTTCCGCAAGACGCCGGTCCCGTGAACAATGCAGGTGGGGACAAACCTTAGGCAGGTGGGGACAAACCTTTAGGTTTATCCATGGAAGGAAAGCACATGGAAGCGAAACGAAACTTGGTGGCCGGAGCCATTGCCGCGGCGACGATCGCCGCGTTCGGCGTGACCGCGATCGCGGGCCAGCGCCCGATCGCGCCGCCGTCGGGCATTGCCAAGCCATGGACGATGCCGCGGACGGGTGACGGAAAACCGGACCTGCAGGGCATCTGGACCAACGCGACCATCACGCCGCTCGAGCGGCCGGCCACCGTCGCCAACCTGGTGCTGACCGATGCCGAGGCCGCGCGCATGGAGAAAGCTACGGCCGATCGCGTCGAGCGGCTCGGCGAAGCGAGCGACCCCAACCGTGCCGCTCCTCCGAAGGGCGGCGACGGCTCCACCGGCGCTGCCGGCAACGTCGGCGGCTACAACAATTTCTGGCTTGACCCCGGCGATCGCGTCGCCGTGGTCGACGGCCAGAAACGAAGCTCGTTGCTGATTGATCCGCCCAACGGCCGCTTGCCCGCCTTTACCGCCGACTACCGCGCGCGGCAGCAGGAGCGCATGAAGACGAATGCGTCACGCGGCGGCCAATACGATCACCCCGAAAATCGACCGCTGGCCGAGCGCTGCCTGCTGTCGTTCGGGCCGACGACCCCGCTCGTTCCGAACTACTTCTACAACAACAACCTGCAGATCGTGCAGACGCCCGACCACGTGATGATTCTCATGGAAATGGTTCACGACGCCCGCGTGGTGCGCATCGGCGGCAGGCATGTGCCGTCGCATATTCGCCCCTGGATGGGTGACTCGATCGGACACTGGGAAGGCGACACGCTCGTCGTCGACACCACGAATTTCCCGCCCCAGCAGAGTTTCCGGGGTTCGTCGGCGAATCTGCACGTGATCGAGCGCTTCCGTCGCGTCGATGCGAAGACCATCAACTACCGGTTTACGGTTCAGGACCCGACCACCTTTGTGAGCCCGTTTACCGGAGAGATTCCATTCCAGGCCACCAACGAGTTAATCTATGAGTACGCGTGCCACGAAGGGAACTACGCCCTGTCGAACGTGCTGAGCGGCGCGCGAAACGAAGAGAAGCGGACGGGGAAACAACAATGAGCATGCGAACGACAATCGGGACCATAGTGGTGGGCGCGGGGCTGATCCTCGCCGGCCGGCCGGTGGTGGCGCATCACGCGTTCGGCGCGGAGTTCGATCCGAATGCGCCGATCCGCCTGCAGGGCAAGATCGTCAGGCTCGAGTGGGTCAATCCGCACACCTGGATTCACATCGAGGTCATCAAGGACGGCAAGCCCGAAGTCTGGATGATCGAAGGCGGTACGCCGAATACGCTGCTGCGCCGGGGCGTGACGAGGGACTCGCTGATCAACGGCACCGAGATCATCGTCGACGGCTACCAGACGAAGGATCATTCGCTCAAGCGCGCCAATGGCCGCGACGTGACGTTCACCGACGGCCGCAAGCTGTTCATGGGCTCGTCCGGCACCGGCGCCCCGACGGACGGCCGCGACCCGACCGAGAAACCAAAGAAACCGCCAGGCAGATAATCGACGGTGTAGCGCGGATCTTTAGATCCGCGATGGACCCGCCTACGAAAAGCCAATCCACCTGCCGCTTGCGGCAACGGTGAACCACAGCGCTAACGACAGCGCGCCGACCACAGCCTGGCGGCGCGCTGTGTTACCTACGGATTCGGTTTCGGTGACGCGCGCGCGGATCGTGAACGTGAACACCAGGCCGATTGCCAGCGCCGTCATCTTGTTCCAGAACGCCTGGCTGTAATAGCACTTGACCGACTCCGACAGGAACAGCGGGATACCCGTTGCGATCATCACGACCAGCGCGCCGATCAGCCACGGCCGCGCGTCGCGCGCCAGCTCCGTCACGGGATGGTTCTTCAATCCCAGCCCCAGCAGCCGCATATCGACGACGAGAATCGCGCCGCCGAGTACCGAGAGCCCGAGCAGGTGCACCGACTCGATCACCGGGAACAGCCAGTTCGAGCCGACGATGAACTGGCCGAGCCAGAGTTGTTCGCACCACTCGAAGAAGGGCAGCAGCATCTGCGCGGCTCCTCAGGGTGCCGGCGGCGGCACGACGCAGCCCGCCACGAAGTTGACGATGGCCGGCTGCGGCTGGATGTCGCAGTCGAACCAGTTATACGCAATCATCCGCCCGGCCACGATGATGCCGCCCCACAAGATCAACGAAAACAGCGCGGCCCGCCGCGCGGCCTTCGGCGTTCTCGCGTCGCGGTCCCACTCGCCGACGCGCAGGAAGACGCGGTTGTTGAAGATCCAGACGTTGAGGCCGGCGAGAATCAGCATCACCACCTTGACGCGGAAGAAAATGCTCTGATAGGTCCGCACCGGAATCGCGTAGAACAGCAGGACGCCGGTGATCACCATCACCGTGAACCCTACCTTGGTCCACGGCAGAAGCCGCGTGGCGATGTCGGTCACCGGCACGCGGGTCAGGGCGAGGCCGAGCAGGCGCAGGTCGAGAATCACCGCCAGGCCCACGAACAACGTCAACGCCAGGACGTGGGTTGATTCGATGAGGGGGTACATCACGAGCGACTCGTGCAGCGCGATGCTGCCGCGGGTTGCGGCCAGCCATTCACAAAACGCCAGGAGCGACATCAGCTGTTACTTACTGACGAGCGCCGGGCATGAATTGCCGGTGGCAATTGGTGCAGACGTCGTAGAGATCGCCGCCAATGGTGAAGAGCGCGTCCTTGTCTTTCTTGTCGATCGCCTGGATGGCGCGCCTGCTGGTGTCGATCAGCGCCTGCGACTGCGTGATCCACTCCGGCGATCCGCCGGAGCGGTTGCCGATCATCAGCAGGTTGCCTGATTCGGCGAGCTGGATGGCGCTGGCGCGCACGGTGGCCCACTCATCATCAGTGGCGGGCGCTTTCGCAAAGGTGCCCTCGGACGTCACGATCCAACCGACGGCGTCCCAGATCACATCGACCGCCGGATCGAGGACGGCATTCATCAGCTCTTTGCCGGTGGCCACGGTCTGAAATGGCGGCGAGGGAGGAGGCGGGGCCGGACGCGAGCACGACGAACCGCCCAGGACGACAAGTGGCGCGAGCCACAGCAGCGTACGCATCGGTCGACATATTACCTGAGGCACCCCATAAAAGGGGTGCCCTACGAAACTGAGGCACCCCATAAAGGGGTGCCCTACGAAAAACGGTGTGCGCCGTATTATTCGGTCGGCAGCTCGGTGAGCGGTGGTCCGGGCCGCGCCGTGAACCACGGCACGGCGCCAACGGACGGCATCGCGGCGGCATACCGCTGGATCCATTCGCGGGCGAAGCGCTCGGCGTCTGCGGCCGTGATGAGCGCCCACACGCTCCCGCCAAAGCCGGCACCGAAACTGCTCGCGGCGAACGCGCCGGTCTCACACGCCGCCGCGGCCAGTGCCATCGTCTCCGGAATCTGGTTGCCCAGGAGCTCGTGTGCGTCCTGTTGCGAGTCGCGCGACAGTTGGCCGATCGCCGCGGTGTCGCCGTTGGCGAAGGCCTCAGCGGCGGAGGGCACGCGGCCGTCCTCGTTCACGAAATGTTGGAGTCGCGTGCTGAGATCCTGATTGGTGAACCGATCGTCGGCTGAATCCGCGATCCAGTTACGCAGCCGCGCGGCGGCGCCGGGCGCGCTGCGCAGGGCCGCCCCAAGCGATCGGGCGGGGTGTTCGGCGCGCGCGTTCCACGCCGCGTGCAGCGCGCGCACGCCATTCGCGGCGCGGTTGTAGCGCTCGCGCACCGAATCGGCCTTGTCGGCCTGCACGCCGCTCGACGCAATCACGAACGACCAATCGCTCGGCATCGGCACGTCGCCCAGCGGCGTCACCGGCACGAATTGACACTGGCTCACGTGATGCAGCCGGCCGGCCATGATCGCGGTGTGATCCTCGCTGCCCCCGTGGGTGCCGACACCAGACGAACCGGGCAGGCCCTGGTAGTCGAGGCCGTTTTCGACGCAGCCCAGATACCACGCCAGCGCGGTCACCGACGGGATGTGGGCCTGCCATTCCTCGCGATCGCCAAGCGCGGCCCGCCGCGCCAGCGCCGACGCCACGCCGCACACCAGCGCGCTCGAGCTGCTCAAGCCGGAGGCGCGCGGCAGATCGCTGGCGATGGCGATGTCGGCGCCGAGGTTGCAGCCTGGGAAATTCAGGAACAAGCGGCGGGCGACCACCTGGACGTAGCGGCGGACTCCATGAAAACCGGGCGGCGTCGGATGAGCGGGATCGATCTCGATCTTCTGGCCGTCACGCACATCGTGCAGGCGCACGACGCCGTCGGTCCGCGCCCGCGCGATCACGGCGATGCCGCGCGGCACGGCCGCGAGCAGCGAGCGTCCGCCGGCATAACCGGTGTGCTTGCCGAGGATCTCGACCCGCCCCGGCACGAACCAGCGCCATTGAGGTGGCCCGCCAATGAACGAACGGCCCTGTTCTTCGGCTTCATGGACCAGCGCGGCCCGCGAATCGGCGTCGGCCGGCGTCATGCCCAGGCCTTCGAAATGCGCAGTGAGGTGTGCGACCTTCTGCACGGGCTTCAATGTTACAGTGGCGCGCATGAAACGCATGCTTCGTCCGGCAGTTTTTTGTACGGCGATTGGACTGAGCGCGCTCGGTGTGCGCGCCCAAGCGCCGCAACCGCAGCGCCCCGCGCCGACGCCGGCGCCAACGGCCGATCCCTACGCCACCAACCCGAACCCCGGCGCCACGCAATTCCCGCTGGCCGCGCCGGCGGGCAAAGACAGCGGCGCCAAGCAGATGCCCCCCCCAGGCGCGATCAACCAGGGCGCGTTCGATCCGGCCACGTGGAAGTACGGCCCGGCCTTCAACGCCCCTGCCGGCTCGAAGGTCTGGAACCCGGCCAAGCTCAAGCTGACGCAAGGTGGCAAGGTCACTGGAGGGACGTTGTTCGGGGCGACCGATCCCTCGACGTATTGCGCGATGGCCGGTGCCGGCTACGACTTCATCTGGACCGAGATGCAGCACGGTCAGACGGACTGGCAGGCGGTGGCGCGGATGTGGCGCACCTGTCCGCATGCCAAGGCGGTGCCCGGCGCGCGCATCGCCGCCACCGATGAGCGGGAGATTCAACACGCGCTCGACGCCGGCGCGCTCGTGATCGTCGTGCCGACCGTCGACACCGTGGCGGAGGCGATCCAGGCCCGCGACTGGGTCTACTTCCCTCCGCTCGGGCGCCGTAGCAGCGGCGGCGGCCCGGCGTTCGACGCCGCCATGTACGGCGGCGTGCCCGGTGGCTACCGCAACACCATCAACGACAACATCGTGCTGGTCCTGATGATCGAAACGCTCGAGGGCTTGAAGAACGCCGATGAGATCGCAAGAGTCCCCGGCGTGAGCGCGATCTTCGCCGCCAGCGGCGACCTCGGCAACTTCTCGGGATACCGGCAGGGGACGCCCGACTACGAACGCGCCATCAACATCGTGCACGACGCCGCGGTCAAGGCGGGCGTGCGGCTCTGCGGCCCGTTCGCGTGGCGCGATCGCCCCGACTTCACCTGCTTCCAGGCCGGCAGTGAAACCGCGGCCATCGCGCGAGGTGTCGCCGCCGAGCTCGGCAACCTGGCCAACACTCAAGGGCAACCGGAAGTCGGACCCTTCGCCGTTAAGAAACCGCAATAACCAATAACCAATTACAAATAACAAACCGAGGGTCCGTAGTGGGACGACGCGTTGCGCAGATGTGTGAAAGCCTCTACCCGGATCGCCAGACGGGACTATGATTGGTGACCGATCCGTTTATGCTCGCGCCTGCTAATCGGTCTGTGGCTTCCGGGAGAGTCCTCATGTCACATTACCTGACGCTGCTACTTTGCACGCTCGCCCTGGTCGCGGGATGTTCCCGCAACCCCGAACGGTCTTCGGCAGGTTCGCCGACGGCGCCTTCGGCGGCGGCGCCTGGATCGCTGCTCGGTGCCTCATCGGTGGCGCCCGGCGGCGTGTCAGGTCCGATGGATGTGTCGTTTCCTGGCCGCAACGACTCGTTTGCATTCCGCAACAGCCTCGAGGGCAAGTATCGAGACGGCCTCCGTCGCGGCGGGTCGCCGACGACGGTCGACATCGAAGGCGAAGTGGTCTGGACGCAGGAATACATCCGCTACCGCGTCAACGGCTGCGACCACGGCACCGCCCTGCAGCGCGTGATGACGCAGATCGACGGCAACGCGGCCGGCGGGGTGTGCGGCGCGCCGCCGGACGGCCTGGTGTTGTTCCCGGGCCGCGGCGACTCGTTCGAGTTCCGAAACTCGCTCGAATCGAAATACGGGGCGATGGGGCGCGGTCAGAACCCGTTGTTCGCCGACCGAGAGGGCGGCGTGATCTGGACGCAGGAATATCTCCGTTACCGCGTCAACGCGTGCGACCACACTACGTCGGTCGACAAGGTGTTCTCGCAGATCGACGGCGGCGGTGTCGCGGCGACCTGCTTTGTGCAGCCGTGTCTTTACGGCATCTCTCCGTCGAGCCAGACCGTGCCGGCCGCCGGCGGTACCTTCACCGTGACGGTCACCAAGATCTCGAGCGGCTGTACGTATAGTTCCGACGTCCTCGCCTCATTCGTCTCGATCACGGGCGGGGGCACCGGCTCGGATACGGGGACGCTGACCTACACCGTGGCTCCAAACACGGGTAACGCGCGGTCGGGACAAATTCGCGTGCGCTGGACCAATGGCTCGACGCTGCTCGACATCAACCAGGCCGGCGCGGCGCTGGCCACGGCGTTCACGATGAGCGATCCGTTCCGGGGAACCGGGACGGGCACGAGCTGTCACATTCGATCGACCGCCACGCCATGCGTGTTTGCGGCCACCTCGAATGTCACATCGGCGACGGCGACCTTCGCGTGGACCGCGACGTACCTGTACGGCGCCACCACGATCACGAAAACGCAGACCAGCACGAGCCCGAACTTCACGTTCACCGAACAGTGCAACGGCGCAGGCTCTACCGCCGAAGGCGCCGACAGCGCGTTGAATGTGACGGTGACCGTGACCGATCCAAGCGGCACGGACACGGTGACATCGGGATCGGGCAGCCAGCCGGTGCTCACCATCAAGCTGTTTACCTGTTGATCTCTCACACGTTCGTTTCTTCCACCCCAGCGCGGCTGCCGCGCTGGGGCCCCGGGTAAAGGGGTGGCCCTCGCGGCCGCCCTGTTTCTTTGCGGAGGCCGCTATGAAATGGAATCGTTTTCAAGCCGGTGGCGCGTTACTCGTCCTCTTCGTCGCACTCGGGGTCGGCCAGTTTGCCGTCCAGAAGATCGCGGTCGCTCAAACCCGGGGCGGCGTCCAGGCGCCGCGGTTCGAGGTCGACCCGTTCTGGCCCAAGCCGTTACCGAATCATTGGCTGCTCGGCAACGCCATCGGCGTGTGGGTCGATGAGCGCGATCAGGTGTGGATCGTGCACCGCGGCTCGGCGACGCTCGCCGCCAACGAGAAGGCACTGGAGTTGAAGGCCGGAGACTGCTGCGCCGGCGCGCCCGGCGTGCTCGCCTTCGATCGTCAGGGGAACTTGATCCACAACTGGGGCGGGCCCGGGCCGGGCTACGACTGGCCGACGTCGAACCATGGGATTTTCGTCGATCACACCGGGATGGTGTGGATCGGCGGCAACGGTCCGGGCGACTCCCAGATCATGAAGTTCACGCAGGATGGCAAGTTCGTCGCCCAGTACGGCAAGCCGAACGCGCGGCAGACCGGCAAGAATGCGGAGGGACAACCGACGTTCACGCCCGGCAGCAGCGACCCGGCCAACTTCGGCCGGGTGGCCAAGATCTTCGTCGATCCGAAGGCCAACGAGGCCTACATCGCCGACGGCTACTTCAACCGCCGCGTGGCCGTGCTCGACGCCGGCACCGGCAAGATGAAGCGCTTCTGGGGCGCGTACGGCAAGCCGCCGGACGACACAGTCCCGCTCGGGACGTATGACCCCGCGGCGCCGCCGTTTCCGCACTTCCGCAATCCCGTGCACTGCGCCGACTTGTCCCACGACGGCTTCGTGTATGTGTGCGATCGCGTCAACGATCGCATCCAGGTCTTCCGTCCCGATGGCACGTTCGTGAAGGAAGTGTTCATCGCGAAGAACACCAAGGCGTCCGGCTCGGTGTGGGACGTCGCGTTCTCGAAGGACCCGCAGCAGCGGTTCCTGTATGTCGCCGACGGCATCAACGACCGCATCTACATCCTGCAGCGCGACACCATGCAGATCCTCACGAGCTTCGGCGACGGCGGCCGCCAGCCCGGACAGTTCTACGGCGTGCACAGCATTGCCGTGGACTCGCAGGGCAACCTCTACACGACTGAAACCTGGGAAGGCAAGCGCCTGCAGAAGTTCGTCAACAAGGGCCTGGCGCCCGTGACCTCGCTCCACCAGGGCACCGTCTGGCCGCGCACGCCGTAGAGCTGATGTAGGGACAAACCTTTAGGTTTGTCCAATTACCACCCGACTCGTCTAAGGCCCGGCACCGCGTCGAAGTGCACGTCGCGCGTCAGCACGGGCAGGCGATGCTCGAGGGCCAACGCGGAAATCCAGGCGTCGTTCGCGGGCATGGGGTGGCCGGCCTTCTTGAGGGCGACCCGGAGATCGGCGTAGACGACCGCCGTGGCTTCGGTCACCGAGAGGACGTCGAAGTCCGCGAGGTGCGCGTCGAGCCACGCTTCGTAGGCGGCCCGGTGCCGGGACCCGGCAACGCCATACCGGAATTCACCCAGCACGATGACTGGGATCGCGGGGTGCCTGTGGCCGGCCGCCAAATGTTCGCCGACCGCCCGGTCGCCGTCGATGAAGGCCGAAAGGGCATTGGTGTCGAGGATCACTCGCGGTCCTGCGGCTCGACGACCTCGAACTCGCGATCGATACGCGCCTGAATTCGTGCGGTTTCCTTCGTCAGCGTCCGGAGCGCCCCGAACCCACGCATCCAGGGGGGCGCCTGGAGCGCCCCCTTGGCACCGGTACGCGCCGCCGCCCCGGCCCGGCGGGCGTGTCGCCCGGTATAATGCGCGAACCCTCTAAATGCCGCTCAGCATCGGCGCCCGGCTCGGCCCGTATGAAATCCTGTCGCCGCTTGGCGCCGGCGGGATGGGCGAGGTCTACAAAGCGCGCGACACGAGGCTCGATCGCAGGTCGCGAAACCGATTTCCATCGCTCGTGCTCAATACAACGAAGTCCAAGGGGCCGTGTCGCCCGATAGCCGATGGATCGCGTACGCCTCGGACGAGTCCGGGAAGTACGAGATCTACGTTCAGAGTTTTCCCGATTTGGGTATCGCTCAGAAAACAACCGTATCGACTGGCGGCGGCTCGCAGCCACGATGGAGCAAGGACGGCCGCGAGCTGTTCTACCTGCGGTCGGACGGAATGTTGATGGCCGTTGCCGTTCGGACGCAGCCGGCGTTCGAGCCCGGAGCGGTGACCCCTCTGTTCAAGACCGCGCTTTCTACGAACATGAACGCCTACCGGATGGACTACGTTCCTGCGGCCGACGGACGGCGATTTCTGATGAAGGCGCCGATCGAAGGCACGACGCCTCCATCGATTACGGTGGTTCTCAACTGGACCGCGTTACTGAAGAAATGAGCCTGCCGCCTGACCGCGCCTCCAGGGTGAGGAACGCTATGCGTCCGCTGACACTAGGGCTCCTCGGTCACCTGATCCTGTCGGCGTGTTCGTCGCCACCGGCCCAAGACACGCCGCCATCGGGCCACGTCACGGTGTTCGAAGGCGCCCGCGTGATTGTGGGCGATGGTTCGGCGCCGATCGAGAACGCGGCCATCCTGGTCGACAACGACAAGATTGCCCGCGTCGGACGCCGGGGCGCGGTCGAAGTGCCGGCCGGCGCGGCACGAGTCGACCTCACAGGCACCACGGTGATTCCGGGGCTCGTCGATGCGCATTCGCACATCGGCTACATGAAGCACCTGACCAGCGGCCCGCAGAACTACACACGGGAGCACATCCTCGATCACATGTACCGCTTCGCGTATTTTGGCGTGGCTGCCAGCCAGGCCATGGGATCCGATTTCGGAGACGCGTGGTACGGATTGCGAGACGAGATTCAATCGGGCCAATACCCAGACGCCGCGCGTTTCCTGACAGCCGGGCGCGGTTTGGCCCCCGAAGACGAGGTGAAGCCCGATAACATGCGGCACGCCGCCTACGTCATCAGGACCGAAGCCGATGCCAGGACAGCCGTGCAGGAATTGGCGGAGCGGAACGTGAAGATCGTGAAGACTTGGGTTGACGACCGGGGCGGGAGTGTGCGGAAGCTCCCGCCGGAGCTGTACACCGCGATCATCGACGAGGCGCACAAACGTAAGCTGCGCGTCGCGGTGCATGCGACCGGCCTGGCCGACGCCAAGGCGCTGCTGCGAGCGGGCGTGGATATTTTCGCGCACATGATCGGCGACGTCGATGACGAACTGGTGGAGTTATTCAAACAGCATCCAAAGACCGCCGTGCTCTCGGCGCTCGGCGGGCCGCGGCGCCAGATCTACGCGCCTTGGCTCAACCCGACGCATCCGCTGATCACCGAAACGGTCCGCCCGGAGCAAATCAAGCGGCTGCGCGATCGGCTCGCGTCCGAGATTCCTGAGGCGCGCACGCGCGGGGAAGCCAACTGGGCACGGTTGGCGGCCGGTATTCGCCGACTGAACGACGCTGGTGTGCGGATCGGCGCCGGAACCGACGGCGGCGGGCAGCTGGGCGATCAATTCATCGGCTGGACGATGCACACCGAAGTGGAGAACCTGGTGGCGGCAGGCATGACTCCGGCGCAAGCGCTGGTTGCCGCCACGCGAACCTCCGCGGAGATTCTCGATCTGGATGCGCTCGGGACCATCGCTCCGGGCAAGAGCGCAGACTTTGTCGTGCTCGACGCCAACCCGCTGGACGACATCACCAATACACGACGCATTGCCCGGGTCTATCTTCGAGGAAAGGAAGTGGATCGGGCGCGGATGAGAGCCGGCTGGACCGGTGCTCGAGTCAATTGACACCCGAGAGGACCAGCATGTTAAAAAAGCCGATGGTATGGACACTGGGCTCCCTGGCGATTGTTGTCGTGCTCGTGTGCGGCGGGCCCGTGGTTCGAGGGCAGTCGGGCCCCAGCAACGGCGAATGGCCGACCTACGGAGGTGACCTCGGCAACACCCGCTATTCGCCGCTCGATCAAATCCACCGCGACAATTTTTCCAGCCTCGTGCCGATGTGGCGATTCAAGACCGATAACCTTGGTCCGCAGCGGGAGTTCAATTTTCAGTCGACGCCGTTGATGGTCAACGGTCGACTGTTCTCAACCGGTGGCACGAGGCGCGCCGTCTTTGCCGTCGCTGCGGCGACCGGTGAGCTGCTCTGGGTGCACAGCGAGAACGAGGGCGCGCGCGGACAGGCCGCGCCGCGACAACTGTCGGGCCGCGGTCTCGCGTACTGGACCGACGGCAAACAGGAGCGCATCCTGTATGTCACGCCAGGGTACCAGCTGGTCGCGCTGGACGCCCGAAATGGCCAGCCGGTGCGGGAGTTCGGTCGCGGCGGGATTGTCGATCTGAAACAGGATTTCGACCAGGTGGTCGATCCGATCACGGCGGCAGTCGGTCTGCACGCCACTCCGCTGGTGGCGCGCAATGTGGTGATCGTGGGAGCGGCGTTCGAGACCGGTGCGAACCCCAAGAGCAAGAAAAACATCAAGGGTTACGTGCGGGGCTTCGACGTGCGGACCGGCAAGCGACTGTGGCTGTTTCGAACCATTCCCTCGCGGGGCGATTTTGGCCACGACACCTGGGAAGACGAATCGGCCGTCTACACCGGTAACACGGGCGTGTGGGCGCAGATGTCCGCGGACGAGGCCCTTGGCCTCGCCTACTTGCCGGTGGAAATGCCGACCCACGACTACTACGGCGGCGATCGTCCGGGCCATAACCTGTTCAGCGAGAGTATCGTCGCTGTGGAACTCGCGACCGGCCGCCGGCGCTGGCACTATCAGCTGGTGCACCACGGCATCTGGGACATGGACATTCCATGCGCCCCGATTCTCGCCGACATCACCGTCAACGGCCGGACTGTCAAGGCGCTTGCCCAGCCGACCAAGCAGGCATTTCTGTACGTCCTCAATCGGGAAACCGGCGAGCCGATTTGGCCCATCGAGGAACGGCCGGTACCCAAGGGCGACACGCCGGGTGAGTGGTACGCGCCGACACAGCCGATTCCCATCAGGCCCCCGGCGTACGATGGGACGGGGCTGGCGGTCGACGACTTGATCGACTTCACACCGCAGTTGCGCGCTGAGGCGGTGAAGCTGGTGTCACGCTACCGAATCGGACCTGTCTTCACGCCGCCGTCGGTCAGCAGGGCGGAGGGACCGATTGCCACGCTGACGATGGGCGCCCAGGCGGCCGCCTCGAACTGGCCCGGCGGATCGTACGATCCCGAAACGCACACAGTCTTCGTCGCGTCGCAGACCGCGATTGCGACGCTCGGCCTGGTTCCGCCACCACCCGGGGCGTCGGACGTACCGTATTTTCAAGGCACAGTGCTGTCGGGCGCTCGACGCACGGGCGGTTCCGGCTCCGGTGCGGCCTCCGCAGCGCCGCCAGCGGAGCCCGCGCCGGAAGGTGGCGGGGGTGGGGGCCTGAACATCCAGGGCCTGCCGCTTGTGAAGCCGCCGTATAGTCGCCTCACGGCGATCGATCTCGACAAGGGCGAGTTCCGATGGCAGGTGCCGTTTGGCGCCACTCCCGAGACCATACGCAATCACCCGGCCCTCAAAGGGCTGAACCTTCCGCCCCTGGGCCGCCCGGGCAACAATTCGGGAACCCTGGTGACCAGGACGCTGGTCGTGGCCGGGGAAAAAAACTATGGACCGACGCCTTCCGGCCAGCGCGGGGCCATGCTGCGTGCGTTCGACAAGGTGACCGGCACGGAAGTCGGCGCGGTCTTCATGCCGGCGCCACAATCTGGCTCGCCCATGACCTACATGGTGAACGGCAAACAGTTCCTGGTGGTCGCCATCAGCGGCGGTGCGTATTCGGGCGAGTTGGTCGCCTACGGTCTTCCCTGAGTGGCCGAACGCACGCCGACATCGACCGGCCGCGCTGGTCGGGTGAGGAAGAACGGCGTGGCGACAAACCTTTAGCGTGGCGACAAACCTTTAGGTTTGTCGATCGAGAAATCAGTTCGGGCCGCGCAGCTTGAGATCCCTGAACTCACGCAGCGTGCGCCGCATCTCTTCGACGCTTTTCATCTGTTCGAGCGTCGCGTCGAGGCTGTCGGTAGTGGCGCGAACTGCTTCGGCGACGGCTTGACGCGCGTCTTCAGCGGCCCTACGTGCCTCTTCGGTCGCGGCGCGCGCCGCCTCGGCGGTCTCACGCAGGTGTTCCCGCTCCTGACGTGCAGTCTCGGCGAGCCGCCGCAGCTGCTCGGCCTCATCCTTGGCGGCTTCCGACGTGCGTGGCGTTCGGACGACAGATTTGTTCATAGCTACACCAGAGATCCCAGCCTACGAGCGTCGGCAGGCCAAAGATGTACCCAATGGCACAGTCGAGAATTACTCCTCGTACTCGTCCGAACCCTGCACCCAGATGAAGGACTGGGGAAGACGGTCGCCCAACTGCTGTTCAATACAGAACAGGTTGCGGAGTCTCGTCAGCCGCTCGGCGTTGAACCGAAAGTGAGAGTCAGATGTCACACTCAGCCGTAGGTACTGCGAAACCAGTTCGACCCAGACTTCGCCGGTATACTCTTCCGAAGAGAGGCAGGAGGGCTTCGTCGGCGTCCTGCTGGGGGGCGGACCCATCGCCGCCATGGCAGGCACGTCCGACTTCCCGGATGAGAGATGGTCGATGTACGCCCCACCCAGCGGGGTCGTGGCGCCGGGCATCCTCATTCCCCCTCCCGGAATTGGGCGCGCGGCGGCCGCGGCGCAGTTACGGGAGTCGGCGGCACGGCTGAAGCCGGCAATCGCGTCACTCGACGAAAAGCGCGCCGCCTTGTGCGTGCAGTTGCCATGGAACGTCGTGTCGGTGTATCAGATGAGCGAGTGGGCGAGTGGCCACACGCTGCGGCATCTGGCGCAGGTCAACCGCGATCTGCAACTGGCGGCCTCCCGCGGGCTGCTGGCCGCGAGGTGATCGACCGCCTTCCCCGAGCGGCATGACACCGAGTCAGATTGGGCGGTATCGAATCGAATCTCGGCTCGGTGCCGGCGGTATGGGCGAAGTCTTCCTCGCCGAGGACACGACGCTCGGCCGGCGCGTCGCGCTGAAGATCCTGACGCCGTCGGGTGGACCCGATTCCGATCGCGCACCGCGCTTCGCGCAGGAAGCCAGGCTCGCGTCTGCCATCAGCCACCCGAACATCGCGCAGATATTCGAGGCCGGCGAGGCCGACGGCGTCCATTTCATCGCGATGGAATACGTCGAAGGCGAAGCGCTGAGCGCGCGCGTGCAGCGCGGACCGTCAGCGCCGGCCGACGTGATCGAGATCGCCATTCAAACGTTTGACGCGCTCGAAGAAGCGCATGCCCGCGGGATCGTGCATCGCGATCTCAAACCGGCCAATATCCTGATGACCGGGCGGGGCCGCGTCAAGGTCCTCGACTTCGGCCTCGCGAAGCTGGACGACAGGGAGGCCGCCAAAGACACCCAGACGCGGGTCGACACCGTTCCCGGCCTGATTCTGGGGACTGTCAACTACATGAGCCCCGAACAGGCGCTGGGACGCGAGGTCGACCGGCGCACGGAGGACAGCGAGCTCATCACGCCGGACTTGACAGCAAATAACTTTGTAAAATAAAGTTAATCCGTGAAAGAGCGGTGGCAGCGGGCGGCTCGATGAGCCGTCCGTTGCGCGTCAAGTTCATCCTGCCGGCCTTGACCGAGGCCACCGGCCCCTACTGGCGGCCGATCAAGTACTCGCTGTTTCCTCCGCTCGGCCTCGCCACGCTCGCCGCGTACCTTCGGCCGGATGACGATGCGGTGTTGCTCGACGGGCACGTCATGCCGCTGACGACGGACGATATGCCGGATCTCGTGGTGATTCAGGTCTACATCACCAACGCGCGCCGGGCCTACCTGCTCGCCGACCACTACCGGGCAAAAGGCGTGTTCGTCGCGCTTGGCGGCTTGCATGTGACGGCGCTGCCGGACGAGGCTGCGCCCCACGCCGACGCAATCTTCCTCGGACCGGGCGAGCAAACCTTTCCGCAGTTTTTGGCGGAGTTTCGGGAGGGCAGGGCGCAGCGCCTGTATCGGTCGACCGAGGGCCGCACGCTCGACCGGATCCCGCCGGTGCGTCGTGACCTGATCGATCGGCGCCGCTACCTCGTGCCGAATTCGATTGTCGTCACACGCGGCTGTCCGCAGCACTGCGACTTCTGCTACAAGGACGCGTTCTTCCAGGGCGGGAAGGGTTTCTACACCCAGCGTGTCGATGACGCGCTGTCTGAGATCGATCGGCTGCCGGGACGGCACCTCTACTTTCTGGACGATCATCTCCTCGGCGATCGCTGCTTCGGCGAGGCGTTATTCGAGGGCATGCGCGGAATGGGACGGTTGTTTCAGGGCGCCGCGACGGTGGACTCAATTCTTCGCGGTGATCTGATCGAGCGCGCTGCAGCGGCCGGCCTGCGAAGCCTGTTCGTTGGATTCGAGACGCTCACGCCCGGCAACCTCGTGCGAAGTAACAAGCGCCAGAATCTCGGCCGCGATTACACCGCGGTCACCGAGCGGCTGCACAGCCTCGGCATCATGATCAACGGCAGCTTCGTTTTCGGGATGGACGATGACGACGAGGATGTGTTCCGGCGCACGGTGGACTGGTCGGTCGAGCGGGGGATTACGACGGCGACCTTTCACATCCAGACGCCGTATCCGGGGACGCGGCTGTTTGCGCGCACTGAAGCGGAGGGCCGCATCCTGACGCGCGATTGGGATCTCTACGACACCAGGCACGTGGTCTATCAACCGGCGCGCCTGACGCCCGAGGCGCTCAAGACCGGCTACGACTGGGCCTATCGCGAGTTCTATCGCTGGTCCTCGATCGCGCGGGCCTCGCTCGAGCATGGCTCGCTCAAGCACCAGGCCAAGCACTTTTTCTACGCGGCAGGCTGGAAGAAGTTCGAACCCCTGTGGGATGTCGTGATCCGCGCGAAGCAACTGCGCACAATGACGCCAGTGCTCGAGGGCGTGTTATCGAAAGTGTCCGCGAAGAGCCGCGAAGACCAACCGGCCCCGGTTGCGGTGCGTAGCGCGGAACTTTAGTTCCGCGAGCTGCGTCACTCCGGGCAGACGGCGCGTGTTGGGCTTCAGTTCTCGTTCTAAACGCACAGCACTGTCGAAGGCTGATAGCCGTAGGCTGCCGCCCGCGTTCGGTCGAAGCGGGAGGTCGTAGCGCCAATCGGTTGCCGAAAGCGCCATCGGGTAGTAAAAATACTACCAACAGGAGCGGTGCATGGGAATGCCGGTGAAGCTGAAAGATACATCGACCCTAAACAGCGGCAGAGTTGGTTGATCTCTCCGAACGACGCGTCCGCAGGGAACGCCCCCCGAGATTGGATTATTGAGGGACGACCGCGAGATCTCCTCTGGGAATTCCGCCGCATGCAGGTCGGCGAGCCGGTGTGACGCTCCCGCGACAATGGCAGAAGCACGCCCTCGCGCTCGTCGAGCAAGCCTCGCCCCTCGAAGGTGAATTCTTCCGATCGGTCGAACTCGCGTATGCGCATCCTGACGATGTCGTGAGCGGCGAGGGAACGCGGTCGTAGGTAGACCATGGGCGGAGGACCACGGCCCTCACGCCCCTTGCTCCTTCCTTTTGGTGTCGTTGACGGCCACGATCCGCCCGGCGCGCATCTCAATGACGCGATCCGCGAGAATCGCCGCGTCCCCCTGGTCGTGGGTGACATATACCGTCGTCACATGGAGCGTGCGCTGCAAGCGAGCGAGCTCGCTACGAAGGGCGTCCCGTAACTCGGGGTCTAGGCTTGAAAAGGGCTCGTCGAGGAGCAATACGCGCGGCTGACCGACCAGGGCTCGGGCGAGCGCCACACGTTGCTGCTCGCCACCCGAGAGCTGGTGAGGATACCGACTGGACAGTTGCTCAATGCGAACGAGCTTTAGGGCCTCCAAGGCTCTTGCCGCTCGGTCTGCGCGAGGCATCTTCACCGACTCAAGGACGAAGTTCAGGTTCCGCTGAATCGTCAGGTGCGGCCAGAGCGCCAAATCTTGAAAGACAAACCCGATTCCCCGCTCGTGGGCCGGCATCATGTTGCGACCTGCCCCGGCTGCCTGCGCGCCGGCCAGCCAGATCTCGCCGCTGTCCGGAATCTCAAGTCCTGCGATCAAGCGCAGTAGCGTGGTTTTGCCGCAGCCGCTGGGTCCGAGGATCACGATAGCGTCGCCGGCGACGACGTCCAACGACACGCTGTGCACGGCCTCGTGTGACACGAATCGCTTCGTGACGTTCGTCAGGGAGAGCAGCGATGAATTCACCTGGCCTCGCGGAGTGACATGGCCGCCCCGAGCGCCGCGAGAGGCACGAAGATGACGGCGGTTTGCAAGAGCGCCAGCGCAGCGACGTGCGATGAAGGCGTATTCGCGATGATCGTGTAGATGCGAATGGGCAGCGTGGCTTCACCCGGCGGTGCGACGAGAATGCTGACGCCAAGCTCCCCGAACGCCAGGACGAACGCGACCACCCACGCCGCAGCCAGCCCGAGCCGCATCTGCGGAAGAACAATCCCCCACATGGTGCGGAGCCATCCCGCGCCGCTGACGGCGGCGGCCTCCTCGTGCGACACCGGCACGTATCGGGCACTGGCGGCGAGTGCCAGCGCCGCCACCGGAACGAATCTCGCCAGATACCCCAGAAGAAGCATGATGTCCGTTCCATACACCGCGCCGAACGGCCCCGGCCGATTCCACAGAAGAATCAGGCCCACGCCGACAATCGTGCTCGGCACCGCGAACAGGACGATGAAGAGGATGTCTGCACCTTGGCCCATTCGGCCGGCCGTTCTCGCCCGGGCGTACCCGAGCCACACGGCGACGCTGACAACGGCCGTTGCACCTGCCGCCGCCAGCACGAGGCTGTTCGCGATGGCGCTACCGAACCCTGCGAGTACGGCGGATATCGATTGAGCCGCCATCGCTTCACTTACAAGGATCGCAAGCGGGAGTAAGAGCGCTACCGTGAGCACCACGAGTGCGCCCAGCGTGGCTGGTCGTTGCCATTCGTCGAACAGAGCCGGACGGGTCCCGGCACTCCGGCGCGTGATCACCAGACGGTCTCCGAGCAGCGCGGCGGCGACGGCTGCGACGATGAGGCACAGCAGCAGAAGCGGCACAGCGAGGAGAATGGCTCGAGTAAAGTCGTAGAGCGCTGCGAATGCGGTAAAGACTTCTGTGGTGTACACGCGCACCCGCAGTAATCCCGGAACACCGAACTCCGATACGGCGAGCACAAAAATGACGAGGGCCGCGGCAAACACGCCGGGGGCCGCGAGCGGCAAGGTGATGCGCGACATCACGCGGCCTGGCGGCGCGACCACGAGCGCGGCCTCTTCGAGGCGCCCGTCAATGCGGCGCATCGCCACCTCTGTCGCGAGCATCGACAGTGGGTAGAACACCACACTCAGCACAACAATGGCCGCCGGCAGGCTGTAGGTCCACGCCGAGAGCAGGTCGTGGCCCGCGAGGGTCGCCACCCACCCGCGGCTGCTTCCGAGGTACGTCCAGGCCAACCCCACGATGTACGGCGGTAGCAGGACTGGCGCTGCGAGCGCGAGCCGAAGAATAGCCTTCCGAGGCAGTGCGATACGAGCGAGCGCGAGACCGAGTGGGGCGCCGATCACGGTGGCGAGAAGCGCTGTGCCGGTGCCGAGAAGAGCCGTGTTGTAGAGCAGTTGGCGCTGTCGCGCGTCCAGCAACAACGCCGAGAACGCGTCCACGCTACTCAGCGACACCGTGAGCAGATAGCCGACCGGGAGCACGCAACACACGACAAACACCGCGATAGCCGCGCCTACTACCGCCGTTCGACTGGACTGCCATCGCCACATATCTGTTTGCGCGTCTCTCTGGTGGACGGCCGGCTCGTGAAACTACAGACCCAGAATCGTCGCGAGTCGCTTCGTGACATCGTCGACTCGACTGGCAGCTTTCGCATAGTCAAGCGTCATCGGTTTGAAGGTCTCGATCGCCGGAATGTTCTTCGGACCGGGCACGCCGGCATGCAGCGGAATCTGAACCGCTTCCGATTGGGCGAGCTGTCGCTCGACATCGGCAGACAACAGGTAATCGATCAGCTTGCGCGCCTCCTCAGGGTGCGGAGCGCCCGCAATCAACGACACCATATTCGGCATCACCGGCACGCCCAGTCCCTCCCTGTCGGGGAGGACCATTCCTACCGGTTGACCGTTCTCGATCGCGACGTTGACGTCGTCTGTGTCGGTCAGCCCCGTTTTCACCTCACCTCGAGCGACAAGATCACGGACCACGGAATTGCCTTCAACAATGCGGACGCCGTTCGCCTTCAATCGGCGAAAGAACTCGTCCATCTTGTCGTCACCAGCCAGGGCGTAGAGCGCCGCGACGTGGAACGACGTCGAGCCGAACCGGGGATCGGCTATCGCGACTTGTCCTTTCCATTTGGGCTCGGCCAGATCGAAGATGGATTGTGGCGCGTCTTCCGCCCCGACAGTCTTCGTGTTGTAGGCAATGACGCGGATCCGCGCCGAGAACCCAGTCCAATACCCGTCAGGATCGAGGAGCGCGGCCGGGATCCCTTCGGCGCTCGGCGAGCGATACGACGCCAGTACGTCGCGCGACTTCAGTACGAGCGTGCGGACCGGTTCATTCGACCAGAACACATCCGCCTGTGGACGAGCCTTTTCGGCCAGCAGCCGATTGGCGAGACCCGTCGACTTGGTTTCTTCAGTGTCGTAGACGGCGTTCACCTTGACGCCCGATCGCCGTTCGTACTCCCGCAACACCGGCTCAGAGAAGACGCGATCTGTCGAGACGTACACGGTGACCGTGCGAGTGGCGGTCCGCGACTGCTCCGGCGACCCACAAGCGACGAATCCGATCGCCGCGAGCATCGAAAGAATCCGAAGAGCGGCGGCCCGATTGAGGAAGGACATGGTCACTTCGTGACGACCGTTAGGTCGTCGAACTGTGTCACAGAGTCGGCCTTGGTCCACACGCCCACTTTGCCAGCCTGCGTGAATGTCCGGTCCTCCACCTCGTACAGTTTTGTCCCGTTGGAATGGACCTCGAAGAGTGCCCCAGTCGCGATGACCCGCAATGTGCTCCACTGACCGGCCGGCACGTCAGCCTTTTTCCCATAGGTGCGGCCCTCGCCCTTCAGGGGGAGGTCGATGCGCTTGCCGTTCTCGACCTTGTAGAGCACCACGTTGTCCTCGAGCGCGTTCGCGCGGACGATGTAGTAGTTATCCTGGTCCCGGTAGCGCCACACGAGACCTGCCGCCTGATCAACTCGGCCGGACACCGGTTTGAATCGTACTGAGAGATCGAGATCCGCTGCGCTCACGTCGGAGAGTACCGCGACGGGGAAGCGTGAGCGCGTCGAGTCGGGATCCCTCTGTATTAAGTACTTGTTCGTTCCTTCCGCCTGGATCACCCACTTGCCCGGTGCACCCGCCTTCGCAGTGTGGCCGAACTCGAATCCCTTCGGCGGCTGTCCGATCGTGTCGTCAGAGAAATCGACCTTTCGAGTCGCGCCGTGCACGAGCATCGTTGCGCCGAAGACGACAAAGACGATGAGAACGTTCGTCATTCGCATAAGATTGCTCCTTTCCGAGCCGCCGCTGTTGGCCATAGCCGATGTGCCGTCACGTTGCCTGCGGCAGGTCCGTCACCGGTCGGCTTCGAGAGGCGACTCAAAACACCGCCGCCATCGTTAACCCGACGATGGCATCAGCACCTCGTTCACCGGGTTATCCCGTGCGTCGCCGGTGGGTGCCGCCTTTCCCTCTTCGCGATGGTGCACGCGTGCGCGACTGTGCCACAGGTCGGGGACCAGCGGACCGCGCAGACTGTTCGAACGCGCGGTAGAGGGACTCGAAGAGCGCCATGCCCTGTTCCAGCAGCATGTCGTCATCCGAGACCGAGAGTTGCATGCCCTCGATCACGGTCCCGACGGTCGGGGCCTCCTGAGCCGCGAAGCGTCCATCCTTCAGATCGAGGTCATGCACGATCGCGGCAATGCGGGCGACGGCCGGCTCCTGAATCGCGAAGACAGCACAGATCGTTTCAAACGTGCACCCTTCACCCTGGTGGCTGAACTCCACGCCGAACATGTCGAACAAAACGGCGTCGTGTGGCGCTGATTCGCGGTCCGCGACGAACGCGAAGCGTGCCTGGGGGGCCACAAAGCGCTTGATGAGCCATGCGGACGCCATTCGGTCGACACCGGGACGCGGACGCGTCACCCACAGACGATTCGCATAGTTCTGCGCATCGGCGCTTCCTGCCGGCCGCGGTCGTTCGGCCGGCCTGGGTGAGTCAGAGGCTTTCTCCTCGAGCTGTTGGAGCACCGCCAATCGACGTGCTCGATCGCGCTCAAGCGTGCCCTGAACACTTCGACGAGGCGTCGCACCGCCGGCGCGCGCGTTCCGCGGGGCCGCCGTGTGGCTCCGAGCCGTCCGAGTACCCGCTCGATGTCTCGCGCGAGCGTGGCGTACGCCTCCTGCCGCGCCCGTCTGAACTCTTCCACCAGCGCATCGTCCGACCACGCATCGACGTTGTCCGAGGCAAACACGCTCGCGTCCCCTCCGGCTGCTTTGATCTCCGTCTTCAGCCATTCGAAGTCTTCGCGGGCAGTGGGCGTATCCGGAAGGGCATAGACCGCCTGTTTGATCGGGAGCGCGCCGAGCTGTTGCAACCGCCGCCACGTGCGGACGCGCAGATTCGATGGTGTCGAGGGCAGCTGATGAACAAACAGAAGCCAACGGCGGGCTGTCCTGGACGCGCCAACAGTCGTGACTGGTGGTTGAGCCTCGGGGCGCGCTGTCATGGCTTAACTCGTCGATGACCGGAATCTTGACATTGTAACGACAGTTTCAGAGTATATGGAAAGTGTTACGACGGTCAAACTCGAGACGCTGAAATGCGCCAACACAACGCCACCACAGTCTTCGGTCTGGCGGCATTACTGCTCACCGTGATGCTGATCACCGCGTCGATGGTCCCAGCCGCCGGAGCAGCCAATCAAGCTGCAGGACGTGCGTTTGCTGGCCAGGTCGTGAGCGCTTCCGGCGCGGTGTTTGTCGGCGGCGCGGCCACCAATCCCGGCCATCCCGTTGCCGGCGCAACGGTCCATCTCGTTCCAATCACGGCGATTGACATCACCACGGCAATGACCGCCAGTGCCATCTATGCACCACCATTTCCTGCAGAAGCCTACGATGAACCGCTCGAGGACGCGATCCGACTCAGAGGAACCGCCTTTCCGCAATCCGCCACGGACGCGCAAGGACGTTTCGCTATCGCGAACGTGCCCGACGGCAAGTTCTTTGTCCATGTGACACCGGCGCCCAAGGATCCCGAACACCTGCCTGGTGGGGACCAGAGCCGACGAAGCTATTCGGCCGAGCAGTTGCGCGGTCAATCGATGACGATCAAGGTCTCGAGCAGCCCTTCTACGACTGCCCGGTATGTCGGCAGCTCGAGTTGTCTGGCCTGCCACACGAACAAGGAGCATTGGCAGCAGACCGCGCACAAGCTCGGGTGGACCGTACCAGGAGCTCCAGGACGGATGCAGGATTTTTCGAGGCATCCGGACTACTTTGACGCGCTCGAATCGTTTCCCGCGGTCGACGACTACGCGCGCGGCACGCGCCTCGAGCTCGGGGACTACGACCCGGCAAGAAACGACGACAAGTTCAAGCTGCGAGCATCCGGCGATGCTCGCCTGCCTATCGAGACGACCTATGCCGATGTGTACTTGTGGAAGAACGCTCGCGACAACAAGTACTTCATCACGATGGTGAACCGGCTGAACGCGCAGGACCCCAATAGCCCGGCACACCTGGAGATCAAGCTTCTCTACGGCGGGGCGGTCCACGACCAGCGATACATCGTCTCGGTTCCGCCAGGACTGGGCGCTCGTCAGGGGTGGTACACCGTGCTGCGGTACAACATGACCGGGCGAGACAACAGGCTGCACAGAGAGCGGCGGGTGTGGCACGACTACAAGTTCTACATGTGGTGGTCGGCCGGCGTCGATGCCAAGCACGGCACGTCCGACGATGTGCTGACGGCTCCGCCGGTCAACACGAATGCCGTGCAAACCATGTGCGCCGGCTGTCATTTGACCGGCTGGGAGCGATATCAAGACAAGGCGACGGGGCAGTTTCTCGTACGGGCCGTCAACGATCCCGGCGGCGACATGAACATCGACGATGATCCCGAGCTGGACGAGATCAATGTTGGCTGCGAAAGCTGTCACGGGCCGGGATCCGAACATGTGGCCAACACAGGCCGTTCCCGTTTCATCGTCAACCCCAAGCTCCTCTCGGCCGAGCGGTCCAGCGCGGTCTGTGGCCGGTGCCATGACAGAAGGCAGGGGTATGGCGGACCGACTAACGGTTACACGCAAGCGATCAGCGAGGCGGGAGAGCTCGCGAAGCCCGGAATCAGCCGCCACGAGCTGATTACGAAGTATACCGACCCCATCAAGAAGGGGCCGACGATGCGAGGACCCGGACGGGAGGACAATATCTGGCCAGACGATGTCCACTCGAATAAGCCCCATCAGCAGTATGCGGACTTCCTGAAGTCAAAGATGTACAGGAACGATCGATTGTTGGTCACCTGCTCGGACTGCCACGACCTGCATGGCGGCACACCCAATCCACGCTGGCTCATTCACGACGCGAATGACCCCGCCTCCCCGTTGTGTCAGCGATGCCATACCGTGAACGTGCTTTCGCATATGGAAACGAAGCTGAACGCAAAAATGAAGGGTCAGCTGACCCGCTGCATCGACTGTCATATGCCAGGAACCGCCAATACCGGGGGCATTGCCGGCGATTTCGGCAGGATGATCAAGACGCCTCCGTATGCCAATGCCCTGGAGGAAGAGAACAACGCCTATTGGCAAGGCCCTTTGAAGTCCCATGTGTTCGATGTGCCCTTGAAAACAAATGTGGGAGTTGACGGAGTGCCGCCGGGTCGGGCGATGCCCATCCCTTACACGGGGGCGTGCGGGACATGCCACCAAGTGAGCGAGTTAGCGTTCAAGTAATCGCCTGCACCCGAGGAGCCGACGAGTAGTGAGACGAGCAATGAACTGTGCGGGCTGGATTGCGGGTCTGCTGCTCCTGCCGGCGCCTGCCAGCGCGCAGGATGAGCCGCGCTGCGCATTTCTGTGTGCGCCCGAGCTGAAGATCGAGCCGACGTGGACGATCGAGAATCTCGGTGCTCGGCCGAAGGTTGAGATCGACGGGCAGGAGGAGCGGGCCGCGCGCGAATCGGTGTTCGAGCTGATCTTTGCGCTTAACGTGCCCACCACCATCCCGCGCGTCGGGCTCACGCTCGAGGCCATTTTCATCCCGTTTGGCGGGACCTCCGTTCATCCCTTCACGGGTGCAACGGCCGCCGAGGCGGGGCGCGACGAGATCCGCGACAATGGCATCGAGATCGAAGCGGAGCTCAACTTCGATCTGTTCGGTACCGAGCAAACCGGCGGCTGGGTCTCGTCCCACTTCGACGTCGTCGACAAGTTCAGCCCCGGCAAGACGCCGCGGGCCGGGAGCGTGTACACGCATAAGCTCAACTTCGAGTGGGATACGGCCTTTCATGTGTTTAATCGGTTGCCGCAAGGTCACTGGTTGCGGAACGTTGAGGCGGAGGTCTCACTGGACTACGTCGCCACAGGACTGCCCAAAACGGGCGACGTCATTGGAGGCGAACGGTTCCTGAACAAGGCGAGCCCATGGTCGTTGTCGTTCGTCATGGTCGTTCCCCTCGCCCCGTTGGCCCCGTGACCATGTCGCTAATCCCAAGCTGCTCGCACTCAAGGCGATCGTCGCGCCGACGGCCCAGTGGGCGGACCCCGCTCTGGCCGCGGCTCGTGAGAAGGCGACGGATGCGCTCCGCGAGGCCGCCAAAGGCCAGGATCCCGGCAGGCAGAAGATCGAGGAACGTCGCGCAGAGACGTTCTCGGATCTCGCTCGCGAGTATATCGAGCACCACGCCAGCAAGAAGCGCAGCGGACGTGAGGACGTCCGGCTACTGAACGGCTCGCCGCACAAGAAGAAGACGGGCAAGATACCTCATGTGCCGCTGGTCACCCGCTGGGGGACGCGCAGGCTCAAAGACATCAAGCGGTGCGACGTCCTCTGTTCCGTGTTCGACTCTTGACCGCGCAGCGGGGTGGAGAGGTTCACGGTGCAGCATGGGCGGAGTTCGACCTTGCGACCGCCTGGTGGACGATTCCAGCCGAGCGCAGCAAGAACGGCTTGGCGCACCGCGTGCCGTTGTCGCCGCAGGCCGTGCGCATTCTCAAAGCGTGGCGGCCGAGTGCTGGTGATTCACCGTGGGTGTTCCCGAGCAGCCGCAAAGACGGGCCGCACATCGCGCACGCCCAGAAGGCCATCGAGCGGATCGTCGAGGCCTCAGGCGTGGATTTCAGAGGACACGATTTACGGCGCACGGCGGCGAGTCTCATGGTCGGCGCTGGTGTGCCTCGCCTCGTAGTGTCGAAGATTCTCAACCATGTCGAGTCGGGTGTGACGGCCGTCTACGACCGGCACAGCTACGACCTTGAGAAACGAGCCGCGCTCGATTTTTGGGGTAAGCGGGTTGATGATCTAGTGCACGGGCGTCGCGGCAAACTGCTCAGGTTCAGTATTTCCGCGTAGCGGCGCCCGTACATCTGTCCGAAGCACGTGTCATATTTCGGACAGAGTTGATATTTGTCCGAAATACGTGTAGTATTGTGGACAAATGTCGACGCTGAGGGGCTTGGCCCTTAACCTGAAAGGCCGCATTCTGGACCGATTCCATGGGCAGTCAGGGCGCGTGTGGACGCCGGTCGACTTCCTCGATCTGGGTCCACGGGCGGCCGTCGACAAGGCTCTACAACGCCTGGCCGCTCAAAAGGCAATCATCCGAATCGATCGAGGCTTGTACTACTTCCCAGGGCACAACGCGCTGACAGGGAAACCGACGGTACCGGATCAGGCCGCCGTCATCGACGCGGTCGCGCGCCGTGACCAGACGCGCGTCGTCGTCGATGGCCTCACTGCCGCGAACGACCTGGGCTTGACGACGGCGGTTCCCGCGCGGGTCACCGTCTTGACGGATGCGCGTCTTCGTCCAATCACGCTCGGCCGTCAGCAGATCACCTTCCGCGCCGCAGCGCCGAGTCGGTTGCACTGGGCCGGTCGGCCTGCCATGCGGATCGTGCAAGCACTCTATTGGTTGCAGGACATGCTGGGCACCGATCGTCCGCGGATCGTCACGCAGCTCCGACGCATCTTGAAGGATCCGGCCCACGGCGACGCGATGCGCGCTGACTTGCAGGACGGCCTGCCAACCTTACCGATCTGGATGCAGTCGGTCGCAAGAGAGGTCCTCGACACGACCCCGCGCGTGCCGCGAACGCGGAGTAATATCTCTCGAGGGACGACGAGGCGGCAGCCATCCACCCCCTCACGGTCACCCGCATGAACACGGAGTACGGTCGGGTCATCGCCGCGTCGGAGGAGGACAGACGTGCGCTGTTCGCCACGACAGCGCGCCGGGTTGGAACGACAGAGCAGAACATCGAGAAAGACTTTTGGGTCTGCTGGACGCTCGACGCGCTTTTTCACGGGCTGCCACCGGGCGGGCCGCGCCTGCTCTTTAAAGGTGGTACGTCACTGTCGAAGGCGTTCGGTCTCATCAGCCGCTTCTCCGAAGACATCGACATCACCGTCTTCCGCTCAGACCTCGGAGAGTCCGTCTCGCTCGACGAACTCGAAGCCTTGAGCGGCAAGAAACAGCGTGCGCGTCTTGATGCCATCAAGGAGGCGTGCCAGCGCTACATTCACGGCGAGCTCCACCAACAGCTGGTCACTGTGTTCGCTGACTTCCTCCGCGGCGCTGGCCAGCCGGCGGACTCAGGCAGCGTGGAGCCTGACCCTGCCGACGACGACGGGCAGACGCTCTTGGTCCGCTACCCCAGCATCGTTCGCAATGCCGATCCGTACGTGCGACCGTCCGTCCGCATTGAATCGGGCGCCAAGTCGGCGCTCGACCCTCACGTCAGCGCAACGGTCACGCCCTACGTGGCTGCGGACCTTCAGTCTGGGGATCTGTCCGTCACAGGCGTGACGACAATTGAGCCAGCCCGTACGTTGTGGGACAAGGTGATCATCCTCCACGGGCTTCGGCGCTGGTTCGAGAGGAGAGGCGAGTTGCGGCAGGAAGGCCAGCGTGTGTCGAGGCACTACTACGATGTGCACTTGCTGCGCGGGAGCGCCGCAGGCGTAGCCGGGCTCGCCGACCTTGCATTGGGAGCGGAATGCGCTCGCCATGCGAGGATGTTCTTTGATCGACCCGATCTGGATCTGGCGACCGCTGCCCCAGGCTCATTCGCTCTTTCGCCGGCACGCGAGATGCGCGAGCGCCTCGAGCGCGACTATCAGAGCATGGCCGGCATGATCTTCGGTGAGGTGCCAGGCTTCGACGAGATCATGATGTCGGTGCTGGATCTCGAACGGCAGCTCAATAAGCTGTCGCACTGAAGCGGAACGTCGCGCACTTCGCCTCACAACCAACCCAGTTCGCGGAAGCTCACGTGCTACGCTCGACAACTGCGTGTTGGCCGGCGCGTCTGAGGCGGCCGGCGGCGTGCTTGGCAGCTACTTTCGTGGAGTTGGCGTAACCCGTCTCCGCAGTGCGATCAAGGACGGCGTTGGACGGCGGATCACCTGGCAGCAGCTCCGGACCGCTCTCAACAAGGGCAACTTCAGGGACGTCGTTCAGATCGTGACCGGGCTCGCGAATGAGTTCTTTCAGCGAGTGTACGACGGGATCTACGAGGCAATTCAGAGGATCTGAACCGACAGGTGATGAGGTCGGTATCGGGTCGTCGACGGGGCGGAATCGCGGTGTCGGGGTTTGTACGAGATGAGGTTGCGGACGGCTTTCCGTTGCTCCCCGGATGCTCCCCGCGGCGAGTAATGAGGGAGCCGATGGAAAAGCATCGCGGATTGTTCTGAGGGAATTTGGAGCCGGCGATCCGGGTTGAACGGACGACCTGCTGATTACGAATCAGCTGCTCTACCAACTGAGCTACGCCGGCCTCGGAGAGAAAGCTAGCTTATCACGGTCACCACCCGACAGCCTGCCCGTCCTTGCGGTGATCCGATCCGGCGCGGTAAATGCCGTTGACCGGCAAGTCAAGCCTGATGCTGCGCTCGTCGAACGTCGGCTCCGGCAGCGTCGCGTCGCGCGTGAAGAGAATCCCCTGGTAACCGCCCACAGCGCCGCCGTTAGCCGCGCGCACATTATGGCCCTTGCCCTTCAGAGCAGCGCCGACCAGGTTGAACAGCGCCGTCTCCAACGACAGCTGGTTCGAATTCTGGTTATGCGTGAACCGCGCCGCATCCGTCGTCATCTGCACGTTCATGCCGTGATCGATCAGGTTGACCATGTGCTGCGCGTGCGTTTCGGGCTGCACGCTGCCGCCCATGTTGCCGAACGTCATCATCGGCAGACCGTTCTTCATGACAAAGCCGGCGATGATCGAGTGGAACGGCCGCTTGTGCGGCGCGACGAGGTTCGGGCTCTTCGCATCGAGCGAGAACGCGCTGCCGCGGTTGTGCAGCACGAAGCCGAACGGCGGCACCACGGCGCGGCTGCCATACACGCTGAAGACGCTGTGGACGAGCGACACCATGTTGCCCCAGCGATCGGCGGTGGTCAGGTAAATAGTGCCGCCGTCGGTGCCGCCGCCGACCGACGGGACCGAGGCGACATTCGGATCGATCTTCTTGCAGAGTTTGGCCGCGTACGACTTCGACAGCAGCTCGTCGAGCGGCACCTTCGCGAACTTCGGATCGGCGTTTCGCGCCAGCAGATCCGAGTAGGCGAGCTTCTTCGCTTCGACCATGACGTGCCAGTACATCGGATTCGACGGCCCGAGCGTCGCCAGGTTGACGTTGAGCGTGGGCGCGCACACCTCGAGGATGTTCAGCATCTCCAGCGCCGCAAACCCCTGGCCCGGAGGCGGCAGCTCGAAGACGTCGTGGCCGTGGTAGTTGGTCGAGATCGGCTCGACCCACTCCGACTGAAACTCTTCGATGTCCTTCTTCGTCATGACGCCGCCGTTCTTCGTAACCTTGGCGACGATGGCGTCGGCGATCTCGCCGCGGTAGAAGCCGTCGCGGCCCTGCTTCTGGATGATGCGCAGCGCGCGCGACAGGCCCGGGTTGCGAATGATGCTGTAGAGCGCGGGCGCGTCGTCTCCCTTGAGGAACGTCTGCTTCGAATCCGGATCCGCCAGCAGTCCCTTAACCGCGCCACGAAGATCTGAGTGCCGGCGTTCGGCGAGCGCCCATCCTTCGTCCGCCAGTTGCGCGGCCCGCTCGAACGTCTCGTTGAACGTCATGGTGCCGAACCGTTTCATCAGCGCGTCGTAGCCGGAGATCGCTCCGGGCACGGTGGCGGAGTTGACGCCGTTGCCGGGCACGCGGGTCACGGCCAGTTGTTTCGTGAAGAACTCCGGCGTCCAGCCGGCCGGCGCCCAACCTGCCGAGTTCAGCGCGTAGAGCTTCTTGTCTTTGGCGACCCACACCAGCGCGAACAGATCGCCGCCGATGCCAGTATCGTTCTGCGACGTGACATCGAGCACCGCGCCGGTCGCAACGGCCGCATCGATGGCGTTGCCGCCCTTGCGCAGGATCTCGAGACCGGCCTGCGCGGCGAGCGGATCGCTGGTGGCGACCATGCCATGCCGCGCGAGGACTTCAGAGCGGCCCTGCGACAGCCACCCTTGCGCGCGCGATCCCGGCACGGCTTCGATCGTGCCCGAGGGCTGCGGTTTGTCGGGAGTCGGGATGCCAAACGGGTTCTGCGACTGCGCCAGTCCGGTTGCCGCATAAATGACGACGGCCACCGCCGCCAGTTTCCATGCCCTGTGTTGGGTTCTCATGTCATTTCTCCCGAACGTGAATCGCGGATCTCCGGAACGTGAATCGCGGAACTCCGGAACGTGAATCGCGGAACTAAAGTTCCGCGCTACGACCCCGTCAGGGATTATGGTCTGAACCGGCTAGACTCGCCAGATGCTTTCAAGCGAGCTTGCCGCGCTCTTTGCGCGTGATCTCAAGAGGCTGATCCAGGAGCTGACGGCCTTTCCTGACACTGCGTCCCTTTGGAAAACTGCGCCGGGCGTGACCAACGCCGCCGGCACGCTTGCCCTCCACCTGGAAGGGAACCTGCGGGAGTACATCGGCCGCCAGCTTGGCGGGATCGAATTCGCGCGGGATCGGCCGCTCGAGTTCAGCAAGCGGGGAGTGGAGCAGCAGGAGCTCGTCGCGCGGATCGAAGCGGTCCGCGACATGGTCCCGCGCGTGATCAAAGCGTTGTCTAAGCAACAGCTCGAGGCGATCTATCCGGAGCAGGTCTTAGGGGCGCCAATCACGACGCGCCAATTCGTGATCCACCTGAGCGGCCACCTCAACTATCACCTGGGACAGATCGATTATCTGCGTCGCATGACTACCGGCGACGGAGGCATCAATCTGGTGAGCTTGTGAGCTGTTGATCTTCCGATCTCTCTGTTGATTCGTTGATCGATTGAACTCCTGACCTTCTGATCCTCCTGTGAATCTCTTGAACTCGGGTAGAATCTCCCCGGAGGCCCGCATGCGTCGTCTACTGTTCTGCGCCGTCATCGCTTTCACGTTCGTCGCGCCCGCCGCCGCCCAGCTGCAAGACGTCGGGCAACTGTCGTTCCCGACGTCGGGATCGGCCGCCGCCCAGCAACACTTCCTGCGCGGCGTGGCGATTCTCCACAGCTTCGGCTGGAAACAGGCGATCGCTGAATTCAAGCTCGCGCAAAAGGCACAGCCGGATTTCGCCATGGCGTATTGGGGGGAAACCCTCGCCTACAACCATCCGCTCCAGGCCGAGCAGGACAGCAAGAACCCACGCGCCGTGCTGGCGCGGCTCGGGCCGGACCGCGCGGCGCGCTTAGCCAAGGCGCCTACGGCGCGCGAGAAGGGCTTCCTCGGCGCCGTCGAAGACCTGTGGGCCGAGAGCGGCGACTGGCGTCAGCGCCGCCTCGCCTACATGCGCGCGATGGAACGTCTCTACAATCAATTCCCGAAAGACGACGAGGTCACGGCGTTTTACGCGCTGTCGCTGCTGAGCGGCGGAGGCGCCCTCGACGACACCACCAACCGCTACAACAACAAGGCCGGCGCCCTCGCCATTGGAATCGTCGAGCACAATCCCAAGCACCCCGGCGCGACGCATTACATTATCCACGCCTTCGACGATCCGGTGCACGCGCCGCTGGCTCTCAGGGCCGCACGCGTTTACGCCGACATCGTGCCGGCCGTGTCGCACGCGGTCCATATGCCGACGCACATCTTCATCCAGCACGGCATGTGGAATGAAGTAGTCAACCAGAACGTGCGCGCCTATCAGATCGCGCAGGATCTCTGGGAGCCCGGCGACGTGCCGAGCGATATGTCGCACTCGGGCGACTGGGGCCAATACGGGTTCTTGCAGCTCGGTGATTACGCCGGTGCGCGCAACAGGATCGAGATCTTCGCGAAGATGGCCGAAACGACGAAGCACCAGCGCGCGGTGGGTGCGCTGGCGCTCCAGAAGGCCCGCTACATCATCGAGACCGAAGAGTGGAAGGTCGAGCCGGTCGCCGACAACGCCTCGGACAATACCGTGTTCGCCAACGGCATCAGCGCGGTGAAGACCGGCGACACCGCCACCGCGGCCAAAATGGAAGCCCTGCTCGCGGCCAAAGCCAAGGCGGCCCCGGGCGGCGCACCTGACGCCGGCGCGCACGCCGATCACGGCGGTGCGCCTCCGCCGGCAGCGCCTGGCGCGAACGACACGGGCAAGTCCGTCCGCATCATGCACAAGGAGCTGGCCGCCTCGATCGCCCTGGCGAAGGGCGACAAAGACCAGGCCATCGCGCTGCTGAAGGACGCGGCGAAGATCGAAGAGAGCATGCGTCCACCGAACGGCGCGGCCGATCCGATCAAGCCGTCGCACGAGCTGCTTGGCGAAGTGCTGCTGCAAGCCGGCAAACCGGCCGAGGCCGCCGACGCCTTCGAGGCGAGCCTGCTGCGGATGCCGAACCGCGCGCGCTCGCTGATGGGCGCCGTGAAAGCGCACGCCGCGGCAGGGCACAAGGAGATCGCCGCCGAACGCCTGGCGACACTGAACAGTTTCTGGAAGGGCAAGCCGTTCAGCAACCCAAGCACCGACGCACGGTAGAGGCGGCGCCGTAGAGGCGGGTCTTAAGACCCGCCTCTACATTTGCGACAGTTGGGGTAAAATCAAAGGTTACAGGCGCGGCTGAAATCCGCGCCTGTGGGCCTTCCCTCGCAATAGACCATGTCGCCTTCTTCAAACGCTTCGGCGCTCGTCATTCGCGGCGCCCGCACGCATAACCTCAAGAACGTCGATCTGACGCTGCCCACCGGCAAGCTGATCGTCTTCACCGGGGTCAGCGGCTCGGGGAAATCCTCGCTCGCCTTCGACACCATTTACGCGGAAGGGCAGCGCCGCTACGTCGAATCGCTGTCGGCCTACGCCCGGCAGTTCCTCGAGCGGATGGAGAAGCCCGACGTCGATCGCATCGACGGCATCTGCCCGTCGATCGCCATCCGACAAAAAAATAGTATCCGCAACCCGCGCTCCACCGTCGGCACGGTTACCGAGATCCACGACTACATGCGGCTGCTCTATGCCCGTGTGGGGCGGACGATGTGCCGCCAATGCGGGCAGGAAGTGATCCGCGAGACCGCCGAGGTCGTGACGAACAAGTTGCTCGCATTGCCAGAGGGCGCGCGTCTGCTCCTGGGATTCGATCTGCCCGTGATGCAGATGGATGCGGGAGCCGCCGATGACGCAGATGAAAACACCGGGGCCGCAGATGACGCAGATGACACAGATAAAGACAATTTATTTTCTGCGTCATCAGCCTCGCCATCCTCGGCCTTGATCGACAACTTGCGAAAGAAGGGCTTCGGCCGTCTGCTCATCGGCAGCAACGCCGTGGCATTTGAGGATGTCGATCCGGCCGTGGTTAAGACCGCATCGGTACTGAGAGTAGTCGTTGATCGCATCAAGGTCGCAGCTGAGGCGCGTACTCGGGTGACTGACTCGATCGAGACGGCCTACACCGAGGGCGGCGGCGCCGCCTGGGCCTTGCAGCTCGCGGACCACGGCGCCGAGCCGGCGTGGCACATGTTCTCGGAGCGTTTCGAGTGCCGCACCTGCGGCATCCCGTACGAGGATCCGCAGCCGCGCCTGTTCTCGTTCAATAACCCGTTCGGCGCCTGCCCGACCTGTCATGGCTTCGGCAACATCATCGAGCTCGACCTCGATCTCGTGGTGCCCGATCCGGGCAAGTCGATCAACCAGGGCGCGATCGAGCCGTGGACCAAGCCGCACTATCGATCGCAGCTGGCCGATCTGAAACGCGCGGCCAAGACCACGGGCGTTCGCCTCGACGTGCCGTGGCGCGACCTCACGCCGGAGGAAGTGGCCTTCGTCGTCGAAGGCGACCCTTCGACAGGCTCACGGCAGGTGGCGCACTATGAAGGCGTGCGCGGGTTCTTCCGCTGGCTCGAGCGCAAGAAGTACAAGGTCCACGTCCGCGTGTTCCTGAGCCGCTACCGTGGCTACCTGACCTGCGCGGATTGCGGCGGCACACGTCTGCGCCGCGAGGCGCGCGACGTGCATGTCGGCGGCGTGACCATCGACCGCGCCTCGGCGCGCACCGTCCGCGAGGCCCAGCAGTTCTTTGCCGACCTGCAGCTCACCGACAAGGAAGCGGTGATCGCCGACAAGGTGCTGAAGGAGATCCGGCGGCGCCTCGGCTTCCTGCGCGACGTCGGCCTCGACTACCTGACGTTGGATCGGCTGTCGTCGACGCTGTCGGGCGGCGAGGCCCAGCGCATCAACCTGGCGACGTCGCTCGGGTCGGCACTGGTCGGCACGCTCTACGTGCTCGACGAGCCGTCGATCGGCCTGCACACCCGCGATAACGCGCGCTTGATCCAGATCCTCCGGCAGCTGCGCGATCAAGGCAACACCGTGATCGTGGTCGAACACGACGCCGACATGATCGGCGTGGCCGATCACGTCGTCGACATGGGGCTGGGCGCGGGCGAGCACGGCGGCCGGGTGGTGTTCTCGGGCACGCTCGAAGCCTTGATGCAGGAGCCGCGCTCGCTCACCGCGAAGTACCTGCGCGGCGAGCTGAGCATTCCGGTGCCGGCGGCGCGGCGCAAGGGCTCGCCGCAGCGCATCCGGCTGTTCGGCGCCACCGAGCACAACCTCAAGGGCGTCGATATCGAAGTGCCGCTGAACACGCTCACCGTCGTCACCGGCGTCAGCGGCTCGGGCAAATCGACGCTGGTGCATGACGTGCTCTATGCGGCGATCAAGCGCGCCAAGGGTGACTGGGATCGCAAGGTCGGCGCGCACCAGCGGCTCGAGGGCCACGACTACGTGAGCGACGTTGTGCTGGTCGATCAAACGCCGATTGGACGAACGCCGCGCTCGAACCCGGTCACGTACTTGAAAGCCTTCGATCCCATCCGCGAGCTCTTTGCGAGCACGAAAGACTCCAAGTCGCGCGGCCTGACCGCCAGTCATTTCTCGTTCAACGTGCCCGGCGGGCGTTGTGAAGCGTGCCAGGGCGAAGGCGAAGTCCGCGTCGAAATGCAGTTCCTCGCCGACGTGTTCGTGCCGTGCGAGCAGTGCGACGGCCGCCGCTTCAAGTCGCAGGTGCTCGACGTCCGCTACCGCGGCAAGAACATCACGCAGGTGCTCGAGATGACGGTGCGTGAGGCGCTGATGTTCTTCAGCGGCACGCCCAAGGTGATGCGGCGGCTGCAGGTGCTCGATGAGATCGGCCTCGGCTACCTGCGCCTCGGGCAGCCGGCGACCACGCTGTCGGGCGGCGAGGCGCAGCGCATCAAGATCGCCGCGCACCTGTCGTCGCATTCCGGCGAACGCCTGCTCTACATCCTGGATGAGCCCACCACGGGCCTGCACTTCGACGACATCGCCAAGCTGCTGGCCGCCTTCCGCAAGCTGCTCGAAGCCGGCCACTCGCTGCTCGTAATCGAGCACAACCTCGACGTGATCAAGGTCGCCGACTGGATTATCGATCTCGGCCCCGAAGGCGGCGAAGACGGCGGCCGCGTGCTCGCGATGGCCACCCCCGAGCAGGTCGCGCACGTGCCCGAGTCGCACACCGGCCGCTACATCCGCGAGATCCTGTCTTCGGGCAAGATGTTTCAAATGACGGCGAAGTAGGGCCGCAGATAAATACACCAGGGCCACAGATGACACAGATTACACAGATCAAAATTCAGCTGGTCTTCCTCACGACGGTCTTGTTTTGCGCGCCGGCGGCAGCGCAGCCCGTATTGGTGGAATGGGTTGAGCGCCATGGCGTGACGCTCTCGGGAGAACGCGGCCTCGAGTGGGCGTTCGACGAGAACGAGGATCCGCTCCTCGAACCGACGCCAGGGTCGTTCGCGGTGCCGCTGGCGACGCTGAGGACGTCGACTGGCGCGGATCGGATCGCCGCCGCATTTGCCTTCGGCATTCTGGCGGGACGAGCCGCTCCCGAGGTGGCGCCCGGCGAGCTGACGGCGGCAGGGTGGGCCCTGCTCGAGATGATCGGGTCGCAGGATCGCAAGACCCGCATTGTCGGCGCCCGCGTTGCCGGACGGGTGTTCGCGGTGCCGTTCGAGTCGCGGGCCACCGCGGCAATGCCGCAAGGAACGATCGAAGCCCTGTACCAGATGTGGAACAGCTCGAACGACACTGAGCAATTGGCGGCGATGGATGCGTTGGGACAACTTCGCGAGCGCGGCGCCCTGGCGGCACTAGCCGAGCGCTACAACTTCTATCGTGACGAAAAAAAACGCAACCTTGCCGGCGGTGCGGTCGAAGCGATGGCACGAATCGGCGATCCGTCTTCGGCGGAATTCGTGAAGCGGCTCGCGGCCGACCCGTGGGCCGAGGGCAAGGATGCCACCGCTCTTGCGGTGACGTTCGCCCGCGAGCGCCTCCTGAAGGACGGTTCCATCGCCGTGCTCCGGCAGGCGATGGACGACAAGAAACGGCACGGCCAGGCGCGCGGCTATCTGGCGGAGCTCGGTTTCCCGGAGCTGTGATCCTGCCGGTCGATTTCTACGCACGGCCCACGCTCGACGTCGCGCGCGAGCTGATCGGCATGGTCCTCGTTTATCGATCCGCGCCCGGCACCACGTCCGGGCGCATCGTCGAAGTCGAAGCCTACATCGGTGAAGACGATCCCGCCTGTCATGCCGCGGTCGGCCGCACGGTTCGCAACGCGCCGCTCTACGGCCCGCCCGGGCGCGCGTATGTCTACTTGAACTACGGGTTGCACGACATGATGAATGCGGTGACCGAAGAAGAGGGCCACCCCTCTGCGGTGTTGATCAGGGCGCTCGAGCCGCTCGAAGGTGTGCCGCTGATGCGGCGCCGGCGATCGCGCGCGCCGTGGCGAAAGGGCAAGCCGGCGGTCGCCGATCACGAGCTGTGCCGCGGCCCCGGCAACCTGACGCGCGCGCTGGGCATTACGCTCGCCGATAACCTGCGTCCGCTGACACGCGGCCCGTTGACGATTCAGGATCGCGGCATCGCCGCGGGCGACATCGCCTGGGATTCGCGCATCGGCATCCGTGTGGGAACCGATCGCCCCTGGCGGGCGACGGTCGCCGGTCACCAATCGGTGTCTGGACGACGCCCGCCGACGGTGTAGCGCGGATCTTTAGATCCGCGAGCGACCGCGTCCACAGCGGACCTAAAGGTCCGCTCTACGCACATCGAAAAGCTTGATGCCGCGGCCGTCGAGCGTCTTCTTGATCAGCCGTCGCAGCTCGCGGCCGGCCTCGTCCCGCCGCACGGGCAGGGTCTTGATGCGGAACCGCAGCGTCACCTGCCCGGCCGCGAAGTCGTCGATGCCAAGCACCTCCAACGGCGCCAGCAGCGACGATGCCATCGATGGGTCGCGGGCGAGCTCATCGCCTGCCGCCTTGACCGCCTCGACGATCGCATCCGTATCGTCGTGGTAGCTCACCTCGAGCGTGATCACTGCATATCCGAAGTCCTTGGATCGGTTCGCCAGCGTGCGGATGTCGCCGTTGGCGATCGTGTAGACGACGCCTTCGCCGTTACGCAGGACGATGGTGCGCAGGTTGATCTCTTCGACCGCGCCCTCGATGCCGTTCACGATTGCGGAATCGCCGACGCGCACCTGATCCTCCGCGATGATGAAAATGCCGGCGATCATGTCTTTCACGAGCGTTTGCGCGCCGAAACCCACGGCAAGCCCCAGAATGCCGGCGCCGGTGAGCACGGGCGTGATGTCGACGTCGAGCTCGCGGAGGATCACGAGGGCGGCGGTGATCCAGATCAAAGACGAGACGAAACGCCTGGACGCGGCACCAAGCGTGTGCGCGCGCTTGCGCCGTTCGAACCCTTGCGTCTCACCGGTCTGCACGATCTCGTGCTCCGCGCGCCGAATCACCGAACCGGCGAAGCGGTTGGCGGCAAAGGCGAGCAGCAGCAGCAACAGCACGCGGACGCCGGTTCGTGCCGCCCACTGCGCCAGGTCTTCATCGCGCAGCCCCACGGCGATGTCGACGCCGGCGAAATCGAGAGCGGGGAAGACGAGCGCCAGCAGCGTGATCGCGAAGGTGAGGCGGCGCACCACGCTCACGGTGCGGTCGGCGATGCTCCTGGTATGAAACCGCTCGCCCTCAATCGACATTAACAGGCGGCGGGTCAGCGCGCCGGCGAGCATCGCGAATGCCGTGGCGACCAGTGCCGCCATCGCCAACGCGAGCAGGACTTCGAGACTGTTGTGGGGCAGCGTCGCTGTGGCGGGCGAGGCTTGCATGCCTTAGCGTCGCCTTTGGCGTCGATCCTGTTGGGCTTCTACCGGGATGCGCAGCGTCGAGCGCTCGCCCTCGCGGAGAATTTCGACCCGCACGGTCGAGCCGATCGCGCTATCGGCGATCACCCGCATGAACTGCGACGGGTCGACGATGGCCTGCCCGTTGACCGAGAGAATCACGTCCCCAGGTTGAAGGCCGGCGCGATACGCCGCAGAGGCGCGCGCCATCTGGTTCACGACCACGCCGTCGGCGCGCGGCGCCCGCAGCTCGTCGGCGAGACGCGAGTTGAGCGGCATCACTTCCACCAGTCCGATCGAGCCACGGCGCACCCGCCCGAACTCGCTCAGGTCTTTCACAACACGGCGCACCAGGTTGCTCGGCACGGCGAAGCCGATGCCCTGGTAGCCGCCGCTCTGCGAGAAGATCGCGGTGTTGATGCCAATCAGCTCGCCGCGGGAGTTGATCAGCGCGCCACCCGAGTTGCCGGGATTGATCGCGGCATCGGTCTGGATGAAATCCTCATACGCCGTGATGCCGACGTTGGCGCGGCCGAGCGCGCTGACGATGCCGAGCGTGACGGTCTGGTTCAGCGAGAACGGATTGCCGACGGCCAGCACCCACTCGGCGACCTTGAGCTTCGACGAATCGCCCCACGGAATCACGGGCAGGTTGGTGGCGTCAATCTTGAGCAGCGCGAGGTCGGTCCACGAATCGACGCCGATGATCTTCGCGCGAACGTCGCGTTGGGTGCCGACCGTCACCGTGACCTCGGCGACATCGTCTCCGAGCACGTGGTTGTTGGTCACGACCAGGCCGTCCGGAGAAATCACGACGCCCGAGCCGAGGCTCGATTCGGCGCGGCCGCGGCCGAACATCTCGCCCTGGTCGCCGAAGAAGTACTGGAAGAACGGATCGTTGGCGAAGGGCGAGGCGTTGCGGCGCACGACCTGCACCGACGAAATATTGGTGACGGCTTTGACGGTCTGCGCGGCGACGCGGGTGAAGTCGGGCCCGCCGCTTGCGGGCGCGGCCACCGGCGCCACGGCCGTGGCCTGGTCGTCGACGGCGACGGGCGCGGGCGTGCTGTCGAGCTCGATGATGTTATCGTCCGCGCGGCCGGACAGCGCCAAGCCGGCGACGAGGCCAGCGGCAAACAGCAGGCCCACGACCGACAGGCGCGTGATCATGACACCGAAACGCGGCGCCGCTCGGGCACGGGAATCTTGGGCACCGTGATGGTCAGCACGCCGTTCACCAGATCGGCGGCGATGTTCTCAGTGTCGACGGCCTGGGGCAACGCGAAGGTGCGGCAGAACTCGCCGTGGCCGCGCTCGACCTGGTGATACTGCTCGCACGACACGCGCGCGTCGCGGCGCCCCTGCAGCGTCAGCCGCCCGTCGATCACTTCGATCTTGATCTGCTCGCGGGTAAGGCCCGGCAGCTCGGCCGTGAAAATGAACGCGGCCGCGGTCTCGCACAAGTCGACGGCAGGCGCCCAGCCCTGCGGCCCGCTCGATGCAAGCCGCTCGAGTTGATGCTGAATGGTGATCAGATCCCGGAATGGATCCCAGCGCGCAAATGGCACGACCCAAGCATCGTAGCATGGCCCCCGAGGTGGCTTGAAGCCGAGGCGCTGTGTTAAGCTCGATAGGTTCTACTAACTGATAACAAAGGCTTTATGGCTGACAACCTGCTCGCAACCCAGCTCCGCAAGGGGATGATCGTCAAGATCGACAAGGACCTCTATCGCATTTTCGACCGCCAGCACGTGACGCCCGGAAACCTCCGCGGCTTCGTGCGCGTCAAAATGCGCAACATGCGCAACGGCTCGATGGCTGAAGAGAAGTTCCGCTCGGAAGACATCGTCGAGCGGGTGTCGCTCGAACAGAAGCAGATGCAGTACCTCTACAACGACGGCGAGGGGTACCACTTCATGGATACCGAGACCTACGAGCAGGCGCGGTTGTCCCCGGAGCTGATGGGCGATTCGGTCGGCTTCCTCAAGCCCGAGATGAACATCCAGGTCGAGTTCTACGGTGAGAACCCCATCGGCATCGAGTTGCCGCAGACCGTCGACCTGAAAGTGGTGTCGACGATGCCGGCGATCAAGGGCGCGACCGCCACCAACCAGACCAAGCCCGCAACACTCGAGACCGGCGTCGTGATCCAGGTGCCGCCGTTCATCGGCGAAGGCGACGTGATCCGGATCAACACCGAAACCGGCGAGTACCAGACTCGAGCCTAGAAGGCTCAGATGGCAACACGATACTGGTGGATCAACACGTATAAGCAAGTCGCCTGGCTCGCGCCGGCGGCGTCGCTGTTCGTCCTGCTGGTTGGCCCGAACAGTTCGGCCCTTGCCACACAGCAGAAGCCGTCGCCGACGGCGAAGACGGCGTCGAAGGCGGTGCGCGTCGCTTGCGATTCGGCGTATGCAGTGGCCGCGAAGACTCCTGGTGTGTCGATCCGCCGTCGCACGGGTACTTTCCGCGATGAAACGCTTCGAAATCCGGTCTTCGGATGCGGATTGGCGATCTCCGGATCTTTCGCTCGAGCAAAGAGCACGGGCGACGCCGCCGTGCGCCTGCGCGAAGACTTTTCGGCGCGCGCGTGGCAGGAGATGGCTGCGTATAGCGCCGATGGAACGGACGGGACCTCGTTCGCGTTTCGAAAGGCGGGCGTGTCGTGCCTGGTTCGGGGCACGTGGGACGGCGGAGCGGCCGGCGACCCAACGCTCCCTGCGCTGGATAGCTACAGGGTAGCTGTGTTCTGTACGAGCCCCGAGTTTCCAGAGCAGAGGTAAGCGAGCGCCGTGAAGCGCGAGTCCGTATAATCAGAGCATGGACGTCGTCCGAACCCCTTCTACGGGCTGGATCGAAGTCATCGTCGGCAGCATGTTCAGCGGCAAGAGCGAAGAGCTGATCCGCCGCCTGCGCCGCGCGCAGATCGCCCGCCAGCGCGTCCAGATCTTCAAACCCTCGGTCGACACCCGCTACTCCGACGATCACATCGTCTCGCACAGCGAGCTGCGCATTCCCGCCGACACCGCGAAAACCGCGGCCGAGCTGCTGGCGAAGGTCCGGCCCGATACGGAGGTCGTGGGCATCGACGAAGGCCAGTTCTTCGATGCGGAGCTGCCGAACGTCGCCGCCGAGCTGGCCGCGCGTGGGGTGCGCGTGGTCGTGGCCGGCCTCGATCAGGATTACCTCGGCAAGCCGTTCGAGCCGATGCCGCAGTTGCTGGCGATCGCGGAGTTCATCACCAAGACGCGCGCCATCTGCATGGTGTGCGGGAATCCCGCCAATCACACGCAGCGGCTGGTCCACAGCAAGGACCGCGTGCTGCTCGGCGCGCAAGGCACATACGAGGCGCGGTGCCGGCACTGCTTCGATCCCACGCTGTCGAGGGAAGATGAAACGAAGGCGGCGGAAAGCGAGCGGCAGGCGGCCGCGGCGAGTGCGGTGACAAAAGGCGAGTCGCGATGAGCGCCCAGGAGCTTGCCGGTACGCTGCGGCAAGCCCTGATCGCGCTCGGCGTGCTCTTCGTGATCGTCGACCTGCGCGTCGGGTGGCAGATCCTCAGCTGGTGGCGCCGCCGGCGCGGTGTCGTGCTGGCGTGGCCGGCGCCCAAGCCGCCGTTCTACGCCATCAACCTCGCGATTGGCGTGATGCTCGGCATCCTGCTGTTCATCACCGTGTTCCTGGTGCCGCGCCCCGCGACGTCGGTGTTCGGCGTCACGATGATGTTTCTCTACTACGGCTACCTGCTGCCGCTCTCGACGCGCATTCGCCGCGGGTTGTATCGGGACGGCATCTGGACCGACAGCGGCTTCATGCCTTACGACGAAATCGGCGGGCTGACGTGGAAGGGGGGCGACACGCTGGTGCTGGCGTCGCGCCAGAAGGCCCTGGGCCGCCGGCTGATCGTGCCGGGCCCGCACCTCGGCGAAGTGCGGCACGTGCTCAGGGAAAAAATCGCAAGCCACGCGATCGCGTTCGACGCGGGACCGGGCCTGCACCTGGGCACCCGCGACACGCGCGAATCTGCGTGAAAGTGTGAAGGCAATACGAACAGGGCGGTCGTCGACGGCTACAGAGCTCGACAATTGTCCCGATAACAAGGAGACCTGTAATGGCTGCGCGTCCCACCTGGAAGGGTTACATCAAGGTCAGTCTCGTGACCATCCCGGTGCGGGTCTATCCCGCCACCGAATCGAGCGCCACCATCTCGTTCAACCAGCTTCACGCGGAATGCCAGACCAAGATCCAGCAGAAGAAGTGGTGCCCGAAGTGCGAGCGGGAGATCACGCAGGCCGAGGTCGTGAAGGGCTACGAGTTCGAGAAGGGCCGCTGGGTGGTCGTCGAGGATGAAGACATCGCCAAGGTCAAGACCGAATCGACCAAGGTGATCGACCTGATGCAGTTCACCGACGAGACCTCGATCGACCCGATGTACGTGGATAAGGCCTACTACCTGGCGCCCGAGGGGCCGATGGCCGCCGACGCCTACGCGGTGATGCGCGAAGGCATGAAGGGCAAGGCCGGCATCGGCAAGGTCGCCATTCACGGCCGCGAGTACCTCGTGGCGGTCAAGCCGCACAAGCAGGGCATGGTGATGTACACGCTGCACCACGCCGCCGAGATCCGCACCATCGATCAGATCGACGAGCTGCGCGAAGTGCGCGCCAAGGTCACCCCCGCCGAGATGAAGCTGGCCAAGGCGGTGATCGAAAGCATCGAGGGCGAGCTGAACCTCTCGAATTACAAGGACGATTACCAGGAAGGCCTGCGCAAGATCATCGACGCGAAGATCGCGGGCGAAGAGATCGTGGCGCAGGAAGAAGTCGCCACGCCCAAGGTGGTGGATTTGATGGAGGCGCTGCGCAGGAGCCTCGACCAGGTCAGCTCGGGCAAGAAGAAGACCGCCAAGGCCGATGCAGCGGCGGTCTCGAAGAAAGTCACGAACATCAAGTCCGCCGCGAAGCACCACGCGAAGAAACGCAAAGCGTCTTAACGCAGGCACCCCTTTATGGGGTGCCATCAGGAGGAGCGATGGCCAGGAAAGCGGTCTGGGGCAGCTATAAGCCGCAGAAGAAGACTGCGACGACGACAAAAAAGAAGGCCGCCTAAGAGCGGCCTTTTTCGTGCGCCGCAGATAGCCGCAGATTCAAGACCCAGGGCCACAGATGACGCAGATAACACAGATCGAAAACAGCCACAGATGACGCAGATGACGCAGATAGCGGCTCAGCTATAATCGCGTCCGCTCCCCAACATGGCACTGGTCCCCGGGACTCGGCTCGGCGCTTATGAAGTGCTCTCGGCTCTCTGGGCCGGAGGACTGGGCGAAGTCTACCGGGCACGCGACGAGGACGCAGTTACGGTCCGTGTCTTGATCATGGAGCTCGTCGAAGGCCCGACGCTTTTGCGGACCGATGGCGTTTGACAAAGCCCTCGCCATCGCCCGGGAGATTGCCGAAGCGCGCGCAGTCACCCACGATCGCAACTCCTGCGATGACGATGCAAGGCATGATTCTCGGGACTGCGGCGTACATGGCTCCTGAGCAGGCGCAAGGGAAGTTGGTTGACCGACGGGCCGACACCCTGGGCGTTCGGATGCGTGCTTTACGAGATGCTATCGGGCACGCGTGATTGATTCCAACTCTCGCGATATCTGGATCCATGACGGGCAACGCGACCATATCAACGCCCGGCTTGAGCCGCGCGCCACGGCCACATGATCGCACAGACCGCCAGGCGCGACGGCTGCAAGCGATGTTAGGCCGATGTCAAGATGATTTCGAAAGTTCATTGAATGTAACGTCGTAACATAGCCATCGGATATCGTACCCGGTGACTTGCCCCAGACGCACGGAAGCGACCTGGTCTTCACGGCCAGACACGATGATGGCTCTGACCGCACGTGACGGGTAAAGTTGCTTCAGCGCATCCATGTAGCTCATCACCTGTTCGACCGTTCCGCGTTCATGTTCTCGTTTCAACTCGATGACAACAAGGGCACCGGTACCAGACTTCGTGCGTTCCTGGCACAAGAGATCAATCCTTCGACCGTCCGGTAATCGGAACTCGCGCCCGGAAGCTTGACCCTTGACCTTGTAGAGTTCAAGGTTCCGAAAGGCGCCGCTGCCGAGGCACGCCTGAACAAACCGCTGAAGATCAGTCTCTCTCGGGAAGAAGGCTGAATCCGGCGGGAATGGGCCTGTGGAAAACCACACCCAATCGTCCAACCTGAGACCTGAATCAGCCAGCTTGGGCTCAGTGTAGATTCCGGCCTCTGTTAACCGAGCCTCGACCGCTGCCAGCACACCAGCGGAACCTCTCTTCCCGCAGTCGGCCATGATGGTTCGCAGTTTGCGCCGCTCGAACGGCGGCCTTGCGCCCTTTTGCTCATCCTCGCGCAAGGCGTGAGCCATTCTGTCAATGAATGTCTCGACCTGATCGGCGTTCCGTGACGGTGCCATTGGGTCCTCTACTCCACCGGCTGTTTGCTACTTGACGGATTCGTCTCCGGAATTGTCGGCCAACGACTTGCCGCTCAGCCGCGAGCGGCAGTCGCGATCATGCGAAGGAGTCTAAACCATCTGCCGCTCGTCGGCTGCAGCGGTTGTTGGGCCGCTGCTAGACTGCGCCGAGGGTCTCTCGCGATCCGTGATGAACGGTCAGCACGTGAATCTCGCTGGTGCCAACGATGCGGTAAACGATCCGATAGGGGCGCATGATGACCTCACGGACCTCTGGATCGCTAAACTCGGGCACAGCACGCCCGGAGTGCGGGAAGTCCTGCAGTCGGTCGACCGCACTGAGGAGTCGCCGAACGGTGACGGCCGCGTAATGCGTCGAGTCGGCTTCGATGAACGCGTGGATGGCCGCCAAGTCATCCTGGGCGCGCTCGGTCCAGTGGATGGTCACGCCAGAAAGCGCTTCTTGACCTCGTCGTGACTAACCACCTGCCCCGCGCGCGATTGCTGAAGCCCCTCTTCGATTTTGGCGATGAAGCACAGCCGTTCGATCGCGTCCTCAATGGTTGCGCTATCGGGTAACGAACGGATGGCGTCTAGGGCCCGTTGCTTATCCGTTTCGGTCGGCATGAGGAAATCCTAGCATCGTCGCGTCAAGAATGCTCGTCGTCCGCCCAACTATTAGTAGCCCCCGAAGCGGGTCGCTCGCGGGCTACAACGCGCGCGATTCATCACATCGATCACCGCCATGTGCAAAGAACGCAAGAGCTTAGCACGCTCCAAGCGCCCTTGTCGCCGGTTTGGATACCTGCGAGCGTGAAAATGCTGTTCCGCGGATACGCGCGGCCCCCGCGTGTATCGTCACAACATGATGAAGCGCGGCGGCATGCGCAAACTATTGACTACAGCAAGGTTGCCGCACAAAAGGTCCGCGGCCCTCGGCGTGGTTACGCGCGAGCCACGCACGTAACCACGCCACCGGCGTCCCTCACGGCCGGTCCACCGGGCTGCGGACGCCCAGCGCGCCGCGATTGAGCACGTGCAAGTCCACCATCGTCGTGCTCACGTCCCTGTGCCCGAGCAGCTCTTGGACCGTGCGGATGTCGTACCCGTCCTCGAGCAGATGCGTCGCAAAACAGTGCCGACTATGCCGCACTCGGCATAGCCGTCACTATGCCGGGTCCCGGACTATGCCGAGCGACGGGCGGTCCGAGTTCGGAGTCGGGCCGAAATTGCCCTGGAAACCGGAACGGCGACTCGTGATCGCTCGGCATAGTTTTCGGTCTTACAGACTATTGAGGAAGCCAAGCAACTTGTCGCCCGGCCGATAGCGACTGAATCGACCGTTCAGCGGTGTCGTCTTCGCGAGCGCCCGCTTTTTCATGGCGAGCGTGGCCTCCAGATAGACCTGCGTGGTTTCGACGGATTCGTGCCCGAGCCAGAGTGCGATCACGGACCGGTCCACACCCGCTTGGAGGAGATCCATGGCAGCGGTGTGTCGCAGGCCGTGGGTCGTCATCCGCTTGTGTTGGAGCGACGGGCAGACCTTGGCGGCTGCGGTGCGATGCTTGGCCACCAGATCTTC
>JAUSDY010000020.1 GCA_030650395.1 Acidobacteriota bacterium | reverse complement strand
CCCCCTGTGTCAACATGGCGTGAGACACCTGTCTGTGTGAATTTACTGTAGATAAGGAAGGTAACGATCATGGCCGTGGAGATGAAAACCTTGTCTGAAGCAGAAGCGGTACGGAGTTCGGTGGGTAGTACCCCCAACCCGGAGGTGGCAGTGTTGCCCAAACGGCGACGCTTTTCGGCAACGTACAAGCGCGGCATCGTGCGCGCGGCCGCCGCCTGCAAAGAGTCCGGGGAGATCGGTGAGTTGCTGCGCCGGGAAGGGCTGTACAGTTCGCACCTGACGCACTGGCGTCGAGAGGTGGAGGCCGGTGAGCACGTGGCGCTCACCCCCAAGCGGCGCGGCCCCAAGCCCGATGCCGCCAAGGTCGAGTCGCGCCGGGTCGAGGCGCTGGAGCGCGAGGTCGCGCGGTTGCGCCATGCGCTTGCGCGCTCCGAGCAGATCATCGAGGCCCAAAAAAAACTGTGCGAGCTGCTGGGCTTGCCCACGGGCGAGGAGACTTCGCGATGAACACCGCAGTCGAGATCGCTCCGCGGATCGGCGTCGCGGCGGCCTGCCTGGCGCTGGGGGTGGCGCGCGCCACATTTTACCGCGCGCGGCATCCGGCGTCGGCGCGCCGGCCCCGTTCGGCACGAGCCTCCTCACCCCGGGCGCTGAGCGCGTCGGAGCAGCGCATCATCCTCGAGTTGCTGCACGCCCCGGCATACGTGGACAAGAGTCCGCATACGGTGTTTGCCATGCTGCTCGACGCGGGGCGCTACCTCGCCTCGGTGTCGAGCTTCTACCGACTGCTGCGCGCCGCCGGGCAGACCCGCGGACGGCGCAATGAACTCACCCACCCGGCCTATGCCAAGCCCGAGTTGCTGGCCAACGGACCGCGCGAGCTGTGGTCCTGGGACATCACCAAGCTGAAGGGACCGGCTAAGTGGGTGTGCTTTCACCTGTACGTGATCCTCGATGTGTTCAGCCGTTACGTGGTCGGCTGGATGATCGCCCCGCGGGAATCCGCCGAGCTTGCCCACGAGCTCATCGCCGCCACCTGCGACAGGGAAGCGATCCCGCGCGGGCAACTCACCTTGCATGCCGACCGCGGTACCTCGATGCGCTCCCAGCCCGTGGCGATGCTGCTCGCCGACCTGGCGGTCACCAAGAGCCACAGCCGGCCCCATGTCAGCGACGACAACCCGTACTCGGAGGCGCAGTTCAAGACCCTCAAGTATCAGCCCGACTTCCCGGCGCGTTTTGAGTCCATCGAGCATGCCCGTGCGTTCTGTCAAACCTTCTTCGTCTGGTACAACCACGAACATCGGCACTCCGGCATCGGCTACATGACGCCGGCGGCCGTGCACACGGGCCAGGCCCAGCGGCTCTACGACGCGCGACAGCGCGTGCTCGATCAGGCGCTCGTTGCGCATCCGGAGCGCTTCACGCGGTGTCATCCCACACCGCCCACCCTGCCCGCGCAGGTCGGCATCAACTTGCCAAAACCAACGCCGTGTGCACCCGGGGAGGCACCGCGTTCGACACTAAACTCCTCGCAACCGGTGTCTCAAAATTGTTGACACGTTCCG
>JAUSDY010000017.1 GCA_030650395.1 Acidobacteriota bacterium | reverse complement strand
ATATCTGTCGTTTCTCGCTCGAACAGTGGAAATCGTCGACGCGATTGGACACGGAGCTCGTCTCCTCCGGGTCGTCGTGGTTCCGTTCCACGGGCTGGTTGCGTCCGGCGATTGGGGAGACTCGCTGCCGATCCCTCAGACTGTGCTAGGCGCCGATCTCGCGCTTGCCGTCGCGCTCGTCCTCGCCTCGTCAGGTTCCCTGTGGGCTCGCGGAACCAGGCGCGCCGTCGCGGCCGTGGGATTGGTCTTCGTCGGTCACGTGGCCACCATACTCGCGCAGATTGCGCTGATGCGAACAGTCCCTGGAGAGCGGGCGGCCATGCGCGTCGCGTGGGAATTGTGGGTGGCGATCTATCAGGCCAAAGTGCTGCCGGCTGCCGCTTGGCTGATGGTGTGTGGCCCCCAACTGCTCGAGCTGATCAAGCCGGGCACCCGCCGTTCTAGGTAGACCTTACACGTGGGGTCCGGCTTCAGCCGGACCTTCGCGGAGCGGATTCACGACTCGGACCGACCCGTAAGTCTGCCCGTCCGACAAATCTTCCGAATACAGAATCGTTGCGCCCGCCGCCTGCGCCGCCTGAATGATCAGCGCATCCCAGAAGGAGACTGTGTAGCGCTTCTCGAGATCGAGCGCTTCAAGCACGGACGCCGCCGTGTTGACGACAACCGTCCAGCTCGAATAATCGGCGACGATCGCACGAGTTTCTTCGATGGACAACGGTCTTTCGGACTTGCGACGGACGTTTACGCAGAATTCCTGGAGCACCTGCGTGCTGAGAATGCGGACCTATCGATCCAGAGCCGTTCCAATAACGCGTGAGCGCGTTCGTACTTCGGCCCGGCAAATCGATCTCGCGCATACAGCAGGATGTTCGTGTCGACGAAGTGCTTATCGCTCATGCAGCTCGTCGCGAGACCGAGGCGGCGTCCATCCGAGATCGAGGCCTTTGCGCATACGTGCGCGTTCTCGCTCGCGCGCCTCTTCATAGCCGTTGCGGTCTCGGACGACCTTTTCGAGTTGCTCGGCGAGTAACGCGCTGACCGATTTGCCTTCCTTGGCCGCGATGACTCTGGCCTCGCGGATGATGTCCGCGTCGAGTTTGAGAGTGATGTTGGTTTTCATAGGCGGATCTCACGGTAGCACAGTTTTACGTGCAGCACGCCTCGTCGTGCCATACTTACGGGATGCATCTCCAAAATTTGTAGAGACCTCGGAAATTGAAGGTTCTCTGAACATATAAGACTAGTGTTGTCATTAGCTTAGAGCCAGCATGGTTCTTGCTGTAGAGCCGGTGTCATGCGACGCCTTGTCTGCGTTCTCGCAGCAGTCGTGACGGCATTCGTCCTCACGCCGACGCTGTCGGCGCGGACGTACTCCTACGTGACGAATCCGGACGGCACTCAGTCGATCATTTACTTCTCGCATCCCGAGAGCGTGGTGCTGACGGTTCCAGGGACGCCGTTCACCTCCTTGGGCAGCGCCGGCACACCGCTCGGCCCGACGGAGATTGCGATAGCGCTCCAGGGCGCGGGCATCAGCGCTGCTCCTCTTTTGGCGGACGTGAAGGCCTCGAATTTCAGTCAGTTTGCCCAGACGGAGAGCCAACTTCTTGCACAGGGCTTTCCAATGGCGGCGCTGCTCAGTTATTCGTCGACGCAAGCCGCGCTCCGCGACGATCGCTTTGGATGGCCAAATGGTTTCACCGCGATTTTCGTCGCGGCAGGGGCCAGTGTCAGCGATCTCCAAGCCGCCGGCGCGCATGCACTCGCTCTGATACGCACCGGCGCGGCGACCTTGAGCACGCTCGTGACGATGGGTTTCCCGGCAGGGGATTTGGTGTACGCCGGCGCCACCATTGCCCAGCTCAGTGCGGCGGGGTATACCGCGGATCAGTTATCGGCGTCTGCGCTTCTCGCGGGAGGCGCAACGGCATATATGGCGCTCCAGGCAGGTGTCAGCGCTATTGACCTGCTGACAGGCGGAGCAACGAAGACTGACTTCAATTTCACCGGCGTCACGGTTTCGACGTTGCTGTCGCAAGGCGCCATAGTGAGCCAACTCCTGAACGCGGGGTATAGCGCGAACGACGTGCTCGAAGCTGGGGCGGCTGCTCTCAAGGCCGCGGGCGTCAGTGCTGCGATGGTTCTGGCGGCCGGCGGCGACGCGCACTCGCTCTTGGCGGCTGGCTTCACTGTTGCCGATCTCTGGGCGGCCGGCGTGAGTGCGGAGGCGCTGCTGGCCCTTGGATTGACCGCCGACCAACTGCTGGCCGGCGGGTATACAGCGGCGGAAATTAGTGCGGCGGGCGGCGACTCTGGTGGATCGGGCGGTTCCGGCGGGAGCGGCGGGTCGGGGAGTGGCGGCTCCGGCGGGAGTGGCGGGAGCGTCAGAGCTGCGCCTGCTCTTCCGCTTTGGGCGACGATCGTGCTGACGATGGCCCTTGCGGCGATGGTCAGGCGACGAGCGCAGGCGACTCGAGTACAGACGTCACGGCGGACTTGAACGTCGCACGACTCCAATTTCGCAACGCGTGACGGCCTGTTGCGTCAACGGACGCCGGTCGCCTGCCGCAACTTTTCCGTCCACTCGACGACCTTCTCGGGCTTCCCCGCGCGACGATCGCCTCGTCGTCGAGGTGCCGCCAGATGTCGGCGGCGAGGTCCGCCGCCGACCCATAGCGGCGCTCTTTGTCTTTTTCCAGGGCCTTGGCGACGATCGTCTCGATGTCGCCTCGATACAGGCGACTGACCGAGCTGAGCGGCATCGGCTCCTCGTCGCGGATCGCCTGCACGGCTTCGTGCAATTTGCGGTTGACCTTGTACGGCAGATGCCCCGCGAGCAGCTGATAAATGATGACGCCCAGTGCGTACACGTCGCTGCGCGTGTCGAGCTCGAGCGGGTCGGCCAGGACTTGTTCGGGACTCATGTAGGCGAGCGTCCCGATCAGCTGACCGACATCGGTCTGGCGCGTCGCGTGCGCGTCCGAGTCGGTCGCGCGCGCGACGCCGAAGTCGAGAATTTTCGGCTGTCCGGTCTCGGTGACGAGGATGTTGCCCGGTTTGAGATCGCGGTGGATGATGCCGCGCTGGTGCGCATGGTGCACCGCCTCGGACACCTGCGCCATGAGCTTCAGCCGTGCCCGCGTCTTCAGCGCTCCCGGCTGAAGAAGCGGGGCGGAGGATCCGGGCCGAGGCCGGCAAGCAGTTCGACCCGGCGGCCGTCGACGCCTTCGACAGCTGCGAGCAGGAGCTCGCCCGCATTTGGCACACCCATATCCCGACACCGCGCCATGGGCAGTGATTTCGAACCGTTAACGGCGCTCCCCTCGGGAGATGACCAGCCGACGATGCCGGTCGACGCGCCCTCGGCGCGTCCGGGCGATGTGCGGTGGTTGCCGAAGACCATCGGCCGTTATGGGATTCTGCGGTTGCTCGGCGAAGGCGGGATGGGCGCGGTAGTACGAAGCCGAGCAGGAGCACCCCCGCCGCCGAGTCGCGCTCAAGGTGATCAAGCCGGGCCTCGCGAGGCGATAGGGCCGATCCGAATCTCGCCGAGGCGGTCGAGGACGTGCTCCAGGAGCACGCTGAGATCGGTGAACGCCATCAGCTCCCGGCTCGTGGCGAGCAGCCCTTCGAGCGCGCGCCGGTCGAAGTGCTTGGGAACCTCGGACGCGACAGCGACCCGCGTCATCGATTCCCAGGCAGGGAGCGCAGGCAGCCGCGGCTCGGCCGGGCACTCCTCGTCGTCGACCAGGAAGTCGAGGGCGCCGATGGTGACCCGATCGCCCGCTGCCAAGTGGGGCATCTGGCATTTTGCGCCGTTGACGAAGATCCCGTTCGTAATGCAGCAGGTTCCGCGCCAACCCGATCATACACCTAAGTGCTTTGTTCACGGCACTTTATATGGCGCCATCGGAGCACCAGTCAGACCAAGTGCCTTGATTTTGCGGGGAGCCACCGTGTTTTGTGGCTACTGGTCCCCGCGGGCGGCGCCGATACGCATGGTGTGGAGTGATGCGTCACCGGTCGATATTCTTGAGAAACCGTGGCCTTCGGTAGCCACGGTGACGCGGATTTCACCACTGAAAATGGCTCTAGCGAACATGGCAGGCGACACGATCGGGGCCCTCGCGCTTGCCGCGGCTGCCGGCGGCATCGTCGGCCATGTCTTGTACAGCTACGCGGACCGGCTCGCGCACGGTTCCACCGACGACGCCACCGACGACGCGCCACGGCGCGCAGTGACCGCGCGACTCTTCGAGGTGGGCACGGCTGCGCTGTTCGCGCTCGCATGGTGGTCGTACGGGCCCACTCCACTCCTCGTGTCACGGGCGCTGTTTGGCTGCGCGCTCATCCTGCTGTTCGCGGTCGACCTCGAACGCCATGAACTGCCGAACGCCGTGACGCTCCCGGGCATCGCGATTGGTCTCGGGCTCAGCTTCGTCACCGAACCGGGCTGGTTCGCGTCGCTGGCCGGCACCGTGGCCGGCGGCGGCATCCTGTGGATCATGTCCGAGATCTCACACCGATTGCGGGGCGCGGAAGGCGTTGGGATGGGCGACGTCAAGATGCTGGCCATGATCGGCGCGTTCATCGGGTGGAGACTGATGCTGGTCGCGCTGATGTTGGCGCTGCTGTCGGCCTCGACGATCGGCATCGGGCTGATCGCGACGCGCCGCGGGGCCGCACCCCGCATGCTGCCGTTCGGCACCTTTCTGGCGGCCGGGGCCGCCGTCGCCGTGGCGGTCGGGCCGACGCTGATCGACTGGTACTGGCGGCTGTGGTAGGCGTGCTGCGACACTACCTGGCTGCCGCGATGCGGCGACGAAGTGCCGACAGCTGCTGCTCTCGGCCCCGGAAGACATCATCCGGATAGCGGCGGTATCTCAAGATCTCGTTGTACACCGCATCGCTCTCGTTCATGTTCAGGCCGAGCCCCGCGAGGTACTGCAGCCGGAGATCGCTGTCGCGGTTGATGACCGCATCGGCGAGCCAGGGTTGCAGATCGCGCGCCCGTCCCGCGTACGTGCCGAACAGATCGGCAGCCGACGCAAGCCCGATGTCCTTGAGCGATGCGGCGACCGTGGCGTAATCGGGCCGCCTGAGACGCGCATCCACGGCGTCGAGGTCGATCCGCGTCGGTCCCGCCTGCCCCATCAGCACCGGCCGTCACGCCGGCGCCGCAGCCGATCACCAGAACCGAGCGCGGACGATCCGGCACCAGGGTCGTGAAGTGCCCGAGCATGCGCTGCAGCCGCATGTCTTCCGGCGCGCTCGACGCCTGGATCTTCCCCGCGTTGTGGTACCCGAGCCTGCCGTTCGGCAGCCGCGAGACTGCGACAGACGATTGCAGCCCCTCGCCCGTGTAGATGATGTCACCCGCCTGCCCGAGCAGCGTCGCCGCGAAGCGGGCGGCATCGAAGGCCGCGACGCCCCGCGTGGGAACCGTGAAGTGGCCGCTTGCCTTGACGGGGCGAACCGAGACGGTCTTCTTCTGGAAGAACGGCATGCAGACGCTGCGGGGGACGAACCTCATGGCGGTGCTGCCCTTCCTGCTGCCCTTGGCCGTGATCATCGTCGTGGGCGCGACGGCGAGGATGTCCGCGACCGGCTCGCGCGGCCCGGCCGCCGCGTTCGCAACCGGGTCGCTGTTCCTGGCGGTGTTCTGGACGCTCATGGGCCCCCAGGGGCAGCGGCTGATTCTGTTCGGCGGCGTGATGCTCGCGCTGATCGTGATGGTCGGCCCCGGCGCCATCGCCGGCGCCCTCATCGCGTTCGTGTTCTACCGGTTCGTCGGCATGGTCAGCCTCGTGCCGGCGGCTGTCGTGTGCCTGGCGA
>JAUSDY010000009.1 GCA_030650395.1 Acidobacteriota bacterium | reverse complement strand
CAGTACGGCCGCGCGCTGTTCAATAACGGCACCAGGGCGCCGTTCGGCTAGGCGTTCGTGCAGGAGTCCACCGTCTTCCGCGAGTTCGGGCCGCTCTCGGGCAGCACCATGCGGCTGGCCTATGAGATCGCGCCGAAGGTCGGCAACTCGCTGTCGCGGCAGACTCTTGATGGCGACGCGCGGAAGTATTTCCGGCTCGGCGCCACCGGCCTGCTGGCGCTGCGCGCGCGCGGTTTCAAGAGCTGGGGCACCGCGCCCGATTACACCTATTTCGGCGGCAACTCCGAGCTGCGCGGCTACGAGTACCTGGAGTTCATCGGCCAGAACGCGTTCTTCACCAACGCCGAACTGCGCTTCCCGTTGATCGACGCCATGGCCACGCCGATCGGCGTGCTGGGCGGGGTGCGTGCGACGCTCTTTGCCGGCCTGGGCGGCGCGCACTTCGAGGGCACGCCCTTCAAAGCGTTCACGCGGTCGGCCTCCATCGAACGCCCGGTGGTCGGCTTCGACGCCAACCAGCAGCCGATCTTCGGGACGCCGGTCCTGATCAGCGGCAATCGCCTCGTCGATGCGCGCGCTTCCTACGGCATCAGCCTCGCGACCTTCGCCCTGGGCTTCCCAGTCCACTTCGACTGGTCGTGGAAGACGCTGATGAACAAGAACTGGGAAGACATCGTGTTCGCCCAGAACGGCGGCAGCGCGGCGTTCCGCAAGGCCAAGTTCTCGATGTGGATTGGCTACGACTGGTAGGCTGCGCCTGAGGACCTGAGGACTTGAGGACTTGAAAGGGTGCTCAAGCCCTTGAGCCCCCAAGCCCCCAAGCCCTCATGATTCCCAAGCGGTGGCAAGAGTCGACGGCAGAGACCGTGCAGGTCGTCCTGCCGAACGACTCCAACCCGCTCGGGTTCATCCTGGGCGGCACGGTGATGCACCTCATCGACATCACCGGCGCCATCGCCTGCCATCGCCACACCAACACGCTTGCGCTCACCGCGGGCGTCGATGGCCTCGAGTTCATTCATGCGATCAAGGTCGGCGACCTGATCATCCTCAAGTCGCGCGTGACTTGCGTCTTCAAGACATCGCTGGAAGTGGAAGTCGAGGTCTTCTCGGAGCAGATCGAGACCGGCAGGCGCCGGCTGACCAGCCGCGCCTACCTCACGTTCGTCTCGATCGATCGCGACGGCAAGCCGCTGGAGGTGCGGCCGTTGTTGATGGAAACGCCGGATGATGAAGAGCGCTGCCGGCAGGCGCACGAGCGCCGCGCCGATCGGCTGCGCCGCAAAATGGAGCGGAGGGGAACGCAGAAAGTTGAAAGTTAATTCGCCTTCGTCATCCGCAGCTCGCTGCGGTCGAGATCGAGCGAGACGCGGTACGGGCTCAGGAACTTGTGCCCGACGATGCCGCCGACCTGGAAGCCGAGCAGCACGCTCGGCGCCTGCAGATTCAACACCACCACCGCGAAGTTATTGAAGGCGATGTCGTTGAACCGCAGGTTGACGCCCGGCATCAGAAACGCGTCGCGGTCCCACCCCGACGTGCCGTAGACCCGCAACGCGATCTTCCGCGCCATCGTCTGGTTGAGATCCTCAGCCGTCGCGGTGCTGATCGAGATCACCTCACCGCCGGTGTCGACCACGAAGTAGGTCGGGCGCGTCTGGTTGATCATCCCGCGCACCAGCGTCAGCCGATGGTGCCGCATCGGCAACGTGAACTCGGACTTCTCCGCCGGCAGCGTCTTGCCGATCGACAGCTTACGCGCGGCGTAGTCGATCGTCATCGACAGCCCGAGGCCGAGCGGCGAGAAACTTTCCGTTTCGCGCTTGGGGATACCGCGCAGCGCCGGCGCCTTGATCAGCGTCGGAATGTTGCTCAGCTTGAGCGTGCCGATCTCGAGCGTGTCGAGCCGTCCCAGCTGCAGGCCGCGAAGGCCAACCTCGCCGACGCCCGCGCTGAGCGTGTAGGTGATCGGCCGCACCACCCCAGATGAGGCGGTCTGGCGCGAAATGGTCGTGAGCTCGGATCCGGTGTCGAGCACGAAGTCCTGCGGGCGCCCGCCGTTGACCCTGGCCTTGACGATGACCTTCTCATTGACGACGCGGAAGTCGACGGTGTGGAGCTGGTCCTCGCCCTGGTCGTCGATCGCGATCGGCTCGCGCTCGCCGAACGACTTGAGGAAGCGGATCTGCGATCGCGACCACGACGCCTTGTCGCTGCGATCCTTGTTCGGCAGCAGATTGACGTAATTGCCGTAGGCCGCGGCCGCCTGCTCGTAGCGGCGCATGCGCTCGAAGATCGCGCCGACGGTGTGGTGCATCTCCTCGTCGCGCGGTGCGAGCTTGAGGGCGATCTGCGCTTCGTTCAGCGCCTCGTCCAGCTTGTTCTGCGAGGCGAGCGCGCGCGCCAGTCCGTGATGACCGCGCGACAACCCCGGCACCAGGGCCAGCGCGTCCTTGAACTCGGAGTGGGCCTCGTCGAATAGTCCGCCCGACCACAGCGCGTCGGCGTGGATCGAGATGATTTCGGCGCTGCGCGGCTCGGCCTTCTTGAGCGTCGCCGCTTCGCGCTGCGCTTCGGCGAACTCGCCCAGCCGCAGCGCCGACTTGACCACGCCGATGCGGGCCTGCACGGCGATTGACTTGTTGTCGGTGCGGGTCGCCTTCCGGAAGGCTTCGAGCGCCTCGCGGAAGCGCGTCTCCTCGAACAGGAGGGTCCCGATCTGGAACTGGAGCTCAGCGTCATCAGGGGCCGTGCGCCCGTGCACCCCCGAGACCATTGCCGCCACAATCAGCGCGGCCACCAACGCAAAGCGGGGTCGAATCGACATACACCCTCTTTCGTGCGCCTTCGCCGCCAAAAAACCGGGCGAAGGCTGTACCGATCACAACATCAATGGATCAAGAGCCGAAAGCCGGGGGCGCAACCCGGTTCATGAGGCCGATTCTAGTGGAATCTCCCGTCCGTCAACCGTTATTTCTGAAAGTGGTTGGCGTTGATCTCGATATAGCTCTTCCACTTCTCCGGCACCTCGTCGAGGGCAAAAATGGCCTCGACCGGGCACGCCGGGACGCAGGCGCCGCAGTCGATGCATTCGTCAGGGTGAATGAAGAGCATCGTTTCCGCCTCGAAGTCCGCCTCATCCTTACGGGGGTGGATGCAGTCCACCGGGCAGACGTCGACGCAGGCCGAGTCTTTGGTGCCGATGCAGGGTTCCGTGATGATGTACGCCATATCCGATCCTTGAAGTTAAGAGTGCAGAGTTAAGAGTTACGAGTTAAGAGTTAAGAGGTATGCGGTGCTCTCAAGAGCGTTGGCCGGCACGTGACCCAGGCGCATCGAGATGCGGCGCGCCAGGTCCCACGCGCCGCGGTGGTGTTCGGTGAGAATCGGCCGATCGTCGGGCCCGTGCCCGAATACGCCGACGCGTGCGACTTCCTGGCCGGTGTAATCGCGCACCGGAGCGCAGGTGCAGAACAACCGTTGCAGGGCGTCGGGCTCGACCGGCGGCGGCCCCATGCGCACGACGGTCGCTTCGGGTTTGCTCAACTCCGACGGCGACGCGAGCCGCAGGCAGCTCAGGCGACGCGTCGCTTGCCGCGGTGAAAAATACATCGCGCAGTGTCCCGGCATTTCCTTTCCGTAGACGGTGCGCATCGCGACTTCGTCCGGCCCGGCGCTCCACACGTAAGTCACCTCGCCGCTGGCGGGAATCGCGATGAATCCGCGATACGGCGTGCGCAGCACGTACTCGCGCATGATCGGATACGCATGCAGCCGGAGCTCCGACTGGCCGAGCGATCTGAAGCTCAGGTCGAGCATTTTGAGCGTCAATCCGTAGCGCTGCGTCTCGTCGTCCTGGCGCACGTAGCCCCGGCCCTTGAGCACGCGCAGCAGGCGATGCACGGTGGAGGCCGGTTGGCGGACCGAACGTGCCAAATCCGAGAGGCTCATGCCGCGGGGCACGCCGCTCAAGACCTCGCAGACCTCGAGCGCTTTGTCGATAGAGGTCGCGGAGCCGCGAACGCGGTCAGGAGGCTGATCTGATTCCATTATGTGGAACGACGTTTCAGATTCCTGACTGTAGCGTTAGCCCCCTTCCCTGTCAAGGCGTTACAGGCATAGGATGACTGTCCGGACCGTGTCGAACCTGATTGGCGAAACTTTCGGGCACTACAAGATCCTCGATCAGCTGGGCGCTGGGGGGATGGGGGTGGTGTACCGCGCGCAAGACCTCAAACTCGGGCGCCAGGTGGCGCTCAAAGTGCTGCCGCCCGGCGCCACTGCGAACGACGAAGCCGTCGAGCGCTTCAAGCGCGAGGCGCGCACGGCGTCGGCTCTTAACCATCCGAACATTTGCACCATCTACGGCTTCGACGAACACGAGGGGCAGCTGTATCTCGCGATGGAGCTGCTCGATGGCGATCCGCTCGATCAACGGCTGTTGGGAAAGCCGATCGAGCTACAGAGGATGCTCGACATCGCCGCGCAGGTCGCCGACGCTCTGGATGCCGCGCACAGCGAGGGCATCCTCCATCGCGACGTGAAGCCCGCCAACATCTTCCTGACCAAGCGCGGCCCGGTGAAGGTGCTCGACTTCGGCCTCGCGAAGCTGGCGCCTAACTACCGACGTCCGGGACGTCAGATCGAAGCCGAACGCGAAACACAGGTGCCGGAGCATTTCACCAGCGTGGCCGGCACCACAGTCGGCACCATCGCGTATATGTCGCCCGAGCAGGCGCGCGGCGACGACGTCGACCCGCGGACCGATCTGTTCTCGTTTGGCGTGGTTCTCTACGAGATGGCGACGGGCCGCGTGAGTTTTCCCGGCAACACCACCGCCGTCGTGTTCGACGGCATTCTCAATCGCGAACCCGCCGCGCCGAGCTCGTTGAACGCCAACGTGCCGTCCGAGCTCGATCGCATCGTGTCGAAAGCGCTCGAGAAAGATCGCACGCTGCGCTACCAGACGGCCGCGGACCTCGGCGCCGATTTGAAGCGGTTGCGGCGCGATGCCAGCTCGCGGCACATCCCGGTTGCCGCGCCATTGGACATCAGTCCCGACACCGCCACCGTCGTCATTTCCTCCGGTGTGACGGTGGCCGGCGGATCGGGATCCGGCGGATCGGGATCCGGCGAATGGGCCTCGAGCCCGCCTCCGCCGACGTCCGTCGCACCGCCGCCGCCACCGGCCAGGCCCGCGTTGAGCGCGATCACGAAGTCGGCCGTGAAATCGCCCGCCGCGTGGGGCGCGGGCGCCGCCGTTCTCGTGATCGCCGCGATCGCGGCCGCCATCGGCGCCTATGTCGCCACGCGCGGAGGTCAGCCGCCATCGCCCGTGAATCAGACCGCGTCCGCTCCTGCCGTTACGGCGCCTGCCGTTACCGCGCCGGCCGAGGCGCCACCAACGTCCGCCCCCCCGCCTCCGCCTGCGCCGGCGGTGAGCGGCAAACCGGCGGCGCCCGCGGGCGGCGGCACCGTCGCGGTCAACCCCGCGGCCGCAGCCGCGCGTCCGGCCGGGGGCAACGCCACCGCCACGCGCCCGGCCACCAAGGCCCCGCCGCCGGCGCCCGTCGCGCCTGCTCCTGCGCCTGCTCCCGTCTCGCGCGAGGCCGAAGCCGCGCAGCGGCTCGAGGTTGCGCGGGCCAAGGTCGCCAACAACTTGAACGACCAGGCGCTCGCCGACCTGCGCCAAATCATCATCGAGTACCCGGGCTCGCGCGCCGGAGCCGAAGCATCCCTGCTCGCCGCGGAGCTGCACGAAAAGACCGGAAAGCTCGAAGATGCCATGGCGGCGTACGTGGAATTCGAGAGCCGCTTCAAAGGCGATCGCCGTGCGGCCGAGAGCAAGATGCGCCGCGCCGGCATCCTCGGCCGCTCACGACAACCCCGCGCGGTGCAGCAATCGCGCGAGCTGTTGAACGAGGTCGTCCGCGAGTTCCCGGGCACGCCGCAGGCCCAGCAGGCGCTACAAGCCAAGCTGCGGATCGAGACCGATCGAAAAGACTTCCGCGAGATCGATCCGGTCCTGAAGGTCGAAGTGCCGTCGGTCCTGGTCACGTTGCGGACGTTCATCACGCAGTTCCCGGACGGCACGCAGTCGATGGTCGCGCGCAACCGCCTGGCGATGATGCTGGCGCAGATGGACCGGCATGAGGATGCGGCGCAGTTGCTCGAGGAGCTCGCGGTGAAATTCCCGGACAACCCGATGGACGCCTGGTTCCGCGTCGGCGAGATCTACGAGCGGCGGCTGAAGAATCCGGTGAAGGCGAAAGAGGCGTACGCGAAGGTCCCGCCCGGAACGGCACGCTACAACGACGCGCAGCAGCGCTTGAAAAGACGCTAGCGCGGCGATCGGATCTCGATCGTGCCGGTCACGACGTCGAGAGAAATCACCGGCTCGCCTGTGCCGAGCGTCGCTTCTCCCCACCTCGGTCCCCAGGTGTCTTTCATCGTCAACGGAATGTCGGATCGAATGTGACCGTTCAATGCCAGCGCCAGGACGCGCGCGTCGGCCGGGCGCTCCGCCAGCGTGAGCCGCACGTCGCCATTGAACGCACGGAGGCGAAGCAGGCCGTTCGGCGACAATCGCGCGCTCGCCAGCACGATCGATCCGATTCCGGTCTCGAGCCGCAGCACGCCCGATAGATCAGCGCCTTCGATCGGCCCGCGCCGCAGGTCGGCCGAGAGCGTTCCCCGAAATGCGTTGATCGTGAGCTTGCCCTCGAGCACCTGCACGCGTTCGACGACCGCGTCACGCGGCAGGCGAATCACGATGTCGGCGCGAATGGCGGGGTCGGTTGCGCCGGCGGCCTGCACCACGCGCACGTGCACCCGCGACGGTGATTCATCGATCGCGATCGGCAGCCGCGCCAGTTGCCCGGTTGATGGGGCGCGGCGCTCGATCTCGATCTCGGCGTCGGGCCGATCCCAGCCTTCGAGCCGAATGCTGCCGACCGTGATGTCGATCGCCAGCGCGCGGCCGGCCGGCAGAGGGAGGGTTCTGGTCTGGCGATCGGTGGCGGCCGCCGCGATCGTGACGAGCGAGATCAGCAGGGTGAGCCACACGCGCGCATTATACTTTCGGCATGTGGATGTTCTGGCGTCCGCCTTCGCGGCCGGAGGCCGCTACGGCGAGGCCTCGCCGAAGCTCGCGAGCAGTTGGAGCGCGAGCGAAGGCTGGGGTGGTCGTGGGCTGCGCGCTGATGGCGTTCGTCCCAGCGCGCCCGGCCGCAGCGCAGTGGCTGCCCGACGAGCCGATCTCGATCGCCGGCGGGCACTTTGTGCTCGGCGCCGAGATCGTGGCGACCGTGGCTCCCGACGATCCCGGGTTCTTCAACTACACGAGCTACGAGTACAGCGCGATCCGCAACTTCCGCATCGGCGTGGCGGCGGAAATCCGCGCGAACGACTACCTGCAGGTGCTGGGCGAGGTCCGGCTGGATCAAGGCCGCGTCTTCGAGGCGTACGGCTTGTTCGTCCGGATCCGCCCCTGGCCCAACCGCCGCTTCGATCTGCAGGCCGGTCGCATTCCGCCGGCCTTCGGCGCGATGACCCGCTCGGCGTACGGCAGCGGCAACCTCCTGGTCGGCCAGCCGCTCGCCTATCAATACCTGCTGTCGATTCGTCCCGACGCGCTGCCCGCCAGCGCCGACGATCTGCTGAGAATGCGCGGGCGCGGGTGGCGATCGAGTTTTCCTGTCGGCAACAGGGCGCCCGCCCCGGGACTGCCGATGATCAACACCTCCCGTTGGGACACCGGCGTCCAGGCGCACGCGGTCAACGGGATGTTCGAGTGGACCGGCGCCGTCACCGTCGGCTCGCTTTCGGATCCGCGCCTGCACGACAACAACAGCGGCAAGCAGGTCGTCGGCCGCGTGGTGGCGCGACCCTCGCCGGCTTTGGCGGTGGCGGTGTCGGCGTCCCAAGGGTCGTGGCTCGATCGATCGTTCGACGCGCAAGCGGTCACGCGTCCGCGCCAGACGGCCGTCGGCGGCGATGCGGAGTTTTCAGCCGGACGCATCCTGATCCGCGGAGAAGCGATCCGCTCGTCGTGGACGATGCCTGAGATTTCGGCGCCGTTGATCGATCGGCCGCTGGTCGCGACGTCGCTGTTGCTCGAAGGCCGCTACAAGATCGCGCCCGGCGCCTACGTGGCGGCGCGCGGCGATCGCCTCGACTTCAGCGACATCATGGGGTCGCGTGGCCGGACGCCGTGGGATGCCGATGTCTGGCGGGTCGAGCTCGGCGGCGGCTATTCCGTGACGCGGAACATCCTCGCCAAGGGTGCGTGGCAGCGCAATCGCCGCGACGGCGGACGCGTCCCCGCCGACTCGATGGTGAGCGCGCAGGTGTTGTATTGGTTCTAAGGGGACTCGGCCTGCCTTCGGCGCTCCTCGGGTTGGCTCTCATCATCGATCCCACGAGCGCTGCGAGCCAACCGCAGGCCCCCGCGTCAGGTGGCATTCGCGGCCGCCTCGACATCCGCCGCCTCGCCAAGCCAGTGGAGCGGCGGCCTGACGTGGCGGCGCCGGGGAGCCCGGGACCACGCGACGTTCCGGACCTGCGCCGGGGGCTGGTCTACCTCGACACCGCGCCGCGATCCGCATTCGACGAACGCGAGCCCGGCCGCGCCGTGATGGATCAGCGCCACGAGCGCTTCGTCCCTCACCTGCTCGCCGTGATGGTCGGCACCCTCGTCGACTTTCCCAATAGCGACCTCACGTATCACAACGTCTTCTCGTTATCGCGGGCGCAGCGATTCGACCTCGGCCGCTATGCCGCCGGCCGATCGAAAGCGGTACGCATGGACAGGCCAGGCGTGGTCCGCGTCTTCTGCGACATTCATTCGCACATGAACGCGTTTATCGTCGTGTTCAATCATCCGTTCTTCGACGTCACCGATGTCGAGGGGCGCTTCGAGCTGCCCTCGGTTCCGGCGGGCACTTACACACTGGTCGGCTGGTACGAAGGTGAAGCGCGGACGACGCGCGCGGTCGTGGTGCCGCCGGCCGGGTGGGCTGAAGTGGAAATGGTCGTGCCCTGATGCGCGTGCTTGGCTCGATCACCAACCGCATCTTCCTGGCCAGCGCGCTGCTCGCGATGCTGTCGATCGGCGCGGCGGTGTTTTTCGTGAGCGCGCGGATGACGCGCGAAACCGAGGCCGAGCTGCAGCGCGACCTCACCGAGGCCGCCACGCTCGTCGATGAGCAGCGCCGCACCCAGTCCGACTACGTCGCCCGAACGGCGCGGCTCATCGCCGACCTGCCCAAATTCAAGGCCGTTGTCGAGATTGGCGATCGGCCCACGCTCGCGCCGATCGCGGTTGATTATCAACAGCAGGCCGGCGCCGACCTGCTGATTGTCAGCGGGCGGCGTGGCGAAACCCTGGCCGCCGCCGGCAACCGCGAGGCGCTGATCGAACCGATCCGGGATGAGCGCCACGCGCTCGAGGGCACGGCGGCGCCGGTCTTTCTCGCGCACGCCCGCGGCGTGCTCGAAGTGGTGAGCGTTCCGGTCACGCTCGGCATCGAGCGTCCCGACATTCTCGGTTTCCTCAGTATCGGGATCCTGTTGGACGAGGCGCGCGCGAACCAGTTCAAGTCGTTGACCGGCGCCGACATCGCGTTCGCGATGGACGGGACGGTGCGCGCCTCGACCCTCGGGCCCGGCGCCGCGCCGGCCCTCGCCACCGTGCTGACGAGCCCGCACCCCACCCGCCTCGTGATTGGCGGCGTGGAATACGTCGCCCGGGCGCAACCGCTCGGAACGCTGAGCGGCGCCGCCGATCCGGCCGCGATCATCCTGCGCTCGCGCAGCGAGCGGATGCGCACGCTCGGCAGCATCCAGGCGGCGCTCGGCGCCATCGCGCTTGGCGCCACGCTGCTGGCCATCGTGGTGAGCTACGCGGTGGCGCGCACCATCACGCGGCCGCTGGCCACCATTACCGATCACATGCGGCAGGTCGCGGTCACCGGCGACCTGACCCGCAAGATCGCCACCAAGCGCCGCGGCGGTTGGGATGACGATGATGCGCATATGCTGGCGACCACGTTCAATACGCTCACCGACTCGATCGCGCGCTTTCAACGTGAAGCCGGACAGCGCGAGCGGCTGTCGTCGCTCGGCCGGCTCTCGACCGTGATCGCGCACGAGGTGCGCAACCCGCTGATGATCATCAAGGGCGCCTTGCGCACACTCGATCGCAACGGCACCAGCGCGGCGGACATTCGTGATGCAGCCAAAGATATCGACGAGGAGATCGATCGGCTGAACAGCCTCGTCAACGACGTGCTCGACGTCGCGCGGCCGATCCGCTTCGACCCGGCGCCCACCGACGTCAACGCCGTATGCCGCGATGCCGCGGCCGCGGCCGCGGCCGGCGACGGGCACGCCACGGTCACGCTCGAACTGGCGCCGGCGCTGCCGGACTTGATCATCGACAGCGAGCGGTTGCGGACCGTCCTGATCAACCTGCTGACCAACGCGCAGAATGCGGTGGAGCCGCCGAAAGACGCGCCGGCTCGAGCCGCGCGCGCCGCGCCGGCCGTGCGGCTGATCACGCAGCGCCTCGGTGAGCGCCGTGTCAGCATCACGATTCGCGACAACGGCCCGGGCATTGCCGAGGATGTGCTGCCGCGCATCTTCGATCCATACTTCACCACCAGGCGCGCCGGCACCGGGCTCGGCCTCGCCATCGCCAAGAACATCGTCGAAGGCATGGGCGGCGCCATCGCCGTCACGACCAAGCCGGGCGACGGCACCGACTTCCGCGTCGAGCTCGGCGATGCGCCACGGAATCACAGTGTCTGACATGGTTGGCAGCATCCTGCTCGCAGACGACGAAGAGAAGATCCTCAAGACGCTCGGGCGCGCGCTGCGCGACGACGGCCACGAGGTGGTGACGGCGTCCAATGCCCGCGACGCCGCCCGCGCCCTCAGCGAGCGGGCGTTCGATCTGCTGGTGATCGACTTCCTGATGCCCGATCGCACAGGGCTGGAGGTGATTCGCGAGATGGCGGCGTCGACGCCCGAAGGCGAACGGCCAGCGATCGTGATGATGACCGCGCACGGCAGCATCGAAAGCGCGGTCGAAGCGATGAAGCTCGGCGCGCGCGATTACCTGCAGAAGCCGTTCGAGGTCGAAGAGCTGCTGGTGCTGGCGCGGCGGGCCCTGGAGGATCAGCGCGCGCGAACCGGGCTGCGGTATCTGCTGAGCGAGCGCGACGCCGAGTTCGATCACTACGGCATCATCGGGCGCAGCCGGCCCATTCGCGACGTGATTGCGCGGGCGGAGCTGGTGGCCGAGTCGAAGAGCACGGTGCTCCTCACCGGCGAAACCGGCACCGGCAAGGAGCTGGTGGCGCGCGCCATCCATGCCCGCAGCGCGCAGCGCAGCATGCCGATGATCAAGGTGAACTGCGCGGCGATCCCCGAGGGGCTGCTCGAATCGGAACTGTTCGGCCACGTCCGCGGCGCGTTCACCGGCGCCACCTTCACCAAGAAGGGCCGCTTCGCGCTGGCCGACGGCGGCACGATCTTCCTCGACGAAATCGGCACCATCAGCCTGGCGGTGCAGTCGAAGCTGCTGCGCGTGCTGCAGGAGCGCGAGTTCGAGCCGCTGGGCGCCGAGCGCACGCAACGCGTCGACGTGCGCGTGATTGCGGCGACCAACCGCGATCTGCGCCAGCTCGTCGCCGACGGCAAGTTTCTCGAAGATCTGTTCTATCGCCTCAACGTCATTCCCGTCGAGATGCCGCCGCTGCGCGAGCGGCGCGAGGACATCCCGATGCTGGTCGATCATTTCGTCCGGCGGTTTGCGGAACGGACCGGCAAGACGATCGACGGCGTCGATGACAAAGCGATGGCCGAGCTCACGGGATACGAGTGGCCGGGCAACGTGCGGGAGCTCGAGAACACGATCGAGCGCGCCGTGGTGCTGTCGACCAGCCCCGTCCTCACCAGCCGCACGGTCTGGTTGATGAGCGCGACGGCCACGCCGGCGGCGGCGGCCGTGCCGTCACTCAAGCTGCATCAGAACCTCGAATGGGCGGAGCGCGAGACCATGCGGCGCGCGCTCGAACAGGCGCGCGGCGTGAAGAAGGACGCCGCCGAACTGATGGGCATCAGCCAGCGCGCCCTCAGCCACTACCTGGCCAAGTACCGCATCGAGGGCTGACCCTTACGCTCAGCGTAAGTTCTTACGCCCCGCGGAGGGGCGGTGGCGCCCGCCGACGCCGTTTCCCGCGGTACGCCCCGTAGCGCGGACCTTCAGGTCCGCGGTTTTCAGGCATCACCCTTGCTTATACCGGGCCAGGTGCTAGGTCGACCGACCCTTTTTGCAGATTCGATTGCCGTGGCGGGGACGGCGCTCTTGTTGGGAGTGGCAGCGATGTCTTATGCCCATCAGGACCCCGCCACGGCTTCTGCGCCACGCGTGATCGAGGTCGTCGTCAAGCGATTCGCCTTCGAACCCGCGCGCATCGAGGTCACCGAGGGCGAGCGCGTGCGGCTGATGGTAAAGTCGGCCGACGGCCCGCACGGGATCGCAATCAAGAAATTCAAGGTTTCGCAGGCGCTCAAGCGCGGGGACCAGCCGGTCTCGATCGAGTTTACGGCGGCGGCGGCTGGCGAATTCCCGATCCTGTGCTCCGAGTATTGCGGGGAAGGTCATGACGACATGAAGGGGATGCTGGTAGTGACGGTGAAGGAACGATGATCGGTAGCGAGGTGCGAATGAGATTTCAGCGAGTACTGTTTCTGGCACTGGCCGCTTCAATCGGCAGCGCGTGCGACGAACGCCTTAGGGACGTCGCTGGTCCGACCCCTGATCTCCAGCCCACGCTGTCGAGCATTCAGCGCGAGATTTTCAATAAACAGGACAGCAGCGGCCGGTTGGCATGTACGCAGTGTCACACCAACGCCGGGCGGACGCCGACGGGCGGCCTGTTGCTGATCGAAGGCCAGTCGTACTCGTCGCTCGTGGGTAGGGCCAGCATCGGAAAGCCTGACGCCGTTCGCGTGATCCCGGGCGACCCGGAGGCCAGCTATCTGATTCATAAACTGGAAGGCCGCTCGACCATCGTCGGCGTGCGCATGCCGCGGAGCGCCGGTCCCTACCTGACGACAGGTCAGATCAGCATCATCCGCCGCTGGATTCAGCTCGGCGCCAAAAACGATTAGGAGTCGACTGTGACCCATGTGACCCCAAGGATTCGACGTGCAATGTTGTGCCTCGGCTTCGCGGCCCTTGCCGCGACGCCAGCCTTCGGCCAGGCTCCCCCCACTGAGGCCCCGCCCGCCGCGGCCTCGCAAGAAGAGGACGACCCGGACCGCGACCCCAACCTGGTTCAGCCAGACTTCGGGCTGGCAACGCTGGCGACCAACCTCCGGGTGCCGCGCCACAAGATGGTGTTCCGGATGTCGCATCGCTTCGCGCGGCCTTTGGGACAGGGCGACTTCTCCGACCTGGTCAACGACTTTTTTGGCTTCGATTCGGGCGCGCTGATCGGGCTCGAGCTGAGGTACGGGCTCATTCGCGGCGGCCAAGTCGGGATTTATCGCACGTCCGACCGGACGATTCAGTTCTTCGGCCAGTACGAACTGAAGTCGCAGGCCTCGTTCCCGGTCGGCATCAGCGCGCTGGCAACGGCTGAAGGCACCAACAACTTTCGCGACAGCTACTCGCCCGGTATCGCTGCGGTGATCTCTCGCGAGATTGGCGACCGGGCGGCGATCTACCTGCAGCCGGCGTGGATCAACAACACCAACCCGCAACCCACCGAACTCGTCGACGACAACGACACGGCCGTCCTCGGCCTCGGCACCCGGGTGCGCGTGCGCAACTCGACCTACCTCGTGCTCGAAGCGTCGCCACGCATCGCCGGCTACTCGCCGGGCGTCACGCTGATCAGTTTCGGCATCGAGCAGCGGGCCGGCGGCCACCTGTTTCAGATCAATTTCTCAAACGGTATCGGGACGACGCTCGCCAGTGTCGCGCGCGGCGGCAGCGCCCGCGACGACTGGTATGTTGGATTCAACCTCTCGCGTAAATTTTTCTAACGTCGGGGTCTGACCCCGAGCAAGAAGTGTCGAGGGGTCTGACCCCGACGCAGCAAAGTGAAAACGATGAAGCAATCGGTGTGGATGGCGTTCGGTGCGGTGGTGATCGTGGCGGTGACAGCGGCAGCGTGCGGCGGCGGTGGTGGTTCTTCCCCCACGACCCCGACCGCGACCCCGACTCCGACTCCAACCCCTACGCCCACACCGCCGCCCACCACGGGCGGCCCGAACCCGACCACGGCGACCATCACGATTGGCGCCAACGGCGCGGTCAGCCCTGCGTCGGTGACGATCGCGCCCGGTGGCCGCGTCACGTTCGTCAACAGCCACAACCAGGCGCACGACATGTCGTCGGATCCGCATCCCGAGCACACGCAGTGCCCTGAGATTAATTCGGTGGGATTTTTATCGGCGGGCCAGACACGCACCACGGGCAATCTCAACACCGCCCGCACGTGCGGCTTCCACGATCACAACCTGCCCGACAACGCCGGGCTTCAGGGCCGCATCATCATCCAGTAGTTCTCCTGACCTCCTGGTCTCCTGTTTGTCTTTTCTAGGCCTCGGTGCGCACGTACTCGAAGTCGATCGGCTGGCGGTTGATGCCGCGCTGCGGGGGCGCGATGTAATTGGCGAACTGCCCGGGCTTGTAGACCGGGGTGACCTGGATGCTGTGCAGGTAGGCCTTGTCTGCCGGGGACGGCAGCCACTCGTACTTCTTCCGCTCCCATTCCTCAGCGGTCAGCTGACTGCCATACGGATCGAAGTGCTTGCCTGCGTAGACGCCCACTTTGCGGTGGAACCTGCGCGACGGCAGCGCGATGCGCTCCGACATGCCATTCGCCTCGAGCGTCCGCTTGTTCCAGCGATCCACGCCGGCCTGGCAGTCGCCGACATACCAGTCGCGCAGCACCTCGTTGAGGGCGTTGCGCATCGGCACTTCCTCGCGGATGATGCGGCCGCTGTCGTCGATCAGGTCGAGCATGTACATGTTTGCCGCCAGCACGTGGTCGTCGTCGAATTTATCCTCTTCGGCGCGGCCCTTGAGGCCGTTCGAAAAGTACGACGCGGCGTTGCTCGAGACCTCGCTGCCGTGCAGGTCGAGGCTCTGGCTGAACCAGAAATTGACGAACTTCTGGACCAGCGGCAGGTCGATGCCGCCGGCGCGGCGCACGTCGCCCGAATACCCGGACTCGCGCAGCAACTGGCAGGTGCGCTCGAGAATGCGGCCCAGGCCGCTTTCGCCGACGAACATGTGGTGGGCCTCTTCGGTGAGCATGAACCGTGTCGTCCGCGCCAGCGGATCGAGCGAGCTCTCCGACAACGACAGCAACTGCGACTTGCCGTCGCGGTCGGTGAACATCGTGAAGGCGAAGAAGTCGAGCCAGGTATCGATCGGTTCGTTGAAGGCCTCGAGCATGCGGGGCGTGTCGTCGTTGCCGCTGCGGCGCTCGAGCAGCGCTTCGGCCTCTTCGCGCCCGTCGCGGCCGAAGTGGGAGTGCAGCAGGTAGACCATCGCCCAGAGGTGGCGGCCTTCTTCGACGTTGACCTGGAACAGGTTGCGCAGATCGTACAGGCTCGGGCAATGCGCGCCGAGCGAGCGCTGCTGTTCCACGCTGGCGGGCTCGGTGTCGCCTTGAATGACGATGAGGCGACGCAGCTGGTTGCGGAACTCGCCGGGCACTTCATTCCAGACCGGCTGGCCCTTGAAGTCGCCGAACCCGATGCGCCGATCGTGCGAAGGCTCGGCGAGGAAAATCCCCCACCGATATTCCGGCAGCTTGACGTAATCGAAGTGCGCCCAGCCCGCGGCGTCGACGCTCACCGCCGTGCGCAGGTAGACCTGGTGGCTGTCCTGGAACCCGGGCGGCCCCATGTCGCGCCACCAATCGAGATACGCAGGCTGCCAGTGCTCGAGCGCGCGCAGCAATCGCTTGTTGCCGGCGAGGTCAACGTTGTTCGGGATTTTTTCAGCCGAAATCATGTGGTGCTCCGTGGCGACAAACCTGCAGGTCCGTGGCGACAAACCTTTGGCTGTGGCGACAAACCTTTAGCTGTGGCGACAAACCTTTAGGTTTGTCGATCAAGTCCTCTTGAAATCAAACGACGGCCGGCCCTCACGGCCGTAGGTCATCAGTGCGCCCTTCTCGCCAACCGCGTTGGGCCGCTGGAAGATCCAGTTCTGCCAGGCGGTCAGCCGCCCGAAGATCTTGGTCTCCATCGTCTCGGGGCCGGCAAAGCGCAGGTTGGCTTCCATGCCGGTGAGCGCATCGGGGGAGAATGCCGCGCGCGCTTCGAGCGCCATGCGAACTTCGTCATCCCAATCGATGTCGTCTGGCGCGGAGAAGATCAGGCCGTGTTCGAGCGCCGTCTTCGCGTCGAGCGGGCCGTCGTGCGAGAGGGCCTTGCCGACCGAATCGGGCTCGCCCAGGAAGCGCACCTGCAGTCGCGAGAGGCCGTTGCTCATCGGGTAGGCGCCGCCGTTCATCACCGACAACTGGATGCTGTTGTCTTCGTCGGGATGATCGAGCATGTAGACGCGATCGGCCGCCAGCGCGAGCTCGAGCAGCGTGCCCGCAAACGCGCTGCCGGGCTCGATGAGCGCGAAGAAACTGCGCGAGGTCAGGTCGACGCGCTTCAGGGTGCGGCGGATCAGGCTGACGATCTCGCGCACGAGCCAATGGGACTTGTGGGCATCGAGCGTCGCATCCACCGCGAGCACGGCCTTCGGGTCGCCCGTCGTTCGCAGTACCACGGTTCCAATCTCGGGTTCGTTCAGCCGCAGCCGCAGCAATGCGTCGTCCAGCTCACGAAAGGCGCGGATCGCCCACGCCTGATCGCCGGCGGCGAGAAATTCATCAGGCGTCCTCGGCATCTCTCGTGGGGACGAACCTTTAGGTTCGTCCATCCCCGGCGCCGCAATCGTCAACGCGCAGAGGCGTTTCGCGCGATCGATCGAGCCCTTCACGTACTTGTAAGCGATCGTGTCTCCGCTCATGACCGGGTTCAACGGACCCAGCTTCACGCCGGGCCCGGTGGCGGGCCGATCGGATTTGGCCGCAAGCTCCTGGGCCCGCTTCGCGACCGCCTCCTGGAACTTGCTGGTCGGATACACGGCGTCAACGAAACGCCCTTCCACGGCGCGCTTGCCGCGCACGCCTTCGGTCAAGGTGCTGAAGTCGTCCGCCAGATCGCGCCGCACCTTGCGCTTGTCGACAACACGCGTCAGTCCGCCCGTGCCGGGCAGCACGCCCAGGAGCGGTGTCTCCGGCAGCCCCACCGACGCGCTGCCATCGTCCACCAGCACGATCTCGTCGCACGCAAGCGCCAGCTCGTAGCCGCCGCCGGCGCAAATGCCGTTGACCGCCGCGAGGAACTTGATGCCGCTATGGGCGCTCATGTCTTCCATGCCGAGACGCGTCTCGTTGGTGAACTTGCAGAAGTTCACCTTGAAACCGTGGTCCGACGAACCGAGCATGAAGATGTTGGCGCCTGCGCAGAAAATCCGCGGCTTCAGGCTGGTCAGCACCACCGAGTGCACCTCGGGATGCTCGAAGCGAAGCCGCTGCAGCACGTCGGCCAGCTCGATATCGACGCCGAGATCGTAGGAATTGAGTTTCAACTTGTAGTCGGCGGGCCGCAGCCCGGCGTCTTCGCGGACGTCCATCGCCAGGGTCGCGACGTTGCCGTTGATGCTGAGCTTCCAGTGCTTGTAGTGATCGGGAGAGGTCTCGAAATTCACCGGCGGCGCGGCGGTCTGTTCCACCGGGCGAGTTTACTACGAATTTAAACGCTCGTTCAAATAGTGGTATAAGGGGTCAGACCCTCGCGGATTTACCCTGCGAGGGTCAGACCCCCATGGCCCGAACGGCAGCCACGTCCGATCGTCGAATCGAGATTCTCAAGAGCGCGGCGGCGGCCTTCCGCCGGCGCGGCTATCACGGCGCCAGCGTGGACGAGATTGCCTCGGCGCTCGAGATGACGAAGGGCAATCTCTACTACTACTTCAAGAACAAGGAAGACATCCTCTTCGCTTGCCACGACTACTCGCTCGACCTGCTGCTGACGCTGATGGCGGATGTACAGGCCGAGCAGTCGTCGCCTGAAGCCAAGCTGCGCCGCCTCGTGCTGGCGTTCGTGCACCTGATTCTCGACGAGCTGCATGCCACCGCGTTGACGCTCGATCCTGAAGCGTTGTCGCCGCCACTCTTGAAGAAGATCATCGCCACGCGCGACCAGTTCGATCACGGCATCCGCGACATCATCCAGCAGGGCATCGACCAGGGCATGTTCACGCCCGGCGATCCGAAGCTCATCGAGTTTGCGATGATGGGCGCGATCAACTGGATCCCGAAGTGGTTCGATCCGGAAGGACCGCAGACCTCCGACACCATCGGCGCAGCGTTCACAGACTACCTGGTCGGGGGGTTGCTCAAGAAATAACCAAGAACGAATTACCAATAACCAAGTGTTGACGTTGGTTATTCGTAATTGGTTATTGGTTATTCGCTATTCCGCTGTCTCGCCAGGTTTGAGCTTCAGGACCTCGATCCCCTTGCCCGCGAGGTCTTGTTCGAGCTGATCGGGCGTGCCAGTCAATAACGGGAATGTGCCGTAGTGCATCGGCACGACCATCTTCACGCCCAGCCATTGCGCCGCCAGGGCCGCGGTATCGGGGCCCATCGTGAAGCGATCGCCGATCGGCAGGAACGCGATGTCGGGCTTGTAGAGCTCGCCGATCAACTTCATGTCGCCAAACAGCGACGTGTCGCCCGCGTAATAGAGCGTCTGCCCGTTTTCGAGCTTGATCACAAACCCTGCCGGCTCGCCTAAGTAGACGATGCCGTTGTCGTCGACGCTGCTGCTGTGGCGGGCATCGGTCATGGTGATGCGGAGGCCCTTCGCGGTAATCGTCCCGCCCTTGTTCATCGGCTCGAGGTGCTTCACGCCCTTCGAGCCGAGCCACGAGGTCACCTCCCAGATGCCGACGACGGTGGCGCCGGTCGATTTGGCCATCGCCGCCGCATCGGTGATGTGATCGCTATGGCCGTGTGACACCAGGATCAAGTCCGCCGCCTTCGGCCTTGCCGACTCGACGAATGAGGGGTTACCCGTGTACCACGGATCGAATAACAGCTCTTTACCACCTGGTGTTCGAATGCGAAATGAAGAGTGGCCTAACCAAGTTATCGCGAGGCTCTGCATCTGTTGATCTCTTGAGGTGGTGAGCTGTCGATCTCTCTGTTGATCTGTTGATCTAATGATCGGTTGATCTTTTCTTGCGACGATTCCGACGCGATGTCGCGTACGACGCGGCGAAGACGGCCCGGAGCTGGCGCGCTTCGTCGAGCAGGCGCATGACTGCCGCGCGGTCGCCCATTCGGGCCTCCTGCGCCAGTTCGAGCCAATACACCGACTCGTCGGCCTCTTCCACGACTGTCCCCATCTTCGCGATCCACTCCGCCCGCGAGCGCGCGCGGGAGGTTGCTCGATAGTTTGCGCCGACCGACGATGAACAGTCCAGCAACTGTTTGGATGTCGTCCAGCCATTGGGATGGGTGCGAATCGAATCGCACAACGCAATCACGGCCACCGCGAACGCCTTCGTCCGCGCCTCGAGTTCTCTTCTTTCCATGCGCCGCCCAGGTGCATCCGCCATGCCGCAGGAAATGTGGCCGGTTCAGGCCGCCTAGCCGTCGCGGGTCGCAGAAACTGCCAGCTTGGCGCGTCGATGATGTGGAAGGTCTTGCGATCCCGGGTTTAGATCGACCGATCGAAGATCACGAGATCAACCGCTCATCAGATCAACAGATGGATCAACCGATCAAAAGCCCAACAGATCATAAGATTCGCCTCTTCGAGTTAGACTGAGAGGAGATGGTCGAATCGCCGCTGGTGTTCGTGAAACCGCGTGAGCCGAAGCCCGAGTGGCTCAAGGTTCGCGCGCCGGGGTCGGAGAACTATCTGCGGCTGCGCGGGATCATGCGCGAGCTCAAGCTCAACACCGTGTGCGAAGACGCGCACTGCCCCAACATCGGCGAGTGCTGGCACCACGGCACGGCCACCTTCATGATCCTGGGCGACGTCTGCACCCGGGCGTGCACCTACTGCGCGGTGGCGCACGGCAAGCCCGCGACGCTCGACATCGACGAGCCGCGCCGCGTCGGCGAAGCCGTCGAGCAGATGGCACTCAAGTACGCGGTGATCACGTCGGTCGATCGCGACGATCAACCGGATGGCGGCGCGGGGATCTTTGCGGAAACGATCCGCGACATCAAGCGCCGGTTGCCGGAATGCCGGGTCGAAGTCTTAATCCCCGACTTCAAGGGCGAGGCGGGGCCGCTCGAAACCGTGCTGCGCGCCAGGCCCGACGTGCTCAACCACAACACCGAAACGGTGCCGCGCCTCTACCGCGCGGTGCGCTCGGGCGGCAAGTACCCGAGAACGCTCGAGCTGCTCGACCGCGCGCGGACGTTCGCGCCCGACATTCCGACCAAGACCGGCATGATGATGGGACTGGGCGAAGAGCACGACGAAGTCGTCGAGGTGTTCAAGGATCTTCGCAAGGCCGGCGTCTCGATCCTGACGCTCGGGCAGTATCTGCGCCCGTCAGACGAGCACGCGGTGATGACGCGCTACTATCACCCCGACGAGTTCCGCGAGCTCAAACGGATCGCGCTCGGGCTCGGGTTCGTCCACGTCGAGGCCGGCCCGCTGGTGCGCAGCTCGTACCACGCGCACGAACAAGAAAGTGCGTACCGTGCGTACCGTTCCTAGAGTGCGTACGGTGCACTAGGCACCAGCACCGTACGCACTATTGGAACAGTACGCACCGTACGCACATTAGCAAGAGACACACTTATGGTTGTGAACAGCCCCAAGACTCTCGAGTAGTTTGATGGTTTCGGGATAGGGCTGCGTCCGCTGCACGGGACCGTTCGCGACATCGATCGTCGTCTGCCCTGCCCGATTGACCTTCTTCACATCCGCGCCCTTCGAGGCGAGATAGCGCACCATCTCGGTGTCGCCGCGCGCGGCGGCGTTGTGGACCGCGGTGTTGCCGTCCTGGTCGACGGCGTTGACGTCGGCGCCGAGCTCTTCGACAAGGTATTTCACGGCAGGCAGCATCCCGCCCGGAGCGTAATGATGCGAGTTGCCGGCAAATCCCATCGAATATCCGGGTCCGGCAGCGGCGTGCAGCGGCGTGGCGCCAGGGCCGCCAATCGGGATCGCCGGCAGTCCTGACTTGTCAGCGCCCGCCACCGGATCTTCCGGCCCGCGCCGCGAGAACAGCTTGGTGGTCGGAATCGACGCGTCGGCGCCGTGTGCGACCAGCAGCTTCATCGCCGCCACGTCGCTCGCATAGGCCGCCCGCCATAACGGCGTCGCACCGACTTCGTCGACGCCCGATTGATCGAAGTTGTAGCCCGAGTACCACACCTTGCGGCGCAGCCGCGCGTTGGGGTCGGCGCCTTTGTCGAGCAACAGCGTCATCACATCGAGATAGGTCCGCGCTTGCTGCAGGTGCGCGCGCGGCTGCGGATAGGCGGCAATCGGCGCCCATTGCACGTTCAACGCGGCATAAAGCGGCGAGACGCCGGCGTCGCTCAGCAAGTTCGGGTTCGCGCCGCGCTCGACCAGGAAGGCCGCAAGGTCGAGGTGCCCGTTGATGATCGCCACCAGCAGCGGCGTGGCGCCATCACCCGGGCTGGGCTGATTCACGTCGACGCCGCCTTCGACGAGGGCACGCGCCGCGGTGGCGCTGCCCTGCCGGGCCGCGAAATGCAACGCCGTCAAACCGCCCTGCGCGCCGATCAGCTCGTTATAGCGATAGCCGCGCGTCACGCCGGCGACATCGGTGCGCCCAGCGGCCCCGCCGCCCGGCCCCTGCTGGCGGCCTTCCTGTTCGGCCGGCGCCGTCAGCGCCTTGAGATCCGCGACCGACGAAGCCTTCTTCCAGTCGGCGCCGCGTGACAGCAGCAGGCGTACGACGCCGGCGCGATCGAGTCCGGCGGCAACCATCAGCGCGGTTTGGCCGAACGCTTTCTCCGCCCGATTGATGTCGGCGCCGGTTTCCACCAGGCGCGTCGCCGTTTCGACGCTGCCGGATCGCGCCGCCAGCATCAACGCCGTGGCACCGGTTGCGGTCGCAAGATTCGGATCAGCGCCAGACGCGATCAACACCGCCGCCACTTGCGCGTGTCCGGCCTGGCTGGCCATGTGCAGTGCCGTCAGCCCGCCGAGCCGTGTGGTCGCGCGAACGTTGGCGCCGGCCGAGAGCAGCATCTGCGCCAACGACGGATCGCCCAGCGTGGCCGCCCAGTGCAGCGCGGTCATGCCGTCGCCCTGCGCGGCGTTGACGTCGGCGCCCTGCTTGAGCAGCGCGCTGGGCGGCGCGAGTGCATTGGGGCTGTCGATCGCGCAATGTTTGTTTACTGGAGGTCTTCGAATGCCGCGCATCGCGCTTGTCAAAGCATCGGCGGTCCTGGTCGTCTCCACCGTCCTGCTCGTGCTGATCCAAATCGGGTTGAACACGCAACTCACGGCGGACTTCCCGTTCGAGATGCGCATCTGGCTGGCGCTGCCGCTGGTCCTGCCACTGGCCGTGCCGTTGGCCATGCTGCCGGTCATGATGCTGATACGAGGCGCCGGTCGCACGAGCGCTCGTGCTGCGGCCATCGTCGTGTTCGCGGGCACCCTCCTCACGCTCGTCACGACCGGATGGCTGACGCCGCTGGCGTGGAGCGATGTCCGCGACAGCTTGTACGAAGAGGTCGAGCTCCGCGAGGCGGCCCGGGAGCAGGCAGGCAGTTACAGCTATCCCTCGACGGCAGTCCGCCAGATCCGGAACGAAACACCTGAACAGCGCGTGCAAAGACGAGAGGCGTTCCGCAGCGATCCTCGGCACGTCGCGAACCAGGCCAATCTTACGCGTCCGCGTTGGACCCGATCGACGTTCATGATGGCCGCTTTAGGCGCTGCACTCGGCGCGCTGGGCTGGGCGCTCGGTGGCCTCGGACGCACGAAGGTGATTCACGCGGCCGGTTGGTGGTCGCTCACGTGGCTGGCAATGATGATTCTCGACAACCGGATGCAGTACTGGTTGAACGGCCTTCAGCGCTCGCGAGAATTGACCCGTGGTCGCTCGCGAAAAGTGGACCACTGATAGCATCGGCCGGGAGGCCCGTCAAGGGCAAGCTCGCTTCGCTCGTCACCTTCGGTGACCCTTGACCCGCCTCCCGGCCGACGCTGAGCGGGCACTTGCGCGCCAATGGCTTCGCCCTTGGCGCACGCCAAGTCATTCGTCAAGGGCTGGCCGCGCCACTCGCGGACTCCCGAAACAGAGGGCACCCGTACAGTGAGCGATCCCGGTTTTTTGGCGCGCGCCAACACGTAGTGATTTTTGTAACTCATTGAAATATAAGAACTTCCTTGATATGGATGAGCTGCCAGGAAGCAGAAAGCCAGCCGATAGCTGTCACTCACCAAGCGGACCTCACGTCGTCGTGGCTGACCCCAACAGGTCCGTTCTTAGTGAGTGAGCGTTGGGGGCGCCGAAGCTGGGAAGGAGCGTGTCGGATCGGACGGGTTCAGACTCGGCGCTCTTTCCCTGTTTGAAATTCTGTTCTGAGAGTGGGTCGGTTTACAGGAGCAGAAGTGGGTCACTTTTCGCGAGCGCCGAAGAACGGCGGCGTGTTGCGTTTGGGCCGCGCCCCGGACTGGTTGCCGTTGGTAGTATTCGGACTCGCCGCGATCGCGCTGCAGATCGCAAATGCACGCAAGGCACCCGGGCACCAAACCCTAGGCACCCCATAGGCACCCCAGGCACCTTAGGCACCCGTACGAGGCGGCTCTACTTTCTCTTTGGCTTATAAACGTGAGTAGCTTGCCCGAAGAAGACTTCAGCCGCCTCCATGAGAGTTTCCGTCAGCGTCGGATGCGGGTGGATCGACAACTTCATGTCCGACGCGGTGGCGCCCATCTCGATTGCCAGCACGCCTTCGGCGATCAGCTCGCCCGCGCCTGACCCGACGATGCCGACGCCGAGAATGCGCTCGGTTTCGGGATCGATCAGCAGTTTGGTCAAGCCGTCAACGCGATCGATCGCAATCGCGCGGCCCGAGGCCGGCCACGGGAACTTCGCGACTTCGACTTTGATGCCCTGTTTCTCCGCATCGGCTTCGGTCAGCCCGGCCCACGCGATTTCGGGATCGGTGAACACCACCGCCGGAATCGCGGCCGGCTCGAATACCACCTTCTGGCCTTCGATCGCTTCCACCGCCACGCGCGCTTCGTGCGACGCCTTGTGCGCCAGCATCGGCTCGCCGGCGACGTCGCCAATCGCGAAAATGGTCGGCTCCGCCGTGCGGCGCTGCCCGTCGGTTTCGATGAAGCCCTTGGCGTCGACCTTCACCTTGGTCTTGTTGAGGCCATCGATGGTGGCATTGGGACGCCGGCCGATCGACACCAGCACGTAGTCGTAGCGCGCCTCCTTCGGCGCGCCCTCGCCCTCGAACGACACGGTGACCTGGTCCTTGTTGGCCTTCATCGCCGTGACCTTGGTCGAGACCATCACCTTCTCGTAGATCTTCTCGATGCGCTGCGCGAGCACCTTGACCAGGTCGCGGTCGGCGCCGGGCAGCAACCCCGGTGTCATTTCCACCACCGAGACCTTCGTGCCCAGCGCCGCATACACCGACCCGAGCTCGAGCCCGATGTAGCCCCCGCCGATCACCAGCATGGTCTTCGGGATCTCCGGCAGGTTGAGCGCGCCGGTCGAATCGAGCACGCGCGGCGAGTCGATCGCGAGCGACGGAATCTTCGTCGGCAGCGACCCGGTCGCCAGGATCATGTAATCGACGGTGACGTGCTCTTCGACGCCGCCCGCCTTCTTCACCTTGATCGTCTTGGCATCGACGATCGACGCCCAGCCCTGGATGTAGTTGACCTTGCGGAACTTCGCCACCTGGCCCGTGCCGCTGGTCAGCTTCTCGACGACGCGGTTCTTGTAGTCGCGCAGCTTGTCGACGTCGATCGTCGGCGCGCCGAACTCGATGCCCCACTCTTTGGCGTGCTTCGATTCGTCCAGCACTTTGGCAACGTGCAACAGCGCCTTCGACGGAATGCAGCCGCGATACAGGCAGACGCCGCCGGGGTTCTTCTCGTTATCGATGAGCGTGACCGTCAGCCCGAGGTCGGCCGCATAGAACGCAGCCGCGTAACCACCTGGACCCGCACCAATTACCGCTACATGGCTAGACATTGTTCTAGAGGACCCGAATCTGTTGATCTTTTGAGGTGTTGATCTGTTGATCTAATCTGGCAATCTCTTGAGCTCTTGAACGGTTGATCTGATCTCTTGATCTATTTGCTGATTGCTGCTCGGTGACCTGTCGCGCCCTCGCCTTCGATCAAAAAATCAGATCACAAGATCACACGCTCACCAGATCAACAGATCAGATCAACCGCTCACCACATCAACAGATCAACAGATTCACGCAACGCCTATCCTCGTAGGGCAAGGGTAAAGGGTTGCTCCAATGCCTCAGCTACCCACCGGAGGAATCGGATCGCGTCGGCGCCGTCGATCAGGCGGTGGTCGTAGCTGAGCGACAGCGGCAGCATCTGACGCGGCTCGAACGTCGTGCCGTTCCACACCGGCTCGAAGGCGCCGCGCGAGATGCCGAGAATGGCGACCTCGGGCCAGTTCACGATCGGCGTGAACGACGTGCCGCCGATGCCGCCGAGGTTCGAGATCGACATCGACCCGCCCGACATCTCGTCGAGCGTCAGCTTGCGCGCCTTGGCTTTTTCCGCGAGCTGGTTGATCTCGATCGACAGCTCGATCAGGTTCTTGCGATCGGCATTGCGGATCACCGGCACCAGCAGGCCGTTGTCGGTGTCAACCGCGATGCCGACGTTGATGTACTTCTTGTAGATGATCGACTCGCCCGCCGCGTCGACCGACGCGTTGAACTGCGGAAACGCCTTGAGCGCGCTGGCGATCACCTTCGCGGCCACCGCGGTCACGGTGAGGTTGCCGCCGGCCTTCTCGACTTCACCGCGGTACTTCTTGCGGACCTGCTCGAGGCTGGTGATGTCGGCCTTGTCGAACTGCGTGACATGCGGGATCGCATTCCACGCGTGGCTGAGGTGTTCGGCCGTCTTGCGGCGAATGCCGGTCATCGGCTTGCGCTCGAGCTCGCCCCACTTGGCAAAATCGGGCAGCGCCGGGCCATGGCCCGCGCCGGCTGGACGCGCCGACGCCGCGGCCGCCTGGCCGTTACTGCCGATGCTGTGCATCACGCGCTTGGCGAATTCCTTGACGTCATCTTGCGTAATGCGCCCGCCAGGACCGGTGCCGGTCACCTGGCTGACGTCGACACCAATCTCGCGCGCGAGCCGGCGAACCGACGGCGCCGCAGGCGACGAGGTCTGCACCGACGGCGCCGTGTGCGCCGGGGATGGCGGCGCGGCGGGCTGACGGCCGGCCGCGATATCGACCACCGAGGCCCGGGGCCGTTCGGCGGCCGTGGGTTCGTCGGATGCCAAGGGGGCTTCCTGCTTGGGAGCTTCAGCCGCTGGAGCCGAGGCGGCCCCAGCGGCGCCGTTTTCCATGACGAGGACCGCCTGGCCCGGCTTGACCTTGTCGCCCGCTTTGACGCGGATTTCCTTCACCTTACCCGCGACGTTCGACGGCACTTCGATGGTGGCCTTGTCGGTTTCGAGCTCGACGACCGGCTGATCGACCGCAATCGTGTCGCCGATCTTGACGAGCACCTTCAACACGTCGCCCTGGGCGACGCCATCACCTAAATTCGGAAGGATGAACTCTGCCATTCTGCTTTTTTGCCTTCTGCCTTCTGCCTTTTGCCTTTTGCCTTCTCTTAGCTGATGGCCGGGTTCGACTTCTCGGTATCAATACCGAGGTCCTTGATGGCCTGCTGCACGACCTTCGCGTCGACCTGCTGGTCTTGCATCAGGGCATACAGCGTGGCGACCACGATGAACCGGGCGTCGACCTCGAAGAAGTTGCGCAGCGCGGCGCGCGAGTCGCTGCGGCCGAAGCCGTCGGTGCCGAGCGCCTGCAGCGGCTTGGGCAGCCACCGATCGATCGAGTCCGGCAGCACCTTCAGGTAGTCTGACGCGGCCACGAACACGCCGGGCGCGTCCTTGGTGACCTGCGTCACGTACGGCACGCGAGGCGCTTCCGCGGGGTGCAAGCGGTTCCAGCGCTCGCAGGCGTGCCCGTCGCGATGGAGGTTGACGTAGCTCGTGACGCTCCACACGTCGGCGCCGACATGGTACTTCTCTTCGAGGATCTTCTGCGCCTCGAGCGCCTGCAGCAGGATGGTGCCGCTGCCAAACAGCTGCGCGCGCAGCTTCGCCTTCGGCTGGCTGGTCGGCTTGCAGACGTAGATGCCCTTCAGGATGCCGTCGTTCACGCCTTGCGGCATCGGCGGGTGCTGGTACTGCTCGTTCATCACCGTCAGGTAATAGAAGATGTCTTCCTGATCGCGATACATCCGCTTGATGCCATCGTCGATGATCACGGCCAGCTCGTAGGCAAACGCCGGGTCGTACGACTGGCAGTTCGGCACCGGCAGCGCAAGCACGTGGCTCTGGCCGTCTTCATGCTGCAGGCCCTCGCCGTTGAGCGTGGTGCGGCCGGCGGTGCCGCCCATCACGAAACCCTTCATCCGCATGTCGGCGCCGGCCCAGATCAGGTCGCCGACCCGCTGGAAGCCGAACATCGAATAGAAAATGAAGAACGGGATCATGTTGATGCCGTGCGTCGCGTAGGCGGTGCCCGCCGCGATGAACGACGACATCGAGCCGGCTTCATTGATGCCCTCTTCGAGGATCTGGCCGTCGGATTCTTCCTTGTAGTAGAGCAGCGTGTCGCGGTCGACCGGCTCGTAGAGCTGGCCGCTGTGCGCGTAGATGCCGACCTGGCGGAACAGCGCCTCCATGCCGAAGGTGCGGGCTTCGTCGGGGACGATCGGCACGACGAACTTGCCGATGTGTTCGTCCTTGAGGAGCTTCGACAGCATCTTCACGAACACCATGGTCGTCGAGGCCTTGCGCTCCGCCGTGCCTTTGTGGAACTCGTCGAAGGTGTCGCTCAGGTCCGCGCTGACCGGTTCGGTGCGGACGATCCGCTTCGGCACCGGGCCGTGCAGTGCGGCGCGGCGCTCCTGCAGGTACGTCATCTCGACGCTCTCGGCCGCGGGACGATAGAAGGGCGCCTGTGCGACCTGGTCATCCGAAATCGGAATGCCGAATCGCGTGCGAAACGCCTTGACCTCTTCGTCGTTGAGTTTCTTCTGCTGGTGGGTGATGTTCTTGCCCTCACCCGATTCGCCGACGCCGTAGCCCTTGATGGTGCGCGCCAGCACCAGCGTCGGCATGCCGGTCGTTTCGGTGGCGCGCTTGTAGGCGTTGTAGACCTTGTCGGGGTCGTGGCCGCCCAGCGTCAGCTTCTTGAGCTGCTCGTCCGACAGGTGCTTGACCATGTCCAGCAGCCGCGGATCCGCTCCCCAGAAGTGCTTGCGCACGTAGGCGCCCGACTCGACGGCATACTTCTGATATTCGCCGTCGACGATCTCGCCCATCCGCTTCACGAGCAGGCCGTCAGGATCCTTCTCGAGCAGGTCGTCCCACTCGCCGCCCCAGATGCACTTGACGACGTTCCAGCCCGCGCCGCGGAAGATGGCCTCGAGCTCCTGGATGATCTGGCCGTTGCCGCGCACCGGGCCGTCGAGCCGCTGGAGGTTGCAGTTGATCACGAAGATCAGGTTGTCGAGTTTTTCGCGCGACGCCAGCGTGATGGCGCCCAGCGATTCAGGCTCGTCGGTTTCGCCGTCGCCGAGAAACGCCCACACCTTGGCGTCGCTCTTCGGCTTGAGGCCGCGATCTTCCAGGTAGCGATTGAAGCGCGCCTGGTAGATCGCCATGATCGGGCCGAGGCCCATCGACACCGTGGGGAACTCCCAGAACTCGGGCATCAGCCATGGGTGCGGATACGACGACAGCCCGCCGCCCTTGTTGAACTCGCGGCGGAAGTTCACCAGCTGTTCGTTGGAGATACGGCCCTCGAGAAACGCGCGGGAGTAAATGCCCGGCGAGCCATGGCCCTGGAAATACACGAGGTCGCCTTCGTTGCCGTTGTCGCGTCCGCGGAAGAAGTGGTTGAAGCCCACCTCATACAAGGTGGCAGACGAGGCGAAGGTCGAGATGTGGCCGCCGATGCCGTCTTCGACCCGATTGGCGCGAACGACCATGGCCATCGCGTTCCAGCGCACCAGGCTCTTGATGCGCCGCTCGATCTCGCGGCTGCCCGGGTACGGCACCTGCTCGTTGGCGTTGATGGTGTTGATGTACGGCGTGTTCGCCGTGAACGGCAGTCGAACGCCCTGCTTCTGGGCGTGGATGCCGAGCTCGCGAAGCAGTCCTCCGACGCGCGCCGCGCCGCCGTGCTTGAGCACGTCATCCAGCGAATCGAGCCACTCGCGTGTTTCAAGGGCTTCGAGCTGGGCGGCATCGGTAGGAGCTGTATTTCTCATGGCCGGCTATTACCTTCCTTCTCGTCGATAAGACAATCGATCCATTTTAGCGGCATGCGGGGGCGAAATGAAAGCGGCGGGCACGAGGGGCGGGCTTGTAACATATTGCAACTAAGACACATGAGCGCCCGGCACGCTACCCCTCCTCACCCTCTGTCGGCCGTTCAGACCGCCATCATTAGCTGCAACCGCTGCGCCCGCCTGCGCACCTATTGCCGGGAGGTCGGGCGGGTAAAGAAGGCCGCCTACCGGGATGAGGACTACTGGGCCAGGCCTGTGCCTGGCTTCGGCGACCCGCAGGCGCGGGTCCTGATTCTGGGCCTCGCCCCCGCCGCTCACGGCGCCAATCGCACCGGCCGCGTCTTCACCGGTGATGGCGCCGGCGCCTCCGGCGATTTCCTGATGGCCGCGCTCAACCGCGCGGGGTTCGCCAACATCACGACATCGCAGCACGTCGACGATGGGTTGACGCTGACGGATGCGTACATTGCGGCGGCGGTGCGCTGCGCGCCGCCGGACAACAAGCCGCTGCCAGAAGAGATCGACACGTGCCTCGATCACCTCGTGGCTGAGGTCGCCTGTTTACCGCGGCTTCAAATCGTCGTCGCGCTCGGCAAGATCGCGTGGGACGGCTGGCTCAAGGTGTGGGCGCGACAAGGGGTGGTGATTCGCCCGAAGCCTCAATTCGCCCATGGCGCTGTCGCCTGGGCGCCACCGCCAGTTCAGAGTGCAGAGTTAAGAGTTGAGAGTTTGGTCGGCATGTACCATCCGTCGCGGCAGAACACGAATACCGGCACCGTTACGCCGGGGATGTACGACACTGTGCTTAGAACACTCAAGGACTCGCTTCGCTCGTAGGCTCGGCGCTTCGCGCCTCGTGGGAGTCGGCCTACGGACTCCTTGGGCTCAGCGACCGACGCGAGTTAGCCCAGAAAATTCGACATCCACCGTGAAATCCTCACGGCAGGTTCCGACCTGCAACGGGTTGAGCCGCACGACGCGCCAGCTAAACGCACCCACTAGTGTCGCACCCGTCGACCGAATCAGACTTCTTGTGATTCCAAGAGTTGACGTGGGCCCAGTCGGTGTTTCGCCAGTGAGAGCGAACGATCCGGAATCTCCTACTCGTCCAGTGACGGGAATACTGATGCCCGTCAGCCCGGAAAGCGGAACCCCATTCACGATCGTTCCACTCAATTCTGTCTTGTCTTGTGCGATCGTCAGCCGCACAAATCGACGCGATTCAGCTGTTAGGAAGTTGAAGCATCGGCGAAAGTCACACGTCATTCCGCCACAGGTCGTGACCTGTCCAGGTCCCTCCCAATCCCCCGCGAGATCTGGCACGATACGAATGGGTTGGCTGCGCTCCAAGCCTTGAAACGTCGCCTGAACAGTAGTGAGTCCGGAGTTGATCGCGCGCAGATGGCCACGTACATCGATCAGGGCTACGGTGCTGTCGGTGACTCGCCAGGCCGCCTTCTCGACCTGCAAGGGCGCGCGGTCGACCTCCAGTACGAAGCGATAGTCTGCCGATGTTCCCTGGAACAGGAAAGTCGGACCACTTATGACGGCATTGGCAGTGGTTCTGTCAAATGGCAGCACAAACTCCGTGTGTAGAGTCTGCGGTGGACTGGGCGCGACGGGCGACTCGTTGCAGGCAGTGAACCCGAACAGCGTGAGTAGAACTGCTGCACAAACCACCGGCGGGCAACTTCGAAAGTTCATAGCGGTATCAGTTCGCGGGTGGGAGCCCGAAGTATATCTTGCGCCCACGAGCGCCGCAGGCGCGAGCCTACGACGCGGCGTGGCCGCGTCGCCTTCGAGGCCGACTTGTCCCGCCGAAGCGCGTGCGCGAAGTCGGAAGGCCCGAGCCTACGACGAGCGGAGCGAGGAGTCCTCAGCAGTCACTGTAGACATCCTACATCCGTGGGTGTAGGATGTCTACATGGAACCCCGCGCCGCGCGTACTCGTCTCGAACTGTTACAAGGCACGCTCGACTTGCTCATCCTGCAAACGCTCCAGTGGGGCCCCCAGCACGGTTATGCGATCGGGCACACCATCCGCGCGCAATCGTCCGAGGCGCTGCAGGTCGAAACCGGATCGCTCTACCCTGCGCTGCACCGCCTGCAGAAGCAGGGCTGGGTCAAATCCGATTGGCAGCTGACCGACGCCAAGCAGCGCGCCAAGTTCTATCGGCTGACGCCGGCCGGCAAGAAGCAGCTGCTGCGCGAGCGCAACAAGTGGGAGCAGTTGGTCGTCGCGATCGGCGGCGTGCTCAATCCGGGTCCGGAAAGAGGTTGAGACCATGAAGTTCTGGCACTGGCTGCGGCGCCGCCATGAAATAGACGACGACCTGCGGGCGGAGATTCGCAGCCACCTGGCGATGGCCACGCGCGATCAGATGGAGGACGGCCAGGATCCGGAAACGGCGCGGCTGGCCGCGATGAAGGAATTCGGCAACGTGCTGCAGACGACCGAAGCCACGCGCCGGGTCTACCGGGGTGGCGCGGTGGAATGGATCGTCGATGTCTACCAGGACGTCCGCTTCGGCGTGCGCCAGCTGCGGCGGAACGCCGGCTTTTCGATCGCCGTGATCGCCGTGCTCACGCTCGGCGTCGGCGGGAATGCCGCTGTCTTCTCGATGTTCAAGGCCCTCGCGCTCAGTCCGCTGCCGGGCGTGCCCGACTCCGCCAGCCTCGCCGTCGTCGCGCATCGCACGATCGGCGGACGGTTGAACGGCACGTCGTTTCTGGACTTCAAGCACTTCCGCGAGCATGCGCAGGGGTTCGAAGGGCTGGCTGCCACGGACATGCAGCCGGTGATCCTCGGCCTCGGCCGCACCGGCGAGCGGGTGTGGTGCGAGATAGTCACCGGCAACTACTTCCAGTTGCTGGGCGTCGGCGCACAACTGGGACGGACGCTGCTGCCGTCGGATGAAGTCGCGCCCGGTCAGCACCCGGTCGTCGTCCTGAGCGACGGACTGTGGCGCCGCTCCTTCGGCGCCGATCCGGCCATCGTTGGCAAGACCATTCAAGTCAACCGGCAACCTCTCACCGTCGTCGGCGTCGCAGACCGGGCCTTTCAAGGCACCATCGTGAGCCTGGTGATGGAGCTCTACGTGCCGGTGATGATGCAGCCAACGCTCAGCAGGGTCAGCCATCTCGACTCCCGGTCCGCGGCGGCGATGGTGGTGTTCAGACGCCTGAAGCCGGGCGTGAGCATCGCGGCGGCATCCGCGGAGATCGGCGTGCTGGGCGCACAGGCGGAGGCCGACAATCCCCTACCGACTCCGACCAACGAGCGGGCAGAAGTCTTGCCGCTGTGGCGGTCGCCGTTCGGCGCGCAGACCTACATGATGCCGGTCGTCGTGCTGCTCGGCGTGATGGGGACGCTCGTCTTGATCATCGTCTGCGCCAACGTCGCCAACCTCGTGCTCGTCCGCGGCGTGGGACGCCGGGGCGAGCTGGCCGTCCGCGTGGCGCTCGGCGCCGGACGCGGCCGGATTCTCCGGCTGCTGTTTGTCGAGAACCTCGTGCGCGCGCTGCCGGGCGCGATCCTCGGCGTCATCCTGGCCGCGGTCGCCTTGCCGATCCTGCGGGGTAGCGCCGCGGCCGCGGCCCCGATGCGGGTCAATCTCGATACATCGGTGGACTGGATGGTGGTGACGTTCGCCGTGGTCCTCTCGTGCCTGAGCGCGTTGGTCTTTGGCTTCGTGCCGGCGCTTCGGACGTCGCGCGTCGATGTGGCGGGCGCGATGAAAGACGATGCGACGGGCCGCGCGGGAACTCGAGCGCGGTTGCGCGGCGCGCTGGTGGTCGCGCAGGTCGCAGTGTCGGTCGTGCTGCTCGTGGCGGCCGGCCTGGTGTTCCGCGGGCTCGAGACGGCCCGTGGCATCGACGCTGGATTCGATCCGCTTGCGGTCGGGACGGCGTCCGTTGACCTCCAACCGGGCGGCTACACGAATGCCACCGGCCCGGTGTTTCTCGCGCGGCTGCTGCGGGAGATTCGCAACGACCCGTCGATCGAATCGGCGAGCGTCGCCCGGTACGTGCCGTTGACCCTGGTCGAAACCGGGACAGATCCCGTGGAGGTCGAGGGTTATGAGCCCCGCGCCGACGAAGACCTCCAGTTCATGTTCAACAGCGTGGGTCCGGACTACTTTGCGACGCTGCGCATCAAGATGCTGGCGGGGCGCGAGTTCGCGGACGATGACGATGCCTCGACGCCGAAGGTGGCGATTGTCAACGAAACCATGGCGCGCCGGTTCTGGCAGAGCCCGGAGGGCGCGATCGGCAAGCGCATCGCCAATTCACCTGGCGAGTGGCACATCGTCGTCGGGGTGGCGCGCGACGTGAAGTATGCCCGGCTGACGGAGACGCCGCGACCCTATGTCTATCTGGCGGCCGCACAGAACTACCGATCCGATGTCCTCATCCACGCGCGGAGCCGTGCCACGGGCGCCGAGGTCCTCGATCGGTTGCAGTATCACGTGCGCGCCATCGATCCGGACCTGCCGATCCTGTCGGCGCGTCTGCTGACGGAGCAGGCGCGTGGCGACCTCGGCAACTACGAGATGGCCGCCAGCGCGCTGGTGATGTTTGGCGCGATGACCATCGCGCTGTCTGCACTCGGGATTTACGGGCTGGTCGCCTACACGGTGCGTCAGAGCACGCAGGAGATCGGCATCCGGATCGCCGTCGGAGCCAGCCGTGGCGACGTGGTGAAGCGCTTCGTCGGCCGCGGCCTCAGGCTCGCCGCCATCGGCACTGCGCTTGGTTTGGCCGTGGCCATCGCCATCATTCGACTGCTCGCCAATCTGATCGGCAGTCTCGATGTGATCGACGTGACGTCGTTCGTGGCCGCGACCGCGCTGGTTCTGACGATTGCGCTGGGCGCGTCGGTGGTGCCCGCGTGGCGAGGGTCGCGGTTGGATCCCTTGACGGCTCTCCGCCGCCACTAACGGTCTAGTAGAATCGTCGGGTGATTCTGGGGCCGCGAGCGCGGGTGGCCGTCGCGGCGGCCTTCTTCGCCTGTGTCGTGCTGATCCGTACGCACGACATTGCCAACTCCTTCCTGATGCTCGGCGAACAGACGCGCGACTGGGCGATCGCGCTCGGCGGTTGGCGCGAGTTGCCATTGACCGGCGCGCCGAGCACCGCCGGCGGCCGCGGGTTCGGGCCGGCCTATTACTGGATCCTGTGGATCGGCCGTCACCTGGTTGGTCCGTTCACCAGCAATCTTCCGCACGCCGGCGGCATCACGGTGGCGTTGCTGCAGTCGGCGGCCGATACGTGCCTGCTCGTCGTGCTGTCGCGCCGCGTGCCCATCACGCTCGCGCTCGCGATGTGCCTGTTCATTGCGTCGGCGCCGTTCGACATCAGTATTTCCGGCGCGATCTGGAATCCGCCTGTCGCCGCGGCACTCATCAAGATGGCGACGGCGCTGGCATTGAGCCTGGGCGATGCGCCAACACGGTGGAGGATTGCGGCCACCGCCGCGGTGGCATGGCTCGCAGTCCAGGCGCACCTGTCGGCGGTGTTTGTCGCCGCTCCGATCTTCGCCGCGTTGATCGCCCAACCGTTGCTCAAGCGGGAGACCGGGGCCCCCGCCACGCGGACTTTGCGTGGTGGGGTGGAGACCGGGGCCCCCGCCACGCGGACTTTGCGTGGTGGGGTGGAGTGGCCTGGCCGCCGTAGCTTTAGCGAAGGCGGGCGCCGCGCCGCGGAGCTCGCCGCGCTCGCGGGCACCGTGGTGCTGGTGCTGCAGATTCCATACGCCGTTTCGTATCTGCGCGAGCCGGACGCGCCAATCGGACCGACCGGCGCGATCAACGCGATGGCGAACGCGCGCTCGATTGACGTGGTCAAGAGCTACAGTGCGGTGGTCAATGGCACCAGCGACCTGCTCGTCCACCAGAACGACACCTGGAAGTTTCAGTTCCCCGTCCTTGCCGCCGCGATCATCATGGCGATCCGCTGGCGCAAAGACCCGATGCTGCTCGCGGTGTCGGTCGGCGCCATCGTGATGGCCACGGCCCTGTTCGCCACCTGGACCCGGCCGTACGACAGCTATTGGTTTCTGACAACCACGACGGCGATGGTGTTGACGTTCGGGATGACGATTGCGGCGCTGCCGAATCGTGCCGCCGTGCAATGGATCGGGGCCGGCGCCCTTGTGGTCGTCGCGGTCCTTCTCCCCTCACGCGCCGGGCAAGCGAAAGAGTTCTTCAGTTATCCGCAATATCGCACCATGCGGATCGGATCGACGAAGCTGGCAGCGATGGCGCCGGCGTTGCGCGACATCCGTGTCAACTTCGAGGGCGCGCACCCGACCATGGATAAGTACTTCATCTACAAAATCCTTGGCGGGCGGATCGAGCCGGGCGCGCCGATCGCCTTTATCGACGAGGGCGGCGGCGTCCGGGTCGAATGACGCCGCCGCGACTCAGTCTCGTGATTCCGGCGTACAACGAGGTCGGCCGCATTGGCGGAACGGTCGGCAAGGTCTGTGCGTATCTGGATGGCCAGCCGTACACATGGGAGCTGCTCGTGATCATCGATGGCGGATCGCCGCTCGCGGCCGACGAAGCGCGTGCCGCCGCCGGTGAGCGGACGAACGTGATCGTGATCGTCAACCATGTCAACCGCGGCAAGGGCTACTCGGTGCGCCGCGGCTTCCTCGCGGCAAAAGGCGCACGCCTGGCGTTCATCGATGCCGACCTGTCGCTGCCCGTGACAGGGATCGAGCCGATGCTGGCGCGGCTCGACGCCGGCGCCGACGTGGTGATTGCGTCGCGCACCGCGCCGGGCGCGCGCGAGATCGGCGCCCCGCCCGCGCTTCGCAACGTCATGAGCCGGATCTTCAACCTGCTGGTGCAGGCGCTGGCGCTGCCCGGCATCACAGACACGCAGTGCGGGTTCAAGGGGTTCAGGGCCGAAGCCGCCCGGCGGATCTTCGCCGCGCAGCAAAGCGACCGCTTCGGCTTCGACGTCGAAGCGCTCGTGCTGGCGAGGAAGTTTGGCTATCGAATCGAGGAGCTGCCCGTGGTGTGCACGTACCACGAAGGCAGCTCCGTCAATCGCATCGGCGACGTGGTCAGCATGATCGGCGACATCTTCTCTATTCGCCGCCGCCATCGCTGAGGGCACCCCATAAAGGGGTGCCCTACGATCGCTCCCTACTTCTTGATCAGCGGGTTCACGTACAGCGCGGCGATGACGCGATCGGGATCAGGGCGCACGCTCAAGTAATCGACGTGATCGCCGATGTCGGTCCAGCCGTGCGGCACGCCGGCGGGGATGATGATGATGTCGCAGGTCTTGACGACCTTCTTCACCACATCTGCGCCGTCGATCAAGCCGCTGCACGACGGCCCGTTCAGCACCTTGGTGACCGAGCTTTCGGGCCCCGACTTGCGGCCGTTGACGATGCGGCCGCCGGTGACGAGGGTGCCGCCGCCCGAGACGATGATGTAGGTCTCGGTTTGCCCCTCGTGCGAGATGCCGCTCGCCGTGCCGGCAGGCGGTGGTGCAGCGGCGCGCACTCCGCACGGTTCGGCGGCTGCCGGAGTCGCGGCCGGAGCCCTCGCTGCCGCGGCCGCGGCGCCCGCGGCCGGCGCGCCGGTCTTGCCGCGATGAATGATCCCGACGGCGAGGTTGGACTTGCCGATGTCGACGTTGACGATCTGCCGATCGACGCCCGGACTGGCGTTGATCAACTTGACCTCTTCGTCGGTGATGTAAGTGGCGGCCTTGGGCTGCTGCGCAAGCGCGACAGCCGGAATCCAGGCGATCAGAGCGGCGAAAATTCGGATCTTCATGGTCGGTCCTCTCGATAACTTTAGACTTTGAACTCTAAACTGTGAACTAAACTTGAAACTGAAACTTCAAACTTTCAACTTTCAACTTTCAACTTCTCAGAACGACCCGCCCGCGCCCGCGCCGCCGGAACGTCCGCCGCCCATCGGGTCCGCCGGCGCGCTGCCCGGCTGCGCCGTCGCCGCCGGGTGCGCGAGCGACGCCATCCCGAAGACGCCGACCTTGGCTTTGTCGGACGCCAGGATGCGCGCCGCGGTGAAACCGTGCCGCTCGCCGTTCTCGCCGCTGGCCAGCCAGCGCTTGATCGCGATCGCGCTCCCCATCAACAGCAGCCCGAACACGATCGGATCCCACGCGTAGCGTGGGGTGCCGAGGTACGCCTTATTCGACATCAACGTGGCAAGCAGCATCAGCACGCTCACGTCGAGCAGCATTCGTTGCCGGCTCCGAATCGACACCCACAGCGCCAGCAGGGGCACGATCCAAATGCCGGCGTAAGTGACCCAGTAGAACCACTCCGAGCGATCGATCTTGCCGAAGCTCAGCAAGTTGATGAGAGCATAGATCCCGATCCAGGCCGCCGCTTCGATCAATCCGTAGGTGTCGCCGGGATAGTCGTCACCGTACTTAGTCCGCTGCGTCCACGCAGTCGCGGCGATCAAGGCCAGGATCGCGATCGCGGTCACGCGATGAACTATTTCAGAATCGCCGAACAGGAACGGCAGCGCGGCTGCGCACGCCATCGCCGCAATCGCGGCGTAGAGGTAACCGAATCTGGCAAAGACCGCCACCGCCACGGCCGCCGCCGCCACGAGGCCGGCCGCAAAGATGGTGTTTTCAATGCCGTGGGCGATTTCCGACCAGCCCAGAGCAGCGGCGGCGCCCATCAACCCGATGGCGGCCACCGCCGCCGCTTCTTCGATGCCAAATCGGTAGAGCCTGAACCGATTGACGAGAAAGCCCGCCAGCCAGAAGGCCCCGACGGCGCCGATCGCGCACAGCACGGCCCCCGCTGTCTGTCCGGACACTGCGATGGTAATCGCCAGAATGCCGAGCGCTGATTGGATGATCAGCATCGCGAAAATGAAGAGGACCAGGCGGAGAAACAGGTTGGTCCGCCGCAACTCGACCTGCAGCTCCGGCAAGATCTTGTCGCGCTGCTCCTCGCTCAGCAGGCCGGACTTCGTCCAGTCCGCGACCAGGCGGCCTACTCTGATCTTCCGCTCGTCGTCGAGGCTGTAGGCGCTCATTCGTCACGCCCGAACCGGCGGGCCAGCACCACCAGTAAGCCGATCACGAAGGTGCCGGTGAACACGAAATACCACAGCGCCACGAGCGGCTCGCCGACGGCTGCGAGCAGTTTGTAGCTGATGCCGCCATAGCCGTACAGGATTCCGTACGCCACAAACGCAAAACGGCGGAACCGCACGCCGAGCATGATGGCGGCGGCGGACAAGGCGACCAGCGCCGCCAGATACGCCAGGCCCATCGACGGTTCGCCCAGCCCCGATGCGGCCGCCATCAGAATCACATTGGCGCCGAGGTGGAGGTAGACCTCGAGAAAGTGTGCCTTGATGTTCTCGCGATGCAGCAGCGTTCCAATGCCGATGATGAGTGCACCGTAGAACAATGCCGTGACACGCAGGGCGTCCGAAGATGTGCCGGTGAAGTCGTCGATGCGAAGCCCGAGCCAGGCCGCCAGCGACGACAGCGCCATCGAGAGCACGAACCGGTTGTCGAAGCGGTAGGCCAGCAGTCCGAACACCACCGTGCCGATCAACAGGTGATGGTGCCAGCTGCGAAAGATTTCGAAGCGGTACTGAAGGTAGGCCACCTCCGCCGACAACAGCAGGCACCCGAGGTAGAGCACGTAATCGAATGCCATGTTGGGCGATTCGGTTTCGTCGGAATCGTACGGCTCCGCCGTCGCAAAGCAGTAGTAGAAGGCCGCCGCCACCATCAGGGTGAGCGCCGTAATGATGGCGCCGTCGCCGAGGTTGTCGACGTATTCGCGGAACGTCCACCCGACGCCGCCGGCGAACAACAGCACGCCGAGATACAGCAGCGCGCTCAGCTCGAGGTAAACGGAACAGCGCTCCTTCCGCACGATTGCGCTGAGTACCTGGTGTTGGGCTGGGCTGATCACGCCCACGGCCTGCCAGCCGTCAAGCCGATCGAGCGTGGTCACTGCAGGATCCACTTCAGCTTGGCGCGATCGAGATTGCCGCCGCTCATGATGCAGGCGACGCGCTGCCCTTTCAGTTGATCCTTCTGCTTGACCGCCGCCGCAATCGCCGCCGACCCGGCGCCTTCCGTGAGGTTGTGCGTGGTGCGAAGCGCCAGCCGCACGCCGTCGGCCAGCTCGTCCTCGCTCAACTGGATAAAGTCGTCGAGGTACTGCTTGAGCAATCCGAATGTGAGGTCGAACGTCACGCGCGTGGCGATGCCTTCAGCGAAGGTGTTGGCGGCCGCTCCAGTCACGCGCGCGGATCCCTTCCACGATCGGAAGACGGCGTCCGCGTTCACCGCACCAATGCCGACGATGCGGGTCTTGGCGCGGAGGGCGTTGCGGACGGTGATCAAGCCGCAGGCGCCGGAGCCGCCGCCGATCGGAACGTAGACGACGTCGACATCCGGCAGTTTCTCGAACAGCTCGAGCGCGTAGGTGCCAACCCCGGCGAGCAACATCGGCTCGTTGGCGGAATGCACGTAGCGCGCGCCGGTGTCGGCGGCGCGCCGTTCGCAGCGCTCGCGGGCCTCGTCGAAATCACGGCCGCCCTCTTCGACGGTGGCGCCGTAGGCGCGCATCGCCGCGTTCTTGTCCGGGTTGTTGCCTTCGGGCACAAACACCGTGCACGCCACGCCGTGCAGGCGCGAGGCCAGGGCGATCGATTGTCCGTGGTTGCCGGTGCTTGCCGTGACGATGCCGCGCGCGCGTTCGGCGGGTGTGAGCGAGCCGACCAGGTTCAACCCGCCGCGCACCTTGAAGGCGCAGGTCGGGTTGTGATTCTCGTGCTTGACCCAGATGCTGAGGCCGCTCTCGGCATCGAGCAGCGGGTGACGCATCAACGGCGTCGGCGGAACGTGCGGGGCAATGCGCTCTCGAGCCACGTAGATGTCGTTCAGGCTCGGAGGGGTCATTGGCGTTTCTTATACCACGCCGCCGCTGTGCTCACGGCGATGTCGGGCCGATCGGAAATGACGCCGTCGACGCCCCACTCGAGCAGGCGAATGATGTCGGCTTCGTCGTTGACCACCCACACCTGCAGCACCTGTCCTTCGCGATGGACCTGCCGGACGAACGCCGGCGACACCACGCGCATGCGTCCGGCGAACTCGGGCACCTGGAAGGCCACGTACGGCCGCGGGCCGATCCACGGCCACCGCACCCACGAGCGATGCAGCGTCCATCTCGCTTCGGGTTGCGATGCGCTCGTGACGATCTCCGGAGCCTCGGCGCGAAGCGTCGCAATCGACCTCTGATAGAACGAGCCGACGCAGACGCGATCAACCGCGCTGGCGCGCCGCACCTCGCGCGCCACGGCGCTAGCCAGCTCGGGCTGCCCGCCTTTCATCTCGATGATGATCCGCGCGTCGGGGTAGCGGGCGAGCACGGCATCGAGCCGCGGGATGCCGATGCCCCGGCCGCGGTAGGTGAAGACGCCGTCGTGCTCGAATCGATGTCCCGCATCGACGCGGGCCAGATCATCGGCCGTCAGCGCGTGCACCGGCCCGGTGTGATCGGTGGTGCGCTCGAGCGTGTGATCGTGGATGACGACCGGGATGCCGTCGGACGACAACTGCACGTCGAGCTCGAAACCATCGGCGCCAAGCGCGAAGCCGTTGTCGAACGCCGGGATGGTGTTCTCCGGCGCCAGTCGCGCGCCGCCCCGATGGGCGAACACCAACGGACGGGGCGACTGAAACACCGGCGGCCGTGAATCGTTCGCGGGGCGCACGGCGCAATGTTAGACCGACAACCTTTCAGAACCTTTCAGAACCCTTCAGAACCTTTCCGAACCTTTCAGAACCTTTCCGAACCTTTCAGAACCTTTCATATACTGCCGCCGTGCGGATGTTTGAGACCATCGGCGCCATCTTCGTCGCGGTCTTACCGCGTCGTTACTGGCCCCGCTTCGACTGGATGCCCATCCACGTGATGGCGCCCGTGTCGGGCGCCCTGACCGCACTGGCCGGCACCGCGCTCGGCATCGTCGGCTTCTTCGCCTACCTCGAACAGGTCAAGGCCTCACCCGCCACATCCATCCTCGAGATCGCGGGACGGCAGGTGGCCGGAACGTTACCGGAGACGGCTGAAGTCAGTGCGGTGCCCTTCGCCATCTCGATCGTGTCGCCTATTGCGTTTGCCTTCTTCACGCCATTGGGACTGTTCAGCGTCTACCTGGTCGCCAGCGGCTGGCTGCGCGTCGCATCGTGGTGGGTCGCCGAACCGCATGGCGACCCCGTGCTGACCGGTCTTGATTGGCTGGCGAGGCGAACGCGACGCTCCGCGAAGGAAGGCTCGGTGCGCCGCGCCCGGCTCGGCGCCGAAGGCGCGGAAGAACCCGATCGCCTTTACCCGGGAACGTGGGCCTCGCTGCCGGATGTCGATCTCGTTGTCGTCGCCTCACGCCGAAAGCCTGGCTGGCAGAAGGGCACGTTCGTGATCACGCCCGACGGGTGGTACACGTTGGGCGCGCCGTTCGACCGGCACACCGCGCACGGATTGCGCACCGTCTATCCGCTGACGTTACAAAAAGAGAACGCGGTGCTGCGAAAGGGCGTTTCCTACCAGTTGCCGCCGCTGCGCAAACCTGAAGGGTTGTCGCCACGGCTCCCGGGCGAGGGATAATAGGGATATGTCGTCTTCGCCACGCATTGAAACCCTTGCACAACTAAAAGCCGCCGTCGCCAAGGGCGAGGTTCGCCGCCGCTCGGTCAGAGACGAGGTGCGCGATAACTTGTCCGAGAAGCTGCGGCGGAAAGACCCGCTGTTTCCCGGCATCATCGGCTACGACGACTCGGTCGTGCCGCAGCTGGTGAACGCGGTGCTCGCGCGCCATCACTTCATCCTGCTCGGGCTGCGCGGCCAGGCCAAGACGCGCATTCTCCGCGCACTAACGACGCTGCTCGATGAGTGGATTCCCGTGATTCCCGACAGCGAGATCAACGACGACCCGCTCGCGCCGCTGTCGGCGTTCGGGCAGGCGCGCGTCAAGGCCGAAGGCGATCAAATGCCGATTGCCTGGCGGCCGCGCGAGGCCCGCTACGTCGAGAAGCTGGCCACGCCCGACGTCACGATTGCCGACATGATTGGCGACATCGATCCGATCAAGGCCGCCAAGAGCGGCCTGCAGCTGGGCAACGAGCTGTCGATGCATTTCGGCCTGCTGCCCCGCTCCAATCGCGGTATCTTCGCGATCAACGAGCTGCCCGACCTCGCCGGAAAAATCCAGGTCGGCCTGTTCAACATCCTGCAGGAGGGCGACGTCCAGATTAAGGGCTACCCCGTGCGCCTGCCGCTCGACGTGATGATCGTCTTCACCGCCAACCCCGAAGACTACACGGCGCGCGGCAAGATCATCACGCCGCTCAAGGATCGCATCGGCGCCGAGATCCGCACGCACTACATGAGCAACCGCTCGGACGCGATCGAGATCACCTCGCAGGAAGCCTGGGTCGCGCGCGGCCCGGCGATCGAGGTGCCGCGCTTCGTCCGCGAAGTGGTTGAAGAAATCGCCTTCCAGGCGCGCATCGAGCGGAAGGTCGACAAGCGCTCGGGCGTGAGCCAGCGCATGCCGATCAGCGTGCTCGAGACCGCGGTCTCCAACGCCGAGCGCCGCGCCCTGTTCAATGGCGAGTCGCCGATCGTCACGCGCGTGACCGACGTCTATGCGGCGCTGCCGTCGATGACGGGCAAGTTCGAGCTCGAATATGAAGGCGAGCTCAAGGGCGCCGACCAGGTGGCGCGCGACCTGGTGCGCGCCGGCGTGTCGACGGTGTTCGACGGCTACTTCCCCAACACCGACCTCAAGCCGGTGATCGAGTGGTTCGACCTCGGCGGCTCACTGACGCTGTCAGACACGACGCCGGCGCAGACGCTGGTCGCGCAGGCCCGGCGCGTGCAGGGCCTCGTCGAGCTCGCGCACCAGGCCGGCGTGGCGCCCGATGCGCCGGTGCCGATGCTGGCCGCCGGCATCGACTTCGTGCTCGAGGGCCTCTATTCGCAGAAGAAAATCAGCCGCAACGAAGACCGCGGCTACCACGGCGCCGAGCCCGCCCGTCGCCCTCAGCAACCGCAGTCGCGCACCCCCGTGCTGACGCCGGACGATGAGGACGAGATCGAAGGCGGCGGGCGGAAGAAGAAGCGCTACTACAACTGAGGCCTTGAGGGCTTAAGGACCTAAGGGCTTGAAGTACAAATACACGAAATACGTTCCCAACCTGATGGACGAGCTCGACATGGACGATCTCATGTCGAAGCTCTCCGACCTGCTGCTGTCGAGCGGCTTCGGGAACCCGCGCGATACCGGCGACGACAGCGACCGCACCATGCAGGCGCTGCACGACGCGATTCTGGAGGCGCTGTTCAACGGCGGTGTGCTGCCCGAGGACCTGCTGGAGAAGCTGTTCGGCGATTCCTTCGACTCGGCGGAAGGTCCGGAGCGCCTCGCTCAGGACAGGCAGGCCGCTCGCGATCAGCTCGAAGAGTTGATCCAGAACATCATTGACCGGATGAAAGAGTCGGGCTACATCACCACCCCGCCCGACCTCGACGCCGAAAAGGCGCGGCGCGCGCAGGGCGGCGGCGGCGAAGGCGAGCCCGGCGAGGTCAAGTTCGAGGTCACCGACAAGGCGCTCGATTTTCTCGGCTACCGCGCGTTGCGCGATCTATTGGGCTCGTCCGGCCACAGCAGCGCCGGCCGGCACGACACGCGGGACCTCTCGACCGGCATCGAAACCAGCGGCGCGCCGAAACCGTACGAGTTCGGCGACACGATGAACATCGACGCCACCGCGACGATCCTCAACGCTGTGCAGCGCCAAGCCGACGAACGCGCTGTGGCTGAGGCCGCAAATGTAGAGGCGGGTCTTCAGACCCGCATGGATGATCCGGGCCGCGCTGACAGCGGCATCGACATCGACTATTCAGACCTGATGGTTGCGCAGGGCGAGTACCAGAGCTCGTGCGCAACGGTGCTGATGCTCGACTGCAGCCACAGCATGATCCTCTACGGCGAGGATCGCTTCACCCCCGCCAAGCGCGTGGCGATGGCGCTCTCGCATCTCATCCGCACGCAGTACCCCGGCGACACGCTGCACGCGGTGTTGTTTCACGACAGCGCCGAAGAGATCCCGCTGCGCGAGCTCGGCCGCGTGCGGGTCGGACCGTACTACACCAACACCCGCGAGGGCCTGCGCGTGGCGCGCCGCATTCTCGAGCGCCAGCGCAAAGACATGCGGCAGATCGTGATGATCACCGACGGCAAGCCGTCGGCGCTGACCCAGCCGGATGGGCGCATCTACAAGAACCCGTTCGGCCTCGACCCGTTCGTGATCGGCGAGACGCTGGCCGAAGTGTCAGCGTGTGCCAAGGCGGGGATCATGATCAACACCTTCATGCTCGCCCGCGACTACGACCTCGTCGCGTTCGTCCGCCGCGTCGCGGCGATGTGCCGCGGCAAGGCCTACTTCACGACGCCTTACACGCTCGGCGAGTACGTCCTCATGGACTACATGGACAAGAAGACCAAGACGATTCACTGATCGCGATGTTCCCGTCTTCCCTGCCTATCTTCCCCCTCCCGTCTGTAGTCCTGTTCCCCAACGTGTTTTTGCCGCTCCACATTTTCGAGCCGCGCTACCGCCAGATGATCGCCGAGGCGTTGTCGGGCGATCGCATCATCGGGATGGTGCTGCTCAAGCCCGGCTTCGAAGACGACTACGAAGGCCGGCCGCCGATCTACGGCACCGGCTGTTCGGGCCTTATCACCCACGTCGAGCGGATGGAAGACGGCCGCTACAACCTGATCCTCCGCGGCCTGGAGAAGTTCATCGTGCATGGCGAGGAGGATCCGATCGCCGGCACGCAGTATCGGCGCGCGCTGGTGACGACGGTCGACGAAATGGTGCCGGGCAGCGAGCGTGATGCGCTCAAGAGCGAGCGCCAGAAACTCGAGGCCCTGCTGACGCCGCTCTTCGACGGCGCCCTCGCCGAGCATCGCCTGCCGCAGAGCATGCCGGACGAAGACCTGGTGAACGCGCTCGCGCAGTACCTGGAGTTCGAACCGTTGGAGAAGCTCGCGCTACTCGAACGCAAGGGCCCGCTGGCGCGGTGCCGGTCGATGGTGGAGCTGCTGGAGATGAAGGCGTTGATGAAACACGGCGACGCGGGCAGAGTGCACTAGAGCTGCAACCGACAATTCAGCCACGGAAGCACCCCTCGACTTCGCTCGGGGCAGGCAGAAATACGGAAACCCAGAAACGGCTTCCCACCTCACCCGAGTGCCACGGGTTCGAATCCCCTCGGGGACGCCACATGAAGGGTGGGCTGCAGCCCATCCAGCAACCCGGCCTTGACGGGCGCCTCAAACGGAATCCAATCCGGCGCCTCGTCGTGTAGCACCAGCGGTCCCATCAACCGCCGCACCAGCAGACGGGCCACCTGCGGCTCGGCGCGGAGGTCGGCCTTCCACTGCTTAGCACGGAGTGTGAGGGCTTGGCGGAGTTTGTCGATGTTGGGCCGCGCAGGCCTCGGCGTGCGCAGCTTGACATCGAGCCGCGCGACTTCCGCTTCCCTTTCGTTGATAGCCGCCGTAATCGCGGCTGGCGGCTTGCCCTCAGCGATGGAGTCGACGAACCGACTTATCTCTTTGCACAACCGTTGGCGGTCAGCAGTCAGACGCGCACTGTCGTCCGCCTCGCCTCGGTCGACCAACAGCAACAGTTCCTCGATGACGCTCGGACACAGGACCTGACCGTCGATGATGCTCAGTATCTGGTCGTCTGTCTCACCGATGGGCAGCGCCATCATGTTGTCGCACATCCCCGGTTTACGGCGTCGGGTCGAGCACGTGTAGACTTCGCCGGGCTGGTCATGCCACGGATGTTTCCGTGCTTCGAAATGCCCGCCGCACTGTGGACAGACCAACATCCCCCCACTCAGCAGATACTTGCCATAAGCGCGCTCCGGCACGCGGCCGTCACCACGCGCCACTGATGCGAGGTAGCGCGTGCGTCGGTCCAGGCGTCGGGCATCCACCCGCGCCGCGAGGTCAGCCTCAATGATGCGGAGGTGTGGCGCGTCGCACTGTATCCACGTGTCCTCGGGTCGCGGCAGTTGACCACACTCTCGCGCGGTCCCATCCTTGCGAGTCACGCGCTTGCCCAGTTCCCGCCCGTAGGCGCTCACCATGCGGCCGTAGACAATCTGACCACGGTAGAGTGGGCGCTCCAGCACGGCGCGAATCGTCGACGGACCCCAGCCGCTCGGCCGCTTCCGCTGCGCGCGTATCGTGGGCACCCTCTTGCGGTTGAGCGCCTCCGCTATGGTCCGCGCGCCTTCGCCACCAGCGAAACGTGTATAGATGTCGCGGACAATGGCAGCCTCAGCGTCGTTGATGCGCCTGTCGGTCTGACCCTTCGTGATGAAGACGTTGTCGTAGCCGAACACCTTGCCGCCCGTGACGTAGCCCTGCTTGGCCTTCTGCCGCATCGCTTCACGGGTGTGCTTCCGGGCCTGCTCTCGCTGCTCCTGTGCGAAGCGGGCCTTGAGGAACGTCATCGTCTCGCCTGCGAAGGAGTCGAGGTCCACGGCGAGGCCGGTGCTGTAGTCCCAGATGGAGACGCCGAGGTCCGCCAGCGTATTCAGGGCCACCATAGTCTTGCTGGCGTTGCGCCCGAAGCGGTCGAGGTCAAAGAACACGACGGCATCGAAGGCTCCGGCTGCTGCGTCGCGCATCATGCGCTGGAACTCGGCGCGGTTCGCGAACAATGTGCCGCTCACGTTGTCGTCCTTGTAGACATGTGCCTCGTCCAGCGTCCAGCCGCGCGTCTGGATGAAGGCTCGCGCTCCGTCAACCTGCCGTGTAACGGACTTCGCTTCTTCGGCAACGTCGTCTTGTGCGGTGCTTTTGCGTGCGTAAATGGCGGCAATCATAAGTTCCTCCCAGAGGGCCAGCCGGACGAATCCCGGCTGGCCGTTTGCGACTAGCGCACCTGCGCCAGGGTCTTCGGCGCGAAATGTTCGTCTCGCTCAATCGACAGCCCCAAGGGTCCGCGCGCACTGCGGAGTTCCGCGAGGCTGAAATACCCGAGTTCCGTCTCCATACCAACGACGAGGCCGAAGAACACGTCGTCGCCGTCAAACTCCGTGGCGAACCATGTCCACGACGAATCCGGCGTGAAGAACTTGACGAACACGATGGCGTCTTCGCCCAAGGGCTCCTGACTGTAGAGCAGCGGCAGCGTCGAGCGCACGGCGTCGGGGAAGAGCTGGTCGGTCACTTCTTCGCCGTCGGCTTCGCGGGTGGAGCCGGCATCTCGGTGAACGTCGCCCGGCCCGCCTTCGCCGTCCAACCCTGCTTGTGCGTATTCCGGTCCATCGTGAACACTCATTCCGTTTCAACGTGAACACCCATTCCGCTGATGCTGAACAGCGATTCCGGCCATCGTGAACACCGATTCTGGCCATGGTGAACACGGATTCCGGTGATCGTGAACGGCGG
>JAUSDY010000006.1 GCA_030650395.1 Acidobacteriota bacterium | reverse complement strand
GGGCGAGTCTCACCGCCCTTGCGCGGTGGCCCATAGCTGCGCCGCCTGCAGCAAAGGAGGCCAGGATTTCGGCTGACCGGCTCGTCAGCCCAGATACAGTTAGCCACCCAACCAGGAAGATCCGGGCGTATACTCAAGGCTAAGACACGAGCCATGCCCAACGCTTCCACGATCGTACATAGCGATCCAGAAATCCTCGGTGGTACACCCGTGTTCGTGGGGACGCGCGTTCCCGTGAAGTCCCTCTATGACTATCTTGAAGCCGGGGACTCTCTCGATGAGTTTCTCGACAGTTTCCCATCGGTCAGCCGCGAGCAGGCAATCGCGGCGCTCGAACTTGCCCGTGAGATGACCGAAGCGCATGCTGCTCCTGCTCGATGAGTGCGTGCCTCGCCCACTGAAGCGAGATCTGGTCGGCCACGACGTTCGTCACGTCGTTGACATGGGGTGGTCCTCGAAGCGCAACGGAGAACTGCTCCGGCTGATGGTCGCGGAGCATTTCGAGGCCTTGCTGACCGTGGACCAGAATCTTGAGTTTCAACAGAACTTGCGCGCGTCCGGTATCGGCGTCATCGTCGTGCTTGCAAAGACCAACCGTGTCAAAGAGTTGAGACCTCTCGTCCCTCAGATCCTTGAGGCGATCGGTCGCGTCACGGCTGGCGAACTCATCCGAGTTGGTGGCTAACCAGCGGCTGCACCCGACGGCGGCCGCCTCACCATCGATACGAGTAGAATCGGCGTCGCGCGGCCGCCGCGGGTGAGCCGCGATCGTTAGACGTCCGCGGAGCAGCTCAGAGAAGGACAGGCAGATTATGGGAGCGGTGTCCGGCAGTTCCTTTCGCCTCTCGTTTGTCAGTGGAGACGTTGTCGAGCCAGCACCTGCGCCTTCCGTCCTTCTTGACCACATCAAGTCGCGTCCTCCTTGGGATACCGCCGTTATTGAGCCCGCGAAGGGTCAGTTCCCACGCGCGCACATCGAGTTCCACCAAGATCGCGGTTTTATGGTCGAGTGTTTTGAGGACGAGACGTCGTGGGGCTGGTTCTTAGCCAGAAAAGATAGCCACTGCTGTCTAACGGCGAGCGATCTCGCGATCTCGCCGGCAGGTCGACGCGTGGCCGCGAATCCACGATTCGGCAATCACACAATCGATTCACCCAATCGACAATCGCGCAATCGCCAAACAGTCGCTCAATCGTCAATCATCGATCGGCAATGCGAGAGTCACTGTTGCTTCCGCGAAGCCGCCCGGGCCTGAAGACCCAACTCCTCCTCGATGAGGCGCTTGAAGTAATCGAACGGCGGCAGGAAGGCCGGCGGATCGGGCGCCAGCCGTCCGTTGATCAGGAAGCTCGGGCTCCTCTGCAGGCCATATCGTCGCGCCTCCTCCAGTGCCTGCTGCACGACGCCGCGCGTCGCGCCGCGATCGATGCAGGCATCGAACGGCGTGGCGTCGAGCCCCAGATCGGCCGCGACCCGTTTGAGTTGCGCGGCGCCGGCGATGCCTTGCGGCACCAGGAGCGCGTCATGATACGGCCAGAACTTGCCCTGTGACAGGGCGCACTGCGCGGCTTCGGCGGCCGCCACTGACGATGGACCGAGCGTCGGCAGGTTCTTGAACACCAGTCGCAGCCGATCGCCAAACGTGTCGCGAACCCGGCCGAACGAGCGAGCGAATCTCGCGTACTCGGTGTTCTGAAAGTCCCCAAACGCGACCAGTTCGACGGGCGCCGTCGCGGGTCCAAGGACCGCATCCTGCGCGGTACGTTCAACCGCTACCCTCGGCGCCACGAGAAAGTTCTCGACGCGCGTTGAGACTTTCATCAGCTCTTCGAGGTATGCCATCTTCGCCAGTTCTGGTTCGGTGATCTTCTGCAGCCACGCGCGCAGCGCCGGCCTTATTTGCTCCAGTGTGGCGCCGCGCGCGTGATCGCCGAGCCCTTCGTAGAGCGATTGCACCGCGGAGTCGGGCGTCGTGATCACGCGCTTCGGGATCTCTTGCTTGAGCAGCGCCTCGGTCGTCAGCCCGCGTGCGGCCGCCTCGCGGGCCAGCAGTTCGTCGGCCGCGAGCGTATCGGCAATGCGCCGCCGCATCTCGTGCATCTGCCGGCTTAGCGCGATGTAACTAGCGGGATCCGTCCGTTGCCACTCGCGATCGACTTCGGCCACGCTGATGACACGGTCGCCGACCTGCACGGCGGGTTCAGCGCCCGCGCCTGAGGGCGCGGCGGTCGCTCGGGCGCCCGGAGTACCCTTATCCACTTCGAGCGGCTTCGGTTTGGCTGCGCCGAGGGTCAACTGGAACGATCCGTTCTCGGACGGAGCCGGTCCACGGCTGACGGTGAGCAGGTAGTCGCCGGGCGGCATCGCGCTGACCGGCACCACCGCGGAGATCTGCTTGTCGGCCGCGCTGCGAAGCGTCAACGGAACAAGATCCAGTGTCACAAACGGGTCGGTTCCGAAATTCACGCCGGTAATCGTCAGGCCGTTGACATCGGCGACGGCGCCCGTCACGGCGAGCTGCGGGGCAATAGCGGGCTGGGCGGTCGCGGGGACCGCGGCGGCGACGAGCCAGAGTGCGCGGGCCACGCCAAACATTCGTGCTCCCCTCATGGCACCTCGTCCGCCGTCCACGGCGTGCGGCAGGGCTCGCCGCGTTCGTACAATCCGAGATTCCTGGTCAGGCGCGCCACCATGTCGCGAAGGCCGGCCTTCTCGGCGGCCGCGATCAGGTCTCGCTGGACGGTCGCCGCCTGCGCGAACTGCCCCAGTTCCGCCAGGGCCATCGCCATCGTCGCGCCTAAATCGAGCGTTCTGCCCTGTTTGAGCAGGTCCTGCACGAGCGTCATCGCACGCTGGCCATCGCGTATCCGATCGTCGCGAGCGGTGGCCAGCAAGCGCGCGAGTCCGTGGGCAAACAGAGAGGAATGGGGATCAGCCTTCATCCCCTCGGTCAAGCGGTCCCGCGCCTCGCGATGCCGCCCGATCTGGACCAAGGCGATCGCATGGCCGAACCGCGCTTCTGTGAGATCGGGGTTCATGGCAGCGACTTGCTCGTAATGAGACAACGCATCCTTCGCGCGCCCGATTCGCCGCAGGCTGGCCGCGAGGCGGACACGCGCAGCCGTATCGCCGGGCCGCGATCGCACGGCCGCGGTAAACCGATCGATGGCTTCGGCGTGGCGGCCGTCCGCCTGCAGCAGCACGCCGAGACTGTACTGCGCCAGGTGGTAATCCGGGGAGGCCTGCACGGCGGCTTCAAACTCGTTGCGGGCGCCGGCGCCGTCTCCCATCAAGTAGAGCGCCGTACCCAGCCGGTGATGAAGGGCGGCATTGTCGGGTGCGATCGCCAAACCTTTGCGGAACAGCGTGGCCGCCTCGGTCCAATCCTTCCGGTCGAGCGCGCGAATGCCCCGGGACTCGTAGGCCTGGGGGCTCTCCAGCAGTTCTTCCAGTTCCACCATCAACGGATCGGCTGGAAGGATGACGTGATCTTCCCGCTGCCGCAGGTGCGCGTCGGCCTTGTCCAGTTTTCCCACGCCGCGGTACGCCATCGCCAGCGGATAGTGCGCTCCGGCCGCTTCAGGATCCTGGGCCAGCACGCCTTCGAGGTGGGTCACCGCAGCGCTGTAGTCTTGTTTCGCCAACGCGGTGCGCCCCAGGCCGAATCGCGCCGACAGCGAGTTGGGCTGGAGCGCCAGCGCCTTCGCGAATCGGGGCTCGGCATCGTCCGGCCGCCCCAATGCCAGATAGATGTCACCGAGCCAGACGAGCGAGGCCAGGTCATCCGGCCGCAGTTCGAGCGCGCGTTCGAAGAACGCCGCCGCGGCCGGCAGTTGGCCGCGGTCGCGGTTCAGGTGCCCCAGATAGTAGGGCCAGCGGATGTCGGACGGCGCCAGCGTCTGGGCATTGAGCAAGCAGGGTTCGGCCGCGTCGGTCTGATCGGCGGCCATGAAGATTCGTCCCAAGGTGCCGTACGCTTCGGCGACTTTGGCCGGCGCGGCCTCGTGCTTCTCGATGGTCTTGGTCAGCGATCCGTGCGCCTCGCGAATCTGCTTCTGCGCCGACGCGGTCATTTTCGACAGATCGGGCAGCGACACCGGCTTCAACGGCGGTTCCCGATCCTCTCGAGAGCTGCAGCCGCCGGCCAGAAGCACCAATGCGCCGATGATCGCGGCCAGTCGCTTCACCGGCCACTGCCTTCTCTCATCGTCATCCATCGATCGATGGCGACGCCTGACCATGCTTCGGCACGGCCGTCGGGCCAGTGCACCCGGACTGTGGGTGTATCGGTCACCGTGCCAAGGCCCACCAGCACGCGCGGATCGTTCGCCGATCCGTAGCTGCCGTCAGACCGTGCGCGGCGCCAGATCGTCGGGCTGCCGCCACGAATTACTTCGACGCGCGCGCCCAGCATGTCGCGGCCGGTTGGCCCCACCAGGCGGATCCCAAGCCAGTGACTCCGGTTGCCGGAGTTGTTGATCAACAAGCGAACGCGACCACCGTCGTTGCCGACGAGGACGTCGACATCGCCGTCGTTGTCGATATCGCCGAACGCCGCGCCGCGGCCGGATTCCGACAGCTCGAACACCGCGCCTGCCTGGCCTGTCACGTCTTCGAACCGTCCGTCGCGCCGATTGCGGAACAGCACCTTGCGCTGGTCGTACGGAAACGCTTCCGCGCCGCGGCCGGACGCGGCGACGATTGTCCCGTTGACCGAGAGGATGTCGAGCCATCCGTCGTTGTCGAAGTCGAACCAGGCGGTGCCCCATCCCGTGTACGGCACGCTCAACTGACCGAGCCCCGACGCCGCGCTGACGTCGCGAAAAATGCCGGACCCGTCGTTGGCATACAGGTTGGATCCCTGGCCCGTCAGCTCGGTCATGACGAGGTCCTCGTCGCCGTCGTTGTCGAAGTCTCCGGCGTCCACGCCCATGCTCGCTTCGGCTTTTCCTTCTTCGGTCAAAGCGGCTCCCGCGAGCAGCGCCGCTTCACGGAAGGTGCCGTCGCGCTGGTTGATCCACAGCAGATTCGCCTCGCCGTCGTTGGCGACGTAGATGTCGATCCAGCCATCGCCGTTGTAGTCGGCGGTGGCGACGCCCAGGGCCGGTCCGAACTTTCCTCCGGCCAGCGCCTTCGTGCTGACATCGACGAATCGTCCCGCCTGGTTTCGGTACAGCCGATCCGGCTGGCCCCCGTAGATTTGCGGAGGGCAATAGTCGCGGGCACCCGCCATGTTGGGGCAAACCGTTTCGTTCTGCAGCGTGTAGTTGGCATTGTTGGCGACATACAGATCCAGCCATCCGTCTCGGTCGTAGTCGAGAAACGCCGCCGACACTGCGAAGCGCCCCGAATCGTCCTCGATGCCGCGCGGCTTCGAGACGTCCGTGAAGGTCCCGTCGCTGTTGTTGTGAAACAGCTGGTTCGTTCCGAAATTCGTCAGCAGGAGATCGACCCAGCCGTCGTTGTCGACGTCGGCCGCGGTGACGCCAAGACCGTATTGAGTCGCGTCGATCCCGCTCTTGCCGGTGATATCCGTGAAATGCAGATGCCGCGTGCCGTCGGCGTTCACGCGCAGATCATTTCGGTAGAAGCGGCCCTTGAGTGCTCCCGCGCCAGGCGTGTCGGACGACTGGTCCGCGCCGAGCCTTCGCCCCTGTACCAGGTAGACATCCAGATCGCCGTCGTTGTCGTAGTCGAACAACCCGACGCCAGGTGGAAGAATTTCCGGATAGTAGAAGCGTCCTGATGCGCCGTTGAAATGCACGAAGTCGAGGCCGGTCTCCTGCGCGCGCTCTGTGAACCACTCGTCGCCGCCGCGGCCGGGATCATTCGCCGCGCCGCTTCCACCGCTGTCGGCCGAGCAGCCCGCCGTCAGAAGAAGCGCGAACACACGAGGCCATCGGGAAGGCACGGCCTATCGTAACGAAATAGGTGGTTAGTTCGGCGCCAGCCGTTTCAACACACCTTCAACCTCTGCCGGCTTGAACCCGAACGGGTATCGCGTGGGCTTCCTGAATGTAGACGACGTAGCACGCGACGCGATCTTGATACTGCCTGTACAACTCGTTGAGCGCGGGCACCGCCCGGCGGAACGGCGGTCACGTGTAACTGCCGAACACCAGCACGACGGGCCGCTGGCCGCGATGCGACGACAGCGTCACGCGGCCTGAATGATCGTAGGCCGGCAACGTGAAGTCGGGTGCCGGCTGACCCTCGACTAGCGCGCCGCGGCGGGCCCACAACCAGAGGCGCGGGCCGGGCAGCACGCCCCACACCACCGCCCCAGGCACGTGCCTTCATGATCTGGCCGAACCGCTCGGGCGGTTGCAGCATGGCCGCGGTCACGGCCCCGGCCAACAGGATGTAGGCGGCCACCAACACGACGGCGGCCCGTAGAAACCATTTCATGATTCGTCGATCGCCTGTCTGAAGAAAAGGCGCGACACCCGAAGGTGCCGCGCCCTTTTTGCCTTCTGCCTTCTGCCTTTTGCCTTCTTCGTTAGAAGTTAAGGCTGAAGCCGACGCGGATGGTGCGCGGCGCCAGGATCTCGGTCGGCCTGAGGTAGTTGGCGCCGATACCGGTCGTGTGGCTGGTCGCCGTGTCGGCGTTGCTGACGTTGAAGAAGCTGATCTCCGGCTGGAAGCTGCGGCTGCCGAACCGGAACCGGCGCGACAGCCGCAGGTCGACCATCGTCACGTTTTCGTAGCGCTCGTCGCCGCGCTTGCTGAGCGTCACAGTCTGGCTGGCGCGGATCAGGGCGATGCCCTGGGCCGCCGCCAACGCGCGCGTCAGGTTGTAGGTCGTCACGTACGGGTAGCCGTTGTTGGCGATCATGGAGCCTGAGAGGCTGATGCGGCCCGGGAGCTCGAAGCTACCCGAAATCCGCAACGCCGTTTCGGAGTCGTTGCCGATAATGCCCGTCGGGAACTGCGTGTTGTTCGGGTCGTTGAGGTCGTTGCCGCCCGAGACGCCGCCCTCGTTCTTGCCGATCGTGAAGCCGGCCTGCATCTGCCACCGCTGGGTGAAGCGCTTGGTGGCGGTGAATTCGATCCCCTTGTATTCGGTATCGAGGTAGTCGACGTTGTCGCGCACCAGGTCCTGCGCGCTGGTCAGTGTCGGGGCCAGGTTGAACACAGTCGCCGTCGTCGGTTTCGGATTCGCCACCGTTCCGCCCGGACCGTTCGGCACGTTGACCGTGTGCTGCGTGTAGGTACCGGTCGGCACCGCCACATTCCTCTGGCCGAACTGATCGCGGTTGGTGCGGTAGTAGAACATCAGACCCATGCGCACCGCGCCGGGGAGCTGCGTTTCGACGCCGGCCGTGATCTCATCCGAGTAGGGCCAGCGGATGCCGTCGGCATAGCGGGTGTTGACGCCGCCGCCAAACCCCGAGCACTGCGCGACGTTCACTTCGGACTCCGTGAAGCGGCCATCGCGGTTCGGATCGGTCCACGGGCACGAGCGCGAGCCGTTGGACAGCGGGTTCAGGTTGGTGACGCGATCGATGCCGACCTGCAGCCCGTAGCGGCTGTAGCTGGCCTTCACCGCGGTGCGGCCGGTGCCGGTCAAATCGTACGCCGCGCCCAGACGCCCCACGCCCTTGGCCTGGTTGATCACTTCCGTCTCAGGGATGCTCCGCGCACCGATGAACCGGCCGGCGGGATTCGACTGCTCGGGCAGCGTGCCGACGTAGTTGTCGTAGCGGGCGCCGAGGTTGAGCGTCAGGCGGTTCATCGACCACGAATCCTGGAAGAACAGCCCGAGAACCTTCGCGACGTTCCGCGGGTTGGTCGGCGTGTTGAACTGTAACACCGAGGTCGGCACGCCGTTGTTGTAGACCAGGTGGTGATCGCCGAGCACCGAGTACTCGGATTCGTAGTAGAGGCGGGCCCACTGCACGCCGGCCTTCATCAGATGCTCGCCACCCAGACCGGTCTTGCCAAAGGTGAACACGTTGTCGAACTGGGTGCGCGAGTTCGGCTGGCGATCCTCACGATCCGAGGCGAAGAACACTTCCGCCAGGCCGGAGTCGATCTTGCGGATGGCGTCGGGCGTGGTGTCTTTCTGGTAGGTGTACCAGGTCACGCCGTCCATGACGCTGAAGTTCGACTCGAACACGAGCGGTCCTCTGATGCCCGTGTACTTGGCCTGCGTCGTCTGCACCGGGTTGATCTGGTGGACCGACGCGATGTCGGGGATGCGGTTACTACCGTCGCGGCGGTGGCCGCGGATCTTGTCGTTCCAGAAGTAGCCCGCCGAGATCTTGTTGTTGGTCGTCAGCTGCGCCACGACCTTTCCGGAGTAGTTCTTCAAGGTGTTGTCGTCGATCGCCTGGGTGCCGTCGGGGTTCAGGTTGCTGACGAACTTGTTGACGACCCACCGGCGGACGGTGCCGTTGACCCAGACCCTGTTCTGAACGATGGCGCCGCCGCCCGACAGGTTCATGTCGTAAGTCTTGATGGTCGGGTTGCCACGGAAGTTCGGATTGAGCTGCTGGGTAGCGGCCCAGTTCTCGCCCTGCAGATCGTCGTTGGCGAAGTTGTAGCGGAGGTTGCCCCTCCAGACGTTGCCGCCGTCCTTGGTCACCATGTTGATCGAGACGCCGCCCGCCATCACCTCCGCGGGGATCGCCGAGGTCATGTAGTTGACCTCTTCGAACATGCCCTGGTCGTAATAGATCATCGTCGCGCCGCCGCCGCCCCCCGGCCAGTTCACCGTGGCGCCGTCGATGTTGTAGCTGACGTCGGCAGTGTTGGAACCGTGCGCCGACATGCTGCTCTGCTGCATCGACTGCGTGCCACCGACGTCATACGTCGCCACCTGCACGCCGGGGATCAGCTTGGCGAGCGACCATGGATCGCGGCCGGTCGGGATGCCTTCCAGGATTTCCTGGTTCATCACCGTCTGCTGCACGTTCGAGCGCACGTCAACGGTCGGCGATTCGCCGGTGACGGTGATGGTCTCGCTCACCGCGCCGACTTCCATCTTGCCGTTGATGGTGGCCACAAACGCCGCGTTGATGCGCACGTCGGGCCGATCTACGGTGCGGAATCCCTGCAACTCGAACTTGACGTTGTAGGAGCCCGGGACGAGGCGATCGAAACGGTAGGTGCCGCTGGTGTCCGTCACCTGGGTCTGTGGGCCACCGATCAGGCGGTCACCACTGAGCGTGATGCTCACGCCCGGCAACACCGCGCCGCTCGCGTCGGTCACGCTGCCCGTAATCGAACCGGTCGTCTGCGCGTGGGCAAGGGGGGCGCCCAACAGCAGGGCCATGCACGCGAACAAGAGAGTCCGCCGAACAATCGTCATGCCTTCCTCCGTCGTGAAAAACAGGAACGGCCCAAGGCACCGTTCGGGAAACGTCGAGTTGTCGCGTGGAACTGACGCGCCATTGTCGCTCATTGTTCGACTGGGTAAACGATTTTCTGGGCGAAGGAAGGGGACCAGCGTTGTGACTCGCGGACCCGTCCCGCAGGCGAATATAATCGGCGCAATCACCGCATGCGCGCCCTGATCCAATGGTTTGGTGTCGCCGTCCTGATCGGCGCTACCCAAGTCCCTGAAAACATCGAGCAATCGGCCCAGGGAACCCGCCCGCCGGCCGCCATCGTCGAGAGCTTCGACGGGCTCGGCGTTGGCTTCGAGGGCCCGCAGGGCACGGCCAGCCTTCGCAACCCGTCGGACAACTCCCTGGCGGTGGGCCCAGATCACGTCGTCCAGACCGTCAATTCCCGGATGGCGATCTTCACGAAGAAGGGCAAACGGTTCGAGACGACGGGGCGCGTACTCTATGGCCCGGTGAACACCAACAACGTGTTCCGCGGATTCGGCGGCGCGTGCGAGGAGCGCAACAACGGCGACGCGGTGGTGCGCTACGACCAGCTCGCCGGTCGCTGGCTGATCGTGATGCCGATCTTCACACCCGCGTCCGCCTTCGGTCGCGCCGACTCGAGCGACCTTCGGCGCGACTCCGCCGGAGCCACGTCCCGTGGCGGAGGCGAGCCCGATCAACCGCCCGTGTGGACGGCGCGCGACACCGCGTACGTGAGCCCGGTCGGCCGAGCCAATCAGCCTGGTCCCGCTGTGGACCTGTATCAGCCCCCAGCACCCTTGGCACCCCAGGCACCAACCCCTTTGGCACCTCAGGCACCCTTGGCACCCAAGGCACCGGAAGCGAAAGGTCCCTTTTCGATGTGCTACGCGCTCAGCACAAGTGACGACCCGTTAGGCGCGTACTACCGATATGAGTTTCTTCGTCCGTTGTTCCCTGACTACCCGCGCCCGGCGGTATGGCCTGACGGCTACTACGTTCCCACCAGTACCGGCGATGAGGTGATCGAGAAGCACGCGTGCGTCGTCGAGCGGAGCGCCATGCTCGACGGCAAGCCTGCGCGCGAGCAGTGCTTCGTGATCAACGACGTGAACTTTCTCAACAACGCCGACCTCGACGGTACGGCGCTCCCGCGCCGGGGCGCCCCAAACGTCATGATGGCCGCCGGCGGCACTCAGTTGAAGCAGATGCTCGGCGACGATGTCGTGCTGGCGTGGAAGTTCTACACGGATTGGGATCACGTCTCGAAGACCCGGCTTGACGGCCCGTTGCGGATTCCCGTGGCGCCGTATCAGTATCTGTGCGGCGGGCAGCTCACCAACTGCGTACCGCAGCCGGGCGTCGACAGAAAACTGGACGCGCAAGGAGACAAAATCATGGCCCGCCTGGTGTATCGCCGCATCGGCGATCGCGAATCCATCGTCGGCGTGCACAGCGTGAATACCGCGGCGGGCGGTGGCGGCGTCCGTTGGTACGAGTTCCGTCTCGATCGAGCCGGGAATCCCGTGTTGCATCAGCAAGGCACCTACGCTGCGGGGCCTTTGTTCAGATGGATGGCAAGTCCGGCGATCGACAAGAACGGCAATATCGGCATCGGCTATTCCTTTGGTGGAAATTCGCACTTCGCCGGACAGCGGTTTGCCGCGCGGCTGGCCAACGATCCGCCGGGCGTTCTCGGCGTGCGCGAAGCCGTGCTCGTCGAAGGCGAGGCGGCGCAAACCACCACGCTCAGGTGGGAGGACTACACGCAGATGGCGATCGATCCGGCGGACGATTGCACCATCTGGTATGTTGGCGACTACTTGAAGCACGGCGCGGCGAGCTACTCGACGCGCATCGGCGCAATTCGACTTCCAGGATGCACACCATGAACACACGCGTTCTTATTTCCGTCTTTGCTGCGAGCCTGACGGTGGCCGGCTGCGCGCAGCCCACCACCCCCGAACAGCAATTCATCAACGACGCGGCTGACGCGCTCGGCGGCCGCACCCGCATTCAAGCCGTCAAGACCCTGACCATCGAAGGTGAGGGCACCAACTACAACCTCGGGCAGGACATGAAGCCCGACGCCTCGACCCAACAGTTCGCGGTGACCGGCTACAGGCGCCAGATCGACGTTGCCAACAGCCGCCAGCGCGTCGAGCAGACGCGCACGCCGAAGTTCGCGTACTTCCAGGGCCCGCAGCCGCAGAAACAGATTCAAGGCCTGGACGACACGGTGGCGTTCAACGTCAACGCCGCCGGCGCCGCCACCCGACTCGGACCCGCGGCCGAACTGGATCGCCGTCACGACCTGTATCACCACCCGCTCAAGCTCGTGCGCGCGACCGTGGATCCAAAGGCGACGGTCGGCAACGTGCGGCAGATCGGAACAGTGCGCCAGGCCGACATCACGACCGCGGGCGGCGCCAAGGTCACGATGAGCATCGATGCCGCCGGCGTGCCGTTGTCGATTTCGTCGAAGTCGTACCACGCCAACCTCGGCGACGTCGTCATCACGACGACGTTCGGGGAGTACCAGGAGGTGAGCGGCCTCAAGCTTCCGGCGCAGTTGACCGGAAAGGTCGACGACTTCACGACCTGGGAAATCCACGCATCGAAGCAGACGGTGGATGCCGAGGTCGGCGACCTCGCCGCACCCGCGTCGCTTCGAGCCGACAAACCTGAAGGTTTGTCGCCACCCGCGCCCGCGCCGCCGAACGTGACGGTGGAACAGATCGGCAAAGGCGTGTGGGTTCTCGCGGGGCAGTCGCACCACAGCGTGCTCGTCGAGTTCAGCGATCACCTGATGCTCGTCGACGCGCCGCAGAGCGAGGCGCGCACCCTTGCCGTCTTTGCCAAGGCCAAGCAGCTCGTGCCCGGCAAGCCGCTGCAACAGCTGGTGACGACGCATCACCATTTTGATCACACGGCCGGGCTGCGCGCCGCCATCGCCGAGGGCATGACGGTGGTCACGCAGAGCGGCAACCGCGCGTGGGTCGAGGCCATGGCCAAGCGCCCGCACACGCTTCAGCCCGACGTGCTGGCGAAGAAAGAACAGCGGCTGGTCGTCGAGACCGTCGACGCCGGGCGCGAGTATAAGGATCACACCATGACCGTGATGCTGTATCACGTCGAGGGCAATCCGCACTCCGATACGATGCTGATGGCCTACATCCCGCGCGATCGCGTGCTCGTCGAGGTCGATGCGTTCGCCGCGGGCTCGGCGGTGAATCCGTACGCCGCCAACCTGCTCGAGAACATCCAGAAGCGGAAACTGCGGGTCGACCGCATCGTGCCGCTGCATGGCGCGATCGCGCCGATGGCGGAACTAGAGAAGGTAGCCAAACCATGAAGTCGCTTCGTCTGATCGCGCTCATTGCCGTACTTTCGACCACGGCGTTTGCGCAACAAACACAAAAGCCGTTCGAGCCGGTCAGCGGACAGGCGGGCAAGGACGTCGTCTGGGTGCCGACCTCGATGGCCCTCGTCGATTTGATGATGAAGGTCGCCACGGTCACCAAGGACGACTTCGTCATGGACCTCGGCTCGGGCGACGGGCGCAACATCATTGCGGCGGCAAAGCTTGGCGCGAATGGGCTCGGCGTCGAATTCAATCCCGACATGGTGGCGCTGTCGCGCAAGCTCGCCGCCGAAGCCGGCGTCGCCGACACGGCGCGGTTCGTCGAGGCCGACATGTACGAGGCCGACATCTCGAAGGCGAGCGTGCTGGCGTTGTTCCTGCTGCCGGTCAACATGAACCGGCTCGCGCCGAAGTTTTTTAACCTCGCGCCCGGCTCGCGCATCGTCGCCAACACGTTTGGCATCGATGGCTGGCAGCCCGATGCGCGCGCGACCGTCAACCCAGACACCGATTGCGAGTCCTGGTGCGAGGCGCTGTTGTGGATCGTCCCGGCGAAAGTCCACGGCACCTGGGAGTGGCCGGGCGGGTCCCTCGTGCTCGAGCAGTCTTACCAGGTGGTGACGGGCACCGTCCGGACCGGAGACGGGGCCGTTCGAATCGCCCAGGGGAAGATGCGGGGCGACGAGATCTCGTTCATCGCCGGCGGGCTGGCGTATACGGGCACGGTCAAGGGCAACGTGATGGAAGGAACGGCCACCACGCCTTCTGGCACGACCACGTGGCGGGCCACGCGGCGTCCGTAGGATCGCGGAACTAAAGTTCCGCGCTACGCCGGCGCTACGCCGGCGCTACGCCGTCAACTTCTCCATCGCGATCGTGTAGGCGCGGCGGCCGGCCTGCGGGTCGTAGACGATGACGGGCATCAGCTTGCCGCGAATGCGATCGGGATTCGATCGCGCGTAGCCCATCAGCGTTGCGGCCAGCAGCTGCTTATCCCCTTCTTCGAGCCCCGCGGCCCCTCGACTTCGCTCGGGCCGACCTGAGCCTGTCGAAGGTCGGGGGGCACCGCTCAGTAGATCGTTCAGCGTCACATCCCAGTACTTCCCCCACAGCAACGCATCAATGACGGTGCCCTTGACGACGTTGTGAGAGAAGTTGAAGAAGAACGACAGTGGCGAGTAGGCGGTTTCGGAAGGCCGGAAGCGCTCGAACGCCGCGAGCAGCTCCGTCTTGTGACGCGTGAACAATTCGAGAAACTGGCTGCGATCGGCTGCCGACGCCGATAGCGAAGCGGGCGGCACGCCGACAAAGGCGCGCGCGTCCGGGGTCAGGCCATTCAACAGCGCTTCCGCCAGAACGTCTTGACGGCCCCCCGTAAAGGGGGGCCCTACGACCGCCACGTCTTGACGGCCTCCCGTGGAGGGAGGCTCTACGGCCGCCCTGTCATACTCCCGCATCACGGCGGCGAGCGCAAAGCACAGCCACGGATAATCGGCGATGTTGTCGTCGCGCAACGCGAGGGTGTCGCGCCCGCATTGCGCCTCAAAGCCGAACCGCAGATGGCAGCCCATGCTCGATACGTGGCCCAGGCCAATCTTGAACTGGTGATCCTGGTTGAGCGTGCGCACCCGGTCGAGCAGCTTACCGTAGCCCCACTCGTGCGGTTCGTAATGCGATGTGCCAATCAACATCAGCGTCTCGGCATCGTCCGCGAACAGATGACCGCTCCCGCCGGTCCCCTGCAGCTCCGCCAGCAGCGCGTTCAGGCGATCGAGGTTCGCATCCGCATCCCCGTCGTCCCAGATCCGCATCGACAGCAGCGCGAGCACGTGCATGAAGTAGTAGTCGAGCAGGATGGCGGCTTCGATGGTGCCGGCCTCATCGCCGCCCCGTTGGTTGACGAGGAAGTGCAGCACGTCGACGGGAATGACGTCGGGGTTGACCTGCTGCGAGGCGCCGTCCCAGTCGTGGAGAATGTGGAAGCCTTCCGCCCGCGTGCGGCCGTCGAAGGCGCGAATCATCCGGTCGAGGAAGATCTGGTGCGCGCCGGCCTTGAAGGTATTGGCACGCATCGCATCCCGCAGCTTGAGCAGGCCCGCGCCCAGGTCCTTTACCTTCGTGACCTCCGCGACGATGTCCTGGCGTGCGGTGCCTTGCAGGGCGGCGCCGACAAGATTGCAGGCATGATCAAAGGTGATTTCCACGAGCGGGCCTGTTGATTCTAAGATACGCGCATGAAACTGACCACTTCTCTCTTGGCGATGCTGCTGGCGGTGTTCGCGATCGGGATCCAGGGCCAGGGCCGCTTCTCGGTGGTCGAAGCGACCATCCCGCAGATGCAGGCCGCGATGGCCAAGGGGCGGGTGACGTCGCGGCAGCTGGTCGAACAGTATTTGATCCGCATCGCGATCTACGAGGATCGCCTGAACGCGGCGCTGGCGGTGAATCCCAGGGCGCTCGAAGAGGCAGACGCGCTCGATCGTGAGCGCGCGCAGGGCAAGATCCGCGGTCCGCTCCACGGCATTCCCGTGGCACTCAAAGACAACATTCACACCACCAACATGCCGACCACGGGTGGCGCGCTGGCGTTTGCGGGCTACATCCCGCCGTACGAAGCGACGCTCACGGAGAACCTGAAGGCGGCCGGCGCGATCATCATCGCGAAGACGGGGCTCACGGAGCTGGCGAACTGGGTCGCCGGCAATCCCAACGCGATGCCCGGCAACTACAACGCCGTCGGCGGGTTCGCGTTCAATCCGTACGACCCTCGGCCCGATCCGCGGCCGGAGCCCGGCGACGGGCGGCCCGTGCTGCAAACCGGCGGCTCGAGCTCGGGCGTCGGCACCGCGGCCAACTTGTGGGCGGGCAGCGTCGGATCCGATACGGGCGGATCGATCATCAGCCCTTCGAACGCCAACATGCTGGTCGGCATCCGGCCGACGATCGGCCGCATCAGCCGCCACGGCGTCATCCCCATCACCGCCGAGCACGACACCGCCGGCCCCATGACGCGCACCGTCGCCGACTCGGCAATCATGCTTGGCGCCATGGAGGGGGCGTCGCCCGATCCGAATGACGCGGCGACCCGCACCTGCACGCCGCCGCCCGGCCGCGACTACACCAAGTTCCTGAACGCCGGAGGCTTGAAGGGCGCGCGCATCGGCGTGCCGCGGGCGTTTTACATCGACCGCGTCACGCTGCCTGGCGAAAGCAATCCGCGCGGGGGTATCAATGCCGAACAGGCGAAGGTCGTCGCCGACGCCATTGCGGTGTTGAAGCAACAAGGCGCCGTCGTCGTCGACCCGGCGGACATCCCGAGCTTCATCGCCAAGGAGGCCAACGACAGCTTTCCGCTGTGGGACTTCTGTTCGGGCGGCGAGCACGCCAAGGGCAAGGATGCCGGCTGCTCGATCAACTTCAAGTACGGCATGAAACGGGACTTCAATGCCTGGCTGGCGAGCCTCGGGCCGACGGCGCCGTTCAAGACGCTCACCGAGATGCGCGAGTGGAACCTGGCCCACGCCAAGGCCGGCGCGATCAAGTACCAGCAATCGCGCTTCGACATTTCTGACGAGATTGATGTGGTGGCCGACAAGGCGCGGTTCGACGCCGATAACGCCAAAGACTGGCGGCTGAGCCGCGACCAGGGCATCGATGGCGCTCTTAAGCAGTACCAACTGGACGCCATTCTCACGCCCGGCGGATCGGGCGCCGGGATCGCGTCGCGCGCCGGCTACCCGATCATCGCCGTGCCGTTCGGGATGGTGCCGAACGCGCCGACGCAACCGTTCCCGCCCGGGTTCAACGCGAAGCCCGCGCCGTTCGGGATTGGGTTTGTCGGCGGCCAGTGCAGCGAGCCGAAGCTGATCGAGATCGCCTACGCCTTCGAGCAGGCTACCAAGCGGCGCGTGGCACCTTCAGCCGCGCCTTGAGAAATAACCAATTACGAATAACCAATAACCAATTACGAATAACCAAAGGACACTTTCGTTATTGGTAATTGGTTATTCGTTATTCCCCGCCGCGAGGCGAAGCAACTCATCCACCTCGCGCTGCAAGTCGCGGGTGAGCGGCGAGCGGTAGCGCCGCAGCAGTGCGTCCGCAACGGCCTCGTAGTACCACAACGTGCCTTCGCGTTTACCCTGGAACCGCTCCCACACGTCGTCGCCGTGCTCGCGCAGGTCGCGCGTGATGGCACGGACGTTGTGGAGTTTGTCGGCGGCCGACACCAGGCTCACTGAGTCGCTCGCGTTCTCGATGTGCGCCAGGTAGTTTTCTTTCCTCTCACGCCACGGCAGCTTGTCTTCGGGATGCTCAACCAGGCTGTCGCTGCAGCCGAGCACGATGTCGCCGACCGCATCGCCAAACCGCGCCCGGATCTCGGCCAGCCGGGCTTCCCCGCCGCCGTCTTCGGCGGCGTCGTGCAGGAGCGCGCCAATCGCCTCGTCTTCGTCGGCGCCGTACTCCATCGCGATGGCCGCCACACCAAGAATGTGGGCGATGTATGGAATGCCGGTGCCCTTGCGCGTCTGCCCGCGATGAACCTGGCAAGCGTAGACCAGGGCCGACTCGAAGCGAGTACTCATGCTGTTTGAGGTTACATCAAGCCCTGGTGCGTACCGTGCGTACGGTTCCTAACGTGCGTACAGTGCTCTGGTGCCACGTGCAATGTGCGGGTGCCGCACAAAGCGCGTAGATCAGAGCACCGTGGGCACGAGGCACCGTGGGCACGGCGCACCTTGTGCCCAAGCACTGTACGCACTCTAGGAACCGTACGCACTGTACGCACTTTGATTGACGCCGACGGCGCTCGGCGTTGCGGGATCTGACGAACCCGCTCGTATGTCACGTATCAGCTAGCAGCCATATCCGTACGGGTCGAGGCAGGGCGGCGGCTCCGGCGCGGCGGCGCCGTTGATGCTGCCGACCATCGACGAGTGCAAGGTGCAATGGAATGTCGTGGCATTCGCGTTTCTCAGCGTGAACCCGCGGGAAGTGGCGCCCGGGGCGACGTCGCCGAGATCCGCCGACCCGTCATCCATCACGAGGCGATGCAGCGTGCTGTCGCTGTTCCTGAACATCACAGTGTCGCCGGAATTGGCGCGCACGGGGTTGGGCTGAAAGGCCGTGTTCCCGACCGAAGAGACGATGGACACCGTGACCGTTGTGGGGTTGGCCGGTGGCGCGGGCGCGGGTGCGGGCGCGGGTGCCGGCGCGGGTGCGGGTGCGGGTGCGGACACGGTCGGGCTCGGCGACGTTGGCACGGCGGCCGTACCCCCACCGCCTCCTCCACAATTCCACAGTGCCATGGCCCCGACGATCGCGATGGCGGCTGCTGGAGTTATTGAGTGTTGCATGCAGTTTTCCTCCGCTGCCAGACACGCAAGCGCCGTGCCGCGCCGATCAGCCGCGAATTCCGGATCTAGCGGCCGGCGCCCTTACGCGAAGGGAAAACTCTTACGCAGACCGTCATAGGGATCGAGACGCTCTGGCCGCGCAGCAGTCTCGCCAAGAAATCGGCTATTGCAACGCGCCTGCCAATCTAACGCCGAGCTTCGCTCAGGCTCAGGTCTTGCAAGCCCATGCGGCAGGAGAACTCCCATGGCCGACCCGGAGAAGACCAGCCCGAGAAACGATCGCGATGAGTATCTGCCCGACGCGCCAGGAAGCCACACCGGCAACGCGCCGCTCAAGCCGGTGACCGAGGGCGTCACGCCGCAGAACCCGGCGACGATGCCGCGCGCGGAAGACGACGAGAAGACGAAGAGCAACAGCCCCGAGTTTCACGATCGCCCTACCCCTTGAACCTGGCGGCCAACGCTTCGCTCTGGCGCGCCAGCAGCGCGGCATCGTTGCCGACGGCGACGAAGCGGCATCCGCGAGCGAGCCAGTGCCGCGCATCGGCTTCGAGCGGCGCCAGGATGCCGGCGACCTTTCCGGCGGCGCAGATCCGATCGACCGCCTTCTCGATCGCGTCGCGGACCTCGGGATGCGCGTTGTCGCCGGCGTGCCCCAGCGCTCCGGCCAGATCGCTGGGGCCGATGAACATGCCATCGACACCCTCGACCGCGGCAATCGCTTCGATGTTGTCGAGCGAGGCGCGCGTTTCAATCTGGACGATGACGCACATTTCTTCGTTGGCGCGGGCCACGTAGTTCTTGATGCGCCCGTAGCGATTCGCCCGCATGGTGCTGGCAATGCCGCGAATGCCCTGCGGCGGGTACCGTGTCGCGGCGACCGCCGCTTTCGCTTCGTCGGCGTTCTGCACGAACGGAATCAAGAAACTCTGCACGCCGACATCGAGCAGCCGCTTGATCATTACCGCGTCATTCCAGGCAGGCCGGACGACGGCGCTCGCGGTGCCTTCAGACATCGCTTGAAGATGGGTGAGCACCATCGTGACGTCGCTCGGGGAATGTTCGGTGTCGAGCAGCACCCAGTCGAACCCGGAGCCGGCGATGACCTCGACCGCGATATGGCTCGAGAGGCCGTGCCATAAACCGATTTGCGGCTGCCCTTGCTGCAGCGCGCGCTTGAGACGATTGAGGGGCAGGGGGAATTCCATTGCAGCTAGGATACCCGCACCATGGTCAATAAACAGTTCCACCTGGCGTCGCGGCCGCAAGGCCAGGCCACGACCGGGAACTTCCGGCTCGTGGAGGCGCCGGTCGCAGCGCTCGCGGACGGGCAGGTGCTGGTCCGGCACCACTATCTCTCGCTCGACCCGTACATGCGCGGGCGCATGAGCGACGCGAAGAGTTACGCCCCGCCCCAGCCGCTGGATGCGGTGATGATCGGCGGCACCGCCGGCGAAGTCGTCGAGTCGCGCCACCCGAACTTTGCGGCCGGCGACAGGGTCGCCGGCATGGGCGGCTGGCAGCAATACAGCGTCGTCGACGGCAACGCGCGCGGCGGCCTCCGCAAGGTCGACGTCTCGCGAATACCGCTCTCGGCCTACCTGGGCGTGGTCGGCATGCCCGGCGTGACGGCGTGGTACGGCTTGATGAAGATCTGCGAGGCCGAGTCAGGCGACACCATTCTCGTCAGCGCCGCGAGCGGCGCGGTCGGCAGCGTCGTCGGACAGCTCGCCAAAGCGAAGGGCTGCCGCGCGATCGGCATTGCCGGCGGCGCTGAGAAGTGCGCGTATGTGGTCGACGAGCTCGGGTTCGACGCCTGCATCGACTACAAAGTCCACGCCGATCCGAAATCGCTGTATCGGGCGCTGAAGGAGGCGACACCGAGCGGCATCGACGGGCACTTCGAGAATGTCGGCGGCACGATCCTCGATGCGGCGCTGGCGCGGATGAACCCGTTCGGCCGCATCGCGCTCTGCGGGATGATCAGCGGCTACGACGGCCAGGCGATTCCCCTGAGCCAGCCGTCGTTGATCCTGACGTCGCGCCTGCGCATCGAAGGGTTCATCGTCAGCGAGCACATGGAGGTGTGGCCGGAAGCGCTGACGGAGCTCGGCACCATGGTGGCAACCGGCAAGCTCAAATACCGCGAGAGCGTAGCCGAAGGCATCGAGTCGGCGCCCGAAGCGTTTCTGGGACTGCTCAAGGGGAAGAACTTCGGCAAGCAGTTGGTCAAACTCACATAACAGGAGGTCAGGAGATCAGGAGAAGCTCCTTCTTCTGACCTCAATCGTGGCGTAGTGCGGCAGCCGGACTGATTCGAGTCGCGCGAAGCGCCGGTATGACCGCGGAGAAGAGTGCGACCGCAGTCAGCAGGAGCGGTACCGACACAAACACCACGGGGTCTCGCGGCGTCACGCCAAAGAGAAAGCCGGCCAGCAACCGAGCGAAGCCAAACGCCATCAACACACCGAGCACGATACCGGCGAGTGCGGGACTCATCGCCTGCCATTGCGCGTCAGGTTGGTATCGCGGATGTCGCCAACGACTCCAATGATGCGCCGGATAGGATCGGCGTCGTAGTCTGGACGCACACCGCGGCCAACCCGAATGCTGTCTCCCACAGGATCGGCATCCGGCCAATAGCGGCGGGCCATGGCGGCGTTGATAATCACCGCGCCCGGTGCGCCAGTAGTGTCGCGTTCGGAAAAATCTCTGCCTCGCAGAATCGGGATCCGCATCGTCTGGAAGTAGCCAGGTGAGATGAACGTCCACCCGACGAGGCCCTGTCGAGGAATTGAGCCTCCGTCCTGGATGAACGGCAACTGCCATACAGTCTCGAGGGGCACGCAACACGCCGTGCTGGCCGCGACGACGCCTGGCGTCGAGCGAAGTTCAGCAATGCCCTCGCGCGTCAGGCGTTCGATCCCTTCCCGCCGTTCAAAGGCCGTCGCGGTCACAGACATCCGAAGCGTGAGGACGTTATGCGAGTCGAATCCCGGATCGACGGCGCGCAGCTCAGTCCACGTCCGCACCAACAGCCCCGCGCCGACGAGCAGCATCACCGCGAGGGCAAGCTCGGTCGCAGTCAAGATCGAGCGGACGCGATGCTGGTGTGGACCACCGGACGCGGGACCGGTTTGCTTCAGCCAGTTGACTGATCCCGATCGCGAGCCGAGCAGAGCCGGCAGCGTTCCGAACAGCAGCCCGGCCAGAACCGAGGCGATCACCGTGAAAAGTAGTACGCGCCAGTCAAGGATGACGTCGGCGCCGTGCTCGCCCACGCGAGGGATCTCGAAGCCATTGCCGGCCAGGATCAACGGGTTGCTGCCAGGATAGAGCAGCAGCAGTGCGCGAACACCGGCGACGCCCAGGCCGAGGCCTACTAGACCTCTGGCCGTCGATAACAGCAGGCTCTCGGTTAGCAGTTGACGCACGAGCCGGCCGCGTCCGGCACCCATGGCGGTCCTGATCGCGAGCTCGCGCCTGCGGCTCGTCCCACGAGCCAGCAGCAAGGTGGACACATTCGCGCAGGCTACCAGCAACACGAGGCTCACGGCCGCCGACAGCAGGATCAGCGACGAACGCAAGCGACCGGCAAGCGCATCCCGCAACAGCAGCATCGTAAATTGAGAGCTTGGCGCCGTCCGATTTGGAAAGCGTCGCTGGTAGTCCGCAGTCGCCTGATCCAGCCGACCCTGCGCGAGAGCAAGCGTCACCCCCGGTGCGAGGCGCGCGGTGATCTGACAAAACTCTCCGCCGCGATCCTGCGTGTCTGGATCGATCTGGAACGCAATCCAGACGTCTGGCGGCCGCTCGAACTGTCCGGAGTTGAATTGTGGGCCAACCACACCGACGACGGTGTACGGCTCGCCGCCCAGGACGAGCATCTGGCCGATCGCCTCTGGGTCAGCGCCGAATCGCCGTGTCCACAGCCCATGGCTCAGCACCACGGCGCGTGCGCTACGCGGGCGATCGTCTTCATCCGAAAACGACCGGCCCAGAACAACAGGCGCCGCGAACAACGGGAAGAAGCTGGCCGTGACTCGACCGGCCATGAGCGGCTCAGGGGTGGCGCCGCCCGTCAGATTCACGAGATCGAGCCGGTGCGCCGCGAGGCTATCGAACACACCCTGCTGATCCCTGAGCACGTTGAAATGAGGAAGGGTGGCCGTTTGATTCGCGCCGACCGCATAGACCGTCGTGATCCGCACCATGCGGTCTTCGTTCGGTGCGTTCAGCGGTTGCAATTCGACGGCGTTGACGACGGTGAATATGGCGGTCGTCGATCCGATGCCGAGGCCAATAACGGCGAGCGCCGCCAGCGTGAAGCCGCTGTTCCGGCGAAACGCTCGAATGCCGTAACCAAGGTCCTGAAGCAGTTGATCCATACAGGCACCACCCTTAGGCACTGTACACACTCATAGCCCACTCTCTCCTGTCCTCCTGATCTCCTGTTATTTTAGGGCTTCGGCGTGATGTTGCGCTTCACGAACTGGACGACCTCGGGCAGCTCGCGTGAATCGACGAAGTGCCCACGGTCTTCGAATTCGAAATAGCTGCACTGGAGCTGCGCGGCGACGAAGCGCGGCTCCTTGATCGGAATGTGCGGATCATCGGTGGAGCTGTAGATCGCGATCCACTTCTGATTCTCGCGAATGCGCTGCCATGGCCACGGGTCGCGATAGTAGCCGCTCGCCGCTTCCCCGCTGTCGCCGAGGTCGGTATGGCACACGCCGACGAGGATCGATCCCAGCACGCGATGCGTTTCGGCGTAGCGCATTGCGGCAACGGCGCCGGATGAGTGGCCGATCAGGATCGTGTTCTCGTCGGCGCCGAGCTCTTCGAGATGAGGCAGCCAGATCCGCGCCCGCGCCTTGACGTTGTCGGGGAATGTCTGGTTGATCACCGTCACCCCGAGCGCGGTCAGCTCACGCTCCACCCAAGGTAACCAGATGTCCCCCGCCGTGCATCCACCATTCCCGTGAATCAGGATTGCTTTGGGCACTCTCGACGACGCCAACATAACAGGAGGTCAGGAGATCAGGAGATCGTTATTTTTCCTCAGACGCTGCCAGAACTTGCTTCCTTCGGTAACGCTCGGGATGATCGACGCGCTTCAGCCCGAACTTTAGGCTCGTCGTATTGAAGTTCATGAGCAGCCCTGCGGGGCGTCCGGTGAGTTTTGCGGCTACACAGCACAAACCGCGCCACGCGTTTTTTCTTGGGTTTTTGGAGATGCGGGATGCGACGGTGACAAAATCCGCGACAACGCGCCGCGTCAAATAGCGCAAATCTTGCGCGCATCGCGATGAGAGTCTGAGAAAGAGTTTCTCCTAATCTCCTGATCTCCTGTTTGAAGTTATCCCTGATTCACAGCAATGAAGATGATGACCCCAATGATCACCAGCACGACGAGGAAGAAAATCTTCCACGGACTGCAGGGATATTTTCCGGCGATGCGTCCGGTCGAGCCGTTGACGATCACCTGATACGACTTGCGGCCAAACAGATAGGAGAGCAGCCAGATCGGCACCAGGATGTGCTTGAACGTCTGGCCCGAGTAGGTCGGGTGGATCACGAGGTTGCGATGCGTATCCCCGGGGATCTGCCTCGCGCAGAGCTCCATGAGCGCATCGTGCATCTGCTCTTGCGAGCTGCCCGCGGCCTCGGTCAACACCACATGGTAATGCTCGACGACGTGGCCGGAAAGAAAGGCGGTGTCGTACGGGACGAGCTCGCCGGTCGGGAACGGCTCCACTTGCCGCAGCAACTCGAGAGGTATCCCCTGCGTGCCCGGCACCGGCTCATCGTCGAAATTGTGTTCGACCACTCCTGACGCCGGCTCCCACCGGACGCGGCGCTCCTGGCGGACGATCCTATTTCCCTTGCTGTCGCGGCCTTCGACGTTGACGTAATAGTAGTGTCCGGCCTCGGCCTCCCACGGACAGTGCGCGTGCGCATCGAAGGTCCAGTACGGGATGTACAGGCTGCGGACGGTATCGACGAGGGTCGCCTTCGCCAGGCGGCCGGGCGCAAGCCACTTGCTGCGCCACCAGCGGCGGATGTCGTCGCGCACGCGGTTGCGATCGATGCGAAACGGCAACACGCCTTGCGGACGGATCGGCGACTTGATCTCTTCGTAGGCGACGAGCGCGGGCGAGCCGCAGAACTCGCAGTTCTGGCCGACACGGCCGGCTTCATACACCATCACCGCCCGGCAGCTCTGGCACTGCACGGTGCGCCGCGACGATTGCCATTCCGGTTCTTCGCGCGGCAGATCGCGAAGCGCGGCCGACAGATCGTTCTCCACGACCTTGCCGGTCTCGCGATCGATTTGGTACGGAGACTCGGTGCCGCAGAACGGGCACACCAGCTTCTGTTTCGCGGGATCCCATTCCGCCTGCGCGCCACACGCGGGGCAGGCGTGCTTCTCGAGCGCTGGAACGTCGGTCGCCAGGCGCTACTCCGCCAGGTAGCTGTTGATCGCGGCGCGCGGGATGCGCCACGACGTGCCGATCTTCTTGCCCTTGAGCTCGCCCTTTTCAAGCACCGCCAGCACGTCGGCTTCGGTGACGCCGAGGATCTGCGCCGCTTCCTTCGGGCCGAGCAGCTCCGGCACGTCTGCGTAGGGCACCCCTTTAGGGGGTGCCATCCCTACCGCGACGCCAGGCGTGGCCGCGCCGCCGAACCCCTGCTGCATCATCTGTTGCGCGAGGCCGAAGCCCACCGCCAGCTCCGCGGCCGTGCCCGCGGGACCGGCGCCGCCGGTTCCGCTCGCGAGGCCCTGACCCATCTGGTACTTCACGTAGTCGTTGAGATTGCCGATCGCGGTCATGCTGGCGCGCTTGTCGACCGCTGCCTCGACCTCGGGCGGCACCGATACGTTCTCGACGATGAAGCTCGTGATCGCCAGGCCGTACTTGGCGGTGACCGCGGCGTTGATCACCGGCAGCAGCGCCTCGCCGAGCTCGGCGTAGCGGGACGCGACGTCGAGCACGGGGACCTTCGCCGAGGCGATCGCGTCCGTGAACAGGCTGACGATGCGCGAGCGCATGGTGTCGGTGAACTCGTCGAGCCGGAAGTTGTGATCGGAGCCGGCGACCTCGCGCAGGAAGGTCTTGGGCTCGACGACCTTGAAGTCGTAGGTGCCGAACGCACGGACGCGCACCACGCCGAAGTCGGCGTCACGCAACATGATCGGATTCGAGGTGCCCCACTTGTTGCCGGTGAAGAGCCGGGTGATGACGTAGTAGACGTCGGCCTTGAACGGCGAGTTGAAGCCGAATTTCCACGACGTCAGCTTCGTCAGGATCGGGATGTTGTCGGTGGTCAGCGTGTGCTTGCCGGGCCCGAAGGTGTCGCCGAACTCGCCGAGGTAGACAAACTGCGCCACCTGCGACTCGCGCGCGATCAGCTGCGCGCCGTTCTTGATCGCCTTGTCGTCATCCGGAAAGCGGTACGACAGCGTGTCGCGGGAGTCGTCCGTCCACTCGATGACGTCGATCAGCTCGCCCTTGAAAAAGTCGGCAATACCCATAGCGATTGATAATACTCAACAGGAGGCCAGGAGGGCTCAGCTTTCGCGCTTGAGCAGGCGAACCAGCGCGGTGAGTCCGGCCCCCACGAGACCGAACGAGAGATTCTCCTCGAGCCAGAGATCGTCCTTTGGTAACCCCGCAAACGCTTCTTCCGCTTCCCGTCTCGCGCGGGCCAGCGCCAACGGCAACGCGGGATCGACCGGCTTGCCCGGACGGTCCGCCTCGCGCAGCTGGGCGACCAGCGTTTCGGCTTGATCCAGATCCAACATCGACAGCGGAGAGCCGCAGTGCGCACAGACCGACCCGTGGGCCAGATCGATCGCCGCGCCGCAGTTCGAGCAGTTCACCGTCTGGATGTTCTTGCGCAGCTCGGCGACCTGGTGCGGGGTCAGCGGGCGCACGAAGTCCTTCTCTTTCAGGAAGTCGAAGAACGTCATCAGCCGCCCGTGGCCGTTCGGGCAGCGCAGGTATTCAAACTTCGTCGCCCGCTGCATGTCCTGCGTTTTTCGAAGGCGGCCGCGGCACCGCGGGCACTTGGCGGTGTCGGCTCCCGTTCGTTGCGGCTTCGCGACCTGCTCGCCAATCACGCGAAACAGGGCCAGCGTGGCGCCAGGCGTGAGCTGCAGGTTCTCGCGAACGTCCAGCCACAGCGACTGACACGGCGTGCACACGTCAACGACGACCGTGCGGGCCATGTGAGCATCGAGCGTGTGTTCCTTCATTTCTGACGCGCAGCGCGGGCAGTTCATCGCCAAGAACATAACAGGAGGGTCAGCACTCGAAGGAATAATTTTCTCCTGATCTCCTGATCTCCTGTTTTGGCTCTCTTCGGCCGGGCACGCTCAGCGGGTCGACATTGAGCTGCCTTCGATGCGCCGCACGCCAACGCCGGCAATCCCTCTTTTCGCGTGACGTCCACCTGGACGAAATAAACAGGAGTTCAGGAGAGATCTCAACAGGAGATCAGAAGGTCAGGAGTAACTTGTTCAAATGCCTACTCTTCTGATTTCGCTCCCGACCTCGATCGCTTTTTCGCATACCGATCAGGGTGATCGAGGCGGCGGAGGCCCGCGTGCAGACTTTCCACGGCCTTCAGTTCGACCACGACGCAATTCTGCACCAACAGGTCAACCGTGAGCCTGCTCCGAATGCGCTGGCCTTTGTAGTCGAGCGGCACGTGCCGTTCGATCTCGACATCAAGAGACCTCCCGCGCAATTCTAGGATCAGGCATTCGCGATAGACCGCCTCGAGCAGCCCCGGTCCAAGAGTTCGATGTACTTCGATCGCGCAGCCGATGATTGTCTCGGTTAACGCCTCGATACGGTCATCAGTCGTGTTCATGGCCTGTCCAAGTAGCACGAACCGCGCCGATCGAAATGTCGAGCAATTCTCGCGAAGTCCGCCGCTACCCTGGAAAATTCTGCAATATGACCGCCAGTTGGATGTGGAAGATCTTACGAATGAAAACCAGGGCCCGGATTGGGGATCCGAAGAATAGATCCTCCTGACCTCCTGGTCTCCTGTTGGTATCTCCTGGTCTCCTGTTGATAAGATTGCCCCGGTTGGAGGAACGATGATGACCACGCGCCGCTTCTTTGGTTTATCGCTCGCGCTGCTCGGCTTGATGGCTACCCTGTCCGCCGACTCGGCCTGGAAATGGACCGGGTCGTACGGCGACAAGGCGGTCGAGATGCTGATCCTCGGCGACATCCAGGTGCACACGCGCCGCGCCGATCCGACGACGGCGTTTGGCCGCATGCGCGACACGCTGAAGAAGGCCGACCTGGTCTACGCGAACCTCGAGGGCCTGCTGGTGAAATCGGTCGGCACCACGATCGACATCCCGGACAAGCCGGAGTGGACCCATCCGGGACCTGACGGCGTCAAGGCGTTGAAGGCGGCGAACATCGCCGTGGTCGGCGTCGCCAACAACGTGGCCTCGGGTCGCGAGAACATCCTGAAAAGCCTGAGCGTGCTCGACGCCAACAGCATCAGCCACGCCGGCGCCGGCAGAAACATCGACGAAGCGCACAAGCCCACGATCGTCGAACGCAAGGGCGTGAAGATCGGCTTCCTGCAGTACACCGCGCGTTGGTATCAGGATAAAGACATGATCGCGACCGCGACTGAGGCAGGTGTCGCGAAGATCACCTCGATCGACGGCGTCACCATCGACCCGGGCGACCTCGAACGACTCAAGAGCGACGTCCGCAAGCTCCGCCCACAGGTCGACATCGTCGTCGTCTCGCATCACAATCGCGACGGCTCGACGGCGGTGCAGTTTGGCGCGATCAAAGGGACGAGCGCGGGGCGCGATCGCACCAAGACCGAGGACTATCAGAAGCAGTTCGCCCACGTCGCGCTCGACACCGGCGCCGACCTGGTGTTCGGCCACGGCACGCACACGGTGCAGGGCGTCGAGATCTACAAGGGCAAGCCGATCCTCTACGCGATCGGGCACTCGAATTTCGATCAGCCGGGATACGAGAAGTCGGTCGACGGCCTCGTCGCCCGCGTGGTGATCCGCGGCAAGAGCATCCTGCGCGTGTCGTTCGTGCCGGTCACGCGCGACGCCAACAACGACGTCTACCTGCTGGATCCGTCGGAAGGCGAAGGCGCCAGGCTGGTGCAGGCGGTGAAGGATCGCTCGAGCAACCTGCCGCCGCTCAGGATAGACGGTCAGGAAGTGGTACTGATGGATAAGGCCGCGACGACGTCAAACAATAAATAAAACAGGAGACAAGGAGATCAGGAGTTACTACTTAGGCGCGGTCGCACTCGCGGCGGCGTTGCTGCTCGCAGCAACCGCCTCGGCTCAACAAGCTTCGCCCGAAGCGATCCGGCCATTTACGATCCGGGTGCCCAACAGCGTCCTCACCGATCTCAAGGCGCGGCTGGCCAATGCGCGAATTCCAGAGCCGCTGCAAGGCGACGGCTGGACCCACGGCACCGACATCCGCTACCTCCGCGAGCTGGTCGCCTACTGGCGTAACGGTTTTGATTGGCGCGCACAGGAGCGGCGCCTCAACCAGTTCGAGCAATTCACGACGACGATCGACGGATTGTCGGTGCACTTCGTCCATTATGTGTTTCGGCGCGGCGCCCGCCGGCGTGGATCCGAACGTGGGGCTGACGAAGCGCGAGCGGGAGCGCCTCAAGCAGCGCCAGTCGTTCCAGGCCGAGGAAACCGGCTACCAGCAGATCCAGGGCACCAAGCCACAGACGCTGGGCGTCGCCCTCAACGATTCACCGGCCGGCCTCGCCGCGTGGATCGTCGAGAAGTTTCGCACCTGGTGCGATTGCAACGGCAACCCCGAGACGGTGTTTACGAAGGACGAGTTGCTGACCAACATCACGCTCTACTGGGTGACCCAGACCGCGGCTTCGTCGGCGCGCATCTATTACGAAAGCCGCCACGCCGCCCCGGCGGCGCCGCGCCGAATCGAAGTGCCAACGGCGTGCGCCGATTTTCCCAAGGAAATTATCTGGTCACCGAGGAGCTGGCTCGAGCCGCGCTTTAACATCACCCGCTGGACCGAGATGCCTCGCGGCGGCCACTTTGCCGCGTTCGAACAGCCGCAGCTCTTTGTTGACGACGTCAGGGCGTTCTTCCGTACCCTCAGGTAACACCTTAAACAGCAAGGGTTTTCATGTCGATCTCAGATCGCAGATCTCAGATTGCAGATCAATCGTAGATTGCAGATAATCTGAGATTGATCTGCAATCTGCAATCTGACTTCTGAAATCGACGCGTTCGTGCTGCTATTCCTGTCGCAACGCCGTCATCGGATCGACCCGCGCGGCCCGGTACGCCGGGATGAGACACGCCAGCAGTGCGATGACGCCGATCAGGATCGCGACCGGGGCAATCGTGGCGGCGGTCGGGTGCGGGATGGTCATTGGCAGTTGATCCAGCAACGGCGCGGAGGCCAGTGCGGCGGCCACGCCCAGGACCAGGCCGAGCGCAGTGAGGCGAAGACCCTGGGCGAGGACGAGGCGGGTGACGCGGCCGCGATCGGCGCCCATTGCGATCCGCAGCGCAAACTCGCGCGTGCGTGACGCGGCGATGTAGGCCAGTACACCGTACGTCCCCGTCGTCGCCAGCAGCAGTGCGAGCCCGGCAAACGAGCCCATTAGCATCAGGAACAGCGTGAAGTCCGCAAGCGAATCGGCCACTACCCGGTCCATGCTCTTGACGCCGAACACCGCCAGGTTTGGGTTGACGTCGCGCACGACCGAGCGCACCGCATCGATCGACGCGTCCGGACGATCCTGCGCTCTCACCACCAGCGTGAGGCCGAGCTCGGACACCTGCGACCAGTTCTGCGCGATCGGGTAGTACAACTCCGGCATCGCAGCCTGATCGAGGTTGACCTGCCGGACGTCGCCGACCACGCCGACCACCGTGCCGCGCGTCGTTTCCCGGCCCACCGGATCCTCGCTGCCGAATGTCCGCTTCGCCAGCGCCTCGTTGATCAGAATGACGCGCGGCGCATCCTTCGTATCGCGCTCGGTCAGCGCGCGACCCTTCTTGATCGGAATGCCGAGCGCTTGAAAGTAACCGGGCGTGATGTAGCGAAGCTCGATCGGAAACGTCGCCGGCGGCACCGGTTCGCCGCGGCGCCTGAAGTCGCTCGAATTGCTGCTCCAGCCCCAGTTCTGCAGCGGCAGCATCTGGATGAACCCCGCCGCGCGAACGCCGGGTAACTTCGCGACGCGATCGGCGATCTCGTAGAACTGGTTTTGATCCGTCTGCGGCGTCATGCGATGGCCGACGTGAAAGGTCACCACCTGCGAGGTCACCATTCCCATGTCGATGGCGCGCAGGCGGCCCAGCTCGCGAATCAACACGGCGGCGCCAACCGCCAGCACGCACGCCAGCGCCACTTCGGCGACGACCAGCGCATCGCGAAGGCGGCGCTGCCCCGCGCCCATCGTGCTGTGCCCGCCGGATTCCTGCAGCACCGACTGCGTGTTGGTGCGCATCGCCATCAGGGCGGGAATGAGACCCGCCACCGCGCCCGCGATGACGCACACGGTCAACAGAAACACAAACACGCGCCAATCGAGACTGACCTCGTGCGCGCGAGGCATTTGGCCTGCGACCGCGATCATCAGACGATTGGTGCCAACCCACGCGATCGCCAGTCCGACGAGACCGCCGGCCAGCGAGAGAAACAGGCTTTCGGTGAGGAACTGTCGCACCAGGCGCGAGCGTCCCGCGCCAATCGCGGCCCGCACCGCCACCTCCCTGCTCCGCAATGTCGTTCGCACCAGCGACAGGTTCGTGACGTTGGCGCACGCCAGCGCCAGCACGATCGCGACCGCGCCGAACAGCACGAATAGCGGGCGTCGCACCGACGCGGATACGACTGACTCAGACAACGGTACGACATACGCGCCGCGGCCCTTGTGGGTCTCGGGATGCTGCGCTTCGAGACGCGCGGCGATCACGGCGAGCTCGCTGTGCGCCGACTCGATCGTGGCCGTGGACTTCAGCCGTCCCGTGACGTTGCCGATGCGCCCGCCCGGCCGGAGCGGCTGCGCAAACGGGAACCACAATTCGGTGCGCGCCTGTGCGGTCGCGCCCTGCAGCAGCGACGCGGCACCGTACGGAAACTGGAACGCCTCGGGCATCACGCCTACGATGGTCAACGACTGGTCGTCGAGCACCAGCGCGCGGCCGATCACGGACGGGCCGCCGCCGAGCCGTCGTGCGAATGCTGCGCTGATGACGGCGACGCCGGCGGGATCGTCAGGGCCGAACGTTCGGCCGATGAGCGGTGAGACCCCGAGCATCGGGAAGAACCCGGGTTCCACCTGCACGACCATCAGCCGTTCCGTGCCGGTGGCCGACCGCATGTAGCGCGCCGACACTTCGTACCCGGCAAGCGCGTCGAACGACGTGCTCTGCCGCCGGTACTCGTCGAGGTTCATGACCGCGTCGTTGCGGGGGCGAAGCGGGCTCGAGCCGTGCATCTGCACCAGCCGCTCGGGCTGGGCGAACGGCAGCGGGCGGAAGATCACGCCGTTGACGACGCTGAAGATGGCGGCGTTGGCGCCGATGCCGAGCGCGAGCGTGGCAATGGCGGTGACGGTAAAGGCCTTGTGCTTCGCGAGCCCGCGGGCGGCATAGCGGAGGTCCTGTGCGAAATCGCGCAGCCATCCCATAGGACGGCAATCGTATACCCGGCCTGCTCCTTTTTGGCAGTGGCCGGCCATGAGCGAGATTTACGATTCGCCTGGCGAATCGTAAATCGAGTCGAATGGCACAATGGTGAATCCAATGAGTGCCATCACCCCCGCCGAGATCGCGCGCGTTCACGACATCATCCGCCCCTACATCCGGGAAACGCCGGTGCTGCATGCCAATGGCAGCGATATCGGCCTGGCGCCATTCCCGCTCACGTTGAAGCTCGAGCTGCTGCAACATGCCGGCTCGTTCAAGACCCGCGGCGCCTTTGCGAATCTGCTGACGCGCGAGGTGCCGCCGGCCGGCGTGGTGGCGGCATCGGGCGGTAATCACGGCGCGGCGGTCGCCTATGCCGCGATGCAGCGCCGGGTCGCCGCCAAGATCTTCGTGCCGCAGGTGTCATCGCCCGTCAAGGTTGCGCGCATCCGCGACTACGGCGCCGACGTCGTCGTCGGCGGTGAGCGATACGCCGATGCTCTCGCCGCCAGCCAGGAATGGGCGGCGCGGTCGAACGCGCTGCAGGTGCACGCGTTCGATCAAACCGAAACGCTGTTGGGCGCGGGATCGTTAGGTGAAGAGCTGAGCGAGCAGGTGCCCGCCGCTCAGACCGTTCTGGCGGCGGTGGGCGGCGGCGGACTAATCGGCGGCGTCGCCGCGTGGTACGAGCGGCGCGCGTGCGTCATCGGCGTCGAGCCGGTCGGGGCGCCGACGCTGACCGAAGCGTTGAAGGCCGGGCGGCCCGTCGACGCGCCCGCCGGCAGCGTCGCGGTGGACTCGCTGGCGCCGCGTCGGGTTGGCGAGCTGATGTTTCCAATCGCCCAGACGCTCGTCGACCACGTCGTCCTCGTCGAAGACGCGGATATCACCCGCGCGCAGGACATTTTGTGGAATACGTTTCGTCTTGTGGTTGAGCCGGGCGGCGCCGCGGCGTTCAGCGCCATCCTGTCGGGCCGGTATATTCCCGCCGAAGACGAACATGTTGTCGTCGTCTTAAGCGGCGGAAACACGCAGCGCTGACCCTCTCTATACTCGAGCTGGCGACATCCTTGGCCCGCAACATGCAATGGCGGTAGGGATGAGACGACCGATCACGCACGCCGGAACACTCATCCGTGGGCTTGTCGTCGCAGCGATCACGCTCGGATTCACTTGCGTCGCGCCGCACCTCGCGGCTGCACAGGAAGTCCCGGGAACTCCACCCTCTGCCATTGAAGCGCAAGGGTTCGTCGCCGAGCCGGACCTCTTCACACGGCTTGCGCTGTTGGTCGATCGCAACCTGAGCAAGGGCGACGTCAGCAACGGCCATTACATCGACCTCGGGACGATGATGCCCGATGCCGGCGGGGTCGGGGTCGGCACCGGCTACCGCCGCTGGTACGGCGGGGACACAGCGCTCGTGCACGGCTCGGTGGCTGTGTCGCAGCGGGGCTATAAGGCGGCGCAGGCGCGATTCGAGCTGCCGTCACTCGCGCACAGCCGATTGGGGCTCGGCGCGCAGTTCCGCTGGCAGGACTTCGCGCCGATCGACTATTTCGGCGCCGGACCGGCCACGAGCACAGCCGCGCGCAGCGAGTACCGCCTCCAATCGAAGAGCGTGGTCGGCGTCGCAACGCTGCGCCCGATGCGATGGATGGACGTCACCGCCCAGATCGGCTGGTTGAAACCGTCGGTCATGGTGTCGTCGGGCGCCTCGCGGCGAAACATCGCGCCGACTGGCGTCGCGTTTGCCGGCGACCCGGTGTTTGCGGGTCCGGATGCGCCGACGTTCGTGCCGGCCGAAGTGTCGATCACCATCGACGGCCGCGACTTCCCGTCGCACCCGACTCGCGGCGTGCTGCTGCGCGGGGCGGCGGCGCAATACGACGATCGCGACACCGGCGCCTTCACCTTCAAACGCTACGAATCAGAAGCGGCCGGCTTCCTGCCGATCGGCGGCGGCCGCGTCGTGCTGGCCGTGCACGGCTGGGCGGTCGCGACAGAAACGGATCCGGGGCAGACGGTCCCCTTCTATCTGCAGCCCAGCCTTGGCGGCGCCAACACCATCCGTGGCTACTCCGACTATCGATTCACCGATCGCAACATGGTGGTGGTGAACGCGGAAGCGCGCATTGCCATGATGACGCATCTGGATTTCGCGCTGTTCGCCGACGCCGGTAACGTCGCCGCCGACCGGCGCGATCTGAATTTCGACAAGCAATCGTACGGGGCCGGCCTGCGCCTACACACCCGCCGCATCACCTTCGCGCGCTTCGATGCCGCGCGCGGCGATGAGGGGTGGCGGTTCGTGTTCCGGCTCACCGACCCGCTCGATCTGTCGAGGCTGTCGCGCCGCGCGGCCGTCGCACCGTTCGTTCCGTGACGAGGAAATGATCATGAACCGTACTGCCATCGCGCTCTTCGTGGCTGCGACCATCGCCGGCGCAGCCTGCGCCGGCGTGAAGCGTCCAGTCGTGCAAACCACGCCGCCGCCACCCGGGGCCAGCCTGTGGGTCGAGCCCACTGACCTGGCGGCGCGCGATCTGTATAACGGCCCGTGGGGCGCCGACCTGGCGCCCGATCTGTGGGACACATTTACCCACGTCGCGACCAAGCACACCGGCGTCAACCTCGGCATGACGGTGAAAGACTCCGGCGGTCGCGAATGGAGTGTCAAGCAGGCGTTTCCCGGCGGGCTCGACCCGGAAGGGCCGGTCGAGGTCGTGCTGTCGCGGCTGTTATCGGCGGTCGGCTATCACCAACCGCCGGTGTATTACCTGCCGGCGTTCCGGTTGAAAGACGACTGGGGCATCCATATCGAAGCGGGCGGGCGATTCCGGCTCAAGGAACCAACGCTGAAGTATCTCGGACCGTGGAAATGGGAAGACAACCCCTTTACCGGCAGCAAGCCGTACCAGGGTTTGATCGTGATGCTGATGATGTTCAACAGCACCGACCTGAAGAACAGCAACAACACGCTGTACGAGCGCCGGCGCGGCGACCTGGTCGAGCAGTGGTATGCCGTGCGCGACATCGGCGCGGCCTTGGGCGACACCAATCCGCTCGCGCCGCGGAAGAACCATGTGGAGTCCTTCGAACGTTATCCGTTCATCATCGGCACGAACAACGGCCAGGTCCAGTTTGCCTATAACGGCTGGTACAAGAACCTCGTGCGCGATCGCATCACCACGGAGGATGTGGCGTGGGCGAGCAACCTGCTCGGACAGCTGACGCCCCAGCAGTGGGAGGCCGCCTTCAACGCCGGCGGCTACACGCCCGACGTCGCCAACCGGTTCATCGCGAAGCTGCGGGAGAAGATCGAACAGGGGCGCTCGGTCGGCGCGAGGGCCGATTTCGATCCTGCGAAGCAGTAGATCAAGAGAGGATCACAGGAGATCAGGAGGTCAGGAGTAAATGTTTCTCCTGCTCTCCTGCTCTCCTGATCTCCTGTTATTTCAGAAACGACGACACCGCCACTTCAAACTCTTTCGGAGAGGTGAGATTCAGCAGGTGGCCGCCGCCGGGAATGACGACGAGCCGCGCGCCTGGGATGCGCTTGCCCAGCAGCTCGGCCGGCTCGCGTTGCAGGGCGTCGTGTTCACCGATGAGGACGAGGGTTGGCACGCGCACCTGGTCGAGCCGATCGACCGCGTTTCGCGCTGGGCCTTTCATCCAGTCACGCGGTACCGTCCACAGCCGATCGTTCTCGGTGACCATTTGCCGGACGAGCGCTTGTGATTCTGGCGGCGCGGCGAAGACCGGCGTGGCCAGCAACACGTCGGCCGCCTTCTTGTAGTCCCGCGCCTGCAACGCCGTCATCAGATCCCCAAAGAACGCAGGACGCTCTTTCACGACGAACCCGCTAATGCTGGGCCCGGAGAGCACGATGCGCTCGACACGCGAGGGGTGCTCCAGCGCGGCGTCCAGCGCAATGGTCGAACCCGCCGACAGGCCGACCAGCGCGGCCTTCGAAATCTTCAGGGTGTCGAGCACATCGATCAGGTCGCCCAGATGGCTGAACGGCGCTGTCGCCGTGTCGGACTGGCCATGCGCGCGCAAATCGTAGCGCACCACGGTGCGATCGCGGGCGAGCCAGGCCGTCTCACGCGCCCACATGCGGCGATCCAGATTCGACCCGGTAAGGAGCACCACCACTGGCCCGCTGCCCTGCACGTCATAGCTGATGCCCGCCGCTGTCTTACCCGCGCGAACACCAGACTGCCCGTGAACAACTCCGCAGAGCGCGACGATGAGAATCGCAACACCGGACCGCATCCTGCTCATCTCCTAACTTCAAACTGTAAACTCTAAACTGAACTTTGAACTGAAACTTTCAACTTTCAACTTTCAACTTTCAACTCTGTCATGAGAATGCCGGACTGGCTCGAGCCGATGGCTGCTACGTTAACGCAAGATCGCTTCAGCAGCCCCGACTGGCTGTTCGAGCGCAAGTTCGACGGCATCCGCCTGATCGCCTACAAGCGCGGCGGCAAGGTTGAGCTGTACTCGCGCAACCGCCTGCCGCAACACCTGCCCGTGCTCGCCAAGGCGATCGAACGGCTGCCGGCTGACGACCTGATTCTCGACGGCGAAGTGTCGTGGCATGGCGGCAGCGATTATCACGTCTTCGACATCCTCTGGATCAACGGGCGCCTGGTGACGCCGCTCCCGCTGGAAGAGCGACGCGCGCTGCTGAAGACGCTGCCCCTCAAGGCGCCGATGCACCGCGTCGATCTGCTCTCTGGCGACGAGCCGTGGGAGCGGGCCCGGCGCGAGGGCTGGGAAGGCGTGATCGCCAAGCGGCGCGGCTCGCCCTACGAGCATCGCCGCTCGAAGCACTGGCTCAAGATGAAGATCGAAGCGTCGCAGGAGCTGGTGGTCGGCGGCTTCACCGATCCGCAAGGCGCGCGCACCGGTCTCGGCGCGCTGCTGGTCGGCTATTACGAAGGCGAAGACTTCGTCTTTGCCGGCAAGCTCGGCACCGGCTTCGACACCAAGATGCTGCTCGATCTGCGCCAGCGCCTCGATGCCCTCGAAATCGCGAAGCCGCCGTTTACAAAGGGCACGGGCCTGCCCAAGATCCGCGCGCACTGGGTCCGCCCCAAGATCGTGGTGCAGGTCGCGTTCATGGAATGGACGAAGCACGGCAAGCTCCGGCATCCGCGGTTGATCGCGATCCGCTTCGACAAACGCGCGCGCGATGTCACCCGGGAGCAGCCGTGATCAGCCATCCTGAAAAAGTGCTGTTCCCGGACGATGGGATCACCAAGGGTGACCTGGCGGAGTACTACGAAGCCGTCGGGCCGGTGATGCTGCCGCACCTGCGCGGCCGGCCGATCACGATGGAGCGCTTCCCCGCCGGCATCGGCAAGAAGGGCTTCTGGCAGAAGTCGGTCGAGAAGGGCTTCCCCGAGTGGCTCGAGCGCGTCGAGGTCGGCAAGAAAGGCGGCGTCGTCCACCATCCGATCGTCACCGATCAACGCGGGCTGATGTGGCTGACCAACCAGAACACCATTACGCATCACGTCTGGACGTCGCGGGTGCCCGACCTCGATCATCCCGATCTGTGCGTCTTCGATCTCGATCCATCGAAGGACGATCCCGCCGCGGTGCGCAACGCCGCGATCGAGCTGCGCGATCTCCTCGAGGAGCTATCGCTGCCCTCATGGATCAAAACCTCAGGCTCGAAAGGCTTCCACATCGTCGTGCCGCTCGACGGCAAGACGCACATCGGTGATGTCGCACGCTTTGCCGGCGCGGTGGGCGCGCTGTTTGTCAGCCGCGCGCCCGATCGATTGACGCAGGAATTCAGCAAGGTCGATCGCACCGGCCGCATCTATGTCGACACCGGGCGCAACGGCTACGGCGCGACCTTCGCGGCGGCGTATACGGTGCGAGCGAAACGCGGGGCGCCGGTGTCGGCACCCTGTACCTGGAAGGAGATCGAGAGCGGCAAAGTCAGCCCAACTACCTTCACGCTGCGGAATATGCCGGCGCGTGTCGCGAAGCTCGGCGACGTGTGGGCCGACATGAAGCGGCGCGGGCGATCGTTGACGCGGGCGATCGAGAGGCTGCGCCGCCTAACTTAATCGGTTAGTGCTCTACCTTGAAACGTCCGATCAGCGCATGCTCACCAGCTCAGTGACCGCGGTCGACAACATCCGCACCTTCGCCAGATTGGCCGCGCGCGTGGCATCACTGTTCAATTGCGCCGCCAGCGTCCTGAGCGCCTGTTGCCGCGGGCGGCCCGACAGCTTCTCCGCGCTCGCCAGAGTTGCGCGCGCGGCGCTGATCCGGTCCGGCGCGAGGCCGTTGTCGCGCTCGAGCTGATCGAGAAACGCGCGTGCCTTGGCGAAGCTGGCCGGCCACACGAACTTCCGCTGTTCCTGCGCGTTCAGGTAATCGAAGCGCACCGTCCTGGCGGCATCGAGCTCGTTCTGAGTAATCAGGCCGGTCGGCAGCAATTCAAAGACGTCGAGGCCGCGCGCGATCTCGGAGCTCACGATCAGGCCGTTGTACCAATAGATCGACCAGGAGCCGCCGAGCACGAGACGGGTGGCGTCCAACGGTCCGCGATCGAAGAAGGCAATTTCCCTGGGCTTCGAAGCGTCGGTCCAGTCGAACACCGAAATCCCGCCCTGGTACCACGCCTGCACCATCACGTCGCGCCCGGGGATCGGAATGAGCGATCCGTTGTGCGCCACGCAATTCTCGAACGACGTCTGCGCCGCCGGGATCTTGTAATAGCTCTTGAAGACCATCTTGCCGTTCTCGAGCGCGAACAGCGCGTTGGCGCCCCATTCGAGCTTGTCGGTGTCGCGGCAGCGCGGCGCCGACCCGCCGCCCCACTCATCGGAGAACAGCAGCTTGGTGCCGTCGTTGTTGAACGTCGCCGAATGCCAGAACGACATGTTGATGTCGGAGGCCGCGTCGATGCGCTGCGGATGCGCCACTTCGCGGATGTTGAGCAACAGTCCGTATCCACCACACGCACCGCCTGCGAGCCCGATGTCGGGATAGACGGTGATGTCGTGACACTGATTCGGTCCGGTGTTAGGCCGCGCTGGCGGCGCTCCCGCCGCACCTGCCGGAGCTGCCGCAGCTGCCGCCGCAGCCGCTTCTGGCGTCGTCGGTACACCCTCGCGCGTTTCGATGCGGCGCGGTGCCGGCGCAAGATCGTTGAAGATGCGCGGCGAGGTCGTAATCGCCGCCTTCTCCGGCGCCGCGAGCGGAACCTTGATCACTTCGAGTCGGAAGCGTGCACCGGTGGGATCGTCGATCGGCGCATCCTTGCAGCCGGGCATCTCCTCCGCGGAACGAACACCGGACGAACCGGAGACGTAGATGTAAACGTTGTTCCGGTCGCGCGGATCGGTCACGACCGTATGCGTGTGTGAGCCGCGGCAGGTCTGGACGTTGGTGACGTACTTCACATTCGACATGTCCGCGATGTCGAAAATGCGAACGCCGCGCAGGCGATCCTTGCTGATCGGCTCGGGCACGCCCTGAATGCCGCAATCAACGCGGCCGGCCTGGCCCTCGCCAGAGACGAACAGCAGGTTCTTGTAGACCGACACGTCGCTCTGCGATGCGGGGCATACGTAGGTGAGCACCGGCGCGGGTTTCGCGGGAGCCGACATGTCGTAGATCTGGAACCCGTTGTAGTTGCCCTGGATCACGTACTTCCCGGTGAACGCCAGGTCGGAGTTCGTGACGCCCAGGAATTTCGGCGACGGTGGCGTCGTCGAGACCAGGCGAATATTCCAGGCGGCCTGCGCCGCGTCCCATCGGCCTGCCGCTAATCCGACGCGCGGATCGGGGCTGGGCGCGAAGTCCGACACGATTGGCGTCACGGGCGCCGGCATCACCGCGGGTGGCGGCGGCGGTGGTGGTGGCGGCGGGCCGCCACGTCCGCGTCCGCCCGCGCCGCCGGCCGCTGGCGCGCCGGCGTCGGTTGCCGGGGCGGCGGCCTGCGCCATCGGTGCGGGGGCGACCGCTGGTGTCGCGGTAACTGGCGCCGCGGCCTGCGCTTGCGGCGCGGGCGTACTTGGCGGCGCTGGAGGTGCGGGCGCCGGCTGCACTACTGCGCTCGCTGGCGCGCTCGCCGGTGCGCTCGAGGCCGTCGTCGGCGCCGGGTTGGACGACGAGGCACACGCAGCGATGAGCAGCGCGAGGCCGAGCGGCACACAGAGGGTGGATCTCATGACTGGACTCTTTTCATTTAGACAGCATCTTCTGCATGCGTTCGATCTCGATCGTCTGGTCCGCGTGGATGTCGGACGCCAGCGTGTAGACATCGTCGTCCTGCAACGCGCCGAATGAGTTGAACAGCTCATCGACCATCGTGAGGGCGCCTTCGTGGTGGCCGATCATGAACGTCAGGAACAGCCGGTCCCACTCGGAGCCTCTGGACTTGTCGAGCTCGGCCAATTGCTCGGGACTGAGCATGCCGGGCATCAACATGTCGTGCTCCGAGCCGTTCATTTTCATTCGATGATGCGTGGCGTCGGCGTCGGGCACGGTCTCGCCGCGATCGCGCAGCCAGTTGCGCATGAACGTGATCTCGTCGCGCTGGCCCACCACCATCCGCTCGCACAGCACGCGGAGCTCCGGACGGGCGCCATGCGACTCGGCCCACCCGGCGATCAACACCGCCTGCGCGTGATGGGGAATCATGCCGGACATGAAATTGACGTCGCCGTCACTGTAGGGCTGGCGAACCAGATCAGGTCTGGCCTTGGGCTCCCCAGCTTGGGCGCCGGCGTTTGCTGTTGCCGCAAACACCAGAAACAGGCCGGCCGCGATTAATCGGCGGGGCGTTGTCGTCCTTCGACCATCCGGCATTTCGCCGCATAGTAGGACATTCGCGCGGCGAACTAAAGCAATTCCGCCTCGGGCAGCGCCTTCGGCCCGTCGGTCCGGCGCCGGACGAAAATGCAGATTGCTGACACGACGACGGAAAACCCCAGCAGCGCGATCAGGCCCGAATGATCACCGTACCATTTGGCCCACGGCTCGCCCCTGAACTGCCAGTCGTCCAGGACCTGCAGAAACAGCAACGCGAACGACACACCGAGCAGGCCGTTGTGTTCGCTCAGCACGCGCCGCCATTGAATGGGGCCCGTGGCGGGGCGCCATCCCGACAAGCTCGGAACAAACGCGGGCGTCTGCCCGGCCCAGCGGTGGAACAGCTCGCCGAACTGTCCTTCGAGAAAGCCCTCTTCCACCAGCATCAGCCGTTCGACGTATAACCAGTACGCCAGCGCGACGAGCAGGGCGAACCACCAGACCCGCAGCGACATCGCCACGCCGACCCACATCAGCCCTCCGCCGAGGTACAACGGATGCCGCACCAGTGAATACACGCCGGTAGTGTTCAGCGAGGGCGCGCGAAACGCGCGCGTGTCGCGCGACGAGGTGCCCTCGGGCGCGAATGCCACCGTCAGACATCGCAGGACCAGGCCCGACAACGCGACCGCAAGAGCGAGCCACCCGACGATGCGACTGCGCGAGTCCCCGAGCACCTCTTCGACGCGCGCCGATTCGGGCAGCGCCAGCACCAACAGCGGCAGGAGCAGCAACGGCATCACGGATCTTGACGCGAATAACCGGCGGCCGTCTTCCCGAAGGCGTTCTGAGAGGGTCACGCGGTCACCATTCTAGGCGGTTTGTCCTTTGAACAACCGGCCGATCATGCGCCGGTTCAGATGACCGGACCATGACAGTGCGTTAGCATGGTGCCCAGTGCGGATTCTCCTCGTCGAAGATGAGCCGCGGGCGGCGCAGATGCTGGCCAAGGGCCTGCGCGAAGAAGCCTATCTGCGTGAGCGAATCAAGGAAGTGTTAACCGGCGCCAGCGCGACCATCGTCGTGCGTATCGAGGGGCCCGATCTGGATCGGCTGCAGGCGCATGCGGCCGCCGTCCGTAATGCCCTGGCGCCGATCGACGGCGTGGTCGATCTCAAGGCGCAGCCGCAGGTGCTGGTGCCGCAGATCGAGGTCAGGTTCCGGCCCGATCGAGCCGAGCGGCTTGGCGTGACCGCCGGTGACGTTCGCCGCGTCGTGACCACAGTGGTCCACGGATCGAAAGCGGGCGAATTCTTCGAGGACCAGCGCTTCTTCGACGTCGTGGTGTGGGGCACGCCGGAGGCGCGTGGCAGCATCGAAGCGGTGCGCGCGATCCGCTTGCCGGTGCCGGGCGGCAGCACCGTGCCGCTCGGCGCGGTGGCCGACGTCGCGGTGGCGCCGGTGCAGAACGAGATCACGCGCGAAAACGGCGCCCGCCGCATCGACGTGACGTGCAACGTGTCGGGCCGCGACCTCGGCTCGGTGGCGCGCGACATCGATGCCCGCCTGGCCACGCTCGATCTCGGCGCCGGCTATCACGCCGAGGTACTGGGTGAGTACGCGGCGCGGGCAGAGTCGAGCCGATCGCTACTGATGTGGGGCGGGGTCGCGCTGGTCAGCATCCTCCTGATCCTGCTCACCGATTTCGGCACGGTGCGGCTGACCGCGCTGGTTTTTCTGACGCTGCCGTTTGAGGCCGAGTACTTCATCACTCCCAGGTTCACGTTCAGGGTCTCGGGCGACTACATGTTGATTCGACCCGACATCACGGTCACGACGCCGGCGGGAACCATGTCGGACCGCTGGAATGCCAGCAATCTCCACGCGAATGTCGGGTTGGGTTTCTATCCGTTCCGCAAGTGATCAACGGCCGCGCTTTGAGCGCGGATGAGGTCCTGTAGGCGCGGATTTTGCAAGGTTTTAGAGGATGAGGTTCACCACAATTGCCGTGCTTGCCGGCGTCGTCGCGACGGCCGTTCCGTGCCGCGCGCAAGCGCCAACAGCGAAGCCACAAGCGCCATCAGTGAACCCAAGCGCCGCTGTGATTGCGGCGTTCACCCAGCGCGTCAACGCCTACGCCGCGCTGCGCAAGGGCGTTGAGAAAGGCGAGGCGAAGGTCGAGCGCCACACGGATCCGGCGAAGATCGAGGCCGAGCAGAAGGCGCTCGTTGCGAAAATCCAGGCCGCGCGGACCGCCGCCAAAGTTGGCGACATCTTCACGATCGAATCGCGCCCCGTGTTCAAGCGCCTGCTCAGTCCGCAGCTCAAGGGCCCGGACGGTGCCGAGAACAAGGCGGCGATCAAGGACGACAATCCCGGCGCCATGACGCTGAAAGTCAACCAGCCGTATCCGAAAAGGGAACCGCTGTCGACCGTTCCGCCCGACATCCTGAAAGCGCTGCCCGTGCTGCCACAGGACGTGGAATACCGGTTCGTCGGCAAGCACCTGATCCTCTACGACGCTCGCGCGAGCCTCATCATCGACTTCATTCCCAACGCCATTCCCTAGGCGTTTTCTTCTGACCTCCTGCCCTCCTGTTTATTGTTTTGCGCAGACCACCAGCTTCCAGAACGGCGGCACGTTGACGTTTTGCACCGACAACGGGCGCAGCCCGGCGCCGGCGAGCAGCGGCATCAACTGCAGATCAGTGCGGAATCCCACGTAACGAGTCACCGGCGACACGAATCGCTCGAGCTGCGCCACCGCCGGGAGCTCGCTGCGGAAGTGGTTGAGCAAGACGACCCGGCCGTCTGGCCGGCAGACGCGGTTCGCCTCGCGTCCGACGCCGAGCGGGTCGGTGACCACCGACATCACGTACGGTGCGAACACGGCGTCGAAGTAACCGTCGGGAAACGGCAGGTCTGCCGCGTCCGCTTGCACCAGCGCGACGCGATCGGTGGCGCCGAGCTTGGACACGCGCTTCCTGGCCTTGTCGAGCATCGCTGCTGAAAAGTCCAGTCCGGTGATCTTGCAGTTGCCGGGGTACTCGGGGACGGTGAGCGCGGTGCCGATGCCGATCTCGAGCACGCGGAGCGCGCGGTCGGCGGCGATCGCGCGAATGGCGCGCTCGCGTCCGGATTGCAGGATGACACCGAACGCGACATCATAGATTTTCGCGAGCTGGCGATAGACCTTCTCGACCAGGTCGTTATCTGCGTAGGCGTTCACCATGATCTCGAGTGCATACTACCTGCCAATACCTTCTTATCGCCATTGTCGAGCCAGCCAGCGAGCTTCAGTACTTCGGTCGCGACGTCCGTGACTGAGCGATTGTTGTTTGCCACACAGAAATTTTCCAGGCGCGCTCGCTCCAGGACCTCGTCGAGCTCGCGGGCCCGCGCCAGGAACGTCTGCTGCAGCATACCGGGCTCGCGGGTGCGGAGCCTGCGTCGCATCGTCTCGACCGTCGCGGTCAATCGGCACACCACGACATTTGAATCCGGAATGGCCGCGCGAATTCGCGACAGCTCCTCCTCGGTCTCGACTGCTTCGGCAAGCAGCAAGCGCGTGACTCCGGCGCGCGCGAAGTTGGACCACACGGCGGCCAGATTGGCGTAGGTCAGCTCGGTGCACAAACTGTCCGGCAGCCCGGCGGCAGCCAGGTCATCGAGATCGATCACGGCATGAACGACGCCGCGCGCCGACAACAAGTCGGAGGCCTCGCCGAGAACCGTCGTCTTACCGGCTCCCATCGAGCCGGTGAAGACGATCACCTGAACAGTAATCTGGTCCGTCATGCACCTGTGCTGAATTGCACCCTTACGCTCGTGAAACGATGGCGGTTGGCGAGCAGCCAATCCCGCCTATAATCCGCCCATCAACTTATCCCCCGGTACGCGCCTCGGCGCGTATGAAATCATCTCGGCGCTGGGTGCCGGTGGCATGGGCGAAGTCTACCGCGCCCGCGACACCAAGCTGAATCGCGACGTCGCGATCAAGGTCCTGCTTCCCGCGGTGGCCAACGATCCCGATCGCCTCGCCCGCTTCGGTCGCGAAGCGCAGGTGCTGGCGTCGCTCAATCATCCGAATATCGCCCACATCCACGGGCTCGAAGAGTCTGGCGGGATCACTGCGCTGGTGCTCGAACTGGTCGAAGGTGAAGATCTCGCGCAACGCATCGCACGGGGACCGATCCCGCTCGACGAGGCGCTGCCGATCGCGCGGCAGATCGCCGAAGCGCTCGAAGCCGCGCACGATCACGGCATCATCCATCGCGATTTGAAGCCCGCCAACATCAAGGTTCGCCCTGATGGCACGGTGAAGGTGCTCGATTTCGGTTTGGCGAAGGCGATCGATTCGGGCTCCGGGAACCGGGCTCCGGGCTCCGCGGATGCGATGAACTCGCCGACGCTGTCGATCCACGCCACCGCGGCCGGCGTGATTCTCGGCACGGCCGCATACATGTCCCCCGAGCAGGCCCGCGGCAGGTTCGTCGACAAGCGGTCCGATATCTGGTCGCTCGGGTGCGTGTTGTTCGAGATGCTTACGGGCAGGCGCCCATTTGCAGGTGACGATGCGACCGACACGATCGTGGCGGTCGTCAGCAAGGACCCCGATTGGAGCACCCTGCCGCGCGCGGTGCCCGCCGGCATCCACCGAGTGCTGCGGCGAAGCCTGGAGAAGGATCCCAAGCGCCGACTCGATTCCGCCGCCACGGTGCGCATCGAGATCGACGATGCCCAGTCTGCGTTTTCTTCGAGCGCGGGTGTGGCGAATGCCGCTGACGCGCGATCAGGGTGGCACCTGCGCGCTGGTGGCAGCACCAGCCGCACGCGTGAGCGGATCGCGTGGCTCGCGGCGGTGTGCGCTCTCGGCGCGGCCGCGATTGTCCTCGCGCTGCGAACCACACCGCTGTCGTCGGACGCACCGCCCGTGCATTTTACGATCGCGCCGCCAACACACTCGCCGGAAGCCTGGAACGCGAGCGTGGTCTCGCCGGACGGACGCCGCGTCCTGTTCGGTGGCGCCTTCATACTGGGCACGGGCAACCAGTTGTGGGTTCGATCGCTCGACACGCTCGAGGCGCGGCCGCTCGCTGGCACGACCGGCGTGAACACCGCGTTCTGGTCGCCGGACGGCCGAACGATCGCGTTCTTTGATCAGGGCAAGCTCAAAAAACTCGACGTCGTCAGCGCGGCGCCGCCTCTCACGATCTGCGATGCGCCCAACGCCTCAGGGGGCACTTGGAATCGCGACGGCGTCATCCTGTTCACGACCGGCGACGGCGCTCTGGCACGGGTCGCGGCATCAGGCGGGCAGCCCGAGCCCGTCGTCGCACTCGACCGCTCGCGCGGGCACACGGCGTATCGGTCGCCATGGTTCCTGCCCGACGGCACGCACTTCATCTATTTCGCGCAGCCGGAGAACGCGGAGTACGTCGGCGCGTTGCAGTCATCCGACCAGGCGCGGCTGATCGAGGCCGACTCGCCCGCCCAGTACGCGCCGCCAGGATATCTCGTCTTCGGTCGCGGCGGCGCGCTGCTGGCGCAGCCGTTTGACGCCGCCCGGCGGCGCATCGTGAGCGAGCCGGTAATGATCGCGGATCACGTGACGACGCCTGGCGCGCGGATGTTGTTTTCCGTCTCGGACAACGACGTGCTCATCTATCGGACGTCGACCGCCGCGGTGACGCAGCTGGCGTGGTTCGATCGCACCGGCAAACCGCTCGGAACGATGGGCGAGAGCGCGACCTACCGTGAGTTCGTTCTGTCCCGCGCCGGCGACCAGGTCATAGCGGAGCGGGTCGACGCCCAGAGCGGCAAGCGCGGTATCTGGCAGATTGACGTCGCCCGGGGGATCAGCACGCGCCTCACGCCCAGCTCGGACAACGAAGAAAACATGATCGTGTCGCCCGACGGTACGGCACTCGTGTATGCCTCGGACGGCAAGGACGGTCTCGGGATCTTTCACAAGTTGCTGGCCGGCGGAGCGGTGACGACCCTGCTGCAGTCGGCAGAGCGCAAATGGCCGGAAGACTGGTCGAGCGACGGCCGGTATATCGTCTCGGTGAATGCGACGCACCGGCGGCTCGAAATCCTGCCGATGTTCGGCGACCGCAAGCCGTTCGTCTTCCTCGACGCGCCGGCATTCAAGGACGAGCCACAGTTTTCCCCGGATGTTCAGTGGCTGGCCTACGTGGCGGACGAGTCGGGCCGCTACGAGATCTATGTCGAGCGATTCCCGCAGGCGGGCGACAAGTTGCGCCTGTCGTCGGAGGGCGGCGGTCAACCGCAGTGGCGGCGCGACGGCAAGGAGCTGTTCTACCTGGCCCTCGACGGTACGCTGACGGCGGTGGCGATGCGAAACGGACGGCCGATCGGCGTTCCCTCGCCGCTCTTTCATACGCGGATCAACGTCCAGCCACTCATTCACCAGTACGCCGTCACGGCGGACGGGCAGCGGTTTCTTATGATTACGCCCGTCGGCGAAACCACGTCGCCGTTTCACGTGCTGATCAATTGGACGGCCGGGCTGAAACGATGACTGACCACAGGCGAGTCGGGCTTGATGCGCTAGTACCGGGCACGCGGGTCGGCGCCTATGAGGTGGTGGCGCTCCTCGGCGTCGGCGGCATGGGCGAGGTCTATCGCGCGCGCGACACCAAGCTGAATCGTGATGTGGCGATCAAAGTGCTGTTACCAGCCGTCGCGAACGATCCGGATCGCCTCGCGCGATTCAGCCGTGAAGCGCAGGTGCTCGCGTCGCTCAACCACCCGAACATCGCGCACATCCACGGGCTCGAAGAATCTGGCGGTGTGACCGCGCTCGTGCTCGAACTGGTCGAAGGCGAGGACCTTGCGCAACGCATCGCGCGCGGGCCGATTCCGCTCGACGAGGCGCTGCCGATCGCGCGGCAGATTGCCGAAGCGCTCGAAGCGGCGCACGATCACGGCATCATCCATCGCGATCTGAAACCGGCGAATATTAAAGTCCGCGCCGACAGCACGGTGAAGGTGCTCGATTTCGGTCTCGCCAAGGCGATCGAGCCGGGCTCCGGGAACCGGGCTCCGGGCTCCGCGGATGCGATGAACTCGCCCACGCTGTCGATCCACGCGACCGAGGCCGGCATCATCCTCGGCACGGCCGCCTACATGTCGCCCGAGCAAGCGCGTGGCAAGGCCGTCGACCGGCGCGCTGATATCTGGGCGTTTGGTGTGGTGCTCTTCGAGATGCTGACGGGCAAGCGCGCCTTCGCCGGCGACGACATTTCCGACACGATCGTCTCGGTGCTCCGGGATGATCCGGATTGGACGGCCCTGGCGCCCAACACGCCCACGACGATTCACCGGCTGCTTCGTCGTTGTCTCCAGAAGGATCGCAAGCGCCGCCTCGACTCGGCCGCCGACGCCGTCTTGGATCTCGATGATGCGCTTACCGCACCGACTATCGATGCCTCGATCGAAAAGCCGGTGCACCGTGGCGGCGCGACATGGCTGGCATTGGCCGCCACCGGACTCATCCTCGGCAGCCTTGGAGCGGCCGCCGGTTGGGCCGCTCGCACTCCGCCGGCCGCCGAGCTCCTCACCTTCGGCATCAACACACCTGCGAGCCGCCGGATCGATGGATTCGCCCTCTCCCCCGACGGCCGTCAACTGGCGTTCGCTGCGCTAGACAGCGACGGCCAAGAGCGGCTGTGGATTCGCCCCCTGGCAACGGCCGGGGCACGTCTGCTCCCCGGAACGGAGGGCGCGTACCTGCCCTTCTGGTCACCGGACTCTCGCTCGGTCGCGTTTTTCACAGTGACAGAGCTAAAGCGTATTGAGATTTCTGGCGGAGGCGCCCAGACAATCGCACGCCGTACATCCGGGGCTGCCACTGGCGGAACGTGGAGCGATCAGCAGGTCATCCTCTTTGGTCTGTCCAACGCCGCCATTTTTCGCGTCGCCGCCGCAGGGGGCGAGCCCGAGTCAGTGACGACGCTCCAACCGGGAGCGCTCGCCCACCACTGGCCGGTGTTCATGCCGGATGGCCGCCACTTCATCTATCTGGAAAATAGAGGGCCCGCCGAAGACGGCCAGCTGTTATGGCGCGCGCTCGATGGCTCCGAAGAACGCATGGTCCGCAAGATGACCTCGAAGTGTGCCTATTCTTCGACCGGTCACCTGCTGTTTCGTCTCGAAGGGCCAATTGTGGCCCAGCGATTTGATGCGACGCGAGGGACGATCAGCGGCGAGCCAGTGCAAGTCGCGGCAGATACCATGCAGACTGGCGTGGGAACCGCACTGGCCCTGTCAACGGCCGGCGTACTGGCGCATCGTGCCGGGCAATCCGGCGAGCGGCCCGCCCAGTTGTCGTGGTTAGATCGCGCCGGCACGATCCTGGGCGTTGTGGGCCGACCGGCGAACTACTGGAACCCTTCCCTAAATCTCGCCGGCGATCGCGTCGCCGTCAACACCGTCGGCATCTCTGATGTATGGGTGCTCGATGATCGCCGGGGCACCACATCGCGGTTGACCTTTGATCCGGAGGCCGACTCCGACGCGATCTTCTCGCCTGACGGAACCTCGCTCGCGTTCTACTCTGCGCGCAAACCGCCAGGCATCTACCGCAAGGCGGCCAACGGGGCAGGCGCCGACGAGCTCGCCGCCGCCACCGGCGCGGGTTCATATCCCCGCGACTGGTCGGTGGACGGGCGATACCTCGCGTACGACGTGGGACCGGCCGGGACCATCTGGATTCTTCCGATGGATGGCGAACACAAGGCGTTTCCCTACTTGTCCAGCCCGGGACCAGGATCGCAGGTCAGCCAGCCGCATTTTTCGCCCGACAGCCGATGGGTTGCGTACGCATCAAACGAAACCTCGCGGCCAGAAATCTTCGTCCAGAACTTCCCGGCGGCAGGCGGCAAGTTCCAGGTGTCGGTGACTGGCGGCACAGAACCGCGGTGGCGACGTGACGGCCGCGAACTCTACTTCCTTGGAGCCGACGGGCGGATGATGGCGGTGGACGTCGAGACCGTACCGGCGTTCCGCCTGGGTGTGCCGAAGCCGTTATTCCAGACCCAGTTGAACATGTTGACCGCGCCGGCGCGGCGCTACGGCGTGAGTGCCGATGGTCGCCGCTTCCTCATGCAGGTGCCGGTCGGTGCCGAGGTTTTAGCCCCAATTACGGTGATCGTTAACTGGCAGACGGCGTTGATGAAATGACGTTACCTTCGGGGGCACGGCTCGGCCCGTACGAAATCCTGTCTGCCCTTGGGGCCGGCGGCATGGGAGAGGTGTATCGCGCGCGCGATACCAAGCTCAATCGCGATGTCGCGATCAAGGTGTTGTCGAACGCGCTCGCCACCGACTCGGCGGCGCTGGCGCGCTTCGAGCGCGAGGCGCACGCCGTCGCGGCCCTTTCGCACCCGAACATTCTGGCGATTCATGACTTCGGATCGGACGGGGGCGTGTCGTATGCCGTCACCGAGCTGCTCGACGGCGAGACGCTGCGCGCGCGGATGGACGGCAGCCCGCTGCCTGTGCGCAAGGCCGTCGAGTACGGCGTGCAGATCGTTCGAGGCATCGCAGCCGCGCACCAGAAGGGCATCATCCACCGCGACCTGAAACCCGAGAATATTTTCGTCACCCGCGACGGCCAGGTGAAGGTGCTGGACTTTGGATTGGCGAAAGCCGCCGGCGATGCGACGGTTCAAGGGGAAACCCGGCCGGCGGATGGCACCGCGCCGGGGGTCGTGTTGGGCACGGTCGGCTACATGTCGCCCGAGCAGGTGCGCGGCCTCGCCGTCGACCAGCGGACCGACATCTTCTCCTTCGGTGCGGTGCTCTACGAGATGCTGACGGGCCGCCGCGCGTTCCGCGGCGACTCGCATGTCGAGACCATGAACGCGATTCTCAAAGAGGATCCGCCGGAGTTCGCGGGCGTCGGCGCTAACATTCCCGCGGGACTCGATCGCATCGTGCGGCGCTGCCTCGAGAAACAACCCGAGGAGCGCTTTCATTCCGCGCACGATCTCGGCATCGCGCTCGAAACGGTATCGGATTCATCGAGCTCGATCTCAGCTTCGCCCGGCGAAGCGCTCCCGTCAGTGAAGCGCCGCCTATCGCCGTTGGCCGCGGCTCTGATGGCCCTCGTCGTGGTCGCGGCCAGCGTTGCGGCCTACGTCGCAGGCCGGCAGTCGGGCACGGCCCGCGTTGCAACGCCCGAATACAACCGCCTCACCTTCCAGCGCGGCCCGGTTTTTTCGGCGAAACTGGCGCCCGACGGAAACACGATCGTGTACTCCGCGACGTGGGACAGCTCAGGGCTGGAGATGTACTCGACGCGGCCGGGGAGCCCGGAATCGCTCCGCTTGCCGTTTTCAAGGGCGGACGTGACGTCGATTTCGTCGTCAGGCGAGTTGGCCATCGTGATGAACCGGCGCGTCGTGAGTGGTTTCGCGCGCGTAGGTACACTGTCGCGCGCGCCGTTGTCGGGCGGCGCTGCACGCGCGATCCTCGAGGACGTCCAGGATGCCGACTGGCTGCCGGACGGGTCCAATCTCGTCGCGGCGCGCTACCTGAACGGGCGCTATCAACTGGAGTTTCCGATCGGCACGGTGGTGCACACGACCGGAGGTTGGATCAGCCATCCGCGCGTCTCGCCGGACGGCCAGACGGTCGCCTTTCTGGACCACCCGATTCTGGGTGACGATCGCGGTTCGGCGGCCGTCGTGGATCGCACGGGCAAGGTGCGCACGCTGGCGGGCGAATACGAAAGCACGCAGGGTCTCGCGTGGACGCCGTCAGGTCGTGAGATCTGGTTCACGGCCGCCGAGAAAGGGTTTGCGCGCGCCCTGAACGCGGTCACGCTGTCCGGCGTCGTGCGCACGGTTAATCGGACACCAGGAACGCTGATGCTCGGCGACATCGGCAAGGACGGTACCGTGCTCCTCGTGCATGAGATCGCCCGCCGCGGCATCATCGGGGTCGCGGCCGGAGAGTCGAAAGAGCACGACCTGTCGGGGCTCGACTGGTCGATGCCGATTGACTTGTCCGACGATGGCCAGACGCTGCTGCTGTCGGAGTCGGGTGACGGTGGTGGTGCGGGATATTCGGTCTACCTCCGCAAGATGGACGGATCGCCGGCCGTGCGGCTCGGCAGCGGCGATGCGAGAGCGCTGTCGCCGGACGGCAAGTGGGTGCTGGCGGCGCGCCTCAATCCCGCGCCCGCACAATTCCAGGTCTTTCCAACTGGCGCGGGCGATGCGAAGCCGGTCACCAGCGACGAGATGACGCATCTCCAGGGCCGCTTCATGCCCGACGGCAAGGCGATCCTGTTCATTGGCTTCGCGCCAGGCCGGCAGTCTCGGACCTTCATTCAGGATCTGGAGGGCGGTGTGGCGAGACCGGTGACGCCGGAAGGCGTGGAGGGCCTGCTGGTGTCGCCGGATGGCACGCTCCTTATCGCGCGCCGGGAGCTGTATCCAGTAGCGGGCGGCGAGCCGCGACCCATTGCCGGCCTGGAACCGGCGGACGAGATTATTCGGTGGACGGCGGACGGCCGCAGTCTCTTCCTCCGCCGCCCTTTGGATTCACGCGCCGTGCAGATCACGCGCTTCGACCTCGCGACGGGCAAGAGGACGCCGGTCCGACAGATCTCGCCGCTGCCGGAGGCGGCGCGTATGGGCGGCATCGTTGGGTTGTTGATGTCCTCAGATGCCAGCGCCTACGTCTATGGATACGGCATCACGACGTCGGCTCTCTACCTGGTGAAAGGCCTGCAGTAGCTACCCATGCTGTCCCCCGGCACGCGCCTTGGCCCTTACGAGATCATCTCCGCTCTTGGCGCTGGAGGCCCCGCCTTCGCTCGCGTTGGTCTGGCGCGCGAGCTACGGCGAGGTCTCGCCGAAGCCCAGCTGAGGATGCACCGATGATCGGCAAAAACATCGGGCCGTACAACATTCTTAGCAAACTGGGCGAAGGCGGAATGGGCGAGGTGTATCGCGCGCGCGACACCAAGCTGAATCGCGACGTCGCGATCAAAGTGTTGTTGCCCGCCGTCGCCAACGATCCCGATCGGCTGGCGCGCTTCAGTCGTGAAGCGCAGGTGCTCGCCTCGCTCAATCATCCGAACATCGCCCACATCCACGGGCTCGAAGAATCTGGTGGAGTCACCGCGCTGGTTCTCGAGCTGGTCGAAGGCGAGGACCTTGCGCAACGCATCGCGCGCGGACCGATTCCTCTCGACGAGGCACTGCCGATCGCGCGACAGATCGCTGAAGCTCTCGAGGCCGCACACGATCACGGCATCATCCATCGTGATCTGAAGCCGGCCAACATCAAGCTGCGTGCCGACGGCACCGTCAAGGTGCTCGATTTCGGTCTCGCCAAGGCGATCGAGCCGGGCTCCGGGAGCCGGGCTCCGGCATCCGTGGATGCGATGAACTCGCCGACACTGTCG
>JAUSDY010000004.1 GCA_030650395.1 Acidobacteriota bacterium | reverse complement strand
AGCCTGGCGATCGACACGCAGGGCACCGTCTACGTGGCGGACGCGGGCAACAAGCGCATCCAGGTGTTCGACGCCGACGGGAATTTCAAGTCCCAGTTCGGGAACATCGGCACGCCGCTGACCATGTGCATGACCACCGGGCCGACGCAGTACCTCTACATCTCACACGCGGGCGATCGCGACGGCATGGAAGACGCCGCCATCTACAAGGTACAGCTCGACGGACGCGTGGTGGGCAAGTTCGGCTCCGCCGGCAGGCTGCAGAAACAATTCGGTCTGGCCAATTCGATCGATTGCCGCAACGAGAACGAGCTGCTCGTCGGCGAGATGACCAACTGGCGTGTGCAGAGGGTCACGCTGAAATAACGAATAACCAATTACCAATAACCAAGCCGGTTTGAGAGTTTCGTTATTCTAAATTGGTTATTGGTTATTTAACTTCGAGCTCGGCTCTGATAGCAGCGAGGAACAACTCCGCGATGCGTCTGTATCCCACTTCGGTGGGATGCAGGCCGTCGCTGCCGATCAGCGTGGCCGCCTCCGCCATCATCCCGTTGTAGAGATCGACGTAACTGACGCTTTCCTGGCTCGCCATTTCCTGAAGCCTGGCGTTGTAGGTCACGAGCTCGCTGGTCGGGGTTTGGGCGCGCGGCCGGCCGCCGACTTGCGGCAGCATCGACCCGATGAAGACGCGCGACCCACCGGCCTTTGCCGTCTGCACCATGATGCGCATCACGCCCGTGGAGATGTCGGGGCCCACCAGCGGCAAGCCGTTCACGCCTTCCATGATGAGGACGACTTCCGCGCGGCTGGCCGCGTAGGTATCCGGAAATCGCTGCAGCCCGTCGAGAATACGCTCACTCGGCTCGCCGGCGTTGATCACGGTGATGCTCGAGGCCTGGGTTGGGTAGGTGGATTGCAGCCGGGTTTGCAGCACCGCCGGATACGAGGCCGACGGTACCACGATCAGTTTCGCAATCGGCGACAGCGTGGCGGCGCCAGGCGCGGTGATCTCACCAGCCGTAAAACTGTCGCCGAACGCGAGGAATCGAGTCCGCGACAGGGTCGGCGCGGGCGTCGGCGTGGGCGCCGTCGGAGTGTTGCCGCCGCAGGCCAACAATCCGAGGCACGCGGCGAAAAGGATGACCGTCTCAGCCCTTTGCGGTCCGGACATACTCATCCACGTTCTTGGCGAGCACATCGAGCGGCACGTTGCCGCCGAGGACGACGGCATCGTCAAACGCCTTCACGTCGTATTTCTGACCGAGTGCAGCGATGGCTCTCTCGCGCTGGCGGTTGATCTCGCTGTGCCCCACCTTATAGCCGCACGCCTGTCCGGGCCAGGAGCAGTAGCGATCGACTTCGCTCGCCACTTCCACGGGATTCGAGCCGTTGACCTCGACGAAAAATCGCACCCCCTGCTCGCGCGTCCAGCGCTTGGCGTGGATGCCGGTGTCGACCACCAGCCGGCAGGCGCGGAACGCGAGCGCCTGCAGGTAGCCGACGCGTCCCACAGGATCGTCAGCGTAGGCGCCAAGCTCGTCGGCCAGCTGCTGCGCATAGAGCGCCCATCCTTCCGAGAAGGCGTTGAACGCGAGCAACTGCCTGACCCGCGGCATGCGGCGGCTGTATTCACCTTCCCAGATGTGACCGGGGATCGATTCGTGAAACGTCAGATCGGCGAGGCTGTACTTGCTGTGCAGCGACGTGTCCCTCAGATTGATCCAATAGCGGCCGGGGATCTTGCCGTCGATCGATCCGGCGCCGCCATACGCCGTCGGTGCGCCCGGCTCTTCCTCAGGCGGCAACCGCTTGACCTCCATGTTCGGATTCACCATCGTGTTGAACGCGCGCGGCAACTGCGCACGAATCCAGGTGAGACGATTGTCGATGAACGCCTTAATCTCGGCCCGGCCCTTGTCGCCTTCCGCAAACTGATAGCGGCGGTCCTTGGCCAGCGCATTCATCCTCTCGCCGACCGTCCCGTTGGTGAAGCCGAGGCTCTTCAGGATGGTGTCCATCTGCGCATGCAGCTGCTGCAGTTCGCTCTGGCCCATCGCGTGCACTTCATCCGGCGTCATGCTCGTCGTCGTCGAGGCCTTCAGTGCCCATCGGTAGAATTCGTCGCCGTGCGGACGCGCCCACATGCCGGCCTCGTCTGTGGCCTTGGCGCGCTGCGTTTCCAGCTCCGCGATCTGCCGATCGAGCGCCGGCGCGACTTCCTGCGCCGCAATGGTGCGCGCGCGATCGGCCCAGTTGCCGGGGATCGACTTCGTCCGCCGCGCGATCGATTCAACCAGCGAGCCGCCTTCGCGCGCGCTCTTCGCCGACATCCGCAACTGCGCCAGCGCCTTGTCGATCAGAAACGCCGGCGGCACCAATCCTTTGCCACGCGCGTCCTGGATGCGGCCCAACTCGCCATCGAGCTGCTTCGCGTACGACTGCAGACGAGAAAGATAGGCTTCCGCGTCGCCGGCGTTCTCAACGGGATGATCGCTGTCGAGAAAACGAGGGACGTCAAGATACGCGCCGACATTTTGGATGACGACATAGGGCGCGTTCCGCCAGCTGCCGACGGTGATGTCGCCGTAGGGCAGCGCGAACCCCTCGAGCGCCGTGGCATATGCGCTTCGCACGACTGCCACGCTGGTGCGCGTGGCGTGGTCGAGCGCGGACGTCTCAAAGGCCTTGGCGCGCTCCAGATCCTGCCGCACCTGGTTCGCGACCTTCTGCTGCCCTGCCGCGGATCGATCGGCGAGCTGGGATCGCAGCGCCGCTCTGGCGCCGGTGTCGACGCCGAGCGACGTCGCACTTTCGGGCGCGAAGCAGAGGTAATTCTCGCCAATCTGATCCAGCAGCGCGAGCGCGTCGACCTGGGTCTTCGGTTTCGCGGCGGTGGTTGCCGATGACGGGCCGCTATTGCATCCGGGCAGCAACGGAAGGGCGGCGGCTGATGCGAGCGCCGCAAGGGCCTCGCGACGGTTCAACAATGGAGACAACAAGCACCTCGTAAGTCAGCAGACTATCACTGGCGCCGAGCCGCCCTCAGCGGCGAGGACCGTAGATCGGCAGCGGTTGACCGGCTTCCAACGCACCGAGGTCCGGTGCCTTTCCCATGAAACCGTCGTTGATGTTCGCCAGCGCTACGCCCCGATCGATCGCCGCTGAGCCAGGCCTCAGGCGGAAGTCGAGATCCTTGAAATCGTACAGACGCTGGACCGTCTTCGGATCCCGATCGAGCTTCGGCACTTTCACGAACACGTCGTAGTCGAGCGTGACGCTGTTCTGATCCTGGCGTGTCGCCTTGGCGTAGTCACCAAGGGTCGCAAACCCGGGGTTGCCGGCCACGCCGGGCGCCGGGGGCGGCCCGACATGCCATCGGAAGGACACCGCGGCACCGGGATTCAGCCGGAAGCCGTTGTAGTCCGACGAGCTGTAGTTGGTGCTGGTCGTCACGCTGAAAATGGCCGGCGCGGTGTCCTGGCCGAGCATCAGGTTGTTGCGCCAGTGGGCGTTCGCGGACGAGCCCGCGCTCGTCTCGGTGGTGACCGTGTTGTGGTAGAAGAGCACGCCCGGCGACCCGGCCGTCATGCGTGTCGAGCCGCCTGGTGCGTGGTAGACGATGTTGCGGATCCAGTAGATCGGCCCGCCGACCGACGGTTGCGTGGACATCGGGTGCGATGCCGAATTGATCAGCACGTTCCGCATCAGGCGGATGTTGTGCATGCTGCCGTCCATCTCGATCGAGTTGTCGTGCGCGTTGGTGATGTAGTTGTTGTAGATGTCGATCGACACCGGCCGCCGATCCCAGTACTCGCGCGGCGGATACGCCGGGCCTTCGTTGGCATGCGAGCCGTCCGGCATGCCGTACATCTCGGTGTCGATGCCGTCGTGAAAGTCCGCCACGTAGTTGTGGGCCACGACGTGGCCGGGGCCGTAGAGCCTGATGGCGGTGTACGACGCCATGATGGGCGGAAACGTCTGGCCCTCGACGCCGTTGAACTGTTCCCAGAACGCGCCGTTCCATCCGGTAAGGTGTTTGGAATCGTTCCGGCCGAGGAACGTGCTGTCCGCAATGTAGAAGTTGCTCGAGCCCGAGTAGTTTGAAAACACGCCCATGCCGACCTGTTCGAACCGGCAGCGCTTGACCGTCAGCCCCTTCGAACCGGCGATGAACTGCGTCCCCGCCCAGATCGCGACGGCCGTGTTCCTGAAGGTGATGCCCTCGAAGTAGTTGTAGTCGGCGGCTTTGACGTTGAACAGATTGAAGTTGCCGCGCCCGTCGATGATGACCTCGCCGTCGCCCGCCGCCTGGATCACGATCGGCTTGTCGGGGGTACCGTCGGCGGTCAGATAGTAGGTCCCCTCGAATGTAGTGGTGGCGTTGATCGTGGTCTGGTTCGCGTAAATCTCGTATCGATACGCATATGTGCCGGCGTGAACCAGGATGACGTCGCCCGGCTTCACGCGCGGCCGTCCGCCAGGCGCGGTGTCGCCGGCGCCGCAGTAATAGTTGTAGGCGCACATGATGCCGGTGAACGCCGGTTCGGTTTTGGGACCCGTGTAGCCGACTGGATAGACGTGATAGACCTTCCCGCCCTCGGCGGGCTTCGGTTCGGGACGGGTGCGAACGGTGACCGTCCTGGTGGCGTTCGCGGGCGGGCCGCTCACACCGTCCGGATCGGTCATCACGAAGCGCGCCTCGTAGCCGGTGTCGGGCTCGAGGTCCAGGATGCTGCCGGCGAACATGTTCGGCGACACGAGGTTGAACACGTTCGGCTGGGTCACCCGCTCGCCGTGCAAGCGCAGGAGCGGCATGCCGGTCTGCCAGGGGCCGGCGCCGGCCTTCCGGTACGACACCTCAACCGTCGCGTTGCGATTGGCGTCGCCGTCGATCCGCCACTCGAAGCCCAAATTGATCAACGTCGGCGGCTCGACGACGAGCTCGCCGGGAGTGACCGCGGGCGTGGTGATGGCCGACGGCGTCTGCTGAGCCGCGCCGACGCTGCCGAGCACAATCGCGAGACACGCAGTGGCAATCCGAAGCATGGCGGTCATGCCGTGGGATTCTAGTTCGATCGCGATGCGCCCGCCTTCCTGATTCGGCTGTCGCTGTCCCATTTTCACCGATGCTCTCGCGCACCTGGAGAAGGATGTGGGCTAGCGGTTGAAGGACACCGGGAACACCCTCGATGGGACCACGCTGCCCCCACTCTGTATTTGCCATCGTCGAAAAAAGGCGGCTCCAGTTTCCCAGAGCCGCCCCTTCTTAACTCTCAACTCTGCACTCAGAACTATCAGTATCGGTAATGAGCCGACTTGTACGGCCCTTCGACCGCCACGCCGATGTAGTCGGCCTGGTCTTTGGTCAGCGTCGTGAGCTTCACGCCCAGCTTGCCGAGGTGCAGCCGCGCGACCTCTTCATCCAACTTCTTCGGCAGGATGTAGACGCGGTTGGCGTCGTACTGCGTGCCCGACAGCGTCGGCTTGCCGTTCGCGCTCAAGTGCAGGTCGATCTGCGCCAGCACTTGGTTGGTGAACGACGATGACATCACGAACGACGGGTGGCCGGTGGCGCAGCCGAGATTCAGCAGCCGGCCTTCGGCCAGCACCAGGATGCTGTGCTCGGCGCGCTTGCCTTCCGCCGGGAACACCCACTCGTCGTACTGCGGCTTGATCTGAATGCGCTTGGCGCCGCCCTTGGCGCGGCCGGCCATGTCGATCTCGTTGTCGAAGTGGCCGATGTTGCCGACGATGGCCTTGTCTTTCATGCGCGTCATCAGGTCAACGGTCAGGATGTTCTTGTTCCCCGTCGCAGTGATGAAGATGTCAGCGGTCTCGACGACGTCGTCGATGGTGGTGACCTGGTAGCCTTCCATCGCCGCCTGCAGCGCGCAGATCGGATCGATCTCGGTCACGATCACGCGGCAGCCCTGGCCCTTGAGCGCCTGGGCGCAGCCCTTGCCAACGTCGCCGTAGCCGAACACCACCGCGACCTTCGCCGACAGCATCACGTCGCTGGCGCGGTTGAGGCCGTCGATCAGCGAGTGGCGGCAGCCATAGAGATTGTCGAACTTGCTCTTGGTCGCCGAGTCGTTGACGTTGATGGCCGGGAACAGCAGCGTGTTGGCCGCGGTCATCTCGTAGAGGCGATGGACGCCGGTGGTCGTCTCTTCGCTGACGCCCGTGATGCCCTTGGCGATCTTGCTCCACGTGCCGGGACGCGCCTTGAGCTCGCGGCGCAGCGTGTCGAGAATGACGCCCCACTCTTCGGAGTCCTTGTCGGGGTTAAAGGTGGGCACCGCACCGGCCTTCTCGTACTCGAGCGCCTTGTGCACGAACAGCGTCGCGTCGCCGCCGTCGTCCAGGATCATCGTCGGGCCGCTGCCGTCCGGCCATACCAGCGCTTCGACCGTGCACCACCAGTATTCGGCGAGCGTCTCACCCTTCCACGCGAACACCGGCGTGCCGCGCGGGTTCGCGATGGAGCAGCCGGTTTCGGGCCGGCCGAGGGCGACCGCCGCGGCGGCGCTATCCTGCGTCGAGAAGATGTTGCAGCTCACCCAGCGCACGTCGGCGCCGAGCGCCGTGAGCGTTTCGATCAGCACGGCGGTCTGCACCGTCATGTGCAGCGAGCCCATGATCTTCGCGCCCGCCAGCGGCGTCTGGCCGGCGTAGCGCGCGCGCAGCGCCATCAGCCCGGGCATCTCGTGCTCGGCCAGCCGGATTTCGTTGCGGCCGAACTCGGCCAGGGCCAGGTCGCGGACCTTGAACGGCTCCCGTCCCGCCTTCTTCGCCAGATCAAACGCATGCGCTTCGTTCACTGCAGTAGCCATGACTCTCTCCTTGTGATCGCGGAACTGAAGTTCCGCGCTACCTGTCCATTACCCGTTAACTTTTCTCGCGGTTGCCACGAACAGCCCAGGCCCCTTGGCATCGTCTTCAGTGGGCAGCGGCGAAATCGTGGGCCTGTCGAAACCCGCGCCGTCCAGATATTTCCGAACGGTCTTCTCAGAGAAGCCGAGCCAGACGTGACCCATCTGCTGCTGGTAGTCCTCGCGATCGTGCGGCAGCATGTCGACGATCAGCACGCGGCCGCCCGGCTTGAGCACGCGGCTCACTTCCGCGAGCGCGCGCGCCGGCTCGGGCACGTGATGAAGAACGAGCGCCACGATCGCCACGTCCAACTGTGCGTCGTCTATCGGCAGCGCTTCCATGTCGCCGCGCCGCACTTCGACATGCTGAGCGCCTTTCAATCGGCGGCGGGCGGCCTGCACCATGTCGGCAGAGCCATCGACGGCGATTACCTTGGAGACGTGTGGCGACACCAGCTCGCTCACCTGCCCTGTTCCGCAGCCAAGGTCGGCGACCGTCAGGCTCGGATCGAGCAGCGCCAGCAGCGCGTGAAGATGGAATCGATCGCCGAACAGCTCGGTGCGGAGGTGATCCCATTGCCCAGATGCTGATGCGAAGAACTCTTCGGATTTCGATCGGCGGCGCGACAGCACGCTCTTGAGCCGGCGCTCGTCGTGGTCGGCGCCGTTGCTGGCCGACACCTGCTCGCGAATCAGCGGCCACAGGCGCTGCGCGCCTGGATCGAGATCCTCCAGCACCATCCCGTAGAAGCGGCTCGTGCCATCCCGCCGCGACGCCACCCACCCATCGTCCGCCAGCGTTTTCAGGTGGCGGCTGACGGTGGATTGCGGCAGCTGCAGCACGGAACAGATTTCGCTCACGGTCAGCTCGTGCCGCTCGAGCGGCAGGAGCATCCGGCAGCGAATGGGATCGGCCAGGACGGCCATGTGGTCGAGAATCTGGGTGTTCATCTCTATTCGTGGCGACAAACCTTTAGGTTTGTCGTTATATCCGTCAATCCGGATGGAAGGAATAATACCCCTGCGGTAAGCAGGTGTCAAGCCGTGGCAGTATCGAGGGCATGCGAAATCGGGTTGGCGTGGTGGCTCTACTGCTGGGGTTGTCGTTGGCGGCGCTACATGCCGCGGATGACCGCGAGAAGTACTGGGCGCAGTGGCGCGGGCCCTACATGACGGGGGTCTCGAACACCGCCAAGCCGCCGCTGGAGTGGAGCGAGACCAAGAACATCAAGTGGAAGGTCGAGATCCCCGGGCGCGGGTCGGCGTCGCCGGTGGTGTGGGGCGATCGGGTGTATTTGCTGACGGCTGTGCCGGCCGGCGTGGCCGGACCGGCGCAGCACGCGCCCCGCGGCGCCCTCCCGCAGCGCGGCCTGCATCAGTACAAGGTGCTGGCGATCGATCGCAAGACCGGGAAAACGGTGTGGGAGCGTGTCGCGCGTGAAGAGGAACCGCACGAAGCGGCCCACCAGGACAACGGCACATGGGCATCGAGCTCGGCGATCACCGACGGTACGAGCGTGTTCGCGTACTTCGAGTCGCGCGGCTTGTACGCGTACGACATCGACGGCAAGCTGCTGTGGCAGACCGACTTCGGCGACAAGAAGATGCGCAACCAGTTCGGCGAGGGATCGACGCCGGCGCTCTACGGCAACTACCTCGTCGTGGTGTGGGACCACATCAACGGCCCGTCGTTCGTCACCGCGCTCGACAAGCGCACCGGCAAAGAGTTGTGGCGCGCTAACCGTGACGAAATGGATACCTGGGCCACGCCGCTCGTGGTCGAGCACGCCGGACGGCCGCAGGTGGTCGTCAACGCGATGAACCGCGTTCGCAGTTATGACCTCGAGACCGGCAAGATCGTGTGGGAAGGGCCGGGCACCACCATGAACGTCATTCCCTCTCCCGTCGCAGGTCACGGCATGGTGTTCATCATGAGCGGGTTTCGCGGCAACAATCTCAAGGCGATCAAGCTCGCCGAAGCGAAAGGCGACATCGGCAGCGGTGCTGCCATTGCGTGGCAGCTCGATCGCGACACGCCATACGTGCCGTCGCCGCTGCTCTACGGCAACATCCTGTATTTCCTGAAGACCAACAACGGCCTACTGTCGGCCTACGACGCCGTCAGCGGCAAGCCGCACTACCAGGTGCAGCGGCTCGCCAAGGCCGCGGAGGTCTTCTCGTCGCCCGTCGGTGCGGACGGCCGCGTCTACATCACCGGCCGCGACGGCGTCACGCTGGTCCTCAAACACGCGCCGAGGTATGAAGTTCTGGCCGAGAACGTCCTGGACGACGGCTTCGACGCCTCGCCTGCCCTCGTGGATAACGAGATCTACCTCCGCGGCTACCGGTATCTGTATTGCATAGGCAGTTGAGCGCTGCGGGCGTGACGCGGAGAGGTGTCTCCCGGCGTTCGCTCTCGCTCGGCGGTCAAGTCTTCCTCGCCGCATTAATCGCCCCAGCGATGGACGCGCCAAAGACGGCAAGGCGCCTGCGTGGGCTCCGGCCGACTTGACGACGGGATGCTTGTCAACGCCTCGCTCGAACGCTCACGCCGGGAGACACCTCTCCGCGTCACGCCCGCGCATCGTCACCGGGTGGGCAGCCGGAGGGCGCGTCGGCGCGACGAGGGGTTGATTTGAGAAAAAGCGGTGAGCTTACGTGGCGCTTCATGAGCTGGGCCCAACGCTTTTTGCTCAAAGCAACCTCTCGTCGCGTAGCGGGGCCGGCTGCCAGGATCAGGCTGCAACCTTTTTAACAGCTGGCCCGTCTATGTGCCTTGAGCGTATAGTCTCAAGGCAGCTATGGATAAGTTTCGCCCCGACACCTTTCTCCCGCTGACCCCGGTCGCCTTCGAAATCCTGCTGGCGCTGGCGGACGGCGAACGGCACGGCTACAGCATCCTGCAGGAAGTGGAGTCCCGCTCCGGCGGGACGGTCGCCCTGCATGCCGGCACCCTCTATCGGGCGCTGGCGCGCCTGCTTGAAAGCGACCTCATCGAAGAGTGCAAGACGTCGCCTGATCCAGCGAACCAGGACGAACGACGGCGCTATTACGGCCTCACCTCGCGCGGCATTGCTGTGGCTCGAGCCGAGGTTGTCCGGCTAGAAGGGCAACTGCGCGCCGCACGGACACGTCGGCTGTTGAAAGGCGCCCGCGCGTGAATGCGCCAAGACGCTCGCCGATCGCAGAAGCACTTTTCAGTCTCGGCCTGCTGGCGTACCCGCGGGCATTTCGCGCGCGCTTTGGCGCCGAAATGCGCGACGACTTCCGACGCACCCGCACTGTAGGCACCAACCCCTCAGGCACCCTAGGCACCCTGGGCACTTTGTTATCAAACGGTCTCAAAGAACGCGCCGGCGCCGCGAGGCGCTGGGCGTTCTTTCCAAACCACACACCGCATTTGTACGAACCGTCAGGGAGACACTTCATGTTCTGGGACACGCTTCGCGCCGACATCCGTCACACGCTGCGGCTCGCGGTGAAGACGCCCGTGTTCACGTCGCTCACCATCGTCGCGCTCGCCCTCGGCATCGGCGCCACCAGCGCCATCTTCGCCGTGGTCAACGGTGTGCTGCTGCGGCCGATGCCTTATCGCGATGACGGGCGGCTGGTGAACCTCTGGAGCTTCAACACCAGCGAGAATCGGCCGCGCAATCCGATCTCCCCGGCCAACTTCCTCGACTTCCAGAAGATGAACACCACGCTCGATGGGCTCGAGGGCTACTTCACGTTCGTGACGCCGACCCAACTCGTGACGGACAGCGGCACGGAAGTCGCGTATTCGGTCTTCGTGACCTCGAACATGTTCAACATGCTCGGCCGCACGGCCGCTACCGGGCGGACCTTCACGATGGGCGAAGAGTCCGGCGTGGTCGTACTGAGCGATGGCTATTGGCGGCGCCGCTTCGGCGCCGACGCGGCCGTCATCGGCAAGACGCTGTCGGTCTCGGGGCAGACGCTCCAGGTGATCGGCATCATGCCGCCGGATTTCGTGTTCCCGTATGCCGGCATGCTCGGCCCGAGTGGATTTACGCGCGTCACCGGCGTCGACATGTGGCTGCCGATCGCGTTCTCGGGACCGATGGCGGTCAACAACCGCATGCTGTCGCAGTCCGGCCAAATCGTCCGCAACGTCCATTGGTTCGGTGCGATTGGCCGATTGAAGGCCGGCGTCTCTGCCGAGCAGGCGGAGGCGGACATGATGACGATTGCCGCGCAGCTCGAACAGGCCTATCCGGCCACGAACAAGGGATGGCGTGCCACGGTGGTCCGGTCGATCGATCAATCGGTTGGCACGATCCGCCCGGCCTTGATGATCCTGCTGGCCGGCATTGCGTTCGTGCTCGTGATGGCCTCGGTCAACGTCGCCAACCTGCTGCTCGCGAGAAGCATCGCGCGCGAAAAGGAACTGGCGACGCGAGCCGCCCTGGGCGCCGGTCGCGCGCGCCTCGCGCGGCAATTGCTGACCGAGAGCGTGCTCTTCGCTCTTGCCGGCGGCCTCGTCGGCATGGCCGTCATGAGCTGGACGCTTCGCGGCCTCATTGCGCTCGCCCCCGCCGACTTGCCGCGCATCAGCGAGGTCAGCGTCGACTGGCGCGTGCTGCTCGCCGCCGGCCTGACGACGATGCTCACCGGCGTGCTTGTCGGCTTGCTGCCGGCGCTGAGCTCGGCGAGCGTGAGCCCGCAGGCCAGCTTGCAGGATGGCAGCTGCGGCACGGCTGGCGGCGCGCTTCGCCGCCGCGCCCGCGCCGGCCTCGTCGTCGCGGAAGTCGCGCTGGCCGTCGCGATCACCACCGGCGCCGTCCTGTTGCTGCGCAGCTTCGTGTCGGTCACGAACGTGAACCCGGGGTTTGACACGTCGCACTTGCTCACGTGGCAAATGAACGTGCCGCAGCGCCTGACGACTCCCACCGATCGACTCGCCTTCTACCGTGACTTCTTTGCCCGCATCGAGACGCTCCCCGGGGTGGTGTCGGTCGGAGGCACGACGCGTGTGCCGCTGGGCAGCACGTCGGTCACGACCAGCGTCCAGATCGAAGGGCGTCCCGTTCCGGCCGCCGAGCGGCCAGAGGTGCAGTTCCGGCGCGCCATGCACAACTATTTCGCCGCGATGGGCATTCCCATCCGCCGCGGCCGCACCTTCGATCCCGATGACGGCCCGACAGCGCCGCCGGTCGCCGTGATCAACGAGACCATGGCCCGCCGGTTGTTTCCAGGCCAGGAGCCGATCGGCCAGCACGTGCGGACCGGCCCTGGCGCGACCGGCCCATGGACCACCATTGTCGGCGTCATCGGCGACATCCGCCATGGCGGGCTCGAAGAAGAACCGCAGCCGGAGTTGTACATCAACTACCTGCAAGGCCCGCCCGTGTCACCGTTCATCGTCGTGCGCACGACTGCCGACCCCGCGTTGATGACTGAAACGATCCGGGCAGAAGCGCGGCGGATCGACAAGAACTTGCCGGTCTACGACCTGCGCACCATGTCGATGCTACGCTCGGAGTCGGTGTCGACGCGGCGGTTCATCCTGTTAATCGTCGGCGCCTTCGGCGTGCTGGCGCTCGGCCTTGCCGCCATCGGCGTCTACGGCGTGATGTCGCTGGTGGTGAGCGAGCGCACGCGCGAGGTCGGCGTCCGGCTGGCGCTCGGCGCGGAACCGTCACAACTACTGCGGATGATCGTGATGCAGGCCGCCAGGCTGGCCGGGATCGGCGTCGCCGTTGGCGTCGTCGCCGCGTTACCGCTGGCGCCGCTGCTCGACAGCCAGCTCTACGGAATCCGCTCGCTCGATCCGCTGACGTTCATCGCCGTGCCGTTCGTGCTGATGACGATCGCGACGCTCGCCGCACTGGTGCCCGCGCGCAAGGCGATGCTGGTGGACCCCCTTACGGCGTTGCGGATTGAGTGAAGGCGGGTCTAAAGACCCGCCTCTACAGCCCGTCTCTACGCCAGTTCGGCTTCGAGCTTCGTCACCAGGTCGTCGAGCTGCTTGACGACCGCTCGAACGGTGTCGGGCTTCGCGAGGTCGACGCCGGCTTTCTTCAACAGCTCCATCGGGTGGCCCGAGCCGCCCGAGCGCAGTAAATCGAGATAGCGGGCCACCGCCTTCGTTCGCGTGACCGCGTCCTTGCTCCCGATCTCTTCCATGAGCTTCGCCGTCGATGCGAAGCACGTCGCGTACTGATAGACGTAATACGGCGACTGGAAGAAATGCGGGATGCGCGCCCAGGTGTGCTGCGCGCGGGGATCTGGCGACAGTGCATCACCCCAGTATTCGCCGAGCAGCCGCGAGTAGATCCCGCTGAGCGTTTCGGAGGTGATCGGCTGATCGTGCTCGACCAGGCGGTGCGCCTCCAGCTCGAAGTCCGCAAATAGCACCTGGTTGCAGAACGTGCCGGCAATGCCGTCGATGGCGTGCTGCAACAGCACGATGCGCTCTTCCTTCGTTTTGGCGCGCGCGAGCATCAGGTCGAGCAGCAGCGCCTCGTTCAGCGTCGACGGCACCTCGGCGACGAAGATGGTGTAGCCCGCATACACGAACGGCTGCGTTTCGTGCGACAGCAGCGTATGCATCGAATGACCGAGCTCGTGGGCCAGCGTGAAGACCGCGTCGAGCGTGTCGTTGTAGTTCATCAACATGTACGGATTCGCGCCGTACACCGGCGCCGAATAGGCGCCGCTGCGCTTGCCCTGGTTCTCGTAGACGTCGATCCAGCGGCCGGCGAACGCCTTGCGGACACGCGCCTGGTAATCCTCGCCGAGCGGTGCCACGGCCTCGACGATCCACTCGAGCACCTCGTCGTACTTGTAGTGCTCCTGGAAGTCGACCAGCGGCACGAACGCATCGAACACGTAGTAATCCGCCAGGCCGAGCACGCGCTTACGCAGCTGGTGATAACGGCGAAACGGCGCGACGCCCGCCTTCGCCTCGCCGATCAGGTTCTCGACGACGCTCGTTGGGATGGCGTTGCCGAAGAGGGCGGCATCGAGCGTGGTCTTGTAACCGCGCGAGCGCGCCTCGAACCAGTCGCCCTGCATCACGCCGTTGTAGATCGCGGCATAGGTGTTGAGGCTGGCGGTGTAGGTGTCGTACAGCGCTTCGTAGGCCGCGCGCCGATCCGCCTGCGAGCGGCACGTCGCCAGCAGCTTGCGGTACTGCCCGTAGCTCACTTGCGTGGATTCGCCGGTCGAGAGCGTGATGGTCGGGAAGCGCGCATCGGCCGTCGAGAGCGCCGCATAGGCGTCTTTCGGCACGCTGCCGAGCCGCTCAGACAACGACAGCAGGCGCTCGCCCTGGACGTCGAGCACGTGTTCCTGCAGGCGGAACACTTCCTCGATCGCGAATCGATAGACCGCGAGCTCGCTCGACCCGGCCATCCATTGCCGCACGGTCGCGATCGGCAGGCGCAGTAATTCGGGGTTGAACCACGAGGTCGCCTGCTGCAACTTGGCGACGAGCAGCTGCACGCGCTGGCGCCGCGCGTTGATGGTGTTGTTGCGCTGGTCTTCGTCGTACTGAAGCGACGGGTAATACCAGACGCGATAGCTCAGCTGGCCGAGCGCGTCGCGATCCTTCAGCGCGCGCAACAGCTGCTCGCGGCCCTGCGACAGCGTGCCTTCATAGGCCTTGTACTTCTCGGTGCCACGGTCGAGCTCGGTGAACGCCGATTCCCAGGCGTCCCAGTCGAGGAAGATCGAGCTCAGGTCCCAGGTGTACTTCGGATCGAGCGACGCTCTGGCAGGAACGACGGTGGGGGGCACCGGCGCGGCAGTCGAAGACATATCTCGATCATAGCAACTTCGACAACTCGCCGAGCGTGGCGCCGATGCGCTCCACGAAGCGCGGCCGCTCCAGCGCCGCCGCGAGCGCGTCTGGTAGTTGCACAGTCTTGCCGATCGCCGGCTCGACAACTTCGCGAAATTTCGCAGGGTGCGCGGTCGATAGGAATACGAGAGGACTTGAGGGCTTGGGGGCTGGTGGGCTTGCTTGCCCGCCGTAGCCTTGGCGAAGGCGGGAGGGCTTGGGGGCTTGAGTCCCGAGATACGCAATCGCGGTGTGCGGGTCCGCAACATAGCCGTATCGGCGATGCAGTTCGCCAATCGCGCGCCTGACGTCGTCATCAGTGTGAACGCTGGACGAGATCGCTCCGCGCATCGCGGCACGGTCGCCGTCGAATAACCACTGCAGCCGCTCGAAGTTACTGGGATTGCCGACGTCCATCGCGTTGGCCAGCGTCGCCACCGACGGCCGCGGCTCGAAGCGGCCGCTGTCGAGATACCTCGGCACCGTATCATTCACCGTCGTCGCCGCCACAAACGACGCGAGCGGCGCGCCCATCTTCCACGCCATCACGCCCGCGACGAGATTCCCAAAGTTGCCGCTCGGCACCGAGACGGTGATGGGCTGCCGTCGGTCGGCCTGCAGCGCGGCATAGGCGTAATAAAACATCTGCGGGACAAGACGCCCAAGACTGATCGAGTTGGCGGAGGTCAGTGTGACGCGCGCCTTCAGCGTCTCGTTCGCGAACGCCTCTTTCGCCAGGCGCTGGCAGTCGTCGAACGTGCCGGCGACCGCCACCGCGCTGACATTTCCGCCAAGGGTCGTGAACTGCGCCTCTTGCACCGCGCTCACCTGTCCTTCGGGATAGAGCACGACCACCCGGGTCCCGGGCACGCCGAAGAACGCGTGCGCCACGGCGCTGCCGGTGTCACCGGACGTCGCGACCAGCACCGTGAGGGGCTCGGCGCCGGCGTGAACGTGCGACATGAACCGCGCCAGCATGCGCGCGCCGAAGTCTTTGAAGGCAAACGTCGGACCGTGAAACAGCTCAACGACCTGCAGCCGATCCTCGAGGTGGATGATCGGGATCGGAAAGTCGAGGGCGCTGGTGACGAGCGCGGTCAGTTCGCCCGGCGCGAACTCATCGCCGATGAGCGCTTGCGCCATCGCAACGGCGACGTCCTGAAACGAACGACCTCGCAGCGCGTTCCACCACTCCTCGGAACGGCGTTCCAGCGTCGCAGAAACATAGAGACCGCCATCCGGAGCCAGCCCCGCAAGAACGGCGTCCCTGAAAGGAACGGCGGGCGACTTCCCGCGCGTGCTGACGCAGATCATGGCCGACTAACGACGCGCGCGCCCTGCCGCCCAACGAGCGACACCCATAAGTCCGCGCCCACATTGCTCGCCGAGGCGAACGCCTTCACCATGGCATCGCCGGCCCTCTGCGCATCCTCCAACGAACCCGCGAGTGCAAATACCGACGGGCCGGATCCCGACAGGCTGCAGCCCAAGGCACCGGCGGCAAGCGCCGCCGCCTTGATGTCGAAGAATCCCGGCACGAGCCCGGCACGTTTGGGCTCAGCGATGACGTCCTCGAGCGATCGCGACAGCAGGGCTCGATCGTTGGTGAAGAGCGCCGCCACGAGGCCGCCGAGATTTCCCCACTGGCGAACCGCGTCGCGCAGCGGCACCGTCTCGCCGAGAAGCGCCCGGGCCGCGCCGGTCTCGATTTCGACATGCGGATGCAGCACCGCGCACGCCAGCCCCTCCGGCACGGGCAGCCTGACGATGTCCGGGGGGTTGGCGCTGCGGGCGAGGATGAATCCCCCGTACAACGACGGCGCGACGTTGTCGGGATGAGTCGCGCCACAGCCGGCCTGCTCGCCCACCATGGCGCACGTCAGCAGCAGATCCAGTGAAGCCGGCCGCCCGAGCAGCTCGTTGACGGCGACGACCGCGGCGACCGCGCTGGCGCCGCTACTGCCGACGCCGCTCGCCAGCGGCAAGCCCTTGTGAATCGTCAGCGTCACTCCCCGCGTCGTCTCGAGCCGCTGCAGCAATGCGAGCGCCGCCGCCCCCGCGGTGTTTTTCGCCGGGTCGAGGGGCAATCGGCCGCCGTCGCCATGGATCTTCTCGATCCGAACGCCCGGATCATCTTTCTGACCGGCAATGACGATATCGCCGGGTTCGTCCATGGCGAAACCGAGCACGTCAAACCCGCAGGCAACGTTGGAAACGGATCCGGGAGCGTACGCGGCGATCATGCGGGCACGCGACAGCTTAGCCTGCATTTTTTTCCGCTCGAGCCGAAAAAGGATAAGAAATGAACCAGGTTCGTTTATTCTGGTGAACCAGAAGATGAGCACACTAGCAGGCGGACGCCTGAGCGCTGGCACCAGCCCCGGAACCTCGCCCTGGTCGGCAACCGACGCCGCAGAGTTGTACGACGTGCCCCGCTGGGGCCAGGGTTACTTCTCGGTCAGCGAGCAAGGGCACCTGCAGGTCCATCCCACCAAGGAAGCCGGGCGCGCGGTCGATCTCAAGCGCCTGGTCGATCGCCTGCAGCTGCGCGGCCTCGCGGTGCCGATCCTGCTGCGGTTCACCGACATCCTCAAGCATCGCCTCGGCGAGATTCACGGCGCCTTCCAGAGCGCGATCAACACGAACCAGTACCAAGGCAAGTACTGCTGCGTTTACCCCATCAAGGTGAACCAGCAGCGGCAGGTCGTCGAGGAGGTGCTGAACTTCGGCCGGCAGTACGGCTTCGGGCTCGAGGCCGGCAGCAAGCCGGAGCTACTCGCGGTGGTGGCGCTGGCCAATAACGACACGCCGATCATCTGCAACGGCTTCAAGGACTTCGAATTCATCGAGATGGCGATGCTGGCCCAGAAGATGGGCCGGAAGATCATCCCGGTGGTCGAGAAATACACCGAGCTCGAGCTGGTGCTCGAGTACGCGGAGAAGGTCGGCGTCCGCCCGAACATCGGCATGCGGGTCAAGCTCGCGGCGCGCGGCTCCGGGCGCTGGCAGTCATCGGGCGGCTATCGATCGAAGTTCGGCCTGACGGTCACGGAGATCCTGCGCGGCTACGAAGAGCTGAAGAAGCGCGGCATGAAAGACTGCCTGCAGCTGCTCCACTTCCACCTCGGCAGCCAGATCACGCAGATTCGCATCATCAAGGCGGCGCTGAACGAGGCGGCCCGGGTCTACTGCGAGCTGGCCAAGGCGGGCGCTGGGCTCAAGTACCTGGACGTCGGCGGCGGACTCGGCGTGGATTACGACGGCTCGCAGACCAACTTCGAGTCGTCCATGAACTACACGCTGCAGGAATACGCCAACGACGTCGTCTATCACGTGCAGACGGTGTGCGACGAAGCTGGCGTTGCGCACCCGACCATCATTTCCGAGAGCGGCCGCGCGGTCTCGGCGTATCACAGCATGCTGGTCTTCAACGTGCTCGGCACGTCAGGGTTCGGCGAAGAGACAATCCCGACGGTCGTGAAGGACGATTTCGAGCAGCCGCTCGTGGACCTGATCGAGGCCTATCACGGCGTAACCCAGCGCAACGCCGTTGAGACGTATCACGACGCGCAACAGGCGCTCGACATGGCCATGAACCTGTTCAGCGGCGGCTACCTGTCGCTCGAGCAGCGCTCGCACGCCGAGAACCTGTTCTGGGCGATCTGCGAGAAGATTAACAAGCTGGTGCAGGGCATGGCCGAGGTGCCGGAGGATCTCCAGGCGCTCGAAGACATGCTGTCAGACACCTACTTCTGCAACTTCTCGCTGTTTCAGTCGATTCCCGACAGCTGGGCGATCAAGCAGCTCTTTCCAGTGATGCCGATTCACCGGCTGACCGAACGGCCGGTCAACCACGCGGTGCTCGGCGACATCACCTGCGACTCGGACGGCAAGATCGATCAGTTCATCGACCGCCGCGACGTGAAAAAGACGCTGCGGCTGCACAAGTTCAACGGCGAGCCCTACTACCTCGGCGTGTTCCTGGTCGGCGCCTACCAGGAGATCCTCGGCGACCTCCATAACCTGCTGGGCGACACGCATGCCGTGCACGTCGAGCTCGGCGATGGCGGTGAGGAAAACGGCGAAGGCGCGCGGGTGTCGCACATCATCAAGGGCGATACCGTCAACGAGGTGCTGAAGTACGTGGCGTTCGATCCGGAAGAGCTGATGGGGAAACTGAGGCGCGATGCGGAAGCCGCCGTGCATGCCGGCCGCCTCGAGGATCAGCAGGCGGGCCGCCTGATCAAGTTCTACGAAGAAGCCCTGATGGGCTACACCTACCTCGAAGATCCCAACGCGGATTAGTGGCGCGCGAGGCGGAGCTCCAAGTGCCTCTTCACGTCCGGCCACTCGGTGACGAGGATGCTGTAGATGTGCGTATCGCGCACGGTGCCATCAGGCCGCGCCTGATGATGACGAATCACTCCGTCTTTCTTCGCGCCAATGCCCTCGATCGCTTTCTGTGACGCGACATTGAAGTTATCGGTCCGCAGGCCGACCACCTTGCAGCCGAGCGTGTCGAAGGCGTGCGAGAGCAGCAGCAGCTTGCAGGTGGTGTTGACGGAGCTGCGCTGCCGGCTCTTCGCGTACCACGTGTAACCAATCTCCACCCGGTCGATCGCCGGCATGATGTCGTGATAGCGCGTGCTGCCGACGACCTCTCCCGTCGCCACGTCGCGCACCGCCCACGGCAGCATGTGGCCCTCCTGCTGCCCCTTCGCGGCGGTGTCGATGTAACCGCGGACCCTCGACGGCTCCGGCACCGACGTGAACCACAGCTGCCACAGCTCGCCGTCGGCGGCGGCGGTGGCAAGACCATCAGCGTGATCGGCGCCCAAGGGCTCGAGCCGGATGCCGTGGCCCTCGAGCGCGACCGGTTTCGGGTGAATCACCCGCTGATTCTATCCAAAGACAGGTGAGACCGCAGGAAGGTGAGCACGCTGCGCACGACCGCGCGCGACATCGCGCTGTCCTGATAGATGTCGAATGCATGCAGCCCTTCGGGCTGGTTCACGAACGTGAGCGGCAGGTTCCGTGCGATCGCCTTCGCCAGGACTCGATCGAGGGCGTCGTTCAGGCCCGGCATTTCGTCCTTGCCGGCCCGCGCCACGAACAGCGGAGTGGCCACCGGCAGGTCGTCGACGGTCTTGCCCTCGCCGGCGTAGGCGAACCGGAACATCTTCGCCGCAGCGGCGACGCCCGTGGCGCCATCGAGATCGAGTGTGTATGGATACAGTAAGGCCACGCACTTCAGCTCGCGCCTCTTCATCAGCGCCGACAAGGCCAGCGGAGCGTGGCCAGACGAGGCCCAGATGCCGGTGCGGGCGCCGTCGATGCCGAGCGAGGTGAGGTTCTTCTCGACATGATCGAGCGCCGCGTCGAGGTCGGCGACCGGATCGCGGTTCGAGTACGCCACCGCAATCAACCCGGACGCGGCAATCAGGCGGCCCCACGACGAAATCGCGGCAAGCTGCGTGAACTTCAGCCCGAACATCTTCTCGAACCCGGGATCGGGATACCCGTTCACGATCACGACAGCCGGTCTCTGGTCGCCGTTCTTCAGGTCGGGCGGCAGGTAAACATCCATCGGCAGCGGGCCGCCGTCGGCGCCGCGAAACTGGATGTCGGCCTGCACCGCGACGCGATCGGTGCCCGGCATCTGATACGCGACCGGCGTCTTGGTGAACCGATCCTGCGGATTCTGTTCGCTCATGAACCCGGGCGATAGGTGCGCTTGGCGTGGGCCTCGACCTCGGGACGATAGAAATAGACGTCTCGGAGGTCACCGGTGCCATAACGCACGGCCTGGTCGTTGAAGTGCGGCGACGCGGGATCGCTGTTCAGGCCGCCGGCCGTGACCGCCTTCGCCTTGACCTGGTCGCCGAATTCCACGACCGCGACAAAACTGTTGCCGCTGGTGCCGTACCATTTTTTGGTGCCGGGATAAGCGCGCGCGCCGAACGACGCCAGCGAACCCCATCGTGCCGACGTGAACGAGACTGGCGTACTCGGCTTCGCATCGTCGAACTTCTGCACGATGTCGCCGTTGTTGCGCTGGAAGCGGTTGATGTCGCCCCACGGCGTGTTCCACTTGCCGACATCGGCGGCGAGCTTGTCGGACGCGGCCGACAGGGACTCGAGCAGCTGCGCTGTCGTGGCCTTTGTCTCCATGAAGGCGTAGGTCGACATGCCGGCCTTGCGCGCGTCCGGGGTGACGCGCTGCCAGAGGTCTTCACCCCAGAACACCGCGAGCGCCGTCGGCACCGAGGTCGCCGACCAGCGATAGTCCCAATCGCGCAGCGCCTTGATCTGATCGGCGAGCTTGGCCTTCAACGGGTTGCTCGCGGGTGTCTGGTCGTACGCCTTCAGCAGCCTCGGAATCAGGAGCTCGAATTCAGGCAGGTAGCTGTCGTACGCAGCGGCGATCAGGCTGTCGAGCGTGAAGCCCTTCTTGCCGTCGAGCACCTTGATGGCGTGGACGCCGCGCGGGTTCTCGCTGCCCGAATCGACGTAGGCCGGAAAGGCGCTCTGCTTGGGGCTGTTCTTCCCCGCCGCGGAAAACGGATAGTTGTTGGTGTTGTAGACCCAGCCGTTCGGCGGGTTCACGACGTTCGGCGTCTCGTCGAACGACAGCACGCCGTTCCATTCGGTGGCGGGGTTGGTGCCGTCGACCGGTTTGGTCCAGTCGAACTTCGGATCGCGCTTGGGAATGAAGTTCGAATGGAAGTACGCGATGTTGCCGTCGGCGTCCGCATACAGCGTGTTGTTGGACGAGTTGGTGTGCAGGTCCATCACCTTCTTGTACTCGGCGATATTCCTGGCCTTGGTCCTCGAGTACGACTGCGTCAGCGCGGTCATCGGCTCCTGCATCAGCCGGATGCTGACCCATTTGCCGTCGGCGTCGCGGACGACCGGCCCGCGATGTGTCTTGTACACCGTGAACTCCCTGGTCGCCAGGCCGCTGCCGCTCTTGTAGGGCACGGTGATCTTCGACACGGTCAACGGCCGCTCCTCGGTCCCGATCCGGTAGGCGTAAGTGCCGTCGGCCTTCTTCGTGACGGTCTCCAGGTATTGGTCAATGTTGTCGACGCTGCTGGAGGTGTGCATCCAGCCGGCCTTGTCGTTGAAACCCTGGTAGATGAAGAACTGTCCCCACGTCAACGCGCCGTAGGCGTTCAGGCCCTCCTCGCTCACCATCTGCGCTTCTTCGCGGAAGAAGAAGGAGGTGTGCGGGTTGATCAGCAGCTGCGCCTTGCCTGATGCGGTGTTCATGCCCGCGACCGCAATGCCGTTCGAGCCGCGAGGCTCTTCGGGTGGTCCGCCTTCGCCGACTACGTCGGCTTCGGCGGGACTCGCGCCTCTCGATACTTGTGGCGCTCGGCTAGTCCCGTAAAAGGCTTCGAGCTGCGTGAGGTTGACCTGCTCGATGTCGCCGCCGATGCTGCCTTCACTGAAACTCAGCGCCATCCACGGCTCGAATGTCTTGATGACCCGCGGCTGTACGTTGGGATGCGTCGCCAGGTAGAAGTTGAGGCCGTCGGCCCACGAGTCCATCAGCGCCTTGAGCCACTGCGGGCTCTTGCCGTATTGCGCCTTCATGTCGGCCGGGTCGATGAAGAGCTTCATGCGGAGATCGCGGTAGATCTCTTTTTCGCCCTCTGCCTCGGCGAGACGGCCCTGGGAGTTGATGAAGTTGGTCTCGACGCGGTTGAAGTCGTCTTCGGCCTGCGCATACATCAGGCCAAACACCACGTCGGCGTCGGTCTTGCCGTAAATGTGCGGCACGCCCCAGTCGTCGCGAATGACCGTCACGCCCTCGGCGCGCTTCTGCCAGGCGGCAACCTCGGGACTGACTGGTGCCGCCTGGGGCTGCGACGAGCACGATGCGGCGGCCAACGCGAGGAGGATGACTAGTCGTTTCATAGCCCCGGGATTGTGCCACACACGGGGCCGCGGATAACACAGATTCAATACAACGGGGCCACAGATGACACAGATGACGCAGATCTAGCTTCCGCATACACCCGATCTGTGTAATCCGCGTCATCTGCGGCCGCGTTAAGAAAAGAATTTGATCTGCGTCATCTGTGTCATCTATGGCCCCGTTGGACTCATCTGCGGCGCATCAGAAACGTAGACCACCGCCGAAGCTCACCCGGAAGTCGTGACTGAAGAAAGCCGTGTCGCGCAAGGTAAAGCCGTCGGCGAACGAAGGACCGATCTCCGATTCGATCCCGACGAGCGCGATCGGATGCCATGACACTCGCCCACCGATGCCGAGCTCGGTCGAGTCGAATTGTCCGGACCGGGCCACGGTGAGCTGTGCGCCCACCTGGAATGAATCCGCTGAGCTCTGCGCGGACGCGCGACCGGTCAGCCACGCCGTCACGGCAAGAGCCACCACGATCAATCTGGTCATGTCATCCCAACATGTTCGCGTAACAGCCGGTTCGTCAAGTCCGCGTGCGTGATCGGGAGCGTGTGCGACGCGTCGGGGACCTCGATATAGCGCGCCCCCGGAATAGGCGCGGCGAGCGCCGACCCGGCAGACGGCGGCCCAATCGGATCGTGGGCGCCAGCCATCACCAGTGTCGGCAACCCTTCGAGCTCCGACAAATACGGAGCCAGGTCGGCTTGTCGCAGCGCCGCAAGCTGGTGCTTCGCGATCGGCGGTTGATCGGCGATGTCGTGGCCGAAGAGCCTCGACAATCGCTCCGCCGCCTCGTCGCCGTCGGTGATCTCGCCAGGCGGCATCACCAGTTTCAAGAATGCGCGACGCCGCATTCGGCGGGTGCCGAGGCGTGTGCGGAGCCCCAGCCAGAACAAACGGCGAGTCATCGGCGCGGCCGTCTTGCCGCCACTGAACGTGCACAGCAGCGCGAGGCTCTTCACCCGCTCGCGGTGTGCCAACGCCATCCGCAGGGCGATGACGCCGCCGAGCGAATGCCCGACGACGTGAGCCGAGCGCACTCGTTCGGCGTCGAGAATTGCCGCGGCATCGTTGGCCAATCGATCGACGGTTATGACAGCCTCGACCGGCTGGCTCCGGCCCATGCCGCGGTTGTCGAATGAAATGCACGTGAAGTCTGAGGACAGCTCGTCGACCTGCGGCAGCCACCCGTCGCCCTGCACGCCAACGCCCTGGATGAACAGCACCGGCGGGCCGCTGCCGCGGACGGTGTAGTGCAAATAACAACCTTCGCGCGCGACCACGGCCATGGCGGTCAGCCCAGATCCTTCGTAGACAGACTCACCATGTCAGATGAACGTGGCGATGTGTTCGAGCGGCTTCTTCGTGATCGCCGGTACCGTGGCGCCTTCGGCCGGGTAGCCCGCGACGAGAATCAGAAACGGCCGCTCGTGCGCAGGCCGGCCGAGAATCTCGTTCAGAAAACCCATCGGGCTCGGCGTGTGGGTCAGCGATACCAGCCCGGCGTGATGCACGGCGGCGACGAGCAGCCCGGTCGCGATCCCAACCGACTCCTGTGCGTAGTAGTGCTTCACCCTGCGGCCATCGGGAAGGACGCCATAACTCTCGGCGAAGATCACGATCAGGTACGGCGCATCTTCGAGAAACGGCTTGTGCTCGTCGGTGCCAAGCGGGGCCAGCGCATCCAGCCATTCCTGCGGCGCCTTGTGATGATAGAACTCGTGCTCTTCCTTCTCGGCCTCGACGCGGATCGTTCTCTTGATGGCCGGATCAGACACGACGACGAAGTGCCAGGGTTGGATGTTGGCGCCGCTCGGCGCCGTGCCCGCGGCGCGCAGGCAGTCCTCGATCACCTCGCGCGGCACCGGCCGCGTCGAGAACTGGCGCACGGTCCGGCGCCGGCGGATGTCGGCATAGAACTCCGCGGCGCGGCGCTTCATGTCGTCGGGAGTGTGTTGCTGGTATTCGGGCAGCGGACTGAAGGTTGGCGGCGGCATGAAATTCAGACCTCGAGAACGGACGTCACGACGCAATGGCGGCCCACGCCAGGATGATGACAGACGCGGGGATCGATGCCACGAGGTAGATGAAGCCGATGGCGGCCGCCCTCAAGCCGTAGCCCACCACCGCTTGCACGGCGTCGATGCGGCTGAACTTAACCGCTTCCGAAAGCGTGAGACCGGCAAAGGCGAATGCGTGAACGTGCACCGCAAACACGGTTCCTCGAACCTTCGTCAGGAACCTTCGTGAGGAACCTCAGTGAGGAACCTTCGTGGGGAACCCTATGCTCGTGCGGTGCTGCGGCGCCTCATCTCAGAGAATTTCCGAACGGCGCGATCGAAGCGCTCCTGCAACGGCTTGCGTTGATCGGGCGATAACGGCCCGAGGCGCGCCCACGCCGCTTGCGCGCTGCGCACTTCCTGCTCGGCGGCGCGCTGGCGCGCGTCTTCCGCCTGCCGCGCAGATCCGGCGCCCATGGTGTTGGCGGCAAGCGCTTCGCGCCACTGCCGCGCCAGCAGTTCCGCCGGCGACAGGTTCTTCGCCGGCTCCGCACTTTCGGTCGGCAGCAGCTTCTCCACCTTGGCGACGAGCTTTTCCATCTTGCCGCGCGTGAGCTCGGGATCGAGGTCCGTGCCCTTGAAGCCGTCGGGCCACCGCGTCACGAGCGTGAAGAGCGCCGTGTTGACCCGCTCGGCCAGCGGCGCCAGCGTGTGCCGCGGCAGCTCGGGTCCCTGCACCCACCGGGCGCGCGCCGCCTGGACCTTCGCGTAGAGATCTTCAGGCGCGGTCGCGTCCGCCGCGTCGGGCGGCGGCACCAGCGCCTCGAGCTCGGCGACCGTCGTCTCGCGATCGGCCATCTTGCCCGTCAGCGCGACCTGGTCGCGATTCTTGAAGCGGTCGAAGAACAGATCGCACGCGGCGCGGAACTGGTTCCAGATCGCATCGGACTTGCTCTTCTTGACCGGGCCGATCGTCTTCCACTCGACCTGCAGCCGCTTGATGCGCGACGCGGCCTGCTCCCACTCGGTCGACTGCGACAGCTTCTCCGCCTCGGCGACGAGCGCTTCCTTGCGCTTGAGGTTCTCGGTCCAATCCTGCTTGCGCTGCTTGAGGTCGTCCTGGCGGCGCGTGAAGAACTTGTCGCACGACGCGCGGAACCGCTCCCACACCGCCTTCTCGTTGCCGCGGGTCACCGCGCCCACGGCCTTCCACTCGGCCTGCAGCGCCTTCATCGCGTCGGCTGTCCTCACCCAGTCGGTGGACTCGGCCATCGCTTCGGCGCGCGCGCACAGCTCTTCCTTCTTCTTCAGGTTCTCGACGCGTTCGACCGCCTGCTGCGCGAAGAAGTCCTTGCACTTGTCGTAGACCTGCTCCTGCGCGGTCTTGAAGCGCGTCCACAGCGTCTCGGCCTGCGAGCGTGGCGCGGCGGCCACCGACTTCCACCGCTCTTGCAGCGTCCGCATCTCGTTCGAGGCTTTTTCAGGATCGGTCTCGGCCTGCGGCACAAGCGCCTCCATCTTGGCGCAGAGCTCTTCCTGCACCTGGACGTTGGCCCAGCGTTTCCATTCCTCGGCCTCGCGCAGTTCCTGGATGCGCGGGGTCAGCGACGTCCGCACCGCCTGCAGGCGCACCATCAGGTCTTCGCGATCCTGTTTGGTGGGCAGCGGGCCCATCGTGCCAACCGCCAGCTTCACGTCCTTCAGCAGCTGATCGGTCTGCTTGAGAGTGAGCTGCTCGGCCGTCGCGCGCGTCTCGAACTTCTGCACGACGGCCTGGAGGCGATGGAGATTCTCGGTCTGCTGCTGGCCCTTGCCGTCCCGATAGGTCTGCTCCTGCGCCTCGAGCGTCGTCGCCGCGGCGTCGTAGCGGGTCTTCAATTCGGAATCGATCTCGACGTCGCGGGCGATGGCCAGCCACTGCTTGCGCAACGCGTACCACTGGCTCCGGACGTCGGCGTACGACGGGTTGGCGGCCAGCTCTTCGATCTCGCTGACGATCGACGGCAAGCGCTCGGCGGATTGCTGCGCCTGCACGCGCCGCTCGAATCGTTTCTCCGCGGCGCGGCATGCTTCCTGGAAACGGTGCTCGAGCGCGGCGGCCCATTCCCCGGGCATCGGCGGCATGCCTTCCCACGTCGCGCGGGACTCGGCGAGGCGATCGAGCACATCGTCGCCGCTCAAGCCTTCGACGCACGCGCACGCGGCGGCGCGGTCGGTTTGTTCCTGTTCGAGCGCGCGGCGCTGGCGTTGCGCATCGGCACGGGCGGCTTCGTCGGCCGCCAGCCGCGCCCGCACGATCTCAGATGCTTTTTCGAACTCGGTTTCGATCGCCGGCTCGACACCGGCATCGGCGAGCAGCTCGACCCACGCAACGCGCGCGGCCGCGTAGGCTTCGCGCAGTTGAGTGAAGTCGCTTACGTCGGACAGCTTCGTCATCTGCGCGACGAGATCCTTGGCGCGCTGCTGATCGGCTTCCTTGTAAGCGGCTCCGGACTCGGTCGGGGCCACGGGTTGTTCGGCGGCCTTAATCAAGGTGCGTGCTTTTTTCTGCGCGGCCTTGGCGCGAGCCTTCTGGCTCAGCGCCGCAAGCGTTTCCGGCGATGGATTTGATAAACGATCGACCGCTGCAACCGCCGCATCGGCGTGCTCGCCGCGCATGGCGACGTCCTCGATCTCGGCGGCACTCGTCAGCCGTTCAACGGCCAGCAAGCGCGCGCTCGATTCCGCGGCGTGGCGGGCGATGCTGCCGAGCGCCTTTTCATCACGCACCGCGGCAATGGCCGCGCGGCGAACGGCCTCGGGACCGGCGCCCTTCGCGACGGTGGCCAGCTCACGCTCTCTGCCGAGCGACGCGAGCGCCGACACTGCCGCTGATGCGACGGCCGGGTCGTGCTTCGAGGCCTGCTCGACCAGCTGCCCGACCGCGTGGTCGCGCACCATCCCTTCGGATTCGTTGCGGGCAATGTCGGCCAGCACTGCGGGATCGGAAATGCGCGACACCGCGGCACGGCGCACTCGCGCGTCGGCATCGTCCTTGGCAAACGCGCCGAGCGACGCGACGTCATCGGCGTCGATCTCGTGCACCGCTTCGATTCGGATGTTGGGGTCGGGATGCGTGGACTTGGTCTGCGGACGGAGCTTATCGAGAATTCCCATTGTGGTTCAGACTCCGGCGACTCCCCTGAGTCCGGCCGGCGCCTTCCTTCCTGCTGTTACTTCAGGAGCGAGTCGAGCCGCGCCTGGAACACAGAGTAATCCTGTGCGCCAACGATGCGAAACCCGTCAAACCCCTGAGCGGTGGTTTGGCCGACGAAGAACGTGGGGGTGCCTGAGACGTCGATGCTCGACGCTTCGGCAATGTCTTTCTGGATCGCGGCCGCATGCTGCGGGCCGGCCGCGCACGCGTTGAACGCCGGTAGGTCCAGCTTGAGCGACGCTGCGGTTTCCGCGATCAAGGCCGGCGACAACCGGCCGGCGTTCTTGACGAGCGCCATTCGCATGTCCCAGAACTTGCCCTGCTCGCCCGCGCATCGCGACGCAATGGCCGCGGGTTTGGCCTGCGGGTGGAAGTCCAGCGGATAGTCGCGCGAGATGAAACGCGCCTTGCCGGTGTCGATGTAGTCCTTCTTCAGCCGATCGAAGGTCTGGGTCGCGAAGCGGTTGCAGAACGGGCACTGCAGATCGGTGAACTCGACGATGGTGATCGGGGCGTCCGGGCGGCCCAGCATGTAGCCGCTGACGTTGGCGATGTGCACCTTCGCGGGCGGAGCCGGCGGCGCCTGCGGCAGGGCCGGGGGCGCGGCGACTTGCAGCTTCTCGACCGCCTGGCGGATCGCTCGCAGTTCCTTGAGGATCTCGTCAGCCTGTTGAGAGGTGATGGTCGTTTGAGCCGAAGCGGTGCCGGCGAGCGCCAGCGCACCCGCAATCGCCATGACGAATGGCCGGATCGTGATGAAGGACAAGAGGGGCATTATCGCACGGGATCCGGCAGGGTTCCTCACAAGGGTTCCTTACGGAGGTTCCCCACGGAGGTTCCCAACGAAGGTTCCTCACGACGGTCGGTCGTTCGCCAAAGTTGCCAAAATAAATCCATTAATCTACATTAGTAGATATGAAAGAGGCGTCCGCGCTCTATCGCCTGCTGGGAGATGAGGCCCGGTTGCGGTTGCTGCGTGTGCTGGAACAGGACCGCTTCAACGTCAAGGAGCTGACCGGCATCCTCGGGCTGGCGCAGTCCGGCGTGTCGCGCCATCTCGGCCTGTTGAAGGAAGCGGATCTGGTCGCCGAAGAGCGCGACGGCGCCTACACGTTCTATCGCCTGTCGCCGGACATCCGCGGCACCGGCAAGGGCCCGCTGTGGCCACTGCTGCAAGCGCAGTTCAAGGTGGCCGCCGCCTCGGCTCTCGTCAAGGCAGACGAGGCGCGATTGCAGGAAGTGCTGCGGCTGCGGCGCGAGAACTTCGAGCACGTCGGTCCCGATACCCGCGACGGCCGCCAGCTCGTGCCGGGGCGCAGCTGGGCGGCGTGGTCGCGCGCCATGGGGATGTTGCTGCCGCCGCTCGAGGTCGCGGACCTGGGGTGCGGCGAAGGCTACCTGACGGTGGAAACCGCGCGCTGGGCGCGGCACGTCACCGCCGTGGATCGCTCGCAGGGTGTGCTCGCGCGGGCGAAAGCGCTCGCGTCGCGCAAGCGCCTGTCGAACATCACGTGGAAGAAGGGTGAGCTCGAGAAGCTCCCCATCGACGATCGCGCCATGGACGTGGCGCTGCTGTCGCAGGCGCTGCATCACGCGGGCGATCCGGCCGGCGCGCTGGCCGAAGCCGCGCGCATTCTCAAGCCGGGCGGCCGGCTGTTGATCCTCGACTTGCGCCCGCACGACGAAACCTGGGTGCGCGAAAAGCTTGGCGACCAGTGGTTCGGCTTCAGCGACGATCACCTGAACGGGCTGCTCACCCGCGCCGGATTCAAGGACGTCCGCGTCGCGCTCGGCGCGCGCAAGACCAACGATCCATTTGCGGTACTACTCGCGGTCGGTACCAAGCCGACACGGAAGAAATAACCAATAACGAATTACGAATAACCAACCCTGACTGATGACGACACTCGAAACGCTCGAACGACTGCTCGCAGAACGCATCCTCGTGCTGGACGGCGCGATGGGCACCATGGTGCAGCGGCGGAAGTTGTCGGAAGCGGACTTCCGCGGCGAACGCTTCGCCTCGCACTCACACGACCTCAAAGGCAACAACGATGTGCTGGTGCTGACCCGGCCCGACGTGATTGCCGAGATCCACGCCGAGTACCTGGACGCCGGCGCCGACATCATCGAGACCAACACGTTCAGCTCACAGGCCGTGTCGCAAGCCGACTACGGCCTCGAGGCGATCTCGTACGAGCTCAACCTCGAAGCGGCGAAGCTGGCGAGGAAGGTCGCCGACGAGTGGACGCAGAAGACGCCTGACCGCCCGCGGTTCGTCGCCGGCTCGATCGGCCCGACCACCAAGACGCTGTCGATTTCTCCCGACGTCAACAATCCGGCGTTTCGCGCCATCACGTTCGACGCGATGAAGCACGCGTTCAAGGATCAAGCGCGCGGCCTGCTCGACGGCGGCAGCGATCTGCTGCTCGTCGAAACGCAGATCGACACCCTCAACGCGAAGGCCGCGCTCGTGGCGATCGACGAATTGTTCACCGAGACGGGCAGGCGCGTGCCGCTGATGATCTCGGCGACACTGACCGACCTCAGCGGCCGTACGCTGTCGGGCCAGACGCTCGACGCCTTTTACGTGTCGGTCGAGCACGCCAAGCCGTTCAGCGTCGGCCTCAACTGCGCGCTCGGTGCGAGGCAGATGCGGCCGTACCTCGCGGAGCTCGCCCGCACGGTGCCCGGTCACGTCAGTTGTTATCCCAACGCGGGACTGCCCAACGCGTTCGGGCTGTACGACGAGACGCCGGCGGAAACCGCGGCGCTGGTCAAAGACTTCGCTGAGAGCGGCTTCGTCAATATCATCGGCGGATGTTGTGGGACGACACCAGACCACATTCGCGCGATCGCGATGGCGGTTGCGGGGCTCCCCCCACGGGTGAGTGGCCCGACCCTTCGACTCGCTTCCGATGGCTTGCCATCGGAAGCTCGCTCAGGGCAGGCCGGCCCTACTCGCCTGACGACACTATCCGGGTTGGAACGGCTCGTCATCCGGCCTGACAGCAATTTCCAGATGATCGGCGAGCGCACCAACGTGACCGGCTCGAAGAAGTTCGAGCGGCTGGTGAAGGCGCGCGACTGGGCCGGCGCGGCGACGGTCGCCCTCGACCAGGTCCGCGGCGGCGCCAACATCATCGACATCAACATGGACGAGGGCATGCTCGACTCGGAAGCGTGCATGACCGAGTTCCTCAACTACATCGGCACCGAGCCCGAGATTGCGCGGCTGCCGCTGATGATCGACAGCTCCAAGTGGTCGGTGATCGAAGCCGGCCTCAAGTGCGTGCAGGGCAAGGCGATCGTCAATTCCATCAGCCTCAAGGAAGGCGAAGCGGACTTCCTCGCGAAGGCCCGCACGGTGCGGCGCTACGGCGCCGCGATGATCGTGATGGCGTTTGACGAGAAGGGCCAGGCCGACACGGTCGAGCGCAAGGTCGAGATCTGCAAGCGCGCCTACCAGCTGCTGACCGAACAGGCCGGCGTCGACCCGTCCGACATCATCTTCGACCCGAACATCCTCGCCATTGCGACCGGGCTCGAGGAGCACAGCGACTACGGCAAGTACTTCATCGAGGCGACGCGCCTCATCAAGCACGAGTGCCCCGGCGTGAAGATCAGCGGCGGCGTCAGCAACCTGTCGTTCTCGTTCCGCGGCAACGACGTCGTGCGCGAAGCCATCCACTCCGCCTTCCTCTTCCACGCCATCAAGGCCGGCATGGACATGGGAATCGTGAATGCCGGGCAGCTGATCGTCTACGAGGACATCCCCAAGGACCTGCTCGAACACGTCGAAGACATCATCTTCAACCGGCGGTCCGACGCCACCGAGCGGATGGTGACGTACGCCGAACAGGTGAAGGGCGCCGGCAGCAAGCGCGAGAACGACTTGAAGTGGCGCGACGCGACGGTCGAGGCGCGCTTGTCGTACGCCCTGGTGCACGGCAACGTCGACTTCATCGAGATCGACGCGGAAGAAGCGCGCGTCAAATACGGGCGCCCGCTGCTGGTGATCGAAGGCCCGCTGATGGACGGCATGAAAGTGGTCGGCGAGCTGTTCGGCGCCGGCAAGATGTTCCTGCCGCAGGTGGTCAAGAGCGCGCGCGCCATGAAGCGCGCCGTGGCCTATCTCGAGCCGTTCATGGCGGCCGAGAAAGCCGAGCGGCTCGCCGCCGGCGGCCCCGGCGAGCGCAGCAACGCCGGCCGCGTGCTGACCGCCACCGTCAAGGGCGACGTCCACGACATCGGCAAGAACATCGTCGGCGTGGTGCTGGGCTGCAACAACTACGAGGTGATCGACCTCGGCGTGATGGTGTCGGCCGACAAGATCCTGCAGGCAGCAGTGGATCGCAACGTCGACATCGTCGGCCTGAGCGGATTGATCACGCCCTCGCTCGACGAGATGGTGTTTGTCGCGTCGGAAATGGAGCGGCGCCACATGACGCTGCCGCTCCTGATCGGCGGCGCGACGACGAGCCCGCAACATACGGCGGTGAAGATTTCACCGGAGTACTCGCAGCCGACGGTGCACGTGCCCGACGCGTCGCGCGTGGTCGATGTCGTCGCCAGCTTGATCAACCCGGATCACAAGCCGGCGTTCGACGAGGCCAACCGCGCGCACCAGGCGAAGCTTCGCGATCAGTATTCGACGCGGCGCGATCGGCCCACGCTGCCGTTCGAGAAGGCGCGGGCCAATCGCCTGCGGCTCAACTTTGGTGGAGGCAACCCTTTAGGGTTGCCTGCGGTGCCGGCGTTCACCGGCGTCCGCAAGGTGGACGTCGCGCTGGCCGACCTGGTGCCGTTCATCGACTGGCAGTTCTTCTTCACCGCGTGGGAGCTGAAGGGCCGCTTCCCCGCCATTCTCGACGACCCGAAGATCGGTCCGGCGGCAAAGGATCTCTACGGGCACGCGCAGGCGCTGCTGAAGCAACTGGTCGACGGCAAGCTGGTACGCGCGCGCGGTGCGTACGGGTTCTGGAAGGCGACGAGCGACGGCGACGACGTCGTGCTCGACAACGGCTTTCGTTTTCCGATGTTGCGGCAGCAGGAAGTCATTGCCGACGACAAGCCGAATAAATCGCTGGCCGACTTCGTCGCGCCGATCGACAGCGGCATCACCGATTACATCGGCGCATTTGCGGTCACGGCGGGGCTGGGCGTCGACGAGCTGGTCAAGAAGTTCGAAGCCAAGCACGACGACTACTCCGCGATCATCGTCAAGGCGCTCGCCGATCGGCTGGCCGAGGCGTTTGCGGAATACCTCCACGCCCGGGCGCGCAGCGACTGGGGTTTCGGCGATCGGCTGGCAAACACCGACCTGATCGAAGAAAAATACCGTGGCATCCGCCCGGCCTTCGGCTACCCGGCGTGTCCCGATCACAGCGAAAAGGCGCGGCTGTTTGATCTGCTCGGCGCACGCTCCGTCGGCCTCGAGCTGACTGAATCGTTCGCCATGACGCCCCCGGCGTCGGTGAGCGGGCTGTATTTTTCTCACCCGCAGTCACGCTACTTCGCGATCCAGCGTGTCGGGCAGGACCAAATCGAGGATTACGCGAGGCGGAAGGCCATGCCGGTGGGCGAAGTCGAGCGCTGGCTGCGGCCCGTGCTGAGCTACGATCCGGCATTGGTCAGAGCGTAAACGGCCGTGCTGCCGCGCGCGTAACCGAGTTATGAAGCGAGCGATCATCGTTGTCCTGCTGGTGGTGGTGGTTGGCGCCGGCGCCGGAGCCTGGTACACCCGCCGCGGTCAGCCGGAGATCGAGGTCAATACCGTGCCGATTACGCGCGGTGACATCATCGACACCGTCGGCGCCACCGGCACCCTCCAGGCCGTCACCACGGTGCAGGTCGGCAGCCAGGTCTCGGGCAACATCCAGTGGCTCGGCGCCGACTTCAATACCATCGTCAAGAAGGGGCAGGTCATCGCGCGGCTGGACCCGTCGTTGTTCGACGCGCAGCTCCAGCAGGTGCAGGCCAACCTGAGCCAGGCCCGCGCCAACCTCACGAGGGCCCGCAGCGAGCTGGACCGAACCAACGTGCAGTTGACCGATGCGAAACAGAAGCACGCGCGCGCGATCGAGTTGTCAGCGCGAAACCTGCTGGCCGCAAGCGAGCTCGACTCGGCCAAGGTGGCGGTCGATTCCGCCGTCGCCGCGGTCGCATCGCAGCAGGCCTCCGTCGTCCAATCGCAGGCGGCGGTGACGCAGTCGGAAGCATCCGTCAACCAGTCGCAAGTCAATCGCCAGCACACCATCATCATGGCGCCCATCGACGGCATCGTGACGCAGCGGAGCGTCGATGTGGGTCAAACCGTGGCGGCCAGCATGTCGGCGCCGACGCTGTTCGTGATCGCCGCGGATCTGACGGAGATGCAGGTCAACGCCAACATCGATGAGGCCGATGTCGGCCGCATTCGCCCGGGCCAGCACGTCACGTTTAAGGTCGATGCCTACCCCACCGACGATTTTCAGGGGACCGTTACGCAGATCCGCTTGCAGCCGGTGGTGGTGCAGAACGTCACCACCTACGGCACCGTCATCACGGTGCCCAACACCGCGCTCAAGCTCAAGCCGGGCATGACGGCCAACGTCAAGATCGAGATTGCCAAACGCACCAACGCGTTGCGCATCGCCAATGCCGCGCTGCGCTTCCGTCCCTCGGCCGACGTGTTCGCGGCTCTGGGTCAAACTCCGCCGCCCGAGATGACCGCCTTCGCCAATGGCGGCCGTGGTGGACGCGGGGGTGGCGGGGGATTCCAACGACCGGGGATGACGCCGGGCACCGCGAGTCCGACGCAAGCGCCTGCGGTGACGCCTGAGGCGAGCCGGCCGAGCGCTTCGGCGAGTCCCGAAAGAACACCTGGACGCGGCGGGCGTGGTGGTGCTGGACGCGGCGGTGGCGGCGGAGACTCTCAGGGCCGCGGCGGTGGTGGAGGCGGCGACTTCCAGGGCCGCTTGCTCGAGCGATTCAAGACGATGTCGCCTGATGAGCAGAAGGCGTTCATCGCGCGCATGAAAGAGCGCGGCGCCGATACGAGCGCATTCGAAACGACCGCGCCCCGCGCACCGGGCAAGACACCGCGAGCGGCCGCTCCGATGCAAGCGCAAACCATCGACGCGCTGTTTGCGCCGCTGCCGCCGGTTGAATCGCGCGGGCGCGCATGGCTATTCATGGATCGCCAGTTGAAGCCCGTGAACCTGCGGCTCGGGATCAGCGACGGCTCTTACACCGAGCTGCTGTCAGAGGAGCTGCAGGAAAACATGGCAGTGGTCACCGGCGTCACGGGCCTGGCGTCGACACGAGCCACGCCGCAAGGTGGCGCAGGCAATCCGATGATGCCGGGGCGCGGCGGCCCCGGGGGGCAAGGCGGACGTGGCGGCCGGTAACGCGACGAGCGTCATCGCCGCGAGGAGCCTGGTCAAGACCTACGTGGTGGGCGACTATCAGGTGAAGGCGCTGCGTGGCGTCAACCTCGATGTGCCAAGCGGCGAGTTCCTCGCGGTCACGGGCCCTTCCGGATCCGGCAAGTCCACCTTCATGCACATCGTCGGCTGTCTCGATCGGCCGACATCGGGGCAGTACTTCCTCGACGGCCAGGACGTCTCGCGGATGTCGAAGAACGAGCTCGCGGCGGTCCGCAACAAGAAGATCGGGTTCGTGTTCCAGGGGTTCAACTTATTGTCGCGCACCTCAGCGCTCGACAATGTCGAACTGCCGCTGCTCTATGGCGGGTCGACGCTGAAGACGTCGGAACGCCACAAGCTGGCGAAAGACATGCTCGCCGCGGTTGGTCTCGGCGATCGCTTCAGTCATCATCCCAATCAACTGTCGGGCGGACAGCAGCAGCGCGTGGCGATCGCGCGCGCGCTCGTCAACAACCCGTCGATCTTGCTCGCCGACGAGCCGACCGGCAACCTCGACTCGCGGACCAGCATCGACGTGATGGGCCTGTTCCAGCGGTTGAACATCGAGCGCGGCATCACGGTGGTGCTCATCACGCACGAACACGACATCGCCGAGTACGGCACGCGCATCGTCTCGTTTCGCGACGGCGTGGTCGTGACGGATCGCCCGGTCACGAGTCGCCGCACCGCCGCCGATGAGCTCGCGAACCTGCCCGATACCGCGGAGGCGGTGTAATCGATGTCGACGCTCATGGTGCTTCGGGTCGCGATCAAGGCGCTGGCGCGCAACAAGATGCGCACGGCGCTGACCATGCTGGGGATGATCATCGGCGTCGCCGCCGTCATTACGATGGTGGCGCTCGGCACCGGCGCCCAATCGTCGATCGAGTCGCAGATTCAGGCCGCGGGCACCAACATGATCATGGTGAGCGCCGGCAACTTCCAGCAGGGCGGCGTGCGCATGGGCCAGGGCAACGCCAGCACGCTGACGCCGGAAGACGCCATCGCGATTCAGAGCGTGCCGGGCGTGCAGTACGTCGCACCTGGTGTGAGCACGCGCGGGCAAGTCGTGGCCGGCAACATGAATTGGGGCACGCAGATCCAGGGTACCGACGTCGATCTGCCGTTGATCCGCTCGTGGCCCGCCAAACTCGGCGCGTTCTTCGGCCCGGCCGACGTCGCCTCCGCATCGAAAGTCGCCGTGATCGGCTCCGTCGTCCACGAGCAGTTGTTCGGCGCCGACGTCGATCCGGTGGGCCAGATCATGCGCATCAACAACCAGCCGTTCATCGTGGTCGGCGTGATGTCGGCTAAAGGCCAATCGGGTATGGGCCAGGATCAAGACGATGTGGTGTACGTGCCGTATACGACGGTGATGAAGAAGCTGCGCGGCATCCAGTTCATCCAGAACATCACCGTGTCGGCGGCCTCCGCCGCGGATACGACGCCGACGGCAGATCGCATCGCGAATGTGATGCGCTCGCGCCACCAGGTGTCCGAGGGCGACTCGGACGACTTCATGGTGCGCACGATGGAAGAAATGGCGAGCGTCCGCGTGCAGGCCACCGAAACGATGACGGCGTTGCTGGCGAGCATCGCCGGCGTGTCGCTGCTCGTCGGCGGCATCGGCATCATGAACATCATGCTGGTGTCGGTCACCGAGCGGACGCGCGAGATCGGCCTGCGCATGGCGATCGGCGCGCGCGGGCGCGACGTGCTGCTGCAGTTCCTGGTCGAGGCGATCGTCTTGAGCATGGTGGGCGGCGGCATCGGCATCGCGCTCGGGCTCGGCCTGTCGCGCGGCGTCACGGCGTGGATGACGTGGCCGACCGAGGTCTCGCCCGAGGCCGTGGCGATTGCGTTCGTCTTCGCCGCCGCGACCGGCGTGTTCTTCGGGTTCTACCCGGCCCGCAAAGCCGCCGCGCTCGACCCGATTGACGCGCTGCGGTTCGAGTGACCTTCAGTCGGATTCCTCGCGCTTGAGGAGCTGCTCCAGCGCGTCGCGGTGGGTGGCGAGGAAGAGCCGATCCTTGTCGCGGCCGGCGGCGTGCTTGGACGTGACGATGTGCAGGAGACGCGCGACCGGAATCTGCACGGCGTCAACCTCGAACCCTCGGCGCTCGTTCCAGACGGCGTCGAATTCGTGGCCCGCCATGACGAGTGTGAGATCCACGTTCAAGCCGGCGCCAGTCACGCGAGTCAGTGCGCGGCGTTCGATTACGCGATCGGCGAGCCAACGGTCGCGCGGCGCGTCGAGCGGCTCCACCCCGTTCCAGAGGTCGAGCCCGAGGTCGTCACAGCCGCTCCAGGCTCGAACCAAGTTGTCCGGATCCAGCGGCAGAAACAGATCGGAATCCTCGGTCACGAAGACAGCCGACCCCTGCGGTGCATAGAAGTTCGCGCCGGCCACTCCGATCATCACGTACCTGACCGACCGCGCGCTTAGTGCGCGTGCCAGGGGGGCGAGAGGATTCACGGCAGCCGTCCGACGTACTTGGCCTTCTTGAACATGTCCCTGAACGCCCAGTCCAGCTGCCACACCCAGCTCTTGTCGGCGCCGGACTGGTTCTCGGGGCGTGCTTCGACGCGGGCAATGTTGGCCAGGTAGTCCTCGTCCAGATCAATCCGAATCGACTTCGCCGATTCGGCGGCTTCTTGAAGGGCGCGCAGCCCGTCTTCGAGGGTGGGTCGCATGGAGCCATTCTGCCATCTCTGTGTCCTCCGTGTCCTCTGTGGCGACGTCGTGGACTAGAGACCTAATACCTTGTGGGGCACGTAGCGTTCCTCGAGAAACGCGCGGTCCTCTGGCGTCAACTCGATCGATAAGCCTTCCACCAACTGATCCAGCTGTTCCAGCTTCGACGCGCCCACGATCGGCGCCGTGACACCGGGCTGCTGCGCGACCCAGGCGAGCGCGACCTGAATCGGCCGCACGCCCTTCCGCTTCGCCAGCTCCACGACCCGGTCGGCGATGTCGTAGTCTTCGTCGGCGTAGTACAGCCCGTGACCGAACTCGTCGTGCTGCTCGCGCGGAGTCGCGTCCTTTGTGCCGCGCTTGCGGTTGCCGGCGAGGAAGCCGCGCGCCAGCGGGCTCCATGGAATCACGCCAATGCCCTCGGCCTGGCAGAGCGGCAGCATCTCACGCTCTTCTTCTCGATACACCAGGTTGTAGTGGTTCTGCATCGAGACGAATCGGGTCCAGCCATGCAGGCGCTGCGTGGCGAGCATGTTGGCGAATTGCCAGGCGTACATGCTCGAGGCGCCGAGGTAGATCGCCTTGCCGGCTTTCACCACGTCATGCAGCGCCTCGAGCGTTTCCTCGATCGGCGTGTGCGGATCGAAGCGATGAATCTGATAAAGGTCGACGTAGTCGGTGCCGAGCCGTCTCAATGACCCGTCGATCGCCTCCATGATGTGCTTGCGCGACAGGCCCTTGCCGTTAGAGTGATCGACGACCGGGTAGAACACCTTGGTGGCGAGCACGACTTCCTCACGCCTGGCGAAGTCCTTCAAGGCGCGGCCGACGACCTCTTCGCTCACCCCGCGTGAGTACATGTCGGCAGTGTCGAAGAAGTTGATGCCGAGCTCGAGGGCCCGCTTGATGAAGGGACGGCTGGTTGCCTCATCCAGCACCCACGGCCGCCAGTTCGGCGTGCCGTAGGTCATGGTGCCGAGACACAAGCGCGAGACTCTCAGGCCGGTGGTACCAAGGCGGACGTAGTCCACTGTCGTTTCTCCATGACCAGGAAATACGGAATCGAGAGCATCGCGATGGCCGCCGCAACCGCAAAGGCGCGGTTGAAGCCGTAGTGCTCACCAAGCCAGCCGATCGTAATGGAGCCGGTGCCGATGCCGGTGTCGAACGCCCCGATCAGCGCGCCGAACGTCGCGCCGCGCCGGTTATCGGGTACGTGGTGCATCAGGTGCGCCACGAAGATCGGGTAGGCCGACCCGAAGCCGGCGCCGAACAGGATCGCCGATACGACAAACCCGGTGCGCGTGGTCACCCACGACAGCAGCGCCACGCCGAGGACAATCAGTACCAGGCACGGCACAATCACCCGCGCGTGGCCGACGCGATCGGCGTAGCGGCCCAGAAACGGCCGCGTCGCGCAGATCGTGAGGCAGAACGCAGTGAAGTACAGCGCGCGCGGCGACAGGCCCAGCTGCTCGGCATAGACGGCGACGAAGCTCGTGATGCCGCCGTAACTGAACGAATACAGAAACAGCGTGACCGCGCCGACCAGGATGTGCCACTCGACGAGGTCGGCGGGCCGGAGCGATAAGGCCCTGGTTGCACCCGGGTTGTCGGCCGGCAGGCGCCATGCGATCGCGGCCATGATCACGTTGAGGATCGCCATTTCGAGGCAGAGCCATCGCCAGCCACCGTGGTCGAGCACATACAGGCCGATCCAGGGCGCGATGGCGACGGCCAGTATGCTGGCGAACCCGGCGTAGCCCAGCCCCTCGGCGCGGCGTGACTTTGGCACGATGTCGGTGATGTACGCGCTGGACGACGACAGCAGACCCGACCAGAAGATGCCGTGAATCAGGACCAGCCCGAGAAGCAGCTGATACGCCGGCGCAAAGGCATACATCAACGAGAACACCGTGATCGCGAGGCTCGCGGTGATGAGCACTCGGCGCTTGCCGAACCGATCGCCGATCGCGCCGGTGATCGGCGCCGAGATCGCGGACGCGTAGGTCAGGAATCCGAGAAACAAGCCGGCCTCGGTGTGCGACCCGCCGAGAGCGAGAATGTGGAACGGCGCCGCCGGCAACAACTGGAACGCGGACATGAAGACGGTGAAGCTGTAGCTGCACATCAGGAAGAAGAGCGGCGTAAACAGTTTGTCAGACTTGGAGGACGAGTTTTCCAATGTGAGTCCCGGCCTCCATCAGCCGGTGCGCCTCCGAGGCCTGGGCGAGCGGAAACACCTTGTAGATGATCGGCTTGACGGTGCCGCCTTCGAGCAGCGGCCAGACATGCCGCTTGAGCTCGGCGGCGATCGCGCCCTTCTCGACCGGCGTTCGCGGGCGCAGGGTCGATCCGGTGATCCACGCGCGCTTGCGCATCATCACCGAGAAATCAATCTCGGCCTTGGGCTGCTTGAGAAACGCGATCTGCACCAGCCGGCCATCGGTGGCGAGCAGGGCGAGGTTACGCGGAATGTAATCGCCGCCCACCATGTCGAGGACCACGTCGAGGCCACGGCCATCGGTGGCATCCATCGCCGCGGCGGCCCAGTCGGTGGTGCGGTAATTGAACGCATGCGCGGCGCCCAGCTGTCGCGCCGCCTCACACTTCTCATCGCTCCCCGCCGTCGTCAACACCCGCGCGCCAAACGCATTCGCCAATTGGATGGCGGTGGTGCCGATGCCGCTGGTGCCGCCGTGAATCAGGATCGACTCGCCCTTCTTCAAACGGCCGCGCTCGAACACATTGGTCCACACCGTGAAGAACGTTTCTGGAATCGCCGCGGCTTCGATCAGCGAGAGCCCTTTCGGCACCGGCAATACCTGCTCCTGCGGCACGGCGGCGCGTTCGGCGTAGCCGCCGCCGGCCAGGAGCGCGCAGACCTGCTCGCCGCCAACCCACGCCGTGACGTCCTTGCCGATCGCGGCAATCGTGCCTGCCACTTCGAGACCGGGAATATCCGACGCGCCCGGCGGAGGCGGGTACTTGCCGAAGCGCTGCAGAATGTCGGGCCGGTTCACACCCGCCGCGGCCACGTCGATCAGCACTTCACCGGCGGCAAGCGTCGGATCGGGACGCTCGGCGAGCTTCAGGACGTCGGGTGGACCGGGTTGGGTGATTTCAATAACTCGCATAAAAGGCAACCACGAAGGCCACGAAGGAGGGGTTTCACTTTAACCCTGACGGCAGTCTGGGCGATGACAGCAACGCCGCGAACTCGCGCCAGCGCTGCTGAGGGGTCGCATCTCGCCCGGCTTTTTTCTCGATGTAGGCGCGGATCAGATCCTTACCAAGGTTGTAGTTGATCACGTAGCTGCGGTACTGGTCGATGAACTTCACGCGCTGTTCGGCTCTCGGCTTCGTGTACATCGCGTAGCGCTCGAGCCACGCGACGGCGCCGGCGCGATCGATCGTGCCGTTCAGATAGCGGCGCGCCGCCTCGTTGCCCGCGTACGACAGCTTGTCGACGAGTGCGAGCACGTCGTAATACTCCTGCACCCTCTTCACATCGAGGCCTGCCAGCGGAAACAGCACGTCTATCTCATAGCGCACCCGATCCGCCGGCGAGAACGCCACCTCGATGCCGAAGTTGGCCGTGCCCTCCGCGATCAGCGACTGCGGCGAGAACAACGGGTACACCGTGTATTCAATCCAGCCGCGATCCTTGACCAGGTGCCTTTCGAGCAGCACGTTGTAGACGTGATGGCCGGGGTAACCCTCGTGGCACGCCAGGTCGATGGCCCGGTCGATGTAAATCGGCAGGTCGGTGTTGACCTGGATCAGGCTCTTGTAGCCGCCTTGATACCAGTTGTATCCGCTCCACGACTTGCCGGTGACGTACTCGACGGTAAAGCGCTCGTCGGGCGGCAGCGTCACGAACGACAGCGTCTGCTGGCGGCAGCCGCGAATCGCCTCCTGGAACACGCGATCAACCCGCGCGGTCGGAATGACGAACGCCTGTTTGAAGCGATCGTAGCGATCGATCAGCGTGCCGGCGCCAGGCAGCTTCGCTTCGAGCTGTTTGAGCACCAGCTCGAATTCGGCCTCGGTCTTGGTCGGCGCGACCGCGTCGTACAGAGCGAGCGATTCCTCGTCGAACGTGAACGTCCTGCCTTTCAGCATTGCGACCCGGGCGCGCAGGGCTGCGACCTGCCGAACCAGGTATTGCCGGCGCAGCGCCCACAACTCCCGATCGCGCGCCTCACGGGGCGCGATCAGCACCGCGGCAATCGCCGGTTCGAGCGCCGCCGCCTGCTGATCGATGGCGTCGAGCGGGACCTTCGCCGCCTCGGCTTCCTTGCGCCACTCAGGCGGACCATAAAACGCATCCACGTAATCGGCGTCGTGCTGGCCGACGGCGAGCACCAGCTTGACGTAGCGCTCGGCAACGCTCTTGAACGGATCTGCCGGTCGTGTCTGAGCGGTCATGATCATCGGGAAGGCGATCAGCGCACACATCGCGAGAACCTTTCTGAACCCTTCAGAACCCTTCCGAACCTTTCTGAACCTATTTCGCATAGCGTGAACCAATCGTGGGAATGAGGTAATCGCGAAACGCACGGGTGAAATCGTAGTTCGGGGCGAAGCCCCAGTCGCGCCGCGCCGCGCTGTCGTCGACGTCTTCCGGCCACGAGTCGACGATGCCCTGCCGCTTGGTGTCGGTGTGCCAGGAGATGTCGGCCCCCGGGAAGGCGCGCACCACTTCGTCACGGACCTCCTCCGCCGAGGGATTGAACGCTGCCAGATTGTACGCGGTCCGCGTCAGCTTCGCTTTGGGGGCCGACGCCAGTTTCAACAATGCTTCGACGCCGTCCGGCATCGCCATGAACGGAATTCGCGTGTCAGGCCTGACGAAGCACGCATACGGATCGCCCTTGGCCGCCGCGTGGATCATCTCGGGCGCATAGTCGGACGTGCCGCCCGAGGGGACGGTGAGCGCCGAAATCAAGCCCGGATACCTGACGCAGCGAAAGTCGACGCATCCCGATTGCGGCTGCGCCGCCAGTTGCTTGTAGAAGCGCGCGTAGTAGCGGCCGAGATGCTCGCAGTACAGCTTGTTGCAGCCATACATGGTCGACGGCGTGTTGTGGTCGTCTTCCTTCACCTTGCCCGCGCGCCGCTTGGTCTCGAGATCCGGCAACCCATACGCGGCGATGGACGAGGGATACATGAACGTCACGGGCCGCCCGTGCGACTCGGCCTCGCGCTGCGAGAACTCGAGCAGGTTGAGCGTGCCCTCCACATTCACCTGGTGTGCGGTCGTCGGCGTGAATTCCGAGCGGGTCGAGAGCAGCGCCGCCAGGTGATAGACGGTCTCGACCTCGAACTCCGACAGCACGCGCTCGAGCAGTGATTTATCGGTGATCGATCCGGTGAACTCGCGCTGCACCATTTTGCCGAGCGCGGGCTCGAGCGGGTTCACGTCGAGGGTGATCACCGGCTGCGCGCCGGCTGTCGCGATGTGCGCGATCAGCCCGTGGCCGATCTCGCCGCCCGCGCCCGTGATCAATACGACTGGCTTCCGAATCAAGGCGTCTCTCCTGTCAAGGCGGGCAGCAACACGCGAAAGCTCGCGCCCTCGCCACGCTCGCTCGTCACCGTGATGGCGCCTCCGCTTTGACGCACGATGGCGTAGGCCGTCGCCAAACCGAGGCCGGTGCCGCGGCCGGTTTCCTTCGTGGTGAAGAACGGCTCGAAGATGCGCGCCTGCGTGGACTGATCCATGCCGACGCCGTTATCGGCGACGGCCAGCAAGACATATGGGCCCGGCGCCAGGCCGGAGTGGGTCGTGTCGGGAGCGCCGATGCGAAGCCTCGCGTTCTCCGTGCTCACCTGGATGCGGCCGCCGTGCGGCATGGCGTCACGAGCGTTGACGATCAGATTGAGCAGGACCTGTTCGATCTGCGCGGGATCGGCCAGCACCTGCGCCACCGTGGGCGCCAGTTCGAGGCGCAGCTGCACGTCAGCGCCGATCAGGCGGCGGGCCATCCGCGCCACATTGCCCACGATCTCGTTGAGATCGAGCGCGACCGGCTGCAGCACCTGCTTGCGGCTGAACAACAGCAGCTGCCGGGTCAGCGAGGCGGCGCGATCGGCGGCATGCAGAATCTCGTCGACCTCGGCGGCCATGGCCGGATCGTGCTTGACGCGGTTCGACATCAGCTCCGCGTTGCCGCGAATGGCGGTGAGCAGGTTGTTGAAGTCGTGGGCGATGCCGCCGGCCAGGCGCCCCACGGCCTCCATCTTCTGCGAGTGCCGCAGCTGATCCTCCAGCTTCACGCGATCGCTGATGTCGATCACGGTCGCGAGAATGGCAGGCTGGTTGCCGAACTCCGTGATCGTGCAGAACGCCTCTGTCTGCACAACGGTGGAGTCCTTGCGCGTGCCACGTACCGTCAGCTGCACGCTCGACGCGCCGGCGGTGCCCAGCCGGGCGAGCTGATCGATCACGATCGCTCGATCCTGATCGTGCAACAGCGAGTAGGCCGAGGGCAGATCCAGCAGCTCCTGCTGCGCGTAGCCGAGAATGTCCGCGCCTTTCGGATTGACGTAGACCAGCCGCTCGTTCTGCAGGATGTAGACGCCGACCAGCGACTGTTCGACCAGGGCGCGGTACTTCGCCTCGGCGGCGCGTAGCGCGTCCTCGGCGCCGCGCCGCTCGGTGATGTCGCGCGCCACGGCCTGCATGCCGGTGTACTGCCCGGTGGCGTCGAGCACGATCCACGCGTTCTGGCCGAGCCAGACTTCGCGGCCATCCTTGGTGATCGCCGGAAACTCCACGTAGGAGTTCAGCACGCCTTCCCGGGTCTGCTTGTCGTAATGCTGCAGGATCGACGGCCGGTAGTCGGCGCGAATGAACTCGGTGAACCGGCGCCCGATCACCTCGTCTCGCTCGTAGCCAAACACGCGCAGGGTTTCGGGATTGACGAATCGAAAGCAGCCCTCGGCGTCGGCCTCGAAGATGATGTCGGCCGCGGCTTCGAACAGATGGCCGTAACGATCTTCGGTGGCCCTGAGCGCGGCCTCGGTCTGCTTGCGCGCGGTCACATCGCGGTAATACACCACGATGGCGCCGACGCGCGGTTCCTGGAGGAGGTTGCGCGCCACACCTTCGGTCCAACGCACGCTGCCGTCACGATGGCGGCAGCGGAACGAGCCCATCACCGGCGCCGCCGGCCGATCGAACAACTCCGCCACCAGCGCCGACCATGCCTGTTGATCCTCGGGCTCGACGAGATCCCTGACACGCACGCCAACGAGGTCGGCCGCTGCGTAGCCGAGCACGTCGGGCGTTGCGGGGTTCGCCCACCGAATCACGCCGTCGGCATCAACCAGCACCACCGCGTCGGCGCTGAAGTCGACGAGCGCGGCAAGCTGCTCGATGCTCGCGGTCTCTTTCACCGCGATCTCCGACTGGCTGACGACATCTCTTCTATTCTAGTGCGGCCCCGACGAGGGGATTACCAGAGGACGGCCTTCATTTCCGCGATGGCGATCTCGACCTTGCCAAGATCGTCCAGCACGCGCTCGACCTCGGCGAGCGTGGCGTTGAGCGCTTCGGGCGGAGGCACGCTGCCGCGCTTCACCTCCCACGCCAGGTCGCGCGTCGTCTCGGCACAGGCACGGCAGATCTGAAGCGTGCGTTCGTGCGCCTCGATCACGCGGCGGACTTCCTCTTGTTCCTCCGGGGTCACTGCGGGTGGGCCTTCTTCCAAGCGTCGTAGCGCATGCGCAGGGTCTTCACGGGATTCGCGTTTTCAGTGGGTCTGATGTCGTCGTTGGTCACCGAGACATACATCGCGTACTGGCCGTCGTTGAACGAGGCGCCGGCCTTGTCGGTGGGATCTGCACGAAGAATGTACGCCACGTGCGACGTCTTGGTCTGGCAGGCGGCCGTGGCGGCGGGCAGTGGCTTGCTCTCGCAGGTGCAGCGCTTGTCGCCGCCCATCGCGTCGGCGGTCTCCATCGCCGCCATCACGCGATCGGCCAGCGTGCCGTCGGCGCTCTTGAACGCGTCCACCGCCGCCGTCACCACTTCATCGCTCGTCAGGATGTTGCCCTGGATCGAAAAGTAAATATCCGTGCGCGCGACATGGTCTTGCCGGCTGAGCGACACCGCGCTGTTCTTCTGTCCGGAGAACCCGGTCATGCGGCCCTGCAGGTCGACGATCGCAAACTGGCGGACCTCGAGTTCAGGATCCGTCTTGAGCAGCTCGAGAATCCTGACCGGGTCGGTGCCCTTGGCGATCTCGTCGTAGATCAACTGCTGATTCTTGCGCGTGCGGTCGACGCCCGCCTGCGCCGCCGCGACGCCCTTGCCGGGCACCACGATGGCTTGCACGTCCATCAAGCCTTTGGCGGGAAAACCGGCGAAGCTCGCCTGGGGCACGCAGGTCGCCGAGGCAATCACGACCGCCCGCGTTTTTTGATCGACGGCGATCACCGACCAGGTGGCAAATGCCGGCGAGGCCGTGACGGCCAACGCCATCAGCGCGCGCGCTACGTGCGATACGGGTCTGGACGCCATGTCTTGATCGAAGCCTTGATGTCTTTGGGCGACAGGTTCTCTCGAGCCGCCTTCTCCAGCAGCGAGCCGAGCTCCTCGTCTGACGCAAAGCGCAGCGCGACGATTTGCCGCTTGGACAGTTTCGCCAGGTTGGCATCCTGCCCCGCCGGCAGCACTTCGGCGCAGCGGACCTTGGTCTCGAGCATGATGATGCGGTCCTGCAGGTTGATCGTGTACAGGCGGCTGATGCCGCCAAGCTGGAACACCGCCGAGATCACGGCGAGAATCGCCCAGTCGCGCGTCTGCCAGCCAAACGCCATCTGGCCGATCATCAGCACCAGCGCCGTCAGCGCGAAGAGGCCGACGATCGTCGTTGGAATGGGGCGATGCGTGTGGTGTTCGTAACTTTGTTCAGCCATCGGTTTCTGCCTTCTGCCTTCTGCCTTCTGCCTTCTGCCTTCTGCCTTCTGCCTTACTTGAGCTTGCCCTCGATCTCTTCGTAGATTTTGCGGACCGCAATCGGCCCTTGCTGCTCCACGAGAAACCACTCTTTGTACGGCCCCCAGTTCGCCTGCTTCGCCGCATCATCCGCGGACAGCCCAAGCTTGTGGAGGCGGTTGACCTCGGCGATCACGGCGCGAAGCGCTTTCTGATATTCAACGAGCTCTTCACGCGATGCGTTCGGCCCTTCGATAAAGCCGTGGCCGGGCACGAAGCGATCGACGTCCAGCTTCAGCGCCTTGTCGATCACCGACACCCACTCCGTGGGATAGGCGGAGCGCATGGCCGGGAACACGCGATTGAGGTAGACCTCGCTCATGAAGAGGATCTTCTGCCTGGGCAGGTAGACCAACAGGTCGCCGCCCGTGTGCGCGCGACCCAGATAGAGCGCCTGGACCTCGATGCCTCCCACATTCACCACCTGCTTATCGCTGGTCATCGCCACAGGCGGCACGATCACCGGTAGCGCGGTCAGCGGCCGATTCGGATTGGCCGCGTCGCGCTCCATCTGCATCTTCGACGCTTTCGACACGATGTAGGTGATATCTCTGGGGAGGATGGCATTACCGGCGGTGTGATCGCCGTGATCGGATCCGACGATGTACCACTTGACCGGTTTGGGCGTGACCTTCACGATCGCCTCAAGCAGGTTGCGCGTGGCGTCGGGACTGCCCTGCCCGTCGGCGATCAGCACGCCGTCGTTGCCGACGACGAACAGGCTGACGGTGGTGAAGCCGGGATTGCGAATGTCTTCGTAGCCGTAGACGTTATCGGCCAGCTTGATGGTGCGCGGGAACTCCGAGCGGCTCAAGCCGCGCTTGGCGGGATCAGCCGTCCTGACCTGCGCCGCCGATGACGCAGATAAGAACAACAGGGCCACAGATGACACAGATAACGCAGATCTCAAAAGGCGGGCCGCAGATGACGCAGATGACGCAGACTTCACGAAACGTGTTAACGCCATGGCGCGCTATGGTACCACGCCGCTTGTCGAGTCTTTAGATCTGCGTAATCTGCGTCATCTGCGGCCCCGTTGATTGTTCTGCGTTATCTGCGGCACTACCGTCCATCGATCAGATCGCCCAGGCCCCCAACCCGATCGAGGATCGACCCCTCTTCTTTGCGCCATCCCTTGCTCTGCGGTGCCGCGGCGTAGATGCGATCCGCCATCCTACTGAGCGGCAACGACTGCAGCCATACGCGTCCGGGGCCGGTGAGCGTGGCGAAGAACAATCCTTCGCCGCCAAACAGCGCCGTCTTCACCTTGCCGACGAACTGGATGTCGTAGTTCACGCTCGGCTGCAGCGCCACCAGGCACCCGGTATCCACGCGCATCGTCTCGCCGGGGGCGAGCTCGAAGTGATGAATGGTGCCGCCGGCGTGCACGAAACAGAGGCCGTCGCCTTCGAGCTTCTGCATGATGAAGCCTTCGCCGCCGAAGATGCCGACGCCGAGCTTCTTCTGGAAGGCGATGCCGACCGAGACGCCGCGGGCGGCGCAGAGGAATGAGTCCTTCTGACACACGAGGTGCCCGCCCAGCGCGCGCAGATCCATCGGGATGATCTTGCCGGGATACGGCGCGCCAAAGGCGACCTTCTGCTTGCCCTGGCCCTGGTTGGTGAACACCGTCATGAACAGGCTCTCACCGGTCAGGATGCGCTTGCCGGCGCCGAGCAGCGCGTCGAGCACGCCCTTCGATTGCTGCTGGCTGCCGTCGCCGAAGATGGTTTCGAGGTTGATGCCTTGCGTCATGTACATCATCGAGCCGGCTTCGGCGACCGCGCCTTCACCCGGATCGAGCGCCACCTCGACGAACTGCATCTCGTTGCCGTGGATCTCGAAATCGATGTCGTGCGCCCGGCGGCCTGGCGCGGGCGGCGGTCCAAAACCAGGCGCCTGCCCCGCCGAAGCGGCCGCAGGGTTCCTGACAAAGGCCGCGAAGGCGGGAACGTCCTTGACCTTCTGCCACGACGTCATGCCGGCGGTGAACACCAGCGTCTCGGCGTCGATGCTGCCGTTCTGGAGGTTCGAGATGATCTCGCTCTGCCCCACCGGTCCGACCTGATGGCCGCCGATGGCCATGTACCACTGATTCGAGCCGTCCATAGTGATCCTTGTCCGAGTTAAGCGTTAAGAGTTAAGAGTTAACAGTGTAGAGGCGGGTCTTTAGACCCGCCTACGAGTTAGGCTGCGCGTCGATCTTAGTCGCGGTCTCGCTCTCGAGCGCGGCCACGGTCGCGGCGTCGAGCCCGAGCTGGTGCGCGAGCTGCGCGAGGTAGATGCGTTCGGCGCCCGACACGGTTTCGTCGGCGCGCACGATGGTGAAGGCGAGGACGTAGAGCTCCTTGCGGCCTTCCGCATGGGTGAGGCCGCGAACGATGTCGGCAAGCGGGTGCGGCGCCGCCAGCTCCGCTTCGATCACGGCTTCGAGGCCGGCCTCGCGGGCGCGCTCCAGGATGAGGGCGCGTTCCTTCTCTGAGAGATCGCCATCAGCGCGCGCGGCCGACACGGCGAGGCGAATGATTCGCAGCACCGGATCGGGAAGCGGCTCGGGAAGCACCGGCACCGGTGGCACCGGTGGCCCTGGCACCGACCCCATGGCACCAGAGGCACCGAAGGCACCCTGTTGTTGTCCTTTGACGCTGTCGTAGATACCCCACGCTACGCCGGCGGCGGCGATCAACGTGCTGGCAGACAGGAACCCGCCGCGGCCGCCGAGAAAGTGGGCAGCCCTGCGCGCCCGCTTGCGCCCGGATCGCCCGAGCGCGCCACCCAAAACGACCGACAGAAGATCCACCGGGTTATTGAGCACTCTCTTCGTCCCTCAACACAGAGAATACTGGAAGAGGACTCGAGAAGTTCCGGTACCACCCTGCGCTGAGGGAACTGGTCGTGATGCCCGGTCTGCAGTTCAGCCGTCGCCGCGCTGATCGTCACGCTGCGTCAAGCAGCCGCTCGGCGCGACCATAACGCTGGAATTTAAATCGTCGCAGCCAATGGAGGCTCGTTACTTCGGGGCACTCAGCACACCGGGCACCAGCACTGTACGCACCCTTGGAACCGTACGCACTGTACGCACTCTGAGGTTTTAGGGCCTCTGGGTACAGTACTTGGCGCCGGTGCAGCGAGTGGGAACGAACAGCTCGGCCTGGATCAACCACCGCCCGTCGACCTTGCGCCACTGCGCGAGGTAGGTGCCGCCGATCTCGAGCGCGCCGTCGGGCTCGGTCCACGTTCCCGTCCACTCGCCGCGCTCCGAGGCCACGGCCCACTGCGGATAGACATCGACGACGGCCGGTCGCCGAACGTAAATGGTGTCTGGACGATTAGTGAACTGCTGCGTCATGCGGGCGCGGTTGGCGTCTCGTCCGGCGGTCTGGGCGCTCGTCGACGAGACAACGTGCACGTCGGGCATCCACACGCGCGCAATCGCGGTCAGGTCGTGCGCCGCGATGGCCTGGTTTGACCGCTCCCGCGCCGCGCGAATCAGTGGTTCGTCGCCCGATTGCCGGGCCCTCGCCTGCATCGGCGGGTCCGGCCGCACACCTGCGACCAAGGCGAGCAGCGCTACCGACGCGACATACGGGAATGCTGTCTTCATTTTGCCTTTTGCCTTCTGCCTTCTGCCTTTGTCTTCCGAGACAATACCGGATCCGGATTCGGAAGTAGGATGCCCCCAGCGAGGAATAGCAATGAATCCATTGACGGGCACATGGATCGCAAACCTGGAGAAGTCTCGCCGGCACGAAAACCACCAGTTCCAGAGCGCGACGCTGCGATTCGAAGTGTCGGGGAACGACGTGTCGCTCACGCAATCAGGCGTCAACATGTCCGGCAAAGACGAGTCGAGCACGTTGACCCTCGTCGCGGATGGCCAAGAACATGCCGTCTCGCCGCAGGCGCCGGGCGTAGTTGTGATCTCGAAGTGGATCGGGACTCATATGCTCGAGACCACCGGGAAACGCGGCGAGGCCATACTCGGCCGCGGCACCTACGAGGTCGCCCAGGATGGACAAACGCTGACGGCGACCGTCGCGGGGATCGATGGACAGGGCAAGGCGTTCGAGCAGGTCATCGTTTTCGACCGCGGACATTAGGCACCCTACGCACCAAAGCACCGTACGCACCCTTGGAACCGTACGCACCGTACGCACCTTAGATTTGTGATGAAGCGGGTTTTACCGGAACCGGTTTCGGCAGTTCGGGAGTCCAGTCCTCACCCGGATTGATGAAACGGTTGGTCTCGAGCTTGTACTGCTTATCGTAGAGCTGACGGTACCGGCCGTCGCGCGCCAGCAGATCGTCGTGCGTGCCGCGCTCGACGATCTCGCCGCCTTCCATCACCAGGATCTGATCGGCGCTGCGGATCGTCGACAGCCGGTGCGCAATCACGAACGTCGTCCGGCCGGTGCGGAGCGTCTTCAGGCCGTCCTGGATCATCTCTTCGCTCTCGCTGTCGAGGCTCGACGTCGCCTCGTCGAGAATCAGCACGGTGGGCTGCGCCAGGATCGCGCGCGCGATCGAGACGCGCTGGCGCTGGCCGCCGCTCAGCTTGATGCCGCGCTCGCCGACGACGGTCTGGTAGCCCTCGGGGAACTTCATGATGAATTCTTCGCAGTGCGCGACGCGCGCGGCGTGCTTGATGTCGTCGAGCGTCGAGCCCGGCTTGGCGTAGCCGATGTTCTCGGCGATCGTGCCGTCGAACAGGAAGTTCTCCTGCAGCACCGACGCCAGCTGCTCGCGGTAATCGCGCAGCGGCACGTCGTTGAGGGGCTTGTCGTCGACGAAGATGGTGCCCTTCAGCGGCCGGTTGAACGCCATCACCAGGCTGATCAGCGTACTCTTGCCCGAGCCGCTCGAGCCGACCAGCGCCGTGGTCGTGCCCGGCGCCGCCCGGAACGTCACGTCCTTCAGTACCGGCGCCCCCGGGTTGTATTCGAACCACACACTCTCGAACCGGATGTCGCCGCGGATCGGGCCGAGCGACGGCTTGCCTTCGTCGGCCTCGTCCTCGGTCTGCATGTTCATGATCTCGCGGATGCGATCGAGCCCCGCGAACGCTTCGGTGATCTGCGTGCCGATGCTGGCGATCGAAATCATCGGCGCCGCGAGCAGGCCGATGAAGAAGATGTACATCACGAAGTCGCCGAGCGTCATCTTGCCGGCGAGGATGTCGTTGCCGCCCATCCAGATCATGATGACGCCCACCACCCCGACGATCACGGTGCTGCCTGAGGTCGTCGCCGAGACGCCCGTCATCGACTGCGCGATGTTGCGGAACAGCCGGTGCGCGCCCTTGGTGAAGGTGATCTCTTCGCGCTTCTCGGCCGTGTAGCTCTTGACGATGCGGATGCCGCCGAGGGCCTCTGTCAGGCGGCCGGTCACTTCACCCTGGATCTTGCCGCGCTCGCGGAACAGCGGCCGCAGCCGCTGGAAAGCGTAGGCCATGCCGCCGCCAAACAGCGCCAACACGATCGCGGTCACCACCGTCATCCGCCAGTTCAAATAGAGCAGCACCCCGAGAGCGATGAACGCGGTCAGCACGCCGCCGACCAATTGCACCAGGCCCGTGCCGACCAGGTTCCGGATCCCTTCGGCGTCGTTCATGATGCGCGACAGCAGGACGCCGGACTGCGTCGAGTCGAAGTAGCGCACCGGCAGCCGCATCACCTTGGCCTGCACCCGCTTGCGCATGTCGGTGATCGCCCGCTGTGCTGCCACGCCGAGGGTCTGGCCTAAAAAAAAGCTCGCGATCGCCTGGACGACGGTGGCCGCGCCCGCGGCGAGCGCGATCGGCATCAACAGCTCATGCCGCCCCTTGCCGATCACATCGTCGATCACGTACTTGGAAAGCGCCGGCAACACGATGCCGGCGAGGCGGCTGATCAGCATCAGCGACAGGCCGATCGTGAGGCGCCGGCGATGGACCCAGACCAGCTCGCGGAACTCGCGCCACGCGGCCGCGGAATCGATCTTCTTTTTCTTTGCGGCGGCGGCCGGCGTCGCCCCGGCGGCAGCACTCATCGCGCGGGCGCTGCTGGAGCGCTCGGCCTTACGCATGCTGGGGACGCCGGATCGGAGAAGGGCCATTGTGTATCTGAGGGCTTGGGGGCTTAAGGGCTTGCGGGCTTGATTGTCAGTCGTTCAAGTCCTCCAGCCCTCAAGCCCTCGGTTTCCTAATTCAACGCGTTCGGGACGGCGAGCGTGAACGGCGCAATGCGCGCGTCGAACTCGGCGCCGTCGGGCCTGACCATCTGATAGCTGCCGTGCATCGAGCCGACCGGCGTCTTCAAATTGCAAAAGCTGTTGTAGTCGAAGCTCGTGCCCGGCGGCAGCACCGGGAACTCCCCGACCACGCCTTCGCCCCGGACTTCTTCTTCCTCGCCGTCGGCGTTGGTGATCACCCAGTGGCGGGTCACCAGCTTCGCCGTTTCCGTGCCGACGTTCGAGATCCGGATGAAATACGCGAACCGGTATTCCTTGTCTTTCGGCGAGCTGTGCTCAGCCAGAAACTTCGTCGTCACCTGCACACGTATCCCGTTGGTCGTCGTATCGCTCACGTAATTGATGATAGTTCAAGTAAGAAGGCAGACTCTTCTGCCTTCTGCCTTTTGCCTTAGTCAATCGAGGTGCCCGCGATCCGAGTCGCCCATCTGTACCCCACCGGACGGGAAGTACTCGGCCCAGCGGCGCGTGACCGTCGCGGCCGTGGCCGCGTCACACGACACTTCCTTCGGGTACCAGGGCTTCATGCGGGCGTCGATCACGATCGGCGGCTGGTATGAAATGTGATTGCGCACTACGCGCTGGCCGGCCGCGTGAATGTCGGCGGCGGGCTCGAACCGCGTGAAGGTCGTCCACAGAAAGTTCATGTCGCTGCGCGTGGCGCGGGCGGGCTCGTCGCTCACCACCACGAGCGGCCAGTCCTTGAACGCGGCATGAGCGGCGATGCGCGACGGCGCCTGCGGATCGTCGGCGAACGGCCGCGCGCCGACGACCAGGCACCCGCCGCAGTAAACCCGCACGTCGGTCACGTCCGACGGCGGCGGCGTCGCGGGCGCAAACGCGCGCGGCAGCTCGCGCACCGGATCGCCAAGGCCCACCCACACCCCCTTCGAGCCCTCGTTGACGACGGGGCCGGTGTAGTCGAGCGTGTCCATCGCCAGGTTCGAGAACACGTAGAGATCGGTCCGGGGGTCGGTGCGGGCCAGCACGTGCTCCAGCGTGGCACGAAAGTCTTTCAGATCCACTAGCCGATCGGTCAGGAGCAGAAACTTCGTCAGCGACAACTGCCCTTCGCCGAGAATTCGAAACGCGCTGGCCATGGCTTCGCGCTTGTAGCGCTGTTTCACCACCGCGGCCGCCAGCGAGTGATAACCGGTCTCGCCGTACGACCACAGGCGCTCGACCGTGGGCATCACAAGGGGAAAGAGCGGCGACAACAGGTCCTGCAACAGGTCGCCGATGAAGAAATCCTCCTGCCGGGGCTTCCCCACTACCGTCGCCGGGTAGATCGCGTCGCGGCGGTGCGCGATCTGATCGATCGTGAAGATCGGGTAATCGTGCTGCAGCGAGTAATATCCGTAGTGATCGCCGAACGGTCCTTCAGGCTTCCTGACCTTCGGCGCAACCTGCCCCATCAGCGCGAACTCCGCCGTCGCAATCAGGGGATGCGGATGGCCGTTCGGGCCCGGCGCTTGCGGCAGCTTCGAACCCGCAATGAGCGACGCGAGCATCAACTCGGGGACGTTCTCCGGTAACGGCGCGATCGCCGACAGGATCAGCGCCGGAGGCCCGCCGAGAAACACCGTCACCGGCAAGGCCTCGCCCCGCGCCTCCGCGCGCGCGTAATGAAAGCCGCCGCCCTTGCCAATCTGCCAGTGCATGCCGGTCGATGTCGCGTCGTAGACGTGCATGCGATACATGCCGAGGTTGTGGCCGGGCTTGTCGGGATGCTGCGTGTAGACGAGCGGCAGCGTCACGAACGGGCCGCCGTCTTCGGGCCAGCAGGTCACGACCGGCAGGCGATCGAGCCGCACCTCCCTGGTTACCACGTCGAGCACCGGGCCCGACGACTGCCGGCGCGTGCCGACCTTCAGCAGATCCAGGCCGACGTCACGCGCGCTCCAGAGCTTCGCCGCCGTCGGCGGCAGGATGGTTTCCGCAAGATGGACCACTCGCTTGACGAGCTCCAACGGCCGGCGGCCGAACGCCAGCTCCGCGCGGCGAGCCGTGCCGAACAGGTTGGTGACGAGCGGAAACGCTGCGCCCTTGACGTTGGTGAACAGCAGCGCCGGGCCGCCGGCGGCGATCACGCGCCGATGGATCTCGGCCGCTTCGAGAACCGGATCGACCGGCGCGGTGATCTCGACGAGGTCGCGATCGCGGCGGAGCTGATCGATAAAGGCGCGAAGGTCCGCAAACATCAGCGCAGCACTCCGGTGTCGTGCACAACACGCCCGCCGATTATCGTCATCACGCTTCGAATCGCTGCCATCTGTTCCAGCGGCACGGTGAACATGTCGGCAGACAGCACCGCGAGGTCGGCGAGCATTCCGACCGCCAGCCGGCCCTTGTCGCGCTCGGCGGATTCCGAGAAGGCCGAACCGCGAGTGTACGCCGTGACGGCCTCTTCTCTGGTGAGTGCTTCGCCGCCCTGCGATGGATCGACGGCCGATCTGATGATATCGAGCCCGCGCAGCGATCCGCCCGATCCAAGCGCCAGTGACACGCGCGCGATCAGAATCGATTTCAGCGGCACGCCGGCGCGTGGCCTGCCCTGAGCGAGCGGGCCTCCGGCGTCGCCGGAGGCCCGCGAGTCGAAGGGCGCCTGCACGATGACCGCGCCCAGTTTCGTCAGCCGTGCGGCCGCATTGGCCGGCAGAGACGCCGGCCGCTCGATGCGGGGCCGCTTCGCCTTCCACACCTCCGCCGCACCATGGCTCTCGAGCGCGGCCACGTACGCTTCCAGCATCTCCGTGTCCTCGCAGTCGATCGCCAGCGGGTCTTCAGTTCCGTAGGCCCACCCGATCGCTTGCTGCAGGCGCGCGCCATCCGACGATCCGAGTACAAAGCCCATGCCTCGCGCCTCGAGGCGCGGCCTGGGCTGCGGCGGAAAATACGGACGGCTGTCGCGGTTGGCGCCCGATTCGTCCGGCTCGGGCATGCGAATCACGCGAACGCGCTGCGGAAGATCCGCATTGCGAAAGGCCTGAACGGCGGCCGGAACGGGACCGGCCGAGAAGATCTGGATCGACGTCACGCCGCGCGCGATGGCGTCGGCGCCGAGCAGCCGCGCCGTGTCGACGGCCGGACGAGTAACCGTGATATGCGCGTCGTTGAAGCCGGGAACAACCGTGCGTCCGCCAAGGTCGAGGCGGCGCGTCGACGTCCCGGCCTGGGCGGCGATCGCCGTATTGGCGCCGACGGCGATGATGCGCTCGCCGCGGATCGCCAGAGCCTCCGCCCACGGCTGAGCGGCATTGGCGGTAAAGATCTTGCCGTTCAAGAGGATGGTGTCTGGAGCCGCGGGTGCACATGCGCTGACAAGCGCCGCCCCCATCAGGATTCCGATGCGCGTCGTCGAGGTCATTCGCGGCAGATCCATTACATGCCGGGCACGGCCTCGGGCCCGGCGGTGGTCTTACACGGCTCGCGCTGCACCGTCACGGCCTCGGCTCGATGGGCGTCCACCTCACTCTGATACCCGCTGATGCGCACGGTGTCGGTCGACGCGATCACCACGCGCTCGCCCGCGAGAAACGTCGTCGCATACGCGGTCCAGTAATCGGCGCGGGCGTAGCGGATGCCGTGGTCAACCAGGTAGGTCGCCAGCTGCCGCCGCGAATTCGGCGGCTCGTGAAACAGGTACTCGTTCAGCAACCGCGCGTGTGCCGCGCCGCTCGCGAGCGCCCATGCCAGCATCACGCTCACCATCGCCCACCGCCAGCGGCGCTCGGTTTCGTAAATGAAAAAGAGCGCCATGACGCCGACGCCGATGTACAGGGTCAGGAGCGCGTAGCGAAGCGTCACGAGGTCGAGCCGTCCGCATCGCGCCACCGAGTAGAACACGCCGGCCTGCAAGCCGACCAGCAGCAGGAACGCGCCCACGGCGCCGCGCCCCCGCCATATCGGCATGCGGTCGCGGAGACTAATCCAGATCACGCGCCCCATCGCGACCACGAAGACTGCGCCCAGCAGCGGCCAGAATGCCGGCATGCCCGGCACGTTGGTGCGCACAATCACGCTTCTGACGCCGACGTCCGCGAGGCGGTGATTGTCGGCGCCGAACGGGATCCCCAGATAGCTTCCGAACAAGCCTTGAAGGCCGGGCAGAATCGTTTCCGGCGCCCAGCAATAGCGGCTCGCGAGTCCTTCGATGTTAGTACCGCCGCCAAGTGGCGCCGCGATCGCAGCGCCGGGACCAAACGGGTTGGAAAATACGAAGCCGGTGCGCACCAGCTGCCACACCACCATGTAACCAATCCCTGCCAGCGCGACCGCCCTCAGCCGCGCATAGGTCACGCGCCAGTCGTCGAGGAGCGCGAGTCCGACGATCGCGCTCACGCCGTACGCGGTGAACTCGCGATGCGTGAATCCGATGCCAAAGACGATGCCGAATGCGAGCGGCCGATGACGCAGCAGCCACAACAGCAGGACATACAGAAACGGCTCGGGATTGCCGCCGCCGGTTTCGACCAGCGATGCGGCGAGAACAGGCGGGGCCCAGACGAAAAACAGCGAGCAGACGAGAGCGGTGACGGGCCGCAGCCCGCCGTCGCGGTGCAGGATCCACACCAGGATCACGGCGGTGGCGATGTTGACCAGCACCACGGGCAGCTTTAGCACCGCCACCGACGGACCGAATACGGCGAACAGCGGCGCCGCCAGCCAGGCCTGCAGGCCGAGCATGTATTGATCGCCATAGATGAACATCGGAAAGGCGCGTCCTTCCGCGATGTGCTTGGCCATCAATCCGAAGATCGCCTGGTCGGCATCGAAGCCGGCTTGTTCCCAGAACAGGAACACGGCGGCGCGGGCGAGGACGAGCGCGACGGCCGCGGCCATGGCGATCGTGAGCCGCCGATCGGTAATCGACATCAGTGTCGCTCGGTATAATACTTCCCTCTGCAACGCGAATGCCTCTTCACCTAGCGGCCCGCGCACCACGCTGGGCCTCGCGCGCGGTCATCGCGGCCGTCGGCCTCGCTGCCGGTTTGACGTACTTGTCCGGCGCCGCGCTCGGCATCGGCACCGCCGATCGCGATCACATATTTTCTCCGGCGGACGCACCGTGGGCGCAGTCGCTGTTGCCCGCGCTCGAGACGCCATTCGCGGTGCCGTGGTCGCCGTCGTCGGTGGCGGGCCGCGGATCGATCGCCATCGCCAAGGGCCGCCGCACGGCGCTACGCGATTTCGCCGCCATCGCCGCCGGGTTCGCCATCGTGGCCTTCGGCGCCTGGTTGAGTGCGGCCGGTGTTCCGCTGTACTCGGTTCTCTTCGCGATGCTCGCGATGGGCGCGAGCGCGACGTTCTGGTGGCGCGGGATCTACTGGTCGGCCGACGCGTTATCGCCGGCGCTGGCGCTGCTGGCGGCCTGGGCGGGGGGGCGATGGTTGCAGTCGCCACGCGCGATTTTCGCGATCGTCGCCGTGAGTGCGGCCGTCCTTGCGCTCGCGGAGGACGCATCGTGGCTGGCATGCCTGCCGGGAGTGGCCCTGCTGTTTTGGAGCCGCGTGCCCGATCGCACGAATCGAGTGCGTACCCTCGCGGCCATTGCGGTTGCGGCCGCGTCTGCGACGCTGCCATTGCTGGCCAGAGGGTCCCAACGCATTCTTCCCATTCACGGCTCGTCGCTGGGAGCGGCGGTGACGTCGGTGTCGCGCGAATTCACGCCGATGGGTGCGCTGCTGATCCTGATCGGGCTGGTGGTGCTGTGGAGCGTTCCTCGTAATCGCCGCGCGCTCGCCGCGCTCGTCGCTGGGTTGATCGCGTGGTTCTGGCTGGTGCCTCGCTCAGGCCTCGAGATCGTGAGCGTGCCGTTGTCGATCTGCGGCTGGGCAGCCGTGGCGGTCGCGCTGGCATGGCTGGCGCAAGCGGTGCGGCCCGGCGCTGGCCGGGCGCTCGTGGCGGTAGTCGGCGTGCTGCTGATCGCAGATCCCGGCCTGACACGCGTGCGTCTCTCTGCCTTAGGAAGAGATCGCAGCTCGGAGGCAGCAGCCCGCATGGCGTACGACTTCAAGGTGACGGATCTGCCGTCCGGCACGGCGATCATCGCCGAGAGCCGCCGGGTCGATGCCACCCTCCTGCTGTCTTCGCAACACGCCGGGTCATTGGCGCTGATCATTCCGCAGGGCCTCGAACAGGTGCAGTCGCTGGTCAGTCGCGGCCGCCAGATCGTCGCCTTCGCCAATGGGCGCTCGCACCTCGAGCGCATGGGCTTCCTGTTCGAGCGCGGATGGCTGGGCCCGACGGCGATCGCGGTGTTGACGGGACAGATCCCGTGCGTGGCGCTCGAGCCCGGCAAATGGCCCGACGTTTCGCTGCTCGTCGCCAATGGATCCTTCATCCTGCACGGCGCCACGCCCGCCTCGGCGCCCGGCGGTGTGATGCTGCGGCTGACCGATCCGCAGCCGGTGCGCTTCGCGAGCATCGAACCGCGCAGCATCCCATTCGAGATGGGCCCCGTCGTTCACGACGCAGCGGCGGGAATCGGTGACCTGGAGCGGGCCGCGGCGAGAGCGGGCGTGCCGCAAGTCGTGACGCTTCGCATTCGCGAGACCGGCCGGCGCGACCCGATCACCTTCACGTTCGCCGCGTCCCCGCAGACCGTGGTCGCCACGGCCGACGGACCCTCGACCGTGACGCTATGCCCGGGAGTTGCGCGCGCCGATCTCACCCTCGGCCGCCTGCCCACCGCAAGCGCCGCCCTTCGAATGAACCTCTCACCGCCGTTTGGAACGGGTTGGCATTCACCCGAAGCCGATCCGGATCCGTTTCGCTGGACGGCCGCCCCAAACGCTTCGCTGCGCATCAGCATGGCGCCGCCCGGGCCGGTGCGCATCACCGTCACCGCCACGCCGGCAGCGCGCGCGACGCAACATCCGACGCTCGGTTTGGCGATCAACGACTGCCAGCTACCCATTCGGCCGATGCCGCCGGGACAGGCCGATTACGACTGGGATGTCGAGCAGCGCTGTTGGCGCGCGGGCGTCAATCAGTTGTGGCTGCAATCGTCGCCGCTGGTGTCGCCGGCAGCGCTCGTCGGCGGCAACGATACGCGGCTGCTGGGCGCGCGCGTGGGTGCGATTCGACTTGCGCGGATTCCACAATAGTTCCTCACAAAGGTTCCTCACGAAGGTTCCTCACGAAGGTTCCTTACGGAGGTTCTCAACGAACCCTCGTCGAGAACGATCGTGCGGAACCCTCGTGCGGAACCCTCGTGAAGAACCGACGGATTAAAACGCGAAGTAGATGAAGTCCAGCGCTGTGCGGCTGCGGAGCGTGACGATCGCGGTCACGAGCACCCCGCTAAGCAGCGCCTGAGCGGCGGTACGACGCCAGTTGACGTCGACCTCTGGCGTCTCGATCGCCGCAACCAGGTCGGCACCCTTCAACTCCGCCCACAGATCGTGAATCCAGAGCGGAACCGAGTAGAGAGCAGCGAGCAGAAACAAATAGAGACCGGCGGATGTGCCGATCGCGCTCGACTGCCACGGCACCAGCCGTAGATCGCGCGCGAGCTGCGCGAATTCCGTTTCGCGGAAGATCAGCCAGCCGATGCACGTCAGCACGAACATGCCGGCGGCCTGCAGCGGCCACAGCCACCCTCGCGTCGCGTGCCGCTGCGGCGATGCCGGGCCGCGGGCGCGCGCGACGACCAGCAGCATGCCGTGGTACGCGCCCCACAACACGTAATTCCAGCTCGCGCCGTGCCACAGGCCCGACGCCAGGAACGTGATCAGGATATTGGCCGCCTGGCGCCACGGCCCGCGCCGGGAGCCGCCGAGCGGAATGTAAACGTAGTCGCGGAACCAGGTCGACAGCGAGATGTTCCACCGCCGCCAGAAGTCGCCAGGCCCGGTCGCGAGGTACGGGCGCTCGAAGTTCTTGATCAGTTCGAAGCCAAACCACTTGGCCACCCCGCGCGCGATATCGGTGTAAGCCGAGAAGTCCGCATAGATCTGGATCGCAAAGGCGAACACCCCTGCCCACAACACGAAGAACTCGGGGTCCGCGAGCGCGAACACCTTGTTCGCGATCACGCCGACGTTGTCGGCGATCACCAGCTTCTTGAAGAAGCCCCACACCATCAGCACCGTCGCATCGCGCGCCGCCGCCGCCGAAAACCGGCGCTCGCGCTCGAACTGCGGCAGCAGGTTGGTGGCGCGCATGATCGGACCGGCGACCAGGTGCGGGAAGAAGGCGATGAACGCCGCGACGTCGACAAATCGCCTGCGGGCCGGCGCATGCCCGCGATACACGTCGATGGTGTAGCTCATCGACTGGAACGTGTAGAACGAGATCCCGACCGGCAGCGCCACGCGAAGGGCGATGTGTGGGATGTTCCACCCCAGGCTGTCACCGGCCGCAGCGACGTTGTCGACGAAGAACCCGAAGTACTTGTAGAAGCCGAGCAGCCCGAAGTTGGTGACGATGCTGAGCCAGAGAAAGGCCTTCTTGCGCTCCGGGAACATCGTCATGCCGCGCGCCGACCAGTAATCGATCACGCTGGTCGCGAAGATCAGTGCAACGAACCATGGGTGGATCCAGCCATAGAACAGGTAGCTCGCTACCAGCAGCAGCACGTTTTGGGCGCGCATCGGCAGCACCCAGTACGCAGCGAGAGTGATGATGACAAAGGCGAGGAACTCGAGACTGTGAAAGATCACCGGAAGATGGGCGCGTGCTTCTCGAGAAAACGATCGGTGTACGGAATGCGGGCCTCTCGCACCAGGTGGTCGCCGTCGGCATACATGGCAAGAGGCTGATCCGGATCACCCCAGTCGTCGTGGAAATACGCGCCGTGCTCCTCGAGATACGCCTTCAGGTCACGCATGTAGCGCGTCAGCACCTCGGGCTGGGCCGGCGGGCCATCGGCCGACGGCCGGCGCTGAACACGGATGAACGCCAGTCGGATCTTCGCGCGCTCGCCGAGCCGCAAGATCTCCGGCAGGATCGATCGCCCGACCTGCGAATTGAAATCGATCGCAAGCGCAGCCTCAGGCAGATCTGCCACGGTCATGTGCCGCAGGCGCTCGAGCGGAAAAATCTGACTGTTGACGGTATCGAGGAATTCGACGCGCTGAGCGGCGGGCGCCACGACCACCACCGGTGCGCGTGTGAGGCGAGGCTCGAGCCACTCGCGCGTGCGATCGAACTGATAGATGGAACGGGCCGCACGGTGGACGCCGGAAAACGCCCCGAGGCGATGCGCGGCGACGACGCCGTCAACCTCCGGCTCGTAGTCGCGCGCCACGCGATCGAGCACGCCCGGCGTCACCTGGACTTGCGTGGTCAGCTGATCGTCACGGAAGAAAAAGATCACGGCCTGCACGTTCCACCCCAGCGCGGGTGCCGCGCTGGGGGCCCGGCTGGCCAGGCCGTTGTCGACGATCAGGTTCTTGAATTCGAGATACCAGTAGGCCACCGGGCTGCCCGGCGCGAGCAGCGCCGCCACGCTCTTGCCGGCCCGCCGCGACAGGTGGCGCGGATCGATCCGCGTGCCGGCCATCGAGTCGCCGATGATGAAAAAATCAGGCCGCGCCTCGCGCAGATCCGCCGCCGCCGTTTCGTCGAACGGCTCGCGCCCCCGCGGTGTCTCGACGCTCGGCAGGTAGCTCGGCTTGACGCCCTCGTCCGGCAACAGCCGGTTGACGGCCCGCAGGCCCATCGGCAGCGCCAGCGCACCGGCGAGGACCAGGCACAACGACAGCACGGGCTCGCGAGGCGAGGGCGCCAGCACGGCGACGGTCCTAGCCCCCGAGCTTTTCGTCGAAGCTCGGGCCGTACATCGCCGGCACCTTGCCACCCATCGGGCGGAGGTAGGTCGTGAGCTGGCCGCGATGATGAATCATGTGGTTGTTGCAGAACATCAGGTAGCTCACCGAAGGCAGCTTCATGCCGAAGGCCTCGACGATCTGGGTCAGATGGTTGCCGTCGAGCGCCAACACCCTTTCGAGCGCCTTCGGGAATTCGTGCTTGTACCAGTCCGCGAGGGCCGGCACCGTGGTGGCGTCGCACTTTGCGGGAAACCCCTTGAAGCTGTTCTCGGCGACCGCGTGCAGAAAGCCGACATCGCAGATCGCGATGTGGTGCGCCAGGTCCCATGCACTGCGGGAATCGCCCTGCGGCTTGTAGTCTTTCTTGGCGTCGGGCACGGCGGCGATCGCCTTGTAGGTGTGCATCCATTCGCCCTGCAGGTTCTGCCCGAGAGTCTCCGCTAGAAATTTCGCCTGGTCTGCCTTCATCGTTGTCTCCTTTATCGCGGAACTAAAGTTCCGCGCTACACCGTCAGACTTTCAACTTCGCGTCAGCTTTCTGTACTTGATGCGATGCGGCTGGTCGGCCTGCGCGCCGAGACGGCGCTTGCGGTCGGCCTCGTAGTCCTGGTAGTTGCCCTCGAACCATACGGTCTCGCTGTCGCCTTCGAAGGCAAGAATGTGGGTGGCAATGCGATCGAGGAACCAGCGGTCGTGGCTGATCACGACCGCGCAGCCGGCGTAATTGAGCAGCGCTTCTTCGAGCGCGCGCAAGGTGTCGACGTCGAGGTCGTTGGTCGGCTCGTCGAGCAGCAGCAGGTTGCTGCCCTTGCGAAGCAGCTTGGCGAGGTGAACGCGGTTGCGCTCGCCGCCCGACAGCGCGCCGACCTTGCGCTGCTGTTGCGCGCCCTTGAAGTTGAACCACGACACATACGCGCGCGACGCCACCGTCTTCTTCCCCATCGTCAATTCGTCGGCGCCGTCGGTGATCTCGTCGAACACCGACTTGTTGGGGGCCAGCTCCCGCGACTGATCGACATAGCCAACCTGCACCGTCTCGCCGAGCCGCAAGGTGCCGGCATCCGGCTGCTCCTGCCCCAAGATCAAACGGAACGTCGTGGTCTTGCCGGCGCCGTTCGGTCCGATCACGCCGACAATGCCGCCGGGCGGCAGCGTGAAGGTAAGGTCGTCGAACAAGACCGTGTCGCCGTACGCCTTCCTCAGCCCGCGGGCTTCGACGACGATGTCGCCGAGGCGGGGGCCGGGCGGAATGTAAATCTCGACCGTGTCGACTTTCTGAGCGCTGTCTTCGGCGAGCAGCTGCTCGTAGGCGTTGAGGCGGGCCTTGCCTTTGGCCTGGCGGGCGCGCGGCGACATGCGAATCCAGTCGAGCTCGCGCTGCAGCGATCGCTGGCGCTTCGACTCGGTCTTCTCTTCCTGCGCCAGCCGGCCCTGCTTTTGTACGAGCCAGCCGGTGTAGTTGCCCTCGTACGGGATGCCGCTGCCGCGATCGAGCTCGAGGATCCAGCCGGCGACGTTGTCGAGGAAATACCGGTCGTGCGTGACCGCGACGACCGTGCCGGGGTAATCCTTGAGGAAGCGCTCGAGCCACGCCACTGACTCGGCGTCGAGGTGGTTGGTCGGCTCGTCGAGCAGCAGCAGATCCGGCGACAGCAACAGCAGCCGGCACAAGGCGACGCGGCGCCGCTCGCCGCCAGACAGCGTCGAGACGAGGGCATTAGGCGGCGGCAGTCGCAGCGCGTCCATGGCCAGGTCGAGGCGCGAATCGAGGTCCCAGGCGTTGGTCGCGTCGATGCGATCCTGCAGCTTCGACTGCTCCTCGAGGAGCTTGTCCATTTCCGCGGGCGTCATGTCGTCGCCGAGCTTGGCGTTGATCGCATCGTAGCGATCGAGCAGGTTCTTGATCTCGGCAACGCCTTCTTCGACGTTGCCCCTGACGTCTTTCTCAGGATTGAGCGTCGGCTCCTGCGCGAGGTAGCCGACCGTGACGCCCTGGCCGGCAAACGCTTCGCCGGTGAAGTTGGTCTCGACGCCGGCCATGATCTTGAGGAGCGTGGATTTGCCGGCGCCGTTCAGGCCCAGCACGCCGATCTTGGCGCCGGGAAGAAACGAGAGCCAGATGTCTTTGAGGACCTGGACGTCGGGAGGATAAACCTTCCCGAGGCCCTTCATGGTGTAGACGAACTGTGGGGCCATTCGGAGTTAACAGTGCAGAGTTAAGAGTTCAGAAGGACCCCCGGACTATATCACCTGATTTCGATCACCTCGATGGCTTCGCGGCTCGGGCCTTCGATCATCACGGCGCGATAGTCGCCAACTTGGTAGGGCTGCTCGAGGAACCTCACGCCTTCGGCCCGCAGCTTGGCGATCCAGGCGTCGAGGTCCTGCACGCTGAGCGCGATGTGATCCATGAGGTGGCCGCGCGTCGGGCCGGCCGGGGTGGCGCCCTGATTCATGTACCAGAAGATCGAGACATCGCCGAACACCGTGCTCGTGACTCCGGGCGTGCGATACATGCCGGTGTGATCGAGGGCCGGCCAGGTCTTGTCGGGGCCGCGCTCCACCCGGCAGTTGGCGGCGGTCCGCACCGGTTGATTCGCAGCCTGACGGACCGCGATATTTAGATGCGTCTGGTACCAGATCTGCGCGCAGAACGGCTGGTCCTGGAACATGTGGATGTGATTGAAGCGCTCGGCCGGCTGATTCCCCTGGTACTCGATCAGCGCATCGTCCGGGCCGCGCATGTAGGCGAAGCCCGCGCCGAAGGTCGGCTTGACGCCCTTGGCTTTGGCGTCGGCAATGCCGGCTTTGGTCAGGCCAAGCGCGCCGCCCGAGCCGGGCCACGTGTCGGCGCTGGTGAACACTGTGCCGCCGGCTTCTTCTACGTAGAGCGGCAGCAGCGTCACACCGCGCTCCGTGAACGCCTGCCTGCTCTTGTGCACGTCGGTGACGTGCCAACCGAAGTGCCAGAACGCGGTTTGAGGCTGCGTCGCTGGTGGTGCAGCGACCTTGTTGAATAACACCCACACATTGTTCGGGGATCGAAACGCCGGCTGACCGGCGAAGGTTCCCTTTGAGGTCGTCGGGAATTGCTTTGTGTAGAACTCGATCGCCGCGTCGGGATTGATCGAGTTCAGGTGCAGATGGTGAAAGCCGGGAGTGGGCAACGTGGCCTGGGTGACGGACAAACCTTCCGCCTTCGCGCCCGGCGCTTCGGCGGACAAGAAAGGTTTGTCGCCACCAGAAGATTTATCCCCACCGAGAAAGACCACGAGCCCGAGGGCGCACAGCCAGCGCATCATGCTTCCGGCTTCAGCGTCACCAGCGTGTAGCGATCCATCGGGAAATACTTGTTGAACATCGCCTTCAGGATCTCGGGCGTCAGCTTCTCGGTGCGATCGAGCCGGCGGTTGATGCCGGTGATGTCCCAGCCGAACATGTGCACGGTCTGCATCGAACCCAGCCAGTAGGCGTTCTGCTTGGCGTTGGTCTCGAGGTCGCGGCGCTCGAGCTCCTTGACCTTGTTGACATCCTCGAGCGACGGTCCTTCCTTCTTGAGCCGCTCGATCTCCTTCATCGACGCGGCCACCAGCTTGTCGAGGTTCTCGGGCGAGCTGCCAAATTGGATCGTCATGGCGCCGTAGCCCTTGAGCGGTGGCGAGCTGTCGAACCCGACCGAGACGCCGTAGGTCCCGCCGAGCTCTTCGCGCAGGATCTCGCGGAGGCGGATGCCGAGCAGCTGCGACGCCGCCCGCGCCCGGTGCATTTCGAATTCATCCAATCCCGGGTCGGCAAAGAACGACAGCACGGTTTGGCTGGCCGGCTCCTTGCCCTTCTTCACTTCTTCCTTCACGATGTCCGTCGGGAACTTGACGCCCATGTCGCGGAAGCTCGAGGTGCGCTTGCCGGTCGAGGGCAGCGTCGCCAGCCATTTCTCGAGCAGCGGCGTGATCTCGCCGACGGTAAACGCACCAACGAAGAAATAGGTGAAGTCGGCGGCGTTGGCGAAGCGTGCGTTGTAGAAGTTCTTCATCGTGTCGAGGTTGAGCGTCGGCACGTCGGCAGCGGTGAGCGCGGCCGCGCTGTAATGGTTCGACGAGTTGACCTGCTCGACCCTCTCGCCAAACACCGCGCGCGGGTTTTGATCGCGGTTCTGCAGCGACCCGGCCAGCCGGCGCTTGAGCAGGTCGAGCACTTCGGGCGTCATGTTCGGCGCCGTGTGCGCGAGGTAGTTCAACTGCAGCGCGGTCTCCAGGTCTTTCGGCGTGCTCGACCCGCTCACCCTTTGTGTGTATTCAGAAATCGACGGCGACGCCTGGGCGATCTTGCCCGACAGCATCTTGCTGAGATCGACGGGGCTGAGCCCGCCCATGCCGCCGACACCGACCATGGCCGTGGCCAGCGCCGCGCTCTTGAATTCAGCCTGGTTGGCGAGCGAGACGCCGCCGGGCGCATAAGCGGTGAACAGGACTTGATCGGTCTTGAAGTCGGTCGGCTTGAGCCACACCTCGACGCCGTTCGACAGCGTCAGCACCGTGGCGCCGATATCGGAAACGGCGCGGGTCGCGGTCACCTTGCCTGCGGCCGGAGGTTTCTCAACCAGGGCACGTCCCGACGTGGCATCGGCCCACCGCTCGACCGGCGCCGCGCTGGCGCGCGCGATCGCGCTCCTCAGCATGTCGGCACTGGGCGGCGGCATGTCTTTCTTCTCCGGCGCCACACCAAGCACCACGCGGTTCTCGTCGGTGATCAGGCTGCGCGCCAGCGCCGACACTTCTTCCGCCGTCACCGACGGCACGTAGGTCGACGCGATCTGGTACTCGAACTCGATGCCGGGGATCGGCTCCTGCTCGAGGAAGTGCCGCACGTACTCGTTGGCGTAGCTCGGGCTCTCGGCGGTCGCGCGCTCCTTATAGGCGCGTTCGTAGCCGGCGATCAGTGCCGCCTTCGCGCGGTTCAGCTCGTCGTTGCTGAATCCGTACTGCTGCATGCGCTTGGCCTCGACCATGAGCGCACCAAGGCCTTCCGTGATCTGGCCCTCCGGCACAGTCGCTTCGATCTCGAAGAGCTCGAGCGTGCGGCCGATCCCGCTGCTGCCGGCTTGCGCGCCGAGGAACGGCGCGTTGGGCCGGCGCGCGATCTCGCGCAACCGCAGGTTCAGCATCTGCGACACGAGTTGTTTCACCAGCGACTTGCGATAGCCGGCGACGGTGGTGTCGTGCTCGACCTTGCCCTTAAAGGCCATCGACACCGTCCAGCCCTGCGCTTCGGGGTCGGTCGACATGCTGATGAGCGTGTCCTTGTGCCCAGGCACGTTCTGATCGACAGACGCCGCCGCCCCCTTCGCCGCGGGAATCACACCAAAGCGCTTCTGTATCAGCTGCTCGGCCTCCGCGACCGGAATGTCGCCGACCACGACGACCGCCATCTGATCGGGGCGGTACCATTTCTGGTAATACGCCAGCAACCGCTCGCGCGGGGCGCTCTTGAGGACTTCGGGCAGACCAATGGGCAGGCGGTCCGCATACTTCGAGCCCTGGAAGATCACCGGCAGCTGCTTCTCGAGCAGCCGCGAGCCCGCGCCGAGCCGGCCGCGCCATTCCTCGAGTACGACGCCGCGCTCTTTCTCGATCTCGGCCGGCAACAGCGACAGCCCCGCCGCAAAGTCGTGGAGCACGAGCATGCCGCGATCGACGTACCCCGGCCGATCGGTCGGGATGTCGAGCATGTAGATGGTCTCGTCAAACGAGGTCGAGGCGTTGACGTGCGGACCGAACCGCGCGCCGATGGTTTCCAGAAACGACACCAGCTCGCCGGGCTTGAAGTTCTCGGTGCCGTTGAACGCCATGTGCTCGAGGAAATGCGCGAGCCCGCGCTGATCGGGATCTTCCTGAATCGATCCGGTGTTGACGGCCAGGCGCATCGAGACCCGCTTTTCGGGCCGGCTGTTTTGCCGGATGAAATAGCGAAGGCCGTTAGGCAGCCGCCCGACGCGTACGGCGGAGTCGATCGGCAGCTCGCGATTGAGCGCCAGCTCGGCCGGCGGCGTCCCCGGCGCTTGCGGCGACGCTACCGCTTGCCGCGCTTCCACGACAGCCCGCGGCATCGCCGACAAGCCGACCACCAACAACAGTCCCGCCACAAACATCGAGCTCACGCGACCCATGCTGCCTCCGCTTTCTTCGCTATTCTATTGCTCATGTTCCTAAAGATTAAACGCCTGGATGGCGCCGTTGGCCTGCCCGCGCCGGCAACCGGCCGGGCCGCAGGATTCGACCTGGCGTCGGCGGTCGACCTCGAGATCCCGGCCGGCGGGATCCGGCTCGTCGGGACGGGACTGGTGATCAGCGTGCCGGACGGCTACTTCCTGGGGATATTCGCCCGCAGCAGCACCCCCCTGAAGCGCGGCCTGATCGTCGCCAACGGCGTCGGCGTGATCGACGCGGACTACTGCGGGCCGAACGACGAAATAAAAATCCAGGTCTTGAACGTGACGGATGCGCCCGTCAGGGTCGTCAAAGGCGACCGGCTTGCACAGGGCATCGTGCTCCCCTGCCCACAAATCGAATGGGAAGAGGTCGCCGAAATGGCGGCGCCTACCCGCGGTGGTTTCGGAAGCACTGGCTCTTAACTCACAACTCTGCACTCTTAACTCTTGAGAAAGATCCTTCACATCGATATGGATGCTTTTTACGCATCCGTAGAGCAACGCGACAACCCGTCGCTGCGTGGCAAGCCGGTCGCGGTGGGCGGCGACCCGACGACGAGGGGCGTGGTGGCGGCGGCCAGCTACGAGGCGCGGCCGTTCGGCGTGCGCTCGGCGATTCCGATGTCGCGCGCGGTGCGGCTGTGCCCATCGCTGATCATCGTCCGGCCCGACTTTCAGAAGTACCGCGCGGTGTCTCAACAGGTCTTTGCGATCTTTCGAGAGGTCACGCCGCTGGTCGAGCCGTTGTCGCTCGATGAGGCCTATCTCGACGTGACGCAGAACGCGTGGGATGAACCGCTGGGTGTGAACGTCGCGCGGCGTCTCAAGGCGGCCATTCGCGACGCGACGCAGCTGACCGCGTCGGCGGGCGTGGCGCCGAACAAGTTTCTCGCGAAGATCGCATCAGGATGGAAGAAGCCCGACGGGCTGACCGTGGTCGCGCCGGAGCGGGTCGAGTCGTTCCTGCAAGGATTGCCGGTTGACGCGCTATGGGGCGTCGGGCCGGTGACGGCGGCCCGCCTCCGCGAGCACGGCATCGAGAAGCTGACCGACATCCGTGCCAGGCCGGCCGCCGAGCTCGAGGCGATCGTCGGCAGCCTCGCGTCGTGGCTGCTCGATCTTGCCCACGGGCGTGACGACCGCGCCGTCGAGCCAAATCGCGCGGCGAAATCAGCGGGCTCGGAAGAAACATACGCGAGCGACCTGTCGAGCCTGACGGAGATCCGGCAAGAGATCGAGAAGATGGCGCGCGAGGTGGCGGCGTGGCTCGACCGCAAGTCGATCACCGCACGGACCGTGACGATCAAGGTTCGCTACTCGGATTTCACGACCGTCACCCGCAGCCAAAGCGCGCCCGAGCCGACCAGCGATGCCCAATCGATCGTCACGCGCGCGGTTGCCTTACTGTCAAAAACCGAGGCCGGCGTTCGCCCGGTCCGCCTGCTCGGCGTGAGCGTCCACAACTTTGGTCAGGCCACCGACGACGCTGAGGAGCAGTCGATCGATCTCCGCCTACCGTTTAACTGAGTCGCACATCTATTGAGCTCTTGAGCTCGTGAGCTGTTGATCCATCTTTTGATCCGCTGATCTCGCGATCCCAACTCGGCCTCCTGGAGAAGGCGCTCCGCCGAGAGGCACCGCCCCGCTCGCTCTCGTTCGCCGGACAAATGTCGCTCAGCGCATTAAGCGCGGGAGCGATGGACGTCAAAAGCCGCACGGCGCCAGCGTGGCTTCCGCTCCATTTGTCTCTCGGCTCACTCGAACGCTCGCGCGGGCCGGTGCCTCTCGGCGGGCGAGCGAACGCCGGAGCGGCCCTCTCTCCGCGCGTTCGGCCGCCTCGCGGCTCCGGTCGCTAGTCTTGCATTGCTGCCGACAGCAGGTTACCCGCAGCAACCTTCTCTCGCCGCCGTGCTTACCTATTTCCTGACAACCGTTGCCTGCCTCAGCTCGACCCGGTCCACCGGCGTCTCGCCGTTCACGGCGACCGCCTCGATCTTCTCGACCACGTCCAATCCGCTTTCGACCTTGCCAAACGCAGAGTATTTACCGTCGAGGGCCTCGGCCCTCGCCGTCACGATGAAGAACGACGCGCTGGCCGAATCGGGCTCGGCGAGCCGCGCCATCGACAGCGTGCCCTTCTCGTGCCGCTGGTCGTTGAACTCCGCTTTCATCTGCCTCACATACTTCTGCTGCGTCTCGCCGAGCTGGGCGGTCCGCGTCGGCAGGTGCCCCGACTGGATCACAAATCCCTTCACGACACGATGGAAGCTCATGCCGTCGTAGACGCCGGCCTGCGCGAGGCGTAGAAAGTTACGCACGTGCATCGGCGCCTGGTCGGGCGTGAACGAGAGCGTGATTTCGCCGAACGATGTCTCGAGCACCGCGCGATACCGCGCGAGCTCCTCGATTGATTCGGTGGCAAACGGCTCGGGCGTCTCCGCGGGCTTGTCGCGAATCGTGACCTTGTTGACGACCACGCGATCGACGGCCAGCCCCTTGTCGTCAACCGCGGTCTCCGAGATCTTCTGCGCCGCCAGCATGCCTTCGACGACGCGGGCGAAGATCGTGTATTTGCCGTCGAGCGCGGGCTGATCCGAAATCGAGATGAAGAACTGCGAGCCGGCGCTCTCCGCCTTGCCGGGGATCTGCGTGGCCGACACCGCGCCGCGCGTGTGCTTCTCGTCGTTGGTCTCCGGCTTCAGCAGGTTCAGCCCGCCGGTCCCATACCTCGCGCGTGCCGCCGCATCCTTCGTCACCGGATCGCCGCCCTGGATGATTCCGTACTTCACCATCCGGAAGAATGTGGTGCCGTCGTAGCCGCCCGACTCCGCGGTCTTGATGAAGAGCGCGACATGATTGGGCGCGCGATCCGCCAAGAGATCCATCACGATGGTGCCGGTCGTGGTGTCGAGCACCGCTTGCTTGGGAGCCACTTGTGCATGAGCCGGCGCGCACAACAGACATACCACCAACACCATCCGTCCCACCATTCGAACCTCCGTGAGGAACCCTCGTGAGGAACCGTCGTGCGGAACCTCCGTGAAGAACCACTGTCATTCTATCCATCCCTCCGTTCACGTCAGCAATCGAGTCGAAGAGACGAACCCTGCACGCGCTGCCCCGTCTAACCCCCCGAGTCTGATCGTTTGCAAGTCTTACAGGGGGAACGCTACAGGTACCTGCGCGCCGTCATCAGCACCGAGCTCGGGAGCGATCAGATCATTTCCTCCATCGCGCACGAGCTGCAGCACGTCGTCGAACAGACAGCGACAAGTTGTGACGTTCGTGTCCGTTCCTGTTATGCTGTGTCAGGCGAGCGGCCCCCCTCACCCCCTGGTTGTCTTGCCTGACCAAGCATGTACGAGGAGTACTACGGCTTCGTTCAGCCGCCGTTTAGCTTGACGCCGGATCCTCGCTTCCTGTACCGAAGCGAATCCCACGACGTCGCGCTGCAACAGGTGTGGCAAGCCATCCGCCGCAAGGAGGGCTTCATCGTCCTGACCGGCGACATCGGCACCGGCAAGACGACGCTGTGCCGTACCCTCCTCGAGCAGTTCGACCAGACCACGTTCACCGCCCTCATCCTCAATCCGTTCCTGTCGGTCGAAGAGCTGCTCCGCGAGGTGTTGCTCAGTTTTGGCGTGGTGTCGAAAGACGCGCTCAAGACCAGCCGGCTGGCGACGGCCAGCAAGCACGAGCTGATCCGCACGCTGCACGACTTTCTGCTGTCGCTGGTGCCGCTGCACGGCAGCGCCGTGCTGATCATCGACGAGGCGCAGCACCTGTCGCCCGACGTGCTCGAAGAGATCCGGATCCTCTCGAACCTCGAGACCAACGATCAGAAGCTGCTGCAGATCGTGATCGTCGGCCAGTTGAACCTGCTCGACGTGCTGGCGAGTAACGAGCTGCGGCAACTCGACCAGCGCATCTCGATCCGCTGCTCGCTGAAGGCGCTGACGCGCGAGGAGGTTGAAGCGTACGTGACGCACCGCCTCTGGGTGGCGCGCGGCTCCACCTCGGTGTCGGTCACGCCCAAGGCGTTCGACCTGGTGCACTCGGTCTCGGGCGGCGTGCCGCGGATGATCAACCTGCTCTGCGATCGCGCCCTGATGGTCGGCTGCGAAGCGCAAACCAGCCGGATCGCCGAAGAGCACATCGTCAAGGCGGCCGGGCAAGTGGGTCACGACATTCCGAAAGGCAAGATCCGAGGCGAGCGCGCGACGTCGAGCTCACGCTCGTCGCGACGCGCACTGATCCTCGGCATCGTGGCGCTGCTACTTGCCGCCGCCGGCGCGTTCTATTTTCTGGGCAGCCCGATGGCGCTCATGACCCCGGGGGTGGCGCCGGCCATCAAGGGCCGGCCAGGCGCAGTGCTGCCCCTTCGCGTCGAGCCGTTGGCAGTCCCCGCCGAGGTGACGGCGATCGGACCGCCGCCGGCGATTCCCGGGTCGTTTTCCGTGCTGGTCGGCACCTACGATTCCGCGAAGCAGGTCGCCGTCGTGGAATTCTCCCTTCGCTCGCAGCGCTTGCCGATCTACATGATCGACATCGCGTTGGCGATCGACGACATCCGCCGCCGGGTGCTGGTGGGCCGCTATCCGACGCGGGAAGAGGCGGACGCCGTGAGGCAGAAGCTTGGACCGGTGATGAACGATGCGCGCGTGATTCCGGGAGAGTTGGAAAGACTGAGAATCGTGCCCTAGAAAGGCAGAAGGCAAAAGGCAAAAGGCAAAAACGTTTCTGCCTTCTGCCTTCTGCCTTCTGCCTTGTCTAACGATCGCGGGACTTGTACAGCTTCTTCAGCGACTGGTTGATCGTCTTCATCTTTCGCTTCTCGTCGATCTGCGCGCGGACGTTCTTTCGCGCGCCGAAGCTCTGAATCTCGTCCTGCAGCTTGAGGTAGCCTTCCAACCGGCCCGGCGCGAGCGTGCCGTCTGCAATCGCCTGTTTCACGGCACATCGCGGCTCTTCCTTGTGCCGGCAGTCCGTAAAATGACAGCCTGCCGCCAGCGCCTCGACGTCGTCGAAGGTTTCGATCGCACCTTCCTGGCTCCACAACTGCAGCTCGCGCATGCCAGGCGTGTCGATCAACAGGCCGCGTCCCGGCAGCAGGATCAAATGCCGATGGCGCGTCGTGTGGCGCCCGCGCGAGTCGTGCGCGCGGACATCCTTGGTCTTGAGCAGCTCCTCGCCGACCAGGGAGTTGACGAGGGTGGACTTCCCGACGCCCGATGAACCCAGCAACGCGGCCGTGCGTCCGGGGCCCATGTATCGCTCGAACACGTCGAGGCCCTGGCCGGTGCGCGCGCTGACGGCGTGCACGGGAATGCCAACCGCCAGGGTCGAGATCTCGTCTAGATGGGCAGCAAGATGGTCAGCGGCCACATCCGACTTGTTCAGCAGCACCACGGGGCTGGCGCCACTCTCGAACGCCATCACGAGATACCGCTCCAGGCGCCGCGGGTTATAGTCGCCGTCGAGCCCCATCACGAGAAACACGGTGTCGATATTGGCCGCGACGATCTGCTCTTCGGTCAGCTCGCCGGCTACCTTCCGGGAAAAACGACTGCGCCGCGGCAACACCGCTTCGATGGTGGCCATCGCCTCACCCGGTGTCGGAAGGACCGCCACCCAGTCGCCGACCGCCGACAGCTCTTGCTTACCCTCGGCGCGGTGCAGCAGCCGTCCCGAATGCTGGGCCTGCAGCTCGCCCGCTTCGGCATAGAGCCGGAAGATGTGATTGAACTCGATGGCCACGCGCGCCGGGAGCAGCCCGTCGGCGGCGTGCGGCGCGAAGACGCGGGCCCATTCGTCATCCCAGCCGAGATCTTTCAAATCGAACGTCACTCGCAGGTAGGATAACAGGCGCTGGAGGCGGCATGCTGCACGACTTGAGACACGCGATTCGAGTGTTGCTGCACACGAAGGGCTGGACCACCGTGGTCCTGTTGTCACTCGCGCTCGGCATCGGCGCGAATACCGCGCTCTTCACCGCCGTCAACGGCCTGCTGCTTCAGACGGTTTCCGTGCCGGACCCCGAATCGCTCGTGAAGCTGTCGTCAGCCCGCGACAACAACATGAGACGCAGTTCGAGCAACTACGGCTACTCGCCGCCGTATCAGGGACGCGACGTCCGCGCCACATTTTCGTACGCGGTCTACGAACAGCTGAGGTCCGCCAACCAGACGCTGACCGACCTGGTCGCGAGCGCGCCGATTGGGAGCTTCAACGTCGTCGTGGACGGGTCGGCGGAAATCGCCACGGCGGTCATCGTCTCGGGCAACTACTTTCGGGTACTGCGGGTGCCTGCCGCGATCGGGCGGGTGATCGAAGAGACCGACGACAGGCCGGGTGCGGCGCCGGTCGCGATACTCAGCCACGCCTACTGGCGCCGCCGCTTTGCGTCCGACCCTCAGGTGATCGGCAGCACCGTTCGGATCAACAACGTCCCGGTCACCATCATCGGCGTCACGGGCGCCGGCTTCACGAGCCTTCAGCGCCTCGGTGCCGTCCCCGCCGATGTCACGGTGCCGCTCGCGCTCGATCCTCAGCTGAACCTCGCCAACGCCAGGCTCCAAGTGCCCACCTCCTGGTGGCTCCAGGTCATGGGCCGGTTGAAGCCCGGAGCGACGTACGAGCAGGTGGCGGGCAACCTCGAGGGTCCGTTCCGCGAGGCGGCGCGCGCGGGCATGGCGTCCTACATGTCGGGCCTGACAGCCGAGCAAAGCAAACTGTCACAGAATCGGAGCCGGGGTGACGCCGTGCCCCAGCTCCTGGTCAGATCCGGTGCCCGCGGGGTCTACGCGCTCGACACCAACTCGTCCCGATCGGCCACGATTCTGTCCGTGATCGTCGGGTTGCTCCTCCTCATCGTGTGCGCCAATGTCGCCAACCTGCTCCTGTCGCGCGCCGCATCACGCTACAAGGAGATCTCGGTGCGACTGTCGATGGGCGCGTCGCGCACACGGCTGGTCCGGCAACTGCTCACCGAAAGCCTGCTGCTCTCCGGCATCGGCGGGGCACTCGGCATTCTTGTCGGCTATTGGAGCAAGAAGCTGCTGCCCTTCGGGCAGAACGCAGAAATGGACTGGCGGGTCCTGGCGTTCGTCGCGAGCGTCAGCGTCCTGACCGGCGTCGTCTTCGGCCTGGTGCCGGCCCTGCGGGCCACGAGCGTGGACCTGGCCGGGGCCATGAAAGACAACAGCCGAAGCCTGACCGGCTCGCGAACGCTGTTGAGCAAGGGGCTCCTCGTCATGCAGGTGGCGGTCTCGCTGGTCCTGCTGATTGGCGCCGGCCTGTTCCTTCGCACGCTGCAAAATCTCCGCGCCGTTGACGTCGGGTTCAACCCGTCGAACATCCTGATGTTCCGCGTGAACCCGCAGCTCAACCGCTACGAGCCCGAGCGCATTTCACAGCTCTATCGGGAATTGCAGACCTCGCTAGAGACGCTGCCGGGTGCCCATTCGGTCGGCCTGTCACAAACCGCCTTGCTCTCCGGCAGTGAGACAACGGCAGGGATGTTCATCCAGGGCAACACGGTCAACCACGGCGTCTATGCGATGTCGGTGTCGCCGGGGTTTTTCAAGACGATGGAGATCCCCGTGCTGCTTGGCCGCGACTTCAACGAGCACGACGTGGCGAACCCGACGGCCTCGGCCGTCATCAACGAAACCGCGGCCCGCAAGTACTTCCCCAACGAGAGTCCCCTCGGCCGGCGGATCGGTCCGTCGCTCGAGGAAAGCGGCCAGAGCGAGATCGTCGGTGTGATCCGCGACACGAAGTACAACAGCATCCGTGACGAGGTGCCGCCGACGATGTACACCTCCATCCGGGGGAACGCCGGGTCTGTCTGGGTGCTGATGCGCACTGAGGGCGATCCGTCCGGCCTGATCGCGGCGGTACGGAACGCGGTGCAGCAGATCGATCCGGAGGTGCCGTTAGCCGGGATGACCACGCAGACGGAGCAACTCGAAGGCCGGTTCGCGCAGGAGCGGCTGTTCGCGATGGCCTATTCGCTGTTCGGCGGCCTCGCGCTGCTGCTGGCGTGCATCGGCTTGTTCGGCGTGATGTCGTACAGCGTGTCGCGCCGCACCAACGAGATCGGCATCCGCATGGCGCTCGGCGCCCAGCGCGGCGGCGTGATCGGCATGGTGCTGCGCGAATCGATGATCATGGTGGCCATCGGCGTCGTGCTCGGCCTCGCTGGCGCGATCGCGGCCGGACGGCTCATCGCCAGCGTGTTATACGGCTTGACCGCTACCGATGTGTGGTCGATGGCGGCAGCGGTGGCGTTGATGACGGCCGTCTCGTTCGCAGCGGGCTATTTACCCGCCCGACGGGCTTCGCGGGTAGATCCAATGACGGCGCTGCGCTATGAGTGACTCTGTCGATCTCAGATCTCAGATCTCAGATCTCAGATCTCAGATCTCAGATCTCAGATTGCAGATCAATTGCAGATTCACCGTGATTGAAATCATCTTCAATCTGCAATCGACAATTGATCTGAGATCTGAGATCTGCCATCTGAGATCGCCGGGCGCTACTCGTAACGGAGCGCAACCAACGGGTCGACCCGCCCTGCTCGTCTGGCGGGAATCCATGAAGCGAGGAGCGCGATCAGGCCAAGCACAATCGGGACCGAGATGAACGTGATCGGATCGAGCGGCGAAATGCCCGGCAGCAACGACCGCATGG
>JAUSDY010000180.1 GCA_030650395.1 Acidobacteriota bacterium | reverse complement strand
CTATGCGATCAACGTGCAGAGCTTCGGCTGGACGATCCAGTTCCACTTGCCGATCGTGTTTCTGGTACAGGCTTCAATCGTCGTCGTCATTGCGACATCGATCGCCGGAATCTATCCGGCACGTCGGGCCGCGCAACTCGTACTGACTCACGAGGAATAAGGTTCAGAAAGGTTCGGAATGGTTCTGAAGGGTTCTGAAAGGTTCGTGGCCGCGATCGCTTGTTGTTTCGCAATCGTCGGTGCCGCGGCAGCACCGCCGTGGAAGGAGGCGATGGCCGGTTACGCGTTCGAATTTCCGCGCGATCATGCCAGCCATCCGGATTACAAGATCGAGTGGTGGTACTACACCGGTAACGTATCGGCGAAGGATGGACGGCGGTTCGGTTATCAGGTCACGTTCTTCCGAGTCGGCGTTGATGCCGCGCCGACCAACCCGTCGCGGTGGGCGATTCGCGACCTGTTCATGACCCATCTCGCCGTGAGCGATCCGAAAGGCGGGCGTTACCGCTATTCGGAGAAGCTGACGCGCGGTGGACCGGGGCTGGCCGGCGCGGACGTCGAGCGCTACCACGTCTGGAACGAAGACTGGACCGCCTCGCTCGACCCTTCGACTGCGCTCAGGGCAGGCGACCGTCAGCACAAGCTGCGCGCCATCAGCAAGGAGGCAGGCATCGATCTGACCCTCAACGAAAGCAAGCCGCCCGCGATCAACGGCGTCGACGGGATCAGCCAGAAGGGCGCGCAGGCCGGCAACGCCTCGCACTACTACTCGATGACGCGCATGCCGACGCGCGGCACGATTACCGTGGACGGCGAGCGCGTCGAAGTCAGCGGCCTGAGCTGGATGGATCACGAGTTCGGCACCAGCTTTCTCGAGCCCGGCCAGCGCGGCTGGGACTGGTTGTCGATCCAGCTCGCCGACGGCCGCGACCTGATGCTGTATCAGCTGCGACGCAGTGATGGGAGCCGCGACCCGCGATCGAGCGGCACACTCGTCGGCGCCGACGGCCGCACGACACATCTCGCCGCCGGCGATTTCTCGCTGACGCCGGGCCGACGCACGTTCCGCTCGGCCAATGGCGCCATCTACCCGATCGAGTGGGCGATCGCGATCCCGTCGCAGAAGATCGACCTGCGGGTCACGACGCCGCTCGACAACCAGGAGCTCGACTTGGGCCGCAGCACCGGCGTGGCGTACTGGGAAGGCGCGATCGACGTCGCCGGCCGAAGCGCCGGCCAGGACGTCAGCGGGCACGGCTACCTCGAGATGACCGGCTACAAAGACAGTCTCGGCAGAGTACTGTCGCAGAAATAACGAATAACTATTACGAATAACCAATGAACCAATAACGAATTACAAATAACCAAAACAGACGGTTTCGTTATTCTTACTTGGTTATTGGTTATTGAACATGAGAGCAGCAGTCGTGGGAGCAGGAATTGCGGGCTTGTCTGCTGCTCGTACGCTGGTCGATGCGGGCCAGCAAGTCGTGGTCTTCGAAAAAGCCGCCGGCCCCGGCGGCCGCATGGCGACGAGGGTCGTGCGCAACGTCGAGAAATCGCGCGGCACGGCCGACCTCGCGTTCGATCACGGCGCGCAGTACTTCACGGTGAGGGACCCGCGATTCGCCGCCGCAGTTGACCAGTGGGAGCGCGATCGCCTCATCGCCAAATGGACTCCCCGCATCGTCAGCTTCGACGGCGAAGGATGGGAAGCCGTAGCGACCGGCGTCGATCGCTACGTGGGGCTGCCGGGCATGGGCGCAATCGCCAACGCTCTGGCGCAACCGCTCGAGGTCCGCTATTCGACCGGCGTCGACTCCCTGGAGCCGCTCACCCGGGCATTCGATCGCGTGATCGTGGCGGTGCCATGCGATCAGGCGAAAGCGCTGGTGACCGGCACGCCGGCGCTCGAGACCAGGCTCGCGGCGGTCACGATGAAGCCGTGCTGGGCGGTGCTGGCCGCGTTTGAAGAGCCGGTCGCGGCACGGTTCGACGCCGCCTTCGTCTCA
>JAUSDY010000179.1 GCA_030650395.1 Acidobacteriota bacterium | reverse complement strand
GCGCCGGCGACGGGACGGTTCGTGCCGCCGGCAACGGCGGCAGCAGCGCCGGCATTCGGTGCGGGGGCGGCGGGAGAAGGCGGCGCCGGAGCGGATCCGGCGGGCGGGCGTGGCGCACCACCGGCGGCCGCGCCGGTCGCGGCAGCGGCAGGCGGCGGCCCGCCAGGCGGCGTGGGCACCGGCAGATCGCTGGCGCGCAGAATGCCGTGCACGCCCGGCATCGCGAGCGCGGCCGACGCGTCGACGCGCACGACGCGCGCGTGCGGACGCGGGCTGGGCATCAGCTTGACGAACACCATGCCGTCGCCGCGGAAGTCTTCGGCGTACTTCGCCTTGCCGGTCACTTTCGCAACCAGGTCGGGCGTCGTGTAGTTCTGTCCGAGCAGCTTGAAGGCCGGCAGCGCGGCGGCGGCGAATGCCGTTGGCGGTGGCGTCTTTGTGTCTGGCGGTTTGTTGGCCTGCATCACGCCCCCCGCGACAGTTCGGCCGCATGCATCATGCAGTCGAGAATCTTGTTGTAGTCGGCACAGCGGCACAGGTTGCCCGAGATGCCATGCGCCAACTCGGCGCGCGTCGGATTCGGATTGGTCTTGAGGTAGCCCACCGTGGCCATGACGAAGCCCGGCATGCAGAACGCGCACTGGAAGCCCTGGCCTTCGACCACCGCCTGCTGCACGGGATGCAGCGTGCCATCGGGCTTGGCGAGGCCTTCGATGCTCACTATCTTCTTGCCGCGGATACTGTGCGTCAGCACCGAGCACGAATAGTGCGGCACATCGTCCACCAGCACGGTGCACGCGCCGCATTCAGCGCGATCGCATCCGAGCTTGGTGCCGGTCATGCCCAGCCTGTAGCGCAGGGTCATCGCGAGCGTCTCGTTCTTCATCACGTCGACGCGGCGCTGCTGGCCGTTGATATCGAGCGTGATGAGCCGCTCGACCGCGCCCGCCATGCCATCGTTCTGGCCGATGATGGTGGTGCGGAATAAGTACGCAGAAGCCGAAACGGTGGCCCCCGCTGCGATCACGCCCTTGATGAAATTACGTCGTGAAACTCCAGGCTGAAGGCCCGGAGCGTCCGCCATGCCGTCTTGACTCATAGAGCCATCCCCCCGATTGCTGCGCATGATAACACCAACTGTCACGCAGGAATACGCTGTCTTGCTGAGCGTACCAACGATTTCGATGGTCCGGGCACCGTCGCTCGGACAACGCTTTGGGGCCGTTCCGTAGGAACGGCCCGCTTTCACTGTCGAACATGCGCTCCACTGAGGGTCGGATTAACAGGTCTTAACGCGGCCTTCGGCCGCCCGGACCAGACGGTCGCGAATGGCCAGCCCCAACCCGGCGGGACCTACCGCGGTGGCGAAAATGACCGAGACCCCTGTGGCATCGAGGTCGCGCAGCGCCCCGAACAGCTCTCGAGCAGCCCGCGCCGGGTCCCGACGCGACCCATATGGTCGGACTTCGACGCGCCCGGCGGCCGCTGCCGCGGCAATCACGGGCGCCAGCGCCATCAAATCCTCATCCGGCGCGAGGATCCCGACACGCTCGCCCTGCGCCGTCGCGGTACGGATGTCGGCGCCAAGCCGGTGGACGAGGGGCCCGGATTCGCCTTCATACAAGGTCAGGGTCGCCCGCGGCGCATAGTGGCGGGCCAACTGCCCAGGCGCCAGCTGCGGCTGATCGGCCGCGATTCGCTGGGCGACCGGCTGGACGTCCGGGATCACGACCCGGATCTGCTCGAGCGTCAGCCCTCCCGGCCGGCGCAGCGCCGGCGGATCGACGGTGAAATCCACGATGGTCGACTCGAGACCGATTTCGGTAGGCCCCCCGTCGAAGATCAGATCCACTCGCCCGTTCAGGTCGTCCAGCACGTGCGCCGCCGAGGTCGGGCTCGGGCGTGAAAAACGGTTGGCGCTCGGGGCCGCGACCGGCACGCCGGACATTTCCATCAGCGCACGGGCGACACGATGCGCGGGCACGCGGACCGCAACGCTGCCCAGTCCGGCCGTCACCACGTCAGGAATCGCCGGCCGCTTCGGCAGAATCATCGTCAGCGGGCCGGCCCAGAACGCGAGTCCGAGCTTGCGCGCGGCGGCCGGCACGTGGGCGGCGCAGAGATTCAGTTGTCCGATGTGGGCGATGTGGACGATTAACGGATCGTTGGCCGGCCGTTCCTTCGCTTCGAAGATCGCTTCCACGGCGCGCTCATCAAGGGCATTGGCGCCGAGACCGTAGACGGTCTCGGTCGGGAACGCCACCAGCTTGCCGTCGCGGAGCGCCTGGGCGCCCTCTTCGATCGCAGCTGGATCGGGCCGGGTGGGATCGACCGGGATCACGCGGGTGACACGATTCATGGTGTTTCGTGGGGCACCCCTTTTATGGGGTGCCGGTGAGAATCGGCACGGCGTTCGTGCCCAGAATCAATTGAACCACGCGACTATAACTCTGCACGCCTTCTTCGACGCCCTGCGATTTCAACATGCGATCGTAGGTGGTCCACGCCACCCGCTCCACCGGCTTGACCAGCGCCTTCAATCGCTGGCGGATTGCTTCCTGATCGGCACGCGGCCCGGGCGCTAACTGTTCGAGCACGAGCCGCTGCGTGATCGGCTGCAGCTGGCTCGCGGCTTCAGACACCAGGTCGAGCCACGCACTGTATTGTGACGCGGGGCCGGCGCGCAGTGCGGCAAGAAAGCCGACATAACTGGCGTCAGACTCGGGGGCGTAGCCAGACAGGTGCGCCCACTCGTGCGCGAGCACGATGGGACGCTCGGGGCCGGTCAGATCGGGATTGAGCAGCGTCTCGAGGAAGAAGGGGCCGAGCATGCCGCTGACGCCCGACGCGCGGAAGAACGGTGAGAGGAGCGATCGCTTCGGCTGCGCCAGCACGGTCGGACGCGGGCGGCCGAGCTCGCGCTCGACATCGTGCAGCGCCGCCGCCAGCGGCGCCGGCATGCCGGCGATCGCCGGGAACCCCGCGGCATGCGCTGCGGCGTGCGTGCGATTGGCCTCGCTCACCGCGCGCTCGGCGAGCGCGCGAACGGCAAGCGGCGTGATGCGCGACGCGTCGTACGCAAGGACCGATTCGAGCGGCGGGCGCGCGTAGTTCAATCCCCACGCCGCAAGAAACCAGAGATAGATGATCGCCGCGCCGGTAATCGTCCCAACCACGCCGCGCACGATCGGACGGAACGAACGCTGCTTGCGCGCGCCCCTGATCCACCACACCCACCCGCCGATCAGCAGCGAGACGAAAATGATGAGCGCAGTATCGAATAGCGCCAGCCCGAGCGAATTCGATGCGGCCGTGAGGTTCGCTTGAATTGCCGGATAGATTCCCTTTGCGTACCAGCGCTCAACGGACGCCGATGGGAGCGGGAACAGGGCAACAAGAGCTGCGCCTAAGATCGCGCAAGCTTGAAATAGAGATTTCGCAGCCAAAATACAGCGGCAGATTAACGCAGATTTCGCAAACTACTCCAACTCACGGCCCCATGGACGCGCACTCCAGTTGCATGGCGGCCCAGGCAGAGTTCCTGTCAACAACTGTAGTAGAATTACCAGCACCTGCTAGACCTCAATGTCTAGTGGGCCTTGTCACCATGGCCCAAAACCAGCTGCACGCGGAATACGACCCCAAGGCCGATCTTCTGCTGGCTCGCTTTGGCGCGCCCGCTGAGGCGGACACGGTGGTCATCGAGGGTGACGTCGCCGTACGGCTGAGTCGAGAGACTGGTCAGCCTATCGGTATCGAAGTGGTTGATTGTGCCGCGAAGTTTCGGAAGGACCCGTCAGCGATCACAGCCGCGTTCGCGCGCGAGTTGCTAGCGAGCTACGGGCACAAGGCCAGAGTGATTCTGGAGGAACGTCGTCGCAGCGTTACCGTCACCAAATCAGAATCTGCGCATACGCAGTAACCACCCACCAGCCGTTTCCGTTGCTTTCCGGAAGGATGACGACGTACATTTGCTGCGCACCCGCTGGAGGGTTTGCTTGCACAGGTGGGCCGATGTAGATCTTCGCCTTCCCCTTGCCGGGCGTCACCTTGGCTGCGTTCATCAACGCGTGCTCGATCTGGCTCGGTGGGTCGTCGTAGTCTCGCGACAACTCCGGATGTTCGAGCATGATGTGGTTGTCGTAGCGATCCCGGTTCAAGGTCACGTCCTTGCCGTCAATAGTTCTGCAGGTGAAGATCGCTTGCGGCATGCCGATCCATTTTCTCATGGGACCGGTCAGCCCACTAAGTGCGACTCACTCTAAGATTCACAACTTAGGCGCCACCCCAGTGTCGCATCTGGGTTCCCACGCCTCTGCGTCGACGCGCGAGAACAGGCCGCCAACGACGGGAAGATGCCTAGTTGAGCGGCTTGACGGTGACTGCGGAGCCCCGGAACATGAACCCTTACTTGAGTCTCAACTCGCGCATGATCCTTCCCACTTGGTCATTTGGGAAGTCTTCCGTCATTCGACAAACTTCCAAGCCGACATCCTTCCATTTTCGAGCCAGCACCCGTGACGAAAGATCCCGCGATGGCGCTCGTCAATGAACTGCGCGCCCAGGAGTTGCGTACGCATTTGCGAACGCTCGATCCGATTGATCTGCAGGCGCTCTTCAAGACGGTAGGCGCTGACGCAGCGGGTATCGCCATTCTGCCAAGAGACCGCGAGGGGCAGGCTCTGCACGGCTGGCTGAAGCTGAACTGGACAATCGCGCTGATTGCCATCGGAACCACTTTGGTTATTTGGGGATTGTCAGGCTGGCGACCAACGGGCCAGTCTGTTTTCCAACAGGGAGGCCTAGAAAAGACCGACCGTCAAACCATTATCGCTGGCGCCGTCTTAATCGCCATCGGGCTCGTTGGGCGATCCCACAAGACAGCGGACTAGGACGATGACAGGGCGGCGCTGCCGCCGTGTTTCTTTGGCAGCTAACCCTTTAGCTAAATCCCTTCGTCTATGATACTGAACAGTAGTATGGGTTTGCCAACGGCCAGACGGCTGTTTCTTCTCAGACGGTCGGCCCGTCGGGCGCCCGCCTGCGAGGCGCACAGGCGTCCACAAACGCGATCCCGAGCGGTGTCAGCGTAATGGCGTCATACACTCGCGGGCCGGTCGAACTCGATCCCAATCGCGTGGGAAAGATAAGCCGCCCGGGCTCACACAAGCCGAGCCTTCCGAGGCGCGATGCAACGAGTTCAAAGTCGTTGTTAGAAATACGCAGTGCCTGCATCGCAGTGGTCTTCGTCGCGCGCGGCCGGATCGCTTCGGGTGCAGGACCTACAAATTCAGCCTCCGGAATAGTCCTAGGATCGTTGCCGTCCAGTTCTGGTGGAAACGTGCGTACCCATTGGAGAACCCGCGCGTCGAGCGGCGTCATGTCGCGCAGGATCTCGACGTACACTCGATCAACGTCGTCTGCACCCTCGCTGCCAGCCGTCGCCAATAGTTCTACCCATAAGTCCAAGAGTTCTGGCCGGTCTTCCAACGTCGCGTACTCGAACGCTGGAAATAGGACCTTCGGGGGTATTGAGCGCCGCGGTCGACCTGTCAGCCGGTCTACGACGAGGCGCCCGTATCGCTCAGAGCGTCGCTCACGCCAACCGCGGACCATCAACTCGAGTTCCTCGCCGGCTTCGCTTGCAGCGCCTCCCAGGAGATTCAGGACGAGCCTCTGGAGCGCGCCGGTGGCGCCGGCTGCGGTTCCTTCGGCCACCGCCTTCACTACCTCAAGGTCGTTTGCGTGCATGCTGCCCTCCCGTTGCAATCGCGTTGCAAAAACTAACGGGCGCGCCAACTGGCCGCGCCCGTAAGTTATTGATGGGTATGGTCGGGATGCCGAGATTCGAACTCGGGACCTCCTGCACCCCAAGCAGGCGCGCTACCAGGCTACGCTACATCCCGTCTTGTCAGCCTATTTCTTCTTGGCGGACTTCGCTACTGTCTTTTTCTTGATGTCGGGCGGGGCCACCAGCTGCAATTCCCCCGGGCCGGCCGCATCCTTCGACAACAGGTGAAGGATCGACTGCAATCCGGTCCGGACATTCCGCAACCGATCCCGCACGCGATCGCCCAGCAGATCTTCCATCTGCACGCCAGCACCGTTGCTCGTGCCGCCGTCTTCGTCGAGCCGCCGGCGCGCCCCCGACAGCGTGAGGCCTTCGTCGAACACCAGCTGCTTGATGCGGAGGACGAGATCGACATCCGACCGCCGATAGAGCCGCGGCCCGCCGCCGGCAGGCACCTGGCCAATTTGTGGAAACTCCGTTTCCCACGACCGCAACACGTACGGCTGGACCCGCACCACTTCGCAGACTTCCGCGGCCTTGAACAGCTCGCGCTTGGGTGCCGCCATCGCAGGGCAGTTTACACCGGCTATCGGCGCCCCGCCCGTTTCGGGCGCCGCTTC
>JAUSDY010000172.1 GCA_030650395.1 Acidobacteriota bacterium | reverse complement strand
CAGCAGGGGCGACCATCGCAACTAACGTCGGATCTGACGGCGCGGGATGTGCTACCGCTGCAGACGACGGCGATACGATGCCGAGAAAGTCGATAGAATTGAACTTCTTATATGCCATCGACTACCTCCTCACCAAGAGCAGCGGGTGTTTTTGCCACATGGCCGCGGTGACGACGCCGAGCGCGACGCCGGGGATGAGCGTCTTGGAATGGCTGAGATCGCCGGGGCGCTTCTCAGCCACCGACGCAGCGCCGGGGGCAACCACACCCAGGAGATCGAGCGAGCGGATCTTCATCTACCGGTACCTTCCCTTGTGTCCGCGCTTGAGTGTAGCGATTCGCAACGGCCAGCCTTCCGAACGCGCCTCTTGTACGAGCGCGCGCAATTCCTTGGCTGTGCCGTTAAAGCTGAGCGTCAGCATCGGAAGGTGATCTGCATCGCCGTAGTGAAGCATCGTTTCCACCCGTGATCTTTTGCGAAGCGATATGCGCTCGCGTAGTACGGGGTGTTTCGTTCTCCATTTGCGAGCCACGGCTACCGCCTCACCGCGAGAACGACCCCGGTGATGATCGCCGCGCCACCGATGCCGCCCACGAGCCCGGCCCAGCGCTTGACCGGAGCGCCCGTCCACAGCGGCTGCGACCAGAACCCGGCCGCGGCGAGCGTCGGCGTCCCCGGCGGCCCGACCGCCGGCAGCGGCTTGATGGCGTCTTTGATCGACGCGAAGATCGACGGCTTCGGTGCCACAGCCGTGCCGCCCGGCGTGACGCCGAGCGTCGCGATCACACCTTCGTCGATGACGCCGGTCGTCGGCACGTTCAACGATCCCTGCATCTGCTGGATCGCGCCGGCAGTCTTCGGCCCGTAGATGCCGTCGATCTTGCCCGGGTCGAAGCCTTTGGCCTTGAGCGCCTTCTGCACCGCGAGCACGGTGGCCTTGTCGGTGTAGTTCTGACCGGCCTTCGGGATCGTAACCTCGCCGAAGATCTGGTCGAGCTGGTTGAGCGCCTCGCCGTAGAGGAAGTCCTGGCCGCTCATACCGACGGCGTCGGCACGAAGATCACCGAGCGCGGTGTCGGTCTCGTAGTCCGCGGCGTCCCAGTACACGGTGATGCGCGCGTCCGGGAAGTTGCTGTCGCCGGTCTGGATGCGCTTGACCGTGCCGACCGCGCCCCCGACGGAACGCACGCGCGTGCCCGGGTAAAGCGTGTGGCCGTCGACCGTGGTGACGGCACCCAGATCTTCGCCGAGGATGTCGGAGCCGTGAAGGTAATCGCTGCCGGTCATTGGATTCTCCTTTAGTGCTTCTTGTGCTTGAGCCGCCACCACGCGTACCCGCCACCGCCGCCGAGCACGGTGATTCCGATCGTGCCCCAGCCCCACGTCGGCAGACCCCAACGTGTCGTGGTCAGCCACGACTTGGCAGGAACGACCGGGAGCGGCGTCGACGACGACATCGCCGAAGACATCCGCGCCGAGCGTTTCGGTTTGGCAGGCGTTGTGGTGAACCGCTGCAGCTGCCTGTCCTGCGCGCCTTCTTGACCGGGCAGCGTGTCCATGAGGTCCGCTTCGGTGGCTGCACCGCCGGGCTCGCTCGCCTGCCCGTCGCCCCAGTCGATGCCACCCGGGTCGCCCGGATCGCCGGGGTCACCGAAACCGCCGCCACCGCCACCGCCGCCACCGAATCCACCGTCGCTGGTCGAGAAGGTCGAACCGAAACCGCCGGGCGGCGTCTGTGACGCGCCGCCGAACGGATTGAACGGCGCGTTGGAAACACCGAGCGCGGCGTTCGCCCTCACGACCCACGCGTTCAACTCGGCCGCGATCGCTCGGGCCTGCACGGCAGTCGTCGCGTTGACGACGCCTGCGTTGACGAGCGCATCGGCGCGGGGGAGGATCGCGTTTGCCTCCGTCACGAGCGCGTTCTGCTCCGCCGGCAACTGCGCGCCGACGGTCAGAACGCTCTCGATGGCGGTCTGCAGCTGCGCGAATGCGGCGGCCGGATCGTCGGTCGTCACGGGCGGGTCGTCCTTCAGCGGATCGTCCAGCGGATCGACTGGCGGGTCAACCGGCGGCCCAGTCGGGACATCGACAGGTACGTCGACCGGCGGACGAACCTTCAACGCGGCGTTGGCACGACCGATCCACGAAAAGGCTTTTTCGATGATAGGTTGCGCCAGCTGTGCCGCTATGCCGAACTGGCTGGGATTAGTGATGTAGGCGTCTTCGTTAACGCTCAAAAGCAGCCCGTCGCCCTCCTTGAGGATCGAATCTGCTTCGTCGATAAGCGCCGTCTGCGACTCAGGCAGCTGCGCACCGATAGCGACGATTCGATCGAGCACGTCGCCAAGCCGTGTGAGAAAATCCACCCCGTTGGTCTCGGAGATCAGCTGATCCACACCGGCCTGCAACACCGACGTGTTGACCGCCGTCGCGGACATCATCGGCTCGCCGAACGGGATAGTACCTGCGCCGAGGATGTCCGAGCCGTGAAGGTAGTTCGACACCGGCTTGCGGCGGCGAGAAGACGACCGCGTGCCGTACAGCTCGCCGAGGATGTCTTCGACGATATCGATGCCCTTGATCTGCGTCGCCTTCGCGGCGAGCCGCTTACCGACGGCCGCGAGCGCCGCTCCCGATGCCGGCCTCTTGCGGGCGAGCTTGTTGCCGGCGGCGATGGCCCGCCCGGCGGTCGCGTTCGCGTTCGCCTTGGCCGACTTCGCCCGCGCCTCTTCTGCCGGTGTGCGCGCGGGCGCTGCCGCGGGCTTGATGGTCGTCGCGGTCGTGGTCATCGGCGCAGCTTCGGGCTTGAAGAGCGACACGATCGACGAAAGCAGACCGGGCTTTTCGGGCTCGACACTCGCGGGTTTCACGGTCGATGCGGTCGTGGTGAGTCTGGCGGCGTCGGCCTGTCGCTGAGCCTCAATCTGCGCGGCGTTGGCGGCAAGCCGCTGAGTCTCCAGCCGCTGCTGAACCTGCAGCCGCAAAGCAGCCTGCGCCTCGATCTCTTTGGCAGCCTGTGCCGCGAGTTGCTGGGCTTCGAGCTTGGCCGCGGCTTCCTTGGCCGCGGCGATTCGCTGCGCTTCGATCTGCGCGGCGGTGGCAGCGAGCCGTTGCGCTTCGAGCTTGGCCGCTTCAGCCGCCGCAATCCGCTGCGCTTCGATCTGCGCGGCGGTGGCAGCGAGCCTCTGGGCTTCGAGCTTGGCCGCTGCAATCCGCTGAGCTTCGGCAACCCGCTGCGCTTCGATCTGCGCGGCGGTGAGCGTCGACGTGGTCGTCAACGTCTTGGGCGCGATGGTCGTGGGCGTGATCGTCCTGGTGCTGGTGAACGTCGCACCAAGGATGTCGGAGCCGTGGAGGTAGTCGCTCATGGTCTACGTCGCACACTTCTTCAGTTTGCGCAGGAGTTCCTTGGCGCGGGCCTTCTCGCTGCGGTTGTAGTATTCCGGGTCGCCATTACGCCGCCCTCCGGCAGTGCCACACGACGGCAAGCTCGCCCGCCGCAGTCAGGTTGAACCAAGAGTTTCTCACCGTCCCGTGCGACTCCACCAGCTTCTTGCGCACGAGGTGCACGAGCGTGGTGTTCGCGTCGAAGCCGACCGCGCGCGAGATGTCGCCGCCGCACGGCAGCTTGGTCGAACGCGCCTGGTGTCGAGCGATCGCGCACAGCACTTCGGCGAGGCGGTTGGCCTCGTGGAAGGAATGCTTGTGATCGCTGTAGCGGCCGTGGCTCATCAGCTACCTATACCGTCCGTGGTTAGAGTCTCTGATCTCCTTCTCGTACCCGGCCTTGACGCGCGACTCGATCTCCTCGAAGTCGTACGTGTTGCCGAGAAGGTAGTTGGCGTAGAGCGCCGCAGTGCGCGAAATACCAACCCCGCGGTCGCCGCCCCAGATGCTCCAGTCCGGCTTCTTTGGCAGGCGCATCCCATCGCGCTTCTTCCCGGTCATCGACGCAAAGCTGAGCCGCGCAGTTCCGCCGCCCACGAACCGCTCGACGATCTCAGCCTCGGTCGTGAGCCCGTCGTCCGTGTTCACGGTCTTTGTCAACGTCGCGCGCACGCGATTCCGGGGCAGTCCCGGCTTGATCGTTTCCAGGTAACTTTCGAGACGACTCATCGGTTCTACCTCCCCCTGTAGGACTTGTTTGGGCTGATCCTGAAAACGATGCCGGGATACGCGGCGAGACCGAACGTGTGTGGAAACGTTGCGATCGCGTTTTCGACAGCCTTCTGCTGTTCGGCACGTGTCATCGAGCTACCTCAGCTTCCCGATGTGCACCGCGAGCGACGCCCCGGCCCATCCGATCAGGAACCCCACCGTCGGGTAGTTCTTGAACACGAGCGACCCGGCGATGCCGGCGCCGGTCACGCCCATGTTGCACATCGCGAACCGGCGCTCGTTCGGGCGCAGGAGCGCGGGCGCGTTGCGCGCGAGCGAGTAGCCGCCGAGCGCGCCGAGCACACGGTGCTCGTTCCACAGGTACGCGCCCGCCGCCGCGCCGACGAGCGGCGTCAGCTCGTTGGTCGTCACGTCCGGCCGCGCTTCCAGGTTGAGCCCGGAGACGAACTCACCGACGGTGGACGGCCTGCGCACGACCGCCGCGGTCGAGCCGAGAACACTGTTCGCCTTGACGAGCCCCTGCCGCGCCCGGTTGAAATAATCGCTCATGCTCTTGCTCCTGCAGCCATGAAGTTGAACAGCGCCTTGGTTGCCGACCGGGTTTTTCCGAAGCTGCGCACCATGCGCGCCGCGACCCAGTTGTATTCCGTTTCGTTCACGTGGTACCGGAACATCTCCTTGAGACCGACCGGCGACGACGCGTAGCCGACAACCTCGCCGGTCTTGCGGTCGTACCGGATGTGATCGCCGCCCATCTTGGCGGAAAGATCATGCTGTCCGTACCTGGGCATCTCCTACGGCATCTCCGGGTAGTAGTAGCCGGCGTTTTCGAGGTCGCGAATCGCGTTCGGCAGCTCGCGTGCGCTCACGAGATCTTTGAGCTTGAAAGCGTGATCCGGACCTGTCCACTTGATGTCGCCGAGCGCCTGCTGGACGCTACGGAACGAACCGTCGTCGCGCGCGCTCGTAGCTTCCACTTTCATCAGCGCGTGGATCTTCTTCTGCGCGACCGCAGAGCTGAGGGCGATCACCTGCATGGACGGATCGCATTCACGCCACCACGCCGCCGCGCTGTAGACGGTCGTGTCGCCCGTGATCTCCTTGTACCTGGGCATCGTCGTCTCCTTACTTCTTCTTGACCAGCGCCCGGATGAGCAGGATGCCACCCGTCAGCGTCACCGCGCCCGTCGCCAGCCAGCCCCACATCGGCAGCGGGCCGTACTTCTGAGTGAAGAAGTTGCCCTGCGCCGCCTGCGAGGCCGCGGCTGCCGCCTGGATCGCCGCCAGGTTCACGGGCGGCAGGTTGGCCGCTGCCGCCTGCGCGAGCGCGGACGAGGCGACCTTGCCCCACGCCGCTGCCGCTGCCTGCTTGCCGACGGAGTTGAGGTCACCGGCTGCCGTGGCCCGCGCCTTGGCCGCCATGTCGTGCGCGGCCTTGACGCGCTTCTCGTGCGCGGCCGGCGACATGCCAGAGCCGGCCTGCAGCGCCGCCGCCTGCTGCATCTCGGCGAGCGACTTGGCCGCGAGGATCTCCTGCGGCTTGCGTCCGACGTTCGCCGTCGCCAGCGTGACCTCGGCGTTCGCCCACGCCACGTCGGCCGCGATCGCGGCGTTCGCCTTGACGTCGGCGTCCTTGGCCGCCGCCGCGGCGTCCTTGGTCTTCTTGTCCGCGTCGACGCCGAACTTCACGATCTCGCCGGTCGCGTTGAAGATGCCGGGGATGAGCGCCGCCCAGTCGGTCTTGCCGGCGTCGGCCGCCGCGCCCATGACGTCGGCCTGACCGTACTCGTCGAGGAGCGTCGATGCCTCGGCCCTCTCGTTGTCCAGATCGTTCGCGATCTGCGCGCCGAGGATTTCGAATTCCTTGTCGGACATGTGCTTCTCCTCTTTCAGCGCCAGCGGCGCGGTTCACTACTTGGTCAGGTACTTGACGAGCTTCCACAGGCCGTAGCCGACGCCGACGCTCGCGGCGCCCATCGTCGCGCCGACGAGCAGATCGTTGGGCGGCCGACCGCCGACCGGCTTGACGTACGTCGTCTGCACGTCGATGTTGACGCCCTTTTTGCCGAACTCGGTCTTCAGCTCGTCGCGGATCTTGCCGTAGGCCATGTTCTCGATGGTCTGCGGCACGGCCTTGAACGCGACCGCGCCCGCCGAGCCGCCTTCTTTCGCCACCACCTCGGGCAAGTTCTTGACGGTGAAGACGATGTACTGGGTCGGCGGCGTCGACGTCGAAGGAACCGACGCCAACCCTCCAGTCGGCTCGAAGAGACCGAGCACCGCCGTACCGTCGAGATACCTACTCATCGTACGCCGCTTCGTCGTACGACCCTTCATCGAACGACTCGGCGTCGGCGCCCGAATCGTTCTCGTCGGCCTGCTGCATCAGCTCCAGCGAGGTAGGGCCACCGTCACCGCGATCGGCACCACCCCAGCCTTCCTCCTCGTAGCTGCCGCCCTGGCCGTCACCCCAGTCGACGTTGCCCGGGTCGTTCGGGTCGGAGTTGAGGTCGTTCGGGTCGCGCTCGTACTCGCCACCGTAGCCCTCGCCGCCGTACCCGCCGCCGTAGGCCATCTGCGGGTTCTGCGCGTAGTAGTCCATCATCTGCTGCTGCTGCTGCATGAACCCCCGCTCCTGATCGATGGCGAGCTGATTGGCGGCGTTCTCGGTCTCCAGGGCCGCGCGTTCGCGATCAACATCGATCTGCGAGAGTGCCGACTCCTGCTCCGTCGTCGACAGGTTGATCCGGTGCTCAGATTCTTCAACCTCTTTGCGGATGCGATCCGCGTCAGCCGCATCGCGGATGACGTTGGACTTATCCAAATCACGCTTGGTGTCTTTTGCGAGCTGATCTTTGACCGCCTCGATTTCAGCTTCTTTTTGAGCGTTGAGCACGATCGTGTTCCACTTGATCGTCGCTTCTTCGAGCCGCGCATTCAACAGCGGTGCCACCTTGTTCGGCGGCGCCTGGTCGAAGAACCAGAAGAAGCAGGGCTCGTACTTGACGCCCTCCAGCTCGCCGAGCAGGTTGTTGGCCGGCTGCGGGCTTTCCCGCGTTCCGTCGCTGTAGTGAAGCCTGTTGAAGAACTGCTTCTCGGGCTTGGGACTGCCGATCAGCGGTCCGTAATTGGCCTTGAGGCTCCTGTCGTTGAGTTCCGCGGTGGTTCCGCCGTACCTGTCCTCCTTGCCGCCAGTGCTAGCGGAGAAAGACCAGCCACTGCCGTTCCAGACGAAGCCACCGCCTGATCCGGCAGTAGCCTGGGGGGCGTGGCCGGTGAAGTAGGCGTATGAGCCCAGCGCCTGGTACGGGATCGAGCCAGAAGCGTCCCAAGGAACGCCGCCCTTCGGCACCTTGTGGTACTCGATGGCCATGTCGCCAAGGTGTTCATCGGACGCAGGTGCCGGCTCGTAGTCGACGAACGGCTTCGGCGCGACATCGTCCTTGGTGGGCTGAGGCGGCAGCGCACGAGGGGTCCACGGAACGCCGGGCGGCGTTCCTGCCGGCGGCGTTGATCCGGCCGGCGGAATGTCGGACGGGAGCCCAGTACCCTGGCACTCGCGCATCCAGCCTCCCGGCCCCTGACCCCAATCGGCATCCCACTTCGGATCGGGATCGCACTGAGTAGCCGCCTCGTCGAGGTACCCCGGCCACGGAGCGCCGATCACCGCATCGACGTACCCGAGCAGATCCAAGCCGGACACGGTCGGCGGCGGCACATTCGCGCGCGGCAACGTGTTCGACGGCACGTAGTTCGGATCGCGCACGCCGGTCGGCGCACTGACGTTCTTGCCACCATCGGCCATGCGCTTCATGCCGGCAGCGCGCTTGGCGTTCGCCATAGCGACCTTGTTCTCGAACGTCGTCGCCTTCTGAACCAGCTTCGCGCCGTCCGAGATCGCCCGCTGCGCGACCGCCTTCATCTGCGACAGGGTGAAACGTTTCATCAACCGCCGTCCGCCGCCGCGACGCGTCAGTGTCGCCCCGACAACGTTGGTCTTCTTGCGCAACACGGGCGCGAGCGCGAACACGCCCTTCTTGTTGAGCGCGTCTTTCAGATCCTGCCCCTGCTTCATGACGCGCAGACCGACCGTCTTCGCGTTCGAGGCCGTCGTCTGAAACGCTCCCGGCCTCGTCGCCGTGATCCGAAGCGACAGCACGTTGCGGCCAGCCGGCGACTTGCTGAGCACGAACCCGGCGCGCTGCGGGATCACCTTGCCCGCCATCGCGCGCGTCTTGGACTCGTACTTCGCCGCGCCGATGAGCACGTCCGAGCCGTAGATGTAGTCGTTCTCGGAGACCTCTTCGGGCTCCTCGACCGTCGAGATCTCCGTCGTCCCGGTCATGCCGAGAACCTCGCCGTAGATCCGATCGACATCTTCTTGCGTCACGTCTCCTCCGTCGCCTTCATCGCCTTTGATCACGTTCTTGCGCAGCTTGGGGTTGAGCATCTTCGCGAACCTCGTCGGCTTCGGAGGCGCCTTCGGCCCCGGCATCGGGGGCAGCGGCGCGACGTTCGACGCCGACACGCTCAGCTTGAGCGCCACGCCGCAGTTCGGGCACTCAGCCGCGAACTGCTTCACAGCGGCCGGCTGCTTCGCCACCAACTCGCCGATGACCGCCCCCTGGATGTGCAGGGCGAAGCCGCACTTCGGACACTTGGTCACATGCGCCGCCATCACCGGCGCAATCTGCGCCTGCTGTGCCTGAGCATCTTCCGCGGCCTGTCGCGCCAACTGCGCCTCCAGCTCCGCAACAGCCTGTGCGTAGGCTGCAGCGTTTGCAGCAGCTTCATCCTGGAGGCGAGCGGCCTGCTCCTCGGCCGTTTCACGACGGCCAGTCGGCGCTGAAACGGTCACGCCGCGTGCTGCACCGATCAACTCGCCAAGGATCTTATCCGCGCTCATCTCTTCCTCCAGACCCGCAACGCGAGTCGTAGTTTGTCCGCCACCGAAAATGATCTTCGACACATCCATGAGCGACGCCGACAAGCCGCTCTTGGTCGTGAAATCCACCCGTGCAGGCGTGTCGTAGCCGAAGCTGAAGTGCTGACCGAAACCTTCGCCAGGCTGGTACCCGTTGCCGGCGAAATGCTTGCCGCCCGCGACGACCACCTGCGAGAGATCGCCAAGAAGATCGGTCTTGTCGCTGCCGATGCGCAGCACCGCGACGTACTCCGGGTTCGCGATGATATCGCCGAAACGCGGATCGACAATCGGATTGGCTCTCCTGTGTGCCTCGTACGCAGCCAGGTTGCGCTTTGCGATGGCGAGCTTCATTTGCGTCTTGCCAGGAACAGTAGCCGCTTTGCGCTCCTGTACGATGGCCGCCTGCACGGGCGCGACTTCAGCCGGCGGCGCATCCTTCGGCGAGAACCCGTACAACTTCTTGGCCTTCTCGATGTCGCCGTCGGTTTCGATCGCCGCGGTGATGAAGTTGAGCGGGTGGAAGATGTCGGTCGCGATGTCGCGCTTCTCGCTCTTTGCGCCGCCCGCCGCCGCGGAGATGCCGGACGCGCCCGCGCCGACCTGCTTGATGATCATCTCGTACGGGACCACGCCACCCGCTCCGCCCATACCGCCGGCCGCAGGCATCGCGCCGAGGACGTTCGAGCGCCGACGTAGCGTCGGGCGCATCGCGCGGTTCATCACCATCGTGTTCGCCAGCGGTCCCTTGGTCGCGGGGCCGGCACCGAAGGTGACCGAGCCGGGCGCCTCGTACGAGAACTTCGTCCCGTTGGCGAGGTACACATCGACGCGCGTCGGTGAGGTGTACGCGAACGAGAACCGGAACGTGTGCGTCGGCTGGCCGGGGCGGTTGTCTTCAACCCCGAGCTGAAAGCCGTTTCCGCCGCGAGCAATGCCGCCGGTCACGACGACCTTGTAGACGGACTTGGGGTCGCCGAGCACAGTCGAGTACGGCGCCATCGGCAAGATGGTCGTGCCGCCGGGCATGATGACGGCGACTTCGAACGGATTGAACACGACAATGCTGGACGCGGAGGCGCCCAAGATGTCGGAGCCGATGGTGTAGGCGAGGTCGCTCATCTACAGCCCCAGCTCGAAGATGAAGACGTAGTCGCCGTTCGTTCCGCTGTTATTCGTCACGCGAAACGTCGCGGCGCTCCCGGCCAGCGGAAGCGGAATCGTCATGTTCGCCGCAGCGCTCACGATGTGCCGGTAGATCTCGCTCTCCGCCAGGTCGGCGATGCTGATCGTAAAGTCACCGACCACCGCGCCGGTACGGAAGATGATCAGGTTCTTGGCGAACGCCGGGATACGCAGGTAGCCGGTGTTGGCGGCACCCGCCAAGATGTTCCAGTACAGCGTGCGGGTGAGCGGCGCGGTTCGCACGCATGGCGCGGTGGAGACCATGCCGGTGAAGTTGAACGTGTTCGCCGCGCCTGCCGGTCCGGCCATCATGCCTTCCAAAACCACGTAGGACGCACACACGGTGAACTGCGCGCCCAAGAGGATGTCGATCTCGGCTTCCATGAGGAACCCGCGGGTTCCCCACTTCACGATCCCGACGGGCTGCACACCCGACTGTGCTGTCACGCCGGGATGTCCTACCGGGCCGAAACAGCAAGTCACCGCTGTCGTCTCCGCGTCGTCACCGCCCCACAGTGCGATCTGCTTGCGCTCGGAGTAGATCGGTTCGCCTTCGTTGACGCCGGGAGCGGTGATCGGCACCTGGGAGCCGAGGATGCCCTTGGTGATCGAAACCGGGTTGGTGCGGACGAACGGCGCTTGCTGATCGAGCGCGGTCTGTTCCGCGTTCGCCTGCTGAAACTTCGCGTCGAACTCG